>NZ_JAJOYV010000003.1:0-351834 GCF_022565855.1 Nesterenkonia sp. AY15 | reverse complement strand
GCGCCATCCCGACGTGGATGAACCGCTCGAGGGAGCCATCAGCGGCGATGACGCCCAGTGCGGCGTACTCGGCGTCCGCGACGGTCCTGGCCTCCTCGGCGATGCGCCGCAGAACATGTTCCAGGTCGAGATCGCTGGCCACGACGTTGCTGGCGTCGAGCAGGGTCTGCAGTCTGCGCTGGGAGCTGAGGACCCGGATAGTGCGCGCGATGGAATCCCCCACCGCACCATTGGCTTCAAGCTTCGGAAGGTAGGTCACCCGAAGTTCATCGGCATCCATAACCCTCCTGACAACGAAGCCTGACCATATGCCCGCCTCGGTGGGCCCGAGACCAACCGAGCGCGGTGATCGGGGCGTACTGCTCGGCGTCTTTCTCCGCGTCCAGGCAGTTCTTCCCGTCGCACGTGCGACGGGTGAATCTTGAGTGCAAGTTCCCGGGTCGCCGTGGGGAGGGTGCTCGGCGAGCCTTCGTATAGAACAATCAATCACCTTTTCGGCTGGAGACGTCAGCGCCTCATGGTTTTGTGGCACCACTTAGAGGACCCGGTGCCGCATGGTGAAGGGTCCATAGGGGTGATACGTCACTAACTGCGAGCGCGTTCAAGGTCAATCCGAAATTTCTTCCCGACAGTGTCCCGGAAGCAGTGCCGTGGCGCTGCGCTGACCGATGATCATGGCGCAGCGCTGATCGTGGGTGGATCAATCGGCAACGATCGGTGCCCCGCCTGTGGCGGTCACCCGGGCCACCGACGCGGTCGAGCTCGCGCATATGCACGCCAGGTCCGCGAAGGCCGAAACCAGGAAGGCGTTCATCATCGCGGAGACCGCTCGCACCTTGCCGACCGCACTGCGCTCGATCGCATTCTCAGACTTCCAGTGCCGTCCGCAGCGATCTCAGCCCGTAGTACATGCGCGTCCGCAAGGTCGCGACCGGAACTCCTGTCTGTTCCGAAAGCTCTTGATATCCAACGCCGTGCAGTTGAACAGCAACGATGACCTCGCGGTGTTCGGACGTGAGCGTAGCCAGAGACGCATAGAGGTCCAACCGCTCCACGAGGAGGAGATCCTCTGTCACCGGCTCGGTCGCCCCCTCGCTCCCCTCCGGACCCGATCGCGCCGGGTGCCGAGCGCGAGCTCGCAACGCGTCCGCGACGAGGTCCCGTTCGATGGCGAACAACCAGGTTCTCACCGAGCCCCGTTCACTGCTGTACTGCCCTCTGTTCCGCCAGGCACGGATGAAGACCTCCTGAACACAGTCTTCCGCCTCGGCCCGGTCACCCAGCGCGTTGAGTGCGAACGCAAAAAGAGCAGACCCGTGGACAGCGAACGTTGCACAGACGTCGAAGGGCGCCTCACCTTCGTGACGCATCGAAAGCTCCCTCTGGTGCCTCAGGACTCCGGGATTCATTTCTCTGAGCGCTGCACCCCATGGCGTCACGGCCCGGACAGGTGCCGAAGCGGTGAAACTGCTGTGCGTTCGGACCCCGGATCGCTGGAGAAACAGGGAACCTTGGACCTGGCCACGACGAGAGTCTGCGCTTCCCGGCGGTGCGGGTGAGCCCCACGACGCCCACTGGCTTTCCTTCCCAGTCCGCCGTTGACCGTCTCCAGCCGGCCAGTGACCTCCGGTCGGGCCAGCTGTGCGCTCTGGTGCTGGCGACGGGAAGACTCGCACAGAAGCTGCTTTTCACGGTCAGTTGATCAGGCATCGGAACGGGCCTTCCCGTTGCCAGAGCCGGGCTCCGTGCAAGGAGGCTGACTAGCAACGAATAGCTAATAAAAATTTGAACTAAATCTCTACCAGAGTATCCATAAACCATCCGGGGTCCATCGAATGTGATAAATCTCACAAACAAGCGGGAAGCTTCAGCCCCTCGCACTAAACCTTTCGCCGACCCTGACCAGCTCGTGATCAGTGATGATTCTCGTGCCACCCATAAGACGAGGGTGGTAAATGTGTCTCTGCTTTATATGACCAGACCCACGGTTCAGCCAACCTGTCGGGCACTCATGCCCGGACATCTACTCTTCTTTCGAATTAACTTTTTTATTTGGGACAAGCTTGAACGCAGGGCACCTTTCCGGAGTAACCATCATTAGCTATACCTTCTGCAGGACTTCTCCTTGCAGGAGTCGATGCGATGGACGAGGCAGGTACTGCCTCATCCTCGATTAAGCAGTGAGGTGTTGAATATGGCTCAGAGGATTGAAGTGGTGCTCGTCGATGATCTTGACGGCAGTGAAGCGAAAGAGACCGTGGCTTTTGGTCTGGATGCTCGGTATTACGAGATCGACCTCAGCGATGAGCACACGAAGGAGCTGCGTGAGACGCTGAAGCAGTACATCCGCAAGGGGCGGGTCATTGCCCCTCCGTCACCGCAGAATGAGGCTCGGCAGATTCGTGAGTGGGCGGTGAACAACGGTTATCAGGTCTCCACGCGGGGCCGATTGCACCGCGACATCGTTGAGGCCTATCGCAACGCCAAGAAGCGCTAGAGAGCGATGAATACTTCAGATGGGTGGAGCCTGGAAGCGCACGCTTCCAGGCTCCACCCATCTGTGAAGTACAAGCTGCTGCGCCTCTTCTACGGCTTCCCGAGCACTCGGGCATCCCACTGTGCGGGCGAGATGGAATCACAGGCCCTGGAATCCTTCCATCACCCGTGTCGTCTGCATAGACGCTGAAGGCGGCCACGGATGCAGCCAGAGTCGTAGAGAAGCAGCTCGCTGGACTGACCTGAATATCCGGGATCTCCGGAATGCGCGACTGGATGCAGGTTCGCACCTGACCCCAGACACAAGAAAACCCCTGGAGATCCAGGGGTTTTCTCACCCGATACCGGGTAAAGGTGGCTCCGACCGGCGTCGATCCGGTGACCTTTCGATTTTCAGTCGAACGCTCTACCAACTGAGCTACAGAGCCATAAATCGCCAACTGCGACGACGACTCGCTCTCCGCCCAGATTCTCTGTACAGAGAGTGAAGCGACCCTGACGGGACTTGAACCCGCGACCTCCGCCGTGACAGGGCGGCGCGCTAACCAACTGCGCTACAGGGCCTTACTTTGTGCCGCTTGGCACGAAGTGAAACCTTACCAGTCCCACCCCTTCGATCCAAATCACACTTCCGTGAGATTCAAGACCATGATCCGCGACTTGCCATCGCAGTCCCCGTTTCACCGGAGTACCCCCAACGGGATTCGAACCCGTGCCGCCGCCGTGAAAGGGCGGTGTCCTAGGCCGCTAGACGATGGGGGCCCGATCCCTGGTGGGAACCTGTAAAAGTTTAGGTCCAGCACCCCCGGAGAGCAAATCCGCCGGCGAAGACCCCCTCTGGGTGCGGGTCTCTCTAGGATGAAGCCATGGTCTTTCCCATGAGCGACGAGGAATTTGACGCCGCCTCCACCGAAGCCCTGAACAGCATTCCCGCAGAACTGGCCGACCAGCTCGAGAATGTGGCGGTCTTCGTCGAGGACCGATACGAACCACAGTCATGGGAGGATCCCTCGACGGTGCTGCTGGGGCTCTACGAGGGGACCCCACTCACTGAGCGCGGCGGGGAAGGCTGGTCCATGCCGGATCACATCACGCTGTATAAGGAGCCGATCCTGCAGATGTGCCACAGCCGCGAGGAAGTGCTCGATCAGATCACGATCACGGTGATCCACGAGGTGGCCCACTTCTTCGGGATCGACGATGACACTCTGCATCGTCTCGGCTGGGGCTGAATACAGCGGTGCCGAGGATATCGGCCGCCACCTATAACGCTATTAGCACAGTGTCATTGCAATGTCGGGGAGGCTCAACCTTCAACCTACTTGAAGGTTGCAACTAAGGCTTTGTGCCGCTAGATCCCCGGAATGACAGGGAAGTAGCCCTCCATAGCTTGATCACAGGAACGACACGGCCTGTTGCCAAGATGACAAATCCACAACTATCGTTACCGGCGTAGCGCCAAAAGGCTCGAATCGCGTTTCCCATCGTTACGCTTCGGCCTCTGGATCACACGGCTATCACCGCACGGCGATCACCTTTTTGATTGAGGGTTTTTAAACTGTCTTTCCCTGGGTCCGCCTGGTCACGTGAGTCCAAGAGCTGAGGCAACCGCGATTCGAACCTTGCCCTGTGAGACGGGCTGCGGCGCTTCCCCAGTGAGGACTAAGTGAGGATCTACCGTGAAATACCGTCGCAATCTTGCGGTGGCCGCAATTACTGCCGCCGTCGTGACGACAGCGTTGGTCGGGACAACTCTCCCCGATCTGGTGGCCGATCGCGCCGCCAATGCCGTCGAACAGAATGATAAGAATTCCGCCGACTCAGTCACTTTGACTGAACTCCCCGCGGTTCCATCCGCCAAAGAGATCTCCACCGCCCGGGACTCGTCCCAGGCCACCGAACAGATGATCGACGAGATCTCTGACCGGATCTCCCAGGCCAGCCAACGTGCGCTGGAGCTGGAATCTGCAATGCAGGAAGAACACCAGGCCGCCGTACAGGCACAGGTCGACGCCGATGAGGCTGCCGCTGCAGCCGATGAAGCGCGCACGGCCGCTGAGGAGACTCAGGCGGCTGCCGTGGAGGAGTACCAGGAACCTGAGACTTCCGTCGCAGAGGTCCTGCTCACCGAAGAGGACAGCCTGGCCGACGCCGCGACTGACACACGGCTTCAGGAGCAGGCTGAACAAGACGCCATCGCCGCAGAGCAGGAGGCCGCCGAGGCCGAGAGCCTTGCCGAACAGGCTCGCCAGAACTCCACCAGCGCCGCTGAGGCCAGCGCGAACGCCGAGCGCGCCACCGAGACCACCCGCACCGACGTCGAACAGGTCGGTGAGCGGCTCCAGGAGCTCCTCGAGAACCTGATGGAGCTTGAGGGCTGGGAAGGTGACCTGCAGAGCTTCTTCGAGCAGATCCTCGGCAACAGTGAGTTCGTCGACGAGAACGGCAAAGTCGATCACGAGCAGCTGAGCTACCGGATCACCGCGCTTCGCGCAGACGCCGAGCAGACTCGCATCACCGATGAAGCCGCTGAGGAGGCCGCCGAAGCTGAAGAGGCGGCAGCAGCAGAGGCCGAGGCCGCCGCCGCGGAAGAAGCTGAGGCAGCAGCTGAGGCCGCAGCTGAAGAGTCGGAGGCCGCCGAAACGGCAGCAGCCGCGCAGGCAGCGGCCGAAGCAGCAGCCGCCGAAGAGGCCGCCGCTGAAGAAGCAGCAGCCGAAGAGGCCGCCGCTGAAGAAGCAGCCGAAGAGGCAGCAGCAGCTGAAGAAGCCGCCGCCGCGCAGGCAGCGGCCGAAGCAGCAGCAGCCGAAGAGGCCGCCGCCGCGCAGGCAGCGGCCGAAGAGGCCGCCGCCGCGCAGGCAGCAGCCGAAGAGGCCGCCGCTGAAGAGACTTCCTCGGAAGGTGCGGCCGGGGAAGCCGCACCTTCCGAGGAGCCACGGCCTGCGCCGGCCACTGCGCCTGCACCGGAGCCCACGATCGCGTCGTTCAGCAGTCTCAGCACGAGCATGCAGACGCTGATGCGCGAGGGCGCTGAGCTTGAGGCCTCCTTCAGCGGAGGCGCTCAGGACTACTACCGGGCAGTGTTGAGCAACGGAGCACTGACCAACGCGGACGGAAATGCCTCGTGGAACAAGATGCGCTGGCACGTGGACTACCTCGCAGCCCAGGTCGAACCAGAACCTGAGCCCGAGCCGGCACCAGAGCCGGAGCCCACCCGGGCCCCTGCGCCCGTCCCGGAGCGCACGCAGGCCCCCGCGCCTGCCCCGGCACAGAACCCGGCACAGAGCCAGGCGCAGTCCTCGAACGTGGTCCCGGCCAGCAGCAACTCCAACGGTGTTGAGATTGCGATCAACTGGGCCGTCGCGCAGGCCAACCGCGGCGACGTCAGCTACGTGCTGGGCGCCAACGGTCCGAATGCCTTTGACTGCTCCTCCCTGGTGCAGCAGGCCTTCGGACAGGCCGGAGTCAGCATGAGCCGCACCACGTTCAGCCAGGTCAACGAGGGACGGGCAGTCTCCGTGGGTGACATGCGCCGCGGGGACCTGGTGTTCTTCGGCAGCGCCTCTGCACCGGGCCACGTGGGCATCTACCTCGGCAACGGCCAGATGGTCGATGCCTCGAACCCCGCTCGTGGACTCCAGGTCCGCTCGGTCTACCAGACACCCTCAGTCGTGCGCCGCATGATCTGAACCACCACACGCACAACTGAATGACCTCTCACTGGTTCTCCCGCTCGCGGTAGGGCGGCGAGACGGATCGAAGATGAAGATGATGAGGGCCCCCGGCGTCGGACACCGGGGGCCCTCATTTCTCTGTGTCTGGGTCAAGCGGGGAGCGTCAGTCTCCGAGCATCGGTCCGAACTCAGGGCGGTCCTCCAGCCGCGTGTCCTCGTTGTCCGGGACCACCATCAACGGGCCCTCCGCGTGGTGCAGCACGCCCTGGGAGGTAGATCCCAGCAGCATCCCCGCGAAACCACCACGGCCGCGTGTGCCGATGACGGTGAGCTGCGCGCCACGAGTCTCCTGGACCAGGACATCCACGGCGGTGCCGTCGATCACCTCGGCTTCGATCTGCAGTTCCGGGTAGTGGCTGTGCAGCCAGAGTCGACCCGCTTCGAGCTTCTCGCGCAGCTCCTGCAGCGCCGCGTCGTTGTCGATGCTGGTCGGGATCCAGACCAGCGTCGCGCCCACCGGCGGCAGCGCGCACACGATGCGCAGGCTGGTTCCCCGTTCGCTGGCCTCACGGGCGGCCACCAGCGCGGCGACGCGACCGAAGTCCGATCCGTCCACGCCTGCCGCCACCGGACGCGAGTCCTTGGGTCGGATCGGGTGCGCACCCTCGGCGATCACCGAGGCGGGCGCGGCGCTGCCCGGCGGAGTCGCATGAGTCGTCGTCGCGCCCTGGGCCGGCCCACCCACGAGCGGGATGGCTCCGGTGGCGGTGGTCACGGCATTGGACTCCTTGGAGGAGAACTTCAGCGGCACCAGGACGGTCGGACACTTGGCGTGGGCCGGAAGCGCAGATGAGACAGACCCGAGCAGCCGCCCGAGGAACCCGCCCCGGCCGCGGCTGCCGACCACCAGGACCACGGCGTCGTGGGAGTAGTCCAGCAGCACTCCGGCCGGGTCCCCCGACTCGACCTCGTAGCGGACCTCCCCGGGGTAGTCACGCAGGAATTCCGCGGCCTGCTCGATGACCTTCTCTGAGCCTTGACGCAGCGCCGAGTCATCCATCAGCGCGTAGCCGCCGTCCATCGAGGAGGCGGCGAAGGCCGGGATCGAATACGCGGTGACCACGGTCAGCAGCAGCTGGCGGCGATGAGCCTCGGCCGCGGCCCAGTGCGCGGCGCGCAGCGACTGCTCCGAGCCGTCCACACCGACGACGACGCCGCGGACTCTGCCCCGCGCCGAACGGGCCGCGCGCGGTGTCTCTTCTGCCGCGGGCGGGTGGGACGCGCGACCGCTGCGCAGGGAGGCGCTGTCTGGGGTTTCACGGTGCGGTGCGGGGTTCATGATGAGCTCCTGGAGGCCGTGGCGGTCAGCTTGGGCCCATGATATCGCTCCATGTCGACTGAGACATCCGCGGGTGGCCGCGTCATCCGAACGCCGCTGATCCGAGGGTTCGTCGGGCTCGGCGCAGGGACTCGGCGCGCTCAGCCGGCAGAGGCGACCGTCTGCAACAGTCGTGCGGGGTAGTTCGTGGTGATCTCCTGAACCCCGAGATCGATGAGCAGCGCTGCGTCCTGCGGGGCATCGACCGTCCATACGCGAAGCCGAGAGCCCCGTGCCACCCAGGCCTTGACCTCGGCCCGATGGTCTTTGACGTAGGCGAGTCCGGGACCAGCGATTCCGGCCCGTCCGTTCCAGACCAGCGTCTCGGAGTCGCGAAGGGTTCCGCGCATCACGGCGGCCACCACGGGCCGGACCGCCGTCGCCAGCGGCATCTTCTCCAGCCGTTTCTGCACCTGCGCCTCGGTGACCGAGCTGAGCAGGGCGCAGAGCTTGTCCGGGGCCACCATGTCCGCCAGGTAGAGCAGGGATCCGGGGTAGAAGCTCATGAAGGACACGGTCACTGCATGTTGGCCGAACTCACCGGCGGGAATCGCCGAGGTCTCTGGGTCCCATCCGAAGCGCAGCAAGGTGCGCAGCACCTTGGTCTCCAGCCGATCCCCATATGGCGAGGGGTGCTTCAGCTCCACGGCGAGGTCGAGATCGCGACCGGCGTCGATCATCAGCTCCAGGACGTCGGCGAGGGTCATCAGCTGCTGATGCTGGGTGCCGTAGTCGCCGGGAAGCTTCGGCGTCTTCCAACTGGTGACGTCGAGGCTGCGCATGTGGGCCAGACTGAGCTCCGCCACCGAGCCGGTGCCGTTGCTGGTGCGGTCAACCGTGGCGTCGTGGAAGCAGACCGGCTCACCGTCAGCGGTCAGGTGCAGGTCGATCTCCAGGCCGTCTGCACCCTCCTGGATCGCCCGGCGGTAGGCCGCACGGGTGTGCTCGGGAAACAGTCCTGAAGCCCCCCGGTGCGCGAAGACCCTTGCCCGCCGACCGCGGGAGTCCGTTGGTGCACCGAGATCCAGCGGATCCTCCGGAGAATGATCGTGCAGCAGCGCGGTGTCCAGGCTGACCGGTGGAGCCGGCCGAAGCGCGCCGCCGGACTCCTGGTTCTGGGCGAGTTCCAATGTCACAGTTCCAGACTGGGCCTAGAGGGACAACGGGGCGCGTCGATCGGGTGGCACATTCGGGAAAGCTTCAGTGAACATGGAGTGAATGACCTCGCGGTGTGGGGGTGGGTGTTCAGCGCCGGGGCGCGTCTGCCATGGGGCGGGTGGTTTCGAGCGCGTCGGCGGAGGATCTGTCGCCGCGGCGCTTCTGGGATCCACGCGCAGCGAGGATCTCGCGCTTGCGTCCGCGGCGCTCCTTGCGCTCGGCGCGCAGCCGCTCGCGCTCCAGCGCTCGCTTCATGTCCGCCACCAGGGCCGCGGGCGTCTGCTCGGGCAGCTCACCGAAGGTCTTGTGGGCAGACTTCACGATCTGGCTGGCCAGTCGATGGTTCGCGGCGCCTCCGACGACCATCCCGATGCCGAAGGGAATAGCGCGGCCGATCATCGTCGTGCCCGAGCGGATGAAGAATCGGCGCATGAACTGCCGCTTGATCTGGTTGACCACCAGTCCGGACACCCCGGAGGAGTTGGCGGAGCTGTTCATCGGGACCAGGGAGGAGAACGGGCCGGCACCCTTGCCGCCCGCCTGTTGGGAGAGCTCCCCCAAGAGCTGGCGGCCCTGATCGCCGAGCATCACACCCATCACCAGCAGCTTCGCCCGTTCGGGGTCTGCGGTGCTGATTCCTGAGAGTTCAGCGATCGACTGCGCGTAGAGCGCGCAGGCCTCGAGGAAGCTTCCCGTGGCCGCCGCGGAGAGTCCGAGTGAGGTCACGGTGCCCACTGCAGGCACTGCCGCGGTAGCGCCGATCAGGGCGCCTCCGCCGGTCATTCCGCGGGTGAAGTCCTTGTCCAGCTGGGCGGCCAGCTGGTGATTGGAGAGGCTGGGGTGCGCCTTGCGCAGCCTGCGCAGATTGGCCAGCACCAGCGGCCGCTGCACGGTGACCGCCCGGGTCAGCCAGGTCTCGGCACGTGGGGTCAGCTTGCCGGAATCGTCAAAGGCGTGACCCTTGACCATGGATACCGTCTGTTGGGCGAAGAAGCCGGAGGCTGCAGCACCCATGAGTTTCCCGTTCCCCGAAGACTTCTTCATGGCCTCAGTCTAGGGCGTGACCCCGACCAGATGGGAAGCCATTCAGCTCCCGGCGATGTCCAGCCAGACGAGTCGCCCGACCGGCGAGTCAGGGTCGGCAGGGTCCACCAGGTTGAAGCCGAACTCGCCCTCCGCGGGCCAGAAGACGCCGGAGCTGTCGACGTCGAGTGCGGCAGCGGGGAGCACGTAAGAGGATCGCACGGCATCGCCGCCGGTCAGTCCGTGGGTCGCCTGAGGATCTGCGGCAGCGTCGCGGCGCTGCGGCAGCGGCTCATCGGTGATCGCCTCGGGGCCCGGGTCCTGGATGGTGCCGTCGTCCAACAGTGAGGCGAGCTCTGGGACCTGGCGGTTGGGCCAGGTCTGAAGCTCCTGCGCGTCGGCAAGGCTGCCGGCGACCACGAATGGCGTGCCGGACTCGAGGCCACCATAGGCACCCTCGTCGTCATAGAGGTACCAGGATGCTCCGGAGACGAACTCTGCGACCATCCGGCGCTGGTCCTCACTGCGGGCGACGTCGGGCGTCGTGGGCCCGGGAGGGCCGTTGAGATCGGTGGCCACGACGTGCACGTGATCCGCCTCGCCTGGAACCTCGACCGGAATGTCCCACAGGCTGGTGCTGGGCAGCGGCAGCACCGACTTCTCCAGATCGGAGAACTCGTCCGCGGGCATGGAATTCTCCGGCATGTCCTGCCAGAGGAACTCCTGGAAGGTGCGGACCTCATCCTCAGCGATGGGGTAGGTGGAGAAGACCGCCATGCCGCGCTCCCCCGCGTACCGTCCGTAGCCCAGCGCGTCGGCGGGGCCACCGATCCGTCCGTCACCGTCCAGGTCCGCACCCGAGTCGATGCCCGAGTTGGTCGGCGCCGTATATACATGGGAGTACTTGATGCCGGTCTGGCCGTTCTGGCCGCGGGAGAGGTACTCGTCATTGACCGTCGTGGCGATCTGCTGGTGCTCGTCGTAGCTGAGCCCGGTCAGCACCAACACGTCGGGGGCATTGACCTGCACGGTCTCGGCCAGGACCCGGGCCTGCGGATGCATCCCGCCGTGGAGCTCTTCAAGGACCTCCGCGGAGGAGGCCCCGCGGATCTGCGCGTGAAGGGTAGCCACCCGGATGTCCCCGGCGGCCTTCTCCACGGTCGTGGTCAACTCCTGGGACTCAGGCGTCACGAGGGGCTGCCCCGGGGTGGGGTAGTAGGAAGCGGTGGTCGCGCCGTCGGCGGCGCCGCTCCCGGTCTCGCTGCTGATGCTGTCGCTGCTGGTGGTCGTGGCGTGCGCACCGGAAGATCCAGCCACTAGCAGACCGGCCACGAGGCAGCTGGAGAAACCGCTGCGCATGAATCCTCTGGCCCGCAGCTCAGATCGTTGCTGGCCATTGGGCATGGGTTACACCGTAATGCGGCACTCTGGCCGTGCCAAGCCCAGAACGCAACTTGTGGAAACAGTTACCAAGGCGTAACAGTGGAAATGAGGAGCGATCGACCTCCGCCGCCGGGCCGGGCCGTGATGAAACTCTCCCCCGGTCGCCAGCAGTTGCATTATAAGACCAACGGGTGTGTAAATAGAAGATATACGCTTCAAATTCGAGAGTGCACGACACTTCTGGCGACGACGCAGAGTTCTGCCGACAGTCGCGTTGGCGCAGGGAACCAACCCCGCCGCAGCGACCGGAGAGCCGACGTCGTCGTTTTCTGTGTCTGGAACGAATTGATCGCTGCGCACTGAATCGTCTTGCACATGACTAGAGAACACTCTCACTTCACCGAGGAGGACCACATGGCTTCGCAACCCGAAGCTCGACTACGGGACTGGTCGCCGGCTGACGCCTGGCGCGGCCTGAACAAGCCCGTATTCATCCCTGCCGTGCTCATCATCGTCGCTGGCCTGATCTTCGCAACCATCTGGGGCGAAGCCAATGGCGCTGAAGCTTTCGAGACGCTGAACGCCACCATCGTGAACACCATCGGCTGGTGGTATGTCCTGGTCGCCACCGGTTTCGTGGTCTTCGCCCTCTGGGCCGGAGCCTCCAAGGTAGGCAACATCCGTCTGGGTCGCGACGACGAGAAGCCTGAGTTCTCGCTCGGCTCCTGGTTCACCATGCTCTTCGCCGCAGGCATGGGCATCGGACTCGTCTTCTGGGGCGTGGCCGAGCCGCTGTGGCACTTCATCGCTCCGCCAGACGTCACGGGAGCCGTCGGCATGGACGCCAGCGGCGAGATGGTCGCGGCGGGCGAGTCAGCCGCCATAGGCGCCGCGATGGGCCAGTCCGTCTTCCACTGGGGCCTGCATGCATGGGCCATCTACGTGGTCATCGGACTCGGCATGGCCTATATGACCTTCCGCCGCGGACGCCCACTCTCGGTGCGGTGGCTGCTGGAGCCGATCTTCGGCCGCAAGCTCATCGAGTCCTGGGTAGGGCACGTGATCGATGTGGTCGCGATCGTCGGCACCGTCTTCGGCATCGTGACCTCACTGGGGATCGGCACTCAGCAGATCGCGGCCGGCCTCGGCTTCATGGGATGGATCGAGGATCCGGCGAACACCGTTCTGTTGACCATGATCGTCGTGGTCATCATGGCGATCGCCACCTTCTCGGTGATCACCGGCGTGAACAAGGGCCTGAAGTGGCTCTCAAACTTCAATATGGTCCTCGCCGCGCTGCTGGCGCTGTTCGTCCTGATCGCGGGTCCCACTCTGTTCCTGCTGCAGTCTCTTGTAGGCAACCTGGGCGAGTACCTGATGGCCTTCCCGCAGCTGTTGTTCGAGACCGGGGCCAGCTACGCCGGCGGTGAAGATGGCGGTTGGTCCGCCGACTGGACCATCTACTACTGGGGCTGGTGGATGAGCTGGGCGCCCTTCGTCGGCATGTTCATCGCGCGGATCTCCCGCGGACGCACCATCCGTCAGTTCGTCATGGGCGTGCTCCTCGCGCCGACCCTGGTCGGACTGATCTGGTTCACCATCTTCGGCTCCTCCGGCATCTGGTACCAGGTGACCGAGGGTGTCATGGTGGGCGAAGACGGCAGCATCGACACCGTCGGTGCAACCTTCACCCTGCTCGAGCAGCTGCCGCTGGCGTCGATCACAGCGGTGGTGGCCATTCTGGTGATCGCGATCTTCTTCGTCACCTCCGGAGACTCCGGCTCGCTGGTCACCGATGTGCTCTCCTATGGCGGACGCACCGAGACACCGAAGCTGACCCGCGTGTTCTGGACTGTGTTCATCGCGATCACCGCCATCGTGCTGCTGGCAGCCGGAGGCGGAGAGGCCGCAGATGCCTCCCTGCGCGTGCTGCAGGTCGCTGCGATCAGCGCGGCGGCTCCGATGTCCATCGTGATGGTTCTGGCCGTGATCGCTCAGGTCCGGATGTTCAACTACGAGACGAAGACGATGCCTCGATACGTCCGCATCCGGCCCACGGCCAGCAAATCGGCGCTGGTCGACACCGCGCGCAATGCTCCGGGCGGCGGGGACTCGGCTCCAGGCGTGCACCGGAACGTGCGTTCGATCCTCACCGGTCAGCGCGCTGCGCTGAAGGGCTTCCTCGGAGGCACCTCAGCAACTCTGGCCGGACTGGACAAGCCCACCTCCAAGGAATCAAGCATCTCCACGCCGTTCGACTCCGACGACATGGTGTTCGCGATCCAGGACGTCCCGCCCCACTCCACCATGGTCAACCCGCAGACGGGCACCATCGGCTGGGACGAGGACGTCGCTTTCAACGATCCGATCGCCGATCAGGTGTTCGCGACTCCGGAGTTCGCGGATTCCGCCACCGGTCAGCAGTGGGAGTCCGAGCAGATCTACGACGAGGCCGTCGGAAACAGCGAGGTCGAGTCAGATCCTGACACGCCCACGGGTGATGACACGCAGCGCTGATGCACTGCGCGATCTGATCACGTGAAAGAAGGGCGGGCCCCAGTTCAAATGAACTGGGGCCCGCCCTTCTCATCTGCCCAGCCGCGTCCGGCCGGATCAGACACCTCCTGCTCGGGATCAGGAGGGGTTGAACTCACCCGGGTTCGGGCCGGTTCGACCGTCGCGCTCAAGCCCGTCGATGGCTGAGAGCTCCTCCTCGGTGAGCTCGAAGCCGAAGACGTCGAAGTTCGACGCGATCCGATCCGGGGTGACTGACTTGGGGAACAGGATGCGTCCACGCTGAAGGTGCCAGCGGATCACGACCTGCGCGGGAGACACCTCGTGCGCCTGGGCCGCGGCGACCACGGGCTCGTCCTCGAAGACGGCACCCTGCGCGAGCGGGCTCCAGGCCTGGGTCTTGATGCCGTGCCGGTCGTTGGCCTCCTGGATGTTGCGCTGCTGCAGCGCAGGGTGGATCTCCACCTGGTTGATCGCTGGAATCACCGTGCCGGCCTCGACCACACGCTCGAGGTGTTCAGGCAGGAAGTTCGAGACACCGATGCTGCGCGTCAGTCCCTCCGCCTGGAGCTCCTCCATCGCCTTCCACGCGTCCAGGTAGGCCTCGTCGGCTGGTGAGGGCCAGTGGATCAGGTAGAGGTCCACGTAGTCCAGGCCGAGCTTCTGCAGCGAGGTGCGCAGCGCCTGCTTGGTGTTTCCGGCCTTGAAGTCGTTCACCCAGACCTTGGTGGTGATGAAGAGCTCCTCGCGAGGAATGCCCGAGGCAGCGATGGCGCGTCCCACGCCCTCTTCGTTTCCGTAGACGGCGGCGTTGTCGATGTGCCGGTATCCGACCTTCAGCGCTTCGGCGACCACCTTCTCGGCGTCGTCGGCTGGAACCTGCCAGACCCCGAAGCCGAGCTGGGGGATCGCGGTCCCATCATTGAGTGTGATCGTGGGAACAGTAGCCATCGGCAACCTCTCTCATCCTGCGTACATGTCTGAGGGCAGCCCTGCCCTCGTGTTGTGTGAACCACGCAACAGTCAGGATCATTCCATGAGGTCGGTCGACAAGGGTCCATTTCCGCAGACCCCTCGTCAGAGTGCCTACTCACTGGTCAGCCGATGCAGACGGGCCTAAGCTGAAGTCATAGGAGTGCACCGTGCCGGGCGCCGCTCCTCCGCACCGATCAGAGGATTCATCATGGCCGCAGAGGTCACCGCTTCACGACGCCGAGCCACTGGGCGCACCCTGCTGATCGTCTCAGCCCTCGGCTGCGCGGGATTCGCCGGTTGGTCGTTGGCGCAGCTCCAGCTCACCACTTCCGAGACGTTTCTCTCGGAAGCGTGGCACGCCTTCGGGCTGATCGTCTTCGCGGGGCTCTTCGCCCTCGTCGCCTGGCGCCCCCGGGCCTACCCCGGCCTGATGGAGCTGACCATCGTGCACAGCATCGGAATGTTCGTGCTGGCGTTCCTCAATCAGGACGCGGCCGGCGCCACGGCGACCATGATCCTGCACGGGCTGCTCGCGGTGGCTCTGCTCATCGCCTATGTCGTCCTCGGCTGCATCAAGGCGTGGGGGCACCAGCCGGCGACGGAGCAGCCGCCGTCGGCCGCCGCGAAGCGACCCGAGGCCACGCGCGATCCCGTCACCGCCGCGAAGGACTCCAGGACGAAGGGGCAGCAGAGCCGCCAGCCGGCTGCCGGGAACACCCCGCGGGGGCTTGACCGGACTCCCGAAGCGCCGGCGCAGCCAGGCACCCAGGCAGGCGCCGCACCCCACGCGCAGCCCCCGCAGACCCGCACCGCGCCGACGAGGCCATTGCCGCAGGATCTTCCCGAAGATCGCCCGCGCCCCTGAGCGCGCCTGGGGACGACCGGACACCCGGAAGGGTCCGGGCCTCACACGCCGAGTCGACGGCGCAGCTCGGGTGCGTGCCGTCGGGAGACCTCTACCCGGCTGCGCTGGCGATCATTGAGCACCAGGACCAGTGCACCGCGGAAGTCTGGCACCAGCTCCCGGACGTAGCGCAGATTGACCAGATATGAGCGGTGCACCCGGAAGAAATGGCCCTGGAGGCGACGCTCGAGCTCATTGAGCGAGAACGACACCAGCACGCGATCATCGGTGAGCTTCAGCGAGGCGTAGCCGCGCGCCGCCACGGCGTAGACGATCGCATCACCGTCGACGAGCACCGTCCGGCCGTCCTTCTGCACCGGGATCCGCACCAGCTGCTGCGCATTTCGTCGGGGGGCGGCCTCGGCCCGGGCGGGCTCCGGAACTGCCGCAGCTGAGGCCGCCGCGGCCGGTGACGAGGCGGCCTCGGCCCCGGCGAGCGCGCGTTGCACAGCTCGCTGGAGCCGGTCGGCGGAGAACGGCTTGACCAGGTAGTCCGCGGCCGCGAGATCAAAGGCCTCCACGGCATGATCGGGGTAGGCGGTGGTGAAGATGACCTGAGGCGGGCGCACGCCCTCGGGAGCACTCGCGCCGCGCAGCCGCTGCGCGACCTCCAGTCCGGTGAGCCCGGGCATGCGGATGTCGAGGAAGACCAGGTCGTAGGCAAGAGAGTTCAGCAGCAGGAGCGCCTCTTCACCATTGGTGGCTTCTCCCACCACTTGGACGCCGCCGACCTCCTCGAGCAGGAACCGGAGTTCCTCGCGGGCAGGAGCCTCGTCGTCCACGATCAGAGCGCGTGGGTGCATTGACTCAGTATAGGGGGAACATCCAGGTCACTGTGATCGCGGTCACCGAAGCGGGATCTGCAGCTCCACCACGGTGCCTCCGGAGCGCGGGGTCGAGATGGAGAGGTCATAGCGGTCCCCGAACAGCGAGTTCAGCCGTTCGGTGATGTTCTGCAGGCCGACACCGGCATGCTTCGGGTCATCGGTGAGGGTCTCACTCCCGTCGAGGCGACCGGCTCCGTCGGCCATCTGCGCCAACACCTCGGGGGCCATCCCTACGCCGTCGTCGCTGACCCGGATGCTCGTGGTGCGCGCCAGCGGGTCCACTCTGGCCCGCAGATGCACGGTCCCGCCCGCGGGCTTGCCCGCGATGCCGTGCTTGACCGCGTTCTCCACCAGCGGCTGGATCATCAGCACCGGCACTCTGGTGGTGAGCACCTGCGGGTCGATGTCATAGCGGACCTTGAGCCGGTCCCCGAAGCGCGCCTGCTCCAGCGAGACGTAGGTGCGCACGAAGTAGTACTCCTGGGCGAACTCGGCGTAATGCCCCTCCTGGCGCACCGCGTAGCGGAAGAACTCGGAGAGCCGCAGCAGCAGCTCGCGGGCCTCATCTGGTCGGGTGCGAGCCTTCGAGGCGATGGTGTTGAGGATGTTGAACAGAAAGTGTGGGTTGATCTGGGCGCGCAGCGCGTTGAGTCGCGCATCGGTGGCCAGCTGCTTCTCACGGTCGAGCTCGGCCAGCTCCAGGTGCAGCGAGAGCATCGCGGCCATGTCCTCGACCAGCTGACGCGGCGGGATGTCGGCCTCGGCCTGGTACACCCCGAGGGTCCCGATCACCCGGGCACCCACGCGCAGCGGCACGATCACCGCGGAGGTCAACTCACAGTCGGGCTTGCGGCAGCCCACACCGGCGCGGTCGCGGACCACCTGGGTCCGGCCCTTGGCGATGGTGCGCGGGGCCGCGGAGGTCTGCATCTGGGCCCCCTCGCGGTGGTGATCCGCGCCAGGTCCCACATAGGCGAGGATCTGCTCGCGGTCGGTGATCGAGACGGCATCACCGGAGAGCATCGGGCGCAGCAGCTCGCAGGTCCGCCGGGCGGCCTCCGGGGTGAGTCCGGCGCGCAGCGGCATGGAGCGTCCCGCTGCGGCGAGGTTGCGCACCCCACGGCTGACCTCGACCTCCCGCGGTGAGACCGGACGCTGGCGACGCCGACCGGTGGCCCCGCGCAGCGCCGACGGGTACCCCAGCACCGCTCCGACCGTGAGCCCGAGCCCGAGCCCGAGAGTGGGAAGCATCGGCAGGGCCGGGTCGGCGAACACCTGGGTGCCGAGATAGACCAGCATCCAGATCAGCGTCACTCCCGCTGCCAGCATCGCGCTACCGCGCATCCACGCCTCCTCGGGTCAGTCGGGCCATACGTTCGGCGCGGCGATCCGCCGCGGTGCCGTGCATCCGCACCCAGTGCGCCTGGACCCCGTCGGGGGCCCTGGTGCGCAGCGAGACCAGCACCACCACCGCCACCGTGATCGGCGCGACCACCAGGGTCGGAGCGGCAAGAAGCTCGCGCAGCCAGTCGGCCTCGATCAGTCCGGCCGTCATGAACATGCTCACCGAGAGGGTCGCCCCGGTGAGCAGCCCGGCCAGGGAACCGGCCGCCGTCGTCCGGTGCCACCAGATCGCGAGCACCAGCACCGGCGTCAGTGCGGAGCCGGCCACGGCGAAGGCCCAGGTCACCATGGTCGCGACCAGCGAGGGCATCGCCGGGGCGAAGGCCTCGGGGCGCAGCGCGATGGCCAGTCCCGCCGCGAGCGCTGCGCCCAGCAGCGTGGTGATCCGCCCGGCCCACACTGCCTGGCGCTGCGTGGCGCGGGGGTTGATATGACGCTCATAGACGTCGTGGCCCCAGGTGGCCGCCGAGGCCAGCAGCAGCCCGGCCACCGTGGACATGGCGGCGATCAGGGCGGCGGCGGCGATCAGCCCCAGCCCGGTCTGCTCGCCGTAGATCCGGCCCAGCACCGGCAGCGCGTGCTCAGGGGTGTGCAGCACTCCGTCGACGGTGAGCTCCTGAAGCCAGGGCCTGCCCGCGACGGCGTCAGGGATGATGTCCCGGGCGGCGGTGCCCAGCATGATCGCCATCGCGTAGAACGCGCCGATGAGCACCAGCACCCAGACGGTGGTGGTGCGGGCGGCCTTGCCGGTGGGAGAGGTGAAGTACCGATTCATCACATGCGGCAGCCCGGCGGTGCCGAGCCCCAGGGTGACCACCAGCGCCACCTGACCCAGCGGCCCGTAGCGGGCGCCGGGCTCACCGAAGAGCGCCGGCTCCCCCGGGTGCATGTGGTTGGTCTCCTCGGTCAGCGTCCACTCCTGCCCGTCGGCGCCGCCGAGCGTGGGATTCGCCAGTGGGGCCTCGCTCAGGCTCTGCACGGCCTCCCCATAGCGGAAGCCGTCCGCGGTGACCACCACGGCGAGCCAGACCAGCGCGGCGAAGAGCAGCAGGAACTGTACGGCCTGATTCCAGGTGGTCCCGCGCATCCCCCCGAAGGCGACGACCACGGCGACCACCGCAGTGGAGAGCAGCACTCCGGTCGCGTAGGGAGAGAGGCCCAACAGGCCCTGCCCGACCAGCAGCTCCCAGGTGATGCCTCCACCCACCGACTGCGGCACCAGATAACAGAGGATGACGAGCTGGACGACACCGACCGACGCCAGCCGGACCGGATCCGAATCCATTCGGCGGCCGAGGAAGTCGGCCAGCGAGAACTCTCCGAAGCGGCGCAGCGGAGCCGCGATGAGCAGCAGCACGGGCACGAAGCCGGCGGCGAAGCCCACCGCATACCAGGCGCCGTCCAGACCCGAGACATACACCGCAGCGGCGACCCCGAGGAAGGAGGCGGCCGAGAGGTAGTCCCCGCAGATCGCCCAGGAATTGGTCATCACACCGACCCGCTGGCCCGCCAGATAGAAGTCCACGGTGGAGGGACCCCGAGGGCGGCTGATGAAGGAGACTCCGAGCACGATGATCAGCACCGCGGCCAGTGTCACCACCGCGGTCGAGGTCACTTGAGCTCCTCCCCTGCGGCGGAGTCGTCGTCGAGTCCGTGTTGACCCCCGAGCATGCGCGATTCCACCGAGGCACTGAGCCGAGCCGCAGCGATGCCGATGATGGCGAAGACCAGGTAGAGTCCGCCGGCCGCGGCGACGAAGCCGGGGCTGAGGTCTCCGAAGACCCGCGCCTGGGTCCACCACTGCAGCGTCATGGTCAGCACCGGGAAGGCGGCCACCAGCACCAGGAAGACGACGAAGTAGGCCAGCGCCACCCCGCGCTGGGCGCGGAAGGCGGCATCGACCTCGGCGGGGGTGTCACGAACCTCGTTGTCAGAGGGAAAGTCAGAGTCCGCGGGGAAGTCGGCACCGGCGCGGTGTTCGCCGGCCGAGGGAGGACCCGGGTGGGGGGATTCCGGCGTCGAGCCTGCAGAAGACGGTTTCACCTCCTCAGGTCCATGTCCCCTCAGGCGGGGAGCCACGTCCGGTACATGTTCCAGGAGGACTTGAGCAGGACCACCGCGCCGCCGCCGGCGAGCACGAGACCCATGCCGGGCAGGAGCCCGCCCCAGGCGCCGGAGCTGGCCGAGAAGGCGAGGATGTTCCAGGTCTGCAGCAGCACGATGCCGGTGACGATCAGGCCTGGGATCCCGGCGTGGGCGATCGCCAGCTTGCGGCGCGGCACGAACGCGCCGGCGAAGGCCAGGAAGCCCACCGCCAGGGTGATCACTCCGGGGCCGTCGGTGCCGCGCAGAGCGTAGGTCTCCCCGGTGACCTGCGCCATGAAGGGCAGGTAGACCCAGGGAAGGAAGGCCGAGACGATCAGCATGAGACCGCCGAGGATCATGGCCTTGCTGCCGGGGTGGAAGACGCCCCAGCCCGTGGCGCTGCCAGCCTTCAGCCGCGCGGTGATGCCGCCGTAGATCCCTTTGTCCGCTGTCGTGGTCATGCCGTCATCCTAGATGTGATCGGCGCCACAGACGAAGCATGCGCCAGAGAAACTGATCAACGGCGGCTTCCGGGCGCTGAGCGGCGTATTCCGGCAGGTGAACGGTGATTCTGCTTGACTGACCCGCTCAGCGCGGGATTCGCGCCGCTGGCAAACACAGATGCACCGCTGGAGGTCCCCGGGCTTGTGATTTGTGCCACATTTTGACTTTCTTAGACCAGTCCCTGCGCATCCGCGTGGGTGAATCGCCCCGCACTACTCGCACTAGGAAGAAGGGAGTCTCCCATGTCCGATGTGGCACATGAGGGAACCTCCGGCGGTCCGCCAGAGGCGGAGGACACCAGTTGGCGCAAGCGCTACTGGAAGAAGAACCTCCGACTGATGATCACCCTGCTGGTCATCTGGTTCACCGTCTCATTCGGCTTCGGCATTCTGCTGATCGAGCCGCTCAACAACATCGTGATCCTCGGCTTCCCACTCGGCCTCTGGTTCGCCCAGCAGGGATCGATCTACGTCTTCGTGATCCTGATCCTGGTCTACGCGCTGTGGATGGACAAGATCGATGACGAGTTCGGCGTGGCCGAGCGCAACGAAGAAGGTGGTTACAAGTGAACGAGACTCAGTTCTGGACCTTCTTCTTCATCATCCTGACCTTCGGCATCTACATCATCATCGCGTGGCGCTCTCGGGTGAAGGAGACCAAGGAGTTCTACGTCGCCTCTCAGGGCGTCCCGACCCTCGCCAACGGCGCCGCGGTCGCGGCGGACTGGATGAGTGCCGCCAGCTTCATCGGCATGGCCGGCCTGATCGCCTTCCTGGGCTCCGACGGCTCCGTCTACCTGATGGGCTGGACCGGCGGTTATGTGCTGCTTGCACTGCTGCTGGCTCCCTACCTTCGTAAATGGGGCAAGTTCACGGTGCCCGAGTTTGTGGGCGACCGGTATTCGGAGTCGGTGCGCATCGTCGCGGCCATCGCCGCGATCGTCGTCTCCTTCACCTACGTGGTCGGCCAGATGGCCGGTGGCGGCATCGTCTTCAGCCGCTTCCTCGGACTGAGCGTCGAATGGGGCGTGGTGCTGGTCGCCGTCGTCATCTTCATCTACGCAGTGCTCGGCGGCATGAAGGGGATCACCTACACCCAGGTCGCGCAGTACACCGTGCTGATCATCGCCTACCTGATCCCGGCCTTCGCCGTGGCCTACCAGACCACGGGCATCCCGGTTCCGCAGATCTCCTACGGGCAGATCCTCGCGGAGCTGGACTCGCTCAGCGTGGAGTTCGGGCTCAACGAGTTCACCGAGGCGTTCTCCGGCCGCGCAGGCGGCCAGATCGACGTCTTCCTGGTCACGCTCTCGCTGATGCTGGGCACCGCAGGTCTGCCGCACGTGATCATCCGCTTCTACACGACCAAGACGGTCCGCGGTGCTCGCTACTCGGCCTTCTGGGCCCTGTTCTTCATCTCGCTGCTCTACCTCACGGCTCCTGCCGTGGGTGCCTTCACCAAGCTGAACCTGCTTCAGGGTGTGCAGGGCCAGGGTCCTGACAGCCTGCCTGACTGGATCAACACCTGGGCTCCGACGGGTCTGGTGACCGTGAACGAGGACGTCGAGACGATCGGAACCGTGTCCAACCTGGCGACATCCGGGGCGGACCTGATCGTCAACAACGACATCCTGGTCCTGGCCTCACCGGAGATCGGCGGGCTTCCCGCTCCGATCGTCGGCCTGATGGCCGCCGGCGGCATGGCGGCAGCCATGTCCACCGCGGCAGGTCTGCTGCTGGTCATCTCCTCCGCCGCTTCGCACGACCTGTACTTCCGGGTCTTCAAGAAGACCGGTGCTTCCGAGAAGGAGCAGATGATGGTCGGACGCATCGCCATGGGCGTTGCGATCCTGTTCGCCATCTGGGCCGGCATCAACCCGCCGGCATTCGTGGCCCAGGTGGTCGCGTTCGCCTTCGGCCTCGCAGCGGCGACCTTCTTCCCGATCCTGATCCTCGGGATCTTCTGGAAGAAGGCCAACGGTCCGGGTGCCACCGCAGGCATGCTGACCGGTCTGGCGTTCACCGGAACCTACATGATCTACACGCTGGAGGTCTTCGGAACCGGCGCGAACGATCACCTCTTCAACGTCTCTCCCGAGGGCATCGGTGCCATCGGTGCCGCGATCAACTTCATCGTGATCGTGGTGGTCTCCAAACTCACGGCGCCGCCGAGCGAGCACGTGCAGGAGATGGTCGAAGATATCCGGTACCCGCAGACCCGAAAGGCGAATGTGCGTTCCTGAATCGGCCTGCTGCGGCAGACCCACACAGACAAGCGGCCCTCGCTCCATCACTGGAGCGGGGGCCGCTCGTCTGTGGCCTGCGGTTCCGAGCCGACGCTGGGTTCGAAGCTGAGGGTTGGTTCGGAGCTGACGCTGGGCAGGCGCAGGGCCCGCGGTCAGCCTGAGGGTCAGCCCGAGGCGGGGTCTGTGGCATCGCGCCAGGAGTGCCTCGGCTCGTAGCCGAGCTCCCGGCGGGCCTTCTCGATGGAGAGCAGCGTGTCATTGACGCCGAGCTCACCGCGCAGCGCGACCTCCGGGAAGACCTCTGCGACGAGTTCCGCGTTGGGCCGGGACATCACCGTGTCCGCGGCGGCGATGATGTAGCGCTCGAAACCCGGGCCGGCGACCTCGAGGGCGCGCTGGACGGCCTGGGCGCCGTCGCGCGCGTCGATGTAGCCCCAGAGGTTCCACTTGCGCAGCCTCGCGTCGGAGTCGAAGGCCGGGAAGTCTGCGTAGTCTTCGGGGTTCATCACATTGGAGAAGCGCAGCGCGGTGATCGAGAGCTGCGGGTTCCAGCGGACCAGTTCGACCGCCATCTGCTCCTCCAGGTGCTTGACCAGAGAGTAGGTGGACTCGGGCCGTGCGGGGTACTGCTCGTCCACCGGGATGTAGGGCGGAGGGGTGTCGAAGGGCAGTCCCAGCACGGTCTCGCTCGAGGCGCAGACGATCCGGTCGATCCCGAGCCGGACTGCGGCCCAGAAGACGTTGAAGGTGGCCGTGACGTTGTTGTGGAAGGTCGCGACGTCGGTGCGGATTCCGGGCGCCGGGACAGCAGCCAGGTGCACCAGGGCGTCCACGCCGTCGTGCTGATCCGCGACCCCGCCCAGCGCGTCGATGACCTGGCCGTAGTCGGTCAGATCCAGCTTCACGAAGCCCGGGCCGCGGGTGCCTTCGACATCGAGGCCGATGACCTCATGACCCGCGGATCGCAGCTCCCGCGCCACGACGGTGCCGAGCTTGCCTGTGGATCCGGTGACTGCGATTCTCATGGCGCCTCATTCTGGTGTGTGCTGGGACTGTGTGCTGGATCTCAACGGATCCAGTGGCCACAGTAATCCACAGCGGCGACCAAGCGGGATCTCACTGGTTGCCTTCTTCCCAGGGTCGGTGTGGGTCGAGGATCAGTGTGGGGCACGGCCGAGGCCGAGTGCGTCGAACACTGAGGAGGGCTGGGTCAGGCACCAGCTGAAGACCGGGTCTGGGTAGATGATCCCCACCGCATAGTCTCCGTCGAGCACCAGCAGCGGCTGCGCTCCGGAGATGCGGTACCGGGCCAGCACTTCCTCGATCGGGTCCTCCGGGCTGAGTGGGCCGGGGGCGACCCCGATGAGCGCGGCGCAGCGCTTCTTCTCCCACTGCGCAGGATGCTCCAAGGCCACTTCGGCCAGGGCGGCTTCGGTGATCAGGCCCAGCGGCTGGTGGGAGAGTCCGACGATCAGTGCGGCCGCGTCCAGACCACGCACCAGCGCCGCGGCGTCGCTCAGCGACGCGGTCACCGAGACGACCGACTCGACGGGAGACATGAGGTCGCTGACGCGGAGTTCGCGCGCCCCCCGCGAGCGAAGAGTGGCGTGGCGGCCGGTGAGCCGTGCGGTCGAACGTGAAATGTGCTCCATAGGCAACCCTCAAGTAGTGAACCGAGAGCCCGCTGCTTGAGCTGGTAAGAGCCTATAGGGAAGGTCGTCTGCGGTAAAGACGCCCTATCGGCGCCTTGCCTACTTCACGTATGGGGTGCCGTTGGCCGCAGGAGGCCGAACCCTGCCCACGAAGCCTGCCACCGCGAAGATGGTGATCACATAGGGCAGCATCAGCAGCGCCTCGGAGGGCACCGGAGTGCCGATGGTGGCCAGCACGTTGCCCAGTGAGGTGGAGAACCCGAACAACAGGGCTGCCAGCAGCGCCCCGATGGGGTGCCAGCGACCGAGGATCATCGCAGCCAGCGCGATGAAGCCGGCGCCTGCCGACATCTCCTTGCCGAAGGCGAGCCCCTGTCCGATGGTGAAGAAGGCACCGCCGAGTCCGGCGATCGCCCCGGCCAGGATCACGTTGTAGACCCGCATCCGGTTGACCTTGATGCCCACGGTGTCTGCGGCCTTGGGGTGCTCCCCCACCGCGCGGGTGCGCAGGCCCCAGCGGGACCGGAAGAGGAAGATGTTCAGGAGCCCCACGATCAGGTACATCAGGTAGACCAGAATGGTCTGGTTGAACAGCACCGGGCCGATTATCGGGATCTGCGAGAGCCCCGGGATCGGCACTCGCGGCAGCTGCTGGCGGGCGTTCCACAGCTCTGGGTTCTGGGTCAGCGCCGTGGAGAAGAGGAATCCGGTCAGCCCGATGATCAGCACGTTGAGCACCACGCCGACGATGATCTGATTCACCTGGTACTTCACCGAGAAGAACACCAGCAGCGCACCGACCAGCGCACCGGCGATCGGGGCGAAGACCAGCCCCATGTAGGCGCTGGTGAACACCGAGGCGGCGACGGCGGCGAGGAACGCTCCGGCCAGCAGCTGCGCCTCGATGGCGATGTTGATGACGCCTGAGCGCTCACCCACCAGTCCGCACATGGCGCCGAAGATCAGCGGCACCGACAGTGCCAACGCTCCGGTGAGCATGGTGACCAGCGGGATGACGGCGCCGCGGTCGGCGCCGGCCCAGACCAGGAACGCGAACACGAAGAGCACGCCGAAGAGCAGCGGCAGCCACAGCCGGGCCTGCGCGCGGCGAGACGCCTGCCAGAAGGCGAAGCAAGCCAGCACGACAAGCACCACCGCCGAGATCCAACCTGCTGGGCGCGAGGGCAGCTCCACGATCGGGATCTGAAAGAAGTCCCCGCCCGAGGAGAGTCGGAAGTGAGTCCGCGCGCCCTCCGGAACGGTCAGCGCGAAGAGCACGCTCAACGCTGCCAGCACGGCGTAGGTGATCGGGTACTTCCAGGAGATCGGACGAACCCCGGTGGACGCCCGCTTCAGCGGGTCCGCCTGGACGGCAGCGGTGCTCACGGTCTGTTCGCTCACTTGCCAGGCTCCTGTGTCGTGGTGCTCGGTGGCTGCGTGTCACTCGGCCCGGTGCCCGGCGCATGGGTGCCCGATGGCCCGGTGCTCCGCGAACCGGCGCTCGGTGCGCCGGAGGTCTGCAGCTCCCGCTCCGTCGTGGAGCCGGTGGGGGCCGCACCCTTCGCCGTGCGCCGGGAGCGTCGGGTGCGGATCCGCGGGCGCCCATCGGCGTGGGGCAGGAAGAAGATCGCGCGCACCAGCGGCGGGGCCGCGATCATCAGCACGATCACGGCCTGCAGGACCAGCACGATGTCGATCGGGGTGCCGGTCTGAGCCTGCATCAGCACGCCGCCGGCGCGCAGCCCGCCCAGCAGCAGCCCCGCCAGGAAGGTGCCCAGGGGCTTGGAGCGTCCGAGCAGCGCCACGGTGATGGCGTCGAAGCCCAAGGTGCCGGCCACACCGCCGGCGAGTCGATACTCGGTGCCCAGCACGTGGGCGGCGCCGCCGAGGCCGGCGAGACCACCTGCGATCACCAGCACCAGCGCGGTGGCCTTGGGCACGTTGATCCCGGCAGTCCGCGCTGCCTGCGGGTTCTCCCCGATGGCGCGGAACTCGAAGCCGAGCGTGGAGCGCTCCAGCAGCCACCACACACCGAGGGTGGCCAGGATGGCGATGAGGAACCCGGCGTGGAGTCGGAACCCGGATCCGAGCAGCGAGAAGAGCTGCGCGGATTCATCGACCGAGCTCGAGAGCGGCTGGTTGGAGCCGGTCTGCTTGTACCACTGCTCCTGCAGCAACCAGGCGAGCAGATAGATGGCGATGTTGTTGAGCATGATCGTCACGATCACCTCGTTGGCCCCGGTGCGCGCCTTGAGCACTCCGGCGATCCCACCCCAGATGGCGCCGCCGAGGATGCCGCCGGCGAGCGCGAGCAGCGCGTGCAGTCCCACCGGCATCGAGAGCGCGTAGCCGAGGAACCCGGCGGAGGTGGCGCCCAGGATGATCTGTCCCTGGCCGCCGATGTTCAGCATCCCGGAGCGGAAGCCGATGGCGATGCCGAGCCCGGCCAGGATCAGCGGCACCGAGTAGACCATCGTCTCGGTCAGCGGTCGGATCGAACGCGCCGCCGAGGGCGCCTGCCAGTCGAAGACCGCCCCGCGGAACAGCGATGAATAGGCCTCCCGCAGCACCTGGAAGGAGGTCTCCAGGAAGGCTGTGGGCTGGGCGAAGAAATAGCTCAGGCTGGCCTGGACGTCACGGTTGGCGGCGAGGATCAGCACCGCGCCGACCACGAGGGCGACGACGACTGCCAGCACGGTCACCAGCCAGGAGGTCTGGCCCAGCTCGCGCAGCACACGCGAGAGCCGGCCCTCGGCCTCGGCCCAAGGGCTCTGCTGCTCGGGCTTCGGGGCAGGGGTCATTCCCTGCTGCGACCCTGATGCGCTCACTTGTTCTCCTCTGCTTCGGCCTGCTCGTCGGCCTCGGCCAGCACGGTGTGGTGGGTGGCTGCCTGGGCCTGCGCCTCATCGGCGGGCACCCCGGCCATCATCAGTCCGAGCACATCGCGGCTGGTGCTGGCCGGCACGATCCCTACGATCCTGCCGCGGTACATGACCGCGATCCGATCGGCAAGGTTCAGCGCCTCGTCAAGCTCTGTGGAGACGATCAGGCAAGGCGTGCCCTTGTCGCGCTCCTCGATGATCGTGCGGTGCACGAACTCGATGGAGCCGACATCGAGGCCGCGGGTGGGCTGGCTGGCCACGAACAGCCGCAGGTCTCGGCTCATCTCACGGGCCAGCACGACCTTCTGCTGATTGCCCCCAGAGAGCGTAGAGATCGGGTCATCCACGCCGCCCATGCGCACATCGAAGCGCTCCGCCTGGGTCTGCGCGGCCTCGCGCATCACCGGCAGCCGCAGCGCGACGTTTCCGGGGCCCCCGGCGTAGGGGGGCCGGTCATACATGTCCAGCACATAGTTCTCGGTGATGGTGAAGGCGCCGATGACGCCGTCGGTGCTGCGGTCCTCCGGGACGAAGCCCAGTCCGGCCGCCAGGCGCTGCTTGACGCTGAGCGGAGCCAGATCCTTGTCATCGAGCAGGATGCTGCCCGCCACCGGGGCCCGGAGCCCCAAGACGGTCTGGGCGAGCTCGCTCTGCCCGTTGCCGTCGACCCCGGCGATGACCAGGATCTCGCCCCGGCGCATCTGGAAGTCGACGTGGTCGACGACCACCTTGTCCGCGCTGTTGAGCACCGTCAGTCCGCGCACCTCGAAGCAGACCTCACCGGGATCCGCCGATTCCTTGGCGGTGGTCAGGTTGACCTCGCGGCCGACCATCAGCCCGGCGAGCTCGGTCTCGGTGGACTGCGGGGAGGTCTCCCCCACCACGGCGCCGCGCCGAATCACGGTGATGCGATCGGCCACGGCGCGGACTTCACGCAGCTTGTGGGTGATGAAGACGATGGAGGTGCCCGAGTCGCGCAGCTGTCCCATGATGGTGATCAGCTCGTCGGTCTCCTGCGGGGTCAGCACCGCGGTGGGCTCGTCGAGGATGAGCACCTTCGCGTCGCGGGACAGCGCCTTGATGATCTCCACGCGCTGCTGAGCCCCGACCGGGAGGTCCTCGATGCGCGCATCGGGGTCCACGTCGAAGCCGAAGCGCGCGGAGATCTCCAAGACCTTCGCGCGAGCCTGAGCCATGTCCATGATGCCGGCGGCGCGGGTGGGCTCGTAGCCCAGCGCGACCGACTCGGTCACGGTGAACACCGGGATCAGCATGAAGTGCTGGTGCACCATGCCGATCCCGGCATCCACGGCGTCACCGGGCCCGTTGAAGCTGACCCCCTGGTCATCCAGCAGAATCTCACCCTCGTCGGGGCTGTAGAGCCCGTAGATGGTGTTCATCAGAGTGGACTTGCCAGCTCCGTTCTCCCCGAGCAGGGCGTGGATCTCGCCCGGCTCCACGGTGAGGGAGATCCGGTCATTGGCGGTGAAGGAGCCGAACCGCTTCGTGACTCCTCTGAGCTCAAGCTTCATCGCTGCGGTGTCGCCAATCAGTTATTCGCGGGTCAGGACGGGGCGTTCTCGGACTCGACGACGGTCTCGCCATCGATGATCTCCTGGCGCAGCTGCTCGATGGCCTCTGCCACCTCGGAGGGCACCTCGTCCTCGAAGTCGTGGAACGGTGCGAGTCCGACACCCTCGTTCTCAAGGGTGCCCACGTAGGACTCGTTGGTGAAGCCGTCCTGGACACCTTCATCGATGGTGGCGTAGACGGCGGCACCGATCTCCTTCATCACCGAGGTCAGCACGATGTCTCCGTAGTCGGTGGACTCGTAGCCGTCGGAGTCGACCCAGATCATCTTGGCCTCGGCTGCCTCCAGGGCGGGACCTGCACCGACGCCGGCGTTGCCGGCCACGGGCATGATGACGTCGGCGTCCTGGCTCAGCAGCTGCTCGGTGACCTCACGGCCCTGGGTCTGGTCGCTGAAGTCGCCGGAGAAGCTGCCGTTCTGGCCGTCCTTGTCCCAGCCGACCACCTCGACGTCGTCGTCGTTGTCCTCGTTGTAACGCTCCACGCCGTCGGCGTAGCCGTCCATGAAGACGGTCACCGAGGGGATCTGGATGCCGCCCCAGGTGCCGACCACTCCGGTCTCAGACATCGCGGCGGCGACGTAGCCGGCCAGGTAGGCGGCTTCACCGGTGTTGAACACCAGCGGCTTCGCGTTCTCCGGCTCTTCACCCTCTTCGAAGTTGAAGTAGGAGTCGATCAGCGCGAAGTCGGTCTCGGGGTTGGCCTCGGCGGCTTCACGCAGGCCCTCTTCAAGCAGGAAGCCGACGCCGAAGACGACGTCGCAGTTCTGTTGGACCATCGTGTCGACGTTGGGGCCGTACTCGGACTCGGCGGTGGACTGCGCATCGGCGGAGTCGACGCCGAGCTCGTCGATCGCCATCTCCAGGCCCTCGAACGCAGACTGGTTGAAGGAGCGGTCATCCCAGCCACCCTCATCGGAGACCAGGCACGCCTTGTAGTCGACCTCTTCGGAGGCGGCGCCGTCGCCCTCCTCCTCAGGGGCCTCTCCACAGGAGGACAGGATCAGTGCTGCGGCGGCCGTCGCGGCGATGGCACCGCTGGTCTTGAAGGACCTCTTCATGGGGTTCTCCTCATGGTGCAAGAACGGCACCCATACGGGTGCCGAGAAACGAGTGATGCAGGCAATAGTACGGCACATTTCCCGCTCAAACATTGCTCGGATGTTTCGGTGATGTTCACCGGCCTGATGCGGCAGAACTCGGCTCAGGCAAGCTCTTTGGCCGTGGTGTCCGGAGCCAGCTTGAGCATCAGCAGCACCGCCAGAACCACCCCGATCAGGCAGATCCCGAAGGCTCCGGCCAGGCCGAAGGTCGGCTCCATCCAGGCGATGAAGAGCAGCGGGCCCAGCCCGGCGCCGATCCGCGAGATGGTCGATGCCCAGCCGAAGCCCGATCCGCGCAGTTCCGTGGGGTAGAGCTCAGAGACGTAGGTGTAGAGCACCGGGATCGCGATCTGGATCACCATGCCGAAGCCCAGCAGCAGGATCAGCACGGCGGTGGGCAGGTGCATGGTCAGCCCGAGCACCACCAGCATCGCGGTGGCCACCGGAGCGGAGATCGCCAACAGCACCCGGCGTCCGGTGATCTCCACGAGCACCGTGGAGATCACCACCCCGACGAGTCCGACGGCGGCCATTCCTGCGGTGCGGATGAACGCTTGATCTTGTTCGTACCCGGCGTCGATCAGAAGGGTGGGCATCCATTGAATCGCGATGTAATAGACGGTCATGATCGCGAGGAAGAGCACCCAGGAGACGGTGGTGACCCGCCAGCCGTGCGCCCAGACGAGCTTCAGCTGCTCTCCCACCGCACGGAAGCTGAGCTTCGCGGGAGCCTGGGTGGTCTCCATCGTGTACTCCTGGACCGGAGCCCCGGTGCGGGTCACCATCGAGTCGATGACCTTGCGCGCCTCCTCCATCTGCCCCTGGCGCATCAGATACATCGGAGACTCAGGCACGTAGAGCCGCACCGCGAAGACCAGCAGCGCGGGCAGGATCATGGCCAGCAGCGGCAGCCTCCAGTCGCCCCATGTCCCGACCAGCCAGGCCGAGACGAAGCCGGCGAGCGCCGCTCCGATGGGCCACCAGCCGTCCATGGCGGTGAGCACCCGTCCGCGCTGCTTGGCCGGGGTGAATTCGCCCACCAGGGCGTAGTCCACCGGGATGCAGCCGCCGAGGCCGACGCCGGCGAGGAAGCGGAAGAGCACGAACCATTCCAGACTTCCGGTCATGGCACCGGCCACGGTGAACAGCGAGAAGATCAGCAGCGTCCAGGCGAAGGCCTTCTTGCGCCCGATCCGGTCGGCGATCGTGCCCCACATGACCGCACCCACGGCCATGCCGATCAGGTTCGCCGTGCCGATCCAGGCGGCGTCCGAGGGTGTCAGGTTCCACTCCTCGGACAGAAGCGGGATCAGGATGCCGTTGAGCGAGACGTCCCAGGCGTCGAACATGAAGCCGAGTCCACCGATGAGGAAGATCCGGCCCTGGGTGTTCCACCGCCAGGGCAGGCCCTGCAGGACGGATTCACCGGTGGGCAGCGCCGTGGGGAGATTCGCAGTGTTCTGGTGCACGAGGAGAGTGTAAGCCCGCGGGAGGGGACCCTACTCCCAGATGACCTCCAGCTCATCGGCAGTCATGTCGACCAGAGGGGTTCCGTGGGTGCCCGCATCCCCGAAGTACAGCGCGTAGCGGCTGCTCAGTCGAGGGTTCCGGCCCGGCAGCCCCGTGCGGCGCTCTCAAGCTCCTCCGCGGTGCGCAGCAGCTGGTCGGCACGCTCGGTGAGCCGGCGGGCCGATTCCGGGCTGTGCTCTTCGGAGCCTCCCGCCCACAGCGCCTGTCCGCGAGCTATGACCCGACAGAATGCCCCCGCCCGGTCGAAGGCCGAATCGATGTCTCCGCGGTACATCCCCGCGAGCACCAGATCTGCCAGTCGGTCCATCTCCTGGGCGGTGGGCGGCTCAGCGACGCCCGCGATCGCGTGGGGCGCCGAGTCGGTCTTGCCCAGCTGGTAGTACTCACTCATCCGTTGTGGATCTTTGTTCACAGCGGCTCGGATCGCGTAGATCCTCCAGAGACCGCCGGCCAGCGAGTGTGCCGGAGAGTCGGCCCAGAGCTCGGCAATGGCCTCGATGCCTTCGGTCTCGGCCAGCCGTATGAACCGCTCCGTCACCTCGGGATCATCGGAGTCGCGACCGTGGAAGACCAGCGCGTGCGCGGTGTCGTGGGCGGCCTGGGAGATGATGGCAGGATCCGCGCCGCCCTCTCGCTGATCAAAGGCTGCCGGCTCGGTGTAGCTCGGCCGACGGTGGCGGGGCTTGCTGGTCATCGCGTCCTCCTTGAAGAGATTCGCTTCGGTCTGCGGGCCGCTCAACTGCCGACCTGCATAGTGTCCGTCATTATGCCGCAGGCCCCGGCGGCGATACCATAGGGCACGTCTTCAGAGGCTTCGCAGGGGCCTTTAGCTCAGTTGGTAGAGCATCGGACTTTTAATCCGCTGGTCGCGGGTTCGAGTCCCGCAGGGCCCACCATAGCCCTCCACTGGAGACAGGTATGCCCAGGTCAGCGCTCAGCGTAGGCCTGGGCATACCTCATCGGGGGGTGGATTTCGAACCTGCCCCGACGCGTAGTTGACCGAGTGCCCGAACAAGGAGCACACTTGAGGTGTGCCGGGCTGCGGTAACCCCCGGGCTCCATTATTGAGCCGCTTCGAGCGGCCCCGCGCCGTGAGGCGTTCCCAGCCCGGCACACCTCAATCTTCCACGCCGATTCGGCCAGCTCCTCTGCACGTGCCCTCATCCGGCGCTCCTCCCAGGCCATCACGGCCGAGTTCATGTTCGGGCTATACACTCGTGGCCGACACGTCGACACTCGTTCACCTGGGGAAACACACCGCATGATCGTACGCAGAGGCCAGCGAAAGCCTGAGGCCACCGACCTGCTGGCCAGCATCGCCCGGGAAGTGCGCTCCGGGGTGCAGCTGATCTCGCAGCTGCTCGGCAGTCCGAACGAGGACCGGGCCGCACTGCGGGACCAGCTGCTCGGCCTGGAGGGTCGGGCGGTGGACCTGCACTTCAATCTGATGACTCATATCCGCAGCGTCTTCCTGACCCCTCTGCCGCGTCATGACATCTATGCCCTCTCCCAGCAGCTCAACCGCACCATGGAGCACGTGGTCGCGGCAGGTGACCTGATCCTCGCCCGCCCACATCTGAGCCTGCCCAGCCAGAGCGCCGACCAGCTGGAGACGCTGAGCCGCCAGCTGGACCTCACGGTGGCCGCGATGTCCCGGTTGGAGGACTTCGATCTGCTGGAGGAGTACTGGATTCAGATGCAGCGCCTGACCAAGCAGGCAAACCGGACCCACCGGGTGTGGATGACCAGCACCGACAATGCCTTCCAACCGAACATCGCGCTGCAGCAGGCGCAGATCGCAGATGCGCTGCTGGCCGCGATAGACGACCAGCGGATGGTGGCGGTCACTGCCGGTTCCATCATCGTGCGCGAGTCCTGAGGCGCCCGCGTGGAGATGATCCTGCTCGGACTCATCTGTCTGGTGCTGGTTCCCAACGCCTACGTGGCCGGGCTCCATGATGTTCCCAATGCCATCGCCATTCCGGTGCGCACCAGGGCGCTCACACCTCGGGTGGCGACACGTGTGGCGGCGGGTTTCAACGCCCTGGGGGTTCTGCTCACTCTCCCGCTGGGGATCTACCTCTTCACCTGGTTCGAATTCCCGGAGATGGATCCAGTACTGCTGCTGACGGTGACGCTCTGCGCGGCGTCGACCCTGCTTGGGTGGAATATCTTCACCTACCTCAGGGGAATGCCGACATCAATCACCCATGCTCTGCTGGCGGCATTCCTCGGGGGCACCCTGGCTGCCGCGGTCGTCGCGGATCTCGACTTCGCGGAAGTTCTTGCCATGCCGTGGGTCGGGGTCGTGCTCACGCTCCTGCTGTCTCCGCTGGTCGCGTTCGGGCTGGCCTACCTGCTGGTCTTCGCGGCTGTGCGCTTCGCTCGCGGTGGTGATCCCGACGCCGTCAACTCCACCTCCCGGATGGCGCAGTCGGTGAGCGTCGGCGTCACATCCCTGGGCACCGGGCTGCAGCAGGGTCAACGGTTCTCCTTCGTGCTGATCACCGCCTCAACGGCAGCGCAGATCGAAGCGGCTGAGGCCTGGTTGCCCTACGCGTATGTCGCGTTCGCGCTGCTGATCGGTGCTGGCTGCCTGACCGGAGGGTGGCGAATCGCTCACACGCTGGGCCATCGTCTGGTGGACATCGACCCGCTGCGCGGCATGGTGGCCACAACCACCACTTCGGGACTGCTCTTCGTCGGTTCACTGGGGTTCGCGCTGCCGCTGTCCACGTCACTGACCGCGGCTTCATCGGTGATCGGGGCTGGATCGAATCAGCGCTTCGCCACAGTCCATTGGCGTCAGTTCCGCCGGATCTGCCTCTACTGGGTGCTGACCCCACTGGTCGCCGCCACAGTGACGGCGCTGCTCACCACGGTGATGAGTCTGCTGCTCGGTTAGACGCGTCCTGATCGGACGCGCCCAGCCAGCAGCAGAATGGTCAGCCGAAGCGTCCGGAGACGTAGTCCTCGGTGGACTTCTCGGCCGGGTTGTTGAAGATGGTGGAGGTGTCGTTGTACTCCACCAGGCGCCCGATACGCTTTCCGTTGTCCTGATCGAGGCCAGCGGTGAAGAACGCGGTCGTGTCAGAGATCCGGGCGGCCTGTTGCATGTTGTGCGTGACGATGATCTGGGTGTACTCCTGTTTGAGGTCTGTCATCAGATCCTCGATCGCGGCGGTGGCGATCGGATCGAGTGCGGAGCACGGCTCGTCGAGCAGGATCACGTCGGGAGACGTGGCGATCGCACGAGCGATGCACAGTCGCTGTTGCTGGCCGCCGGAGAGCCCGAATGCCGAGCCCTTCAGGTTGTCCTTGACCTCATCCCAGAGAGCCGCGCGGCGAAGCGACTGCTCCACCAGGTCACTCATCGAATCGACCTTCATCTTGGTCACCCGAGGTCCGTATGCGACGTTGTCGAAGATGGACTTCGGGAAGGGGTTGGGCTTCTGGAAGACCATGCCGATGCGGCGCCGCACTTCGATCGGGTCGATCTTCGGCTGGTAGATGTTCTGGCCGTGATAGGTGACCTCACCCTCGATCCGCGCCGAGGGAATCAGGTCGTTCATCCGGTTCAGGCTGCGCAGCACCGTTGACTTGCCGCAGCCCGAGGGACCGATGAGCGCGGTGACCTCACGACGGTTGAAGTCGAGGTTCACGTCGTCCACGGCGTGGAAATCCCCGTAGTAGACATTGAGCCCCCTGGTCGCCATCACCGGAGGAACGTGACCGCGGGTGTCGTTGAAAGCATCTGTGCTGGTCTGTGAAGTCATAGTCATGGGTCCTTGTCGATCAGTGGTGCAGAGCAAGTCGTGAAGATGGAGGAGCGCGCGTGACTCACAGGTCGTAGCGAGAGTAGCGGTTGCGCAGCCAGATCGCCGCGGAGTTCATGATCAGCAGCACGGCTATCAGCAGGATCACACCAGCGGCCGCGAGTTCGCGGAACTCCGGCTGCGGACGTGAGGCCCACTGGAAGATCTGCACCGGGATCGCGGTGTACGCGCCGCTGAAGGCGCTGTCTGGGTTGAAGGTCACGAAGGTCGTGGCACCGACGAGCAGCAGCGGAGCCGTCTCACCGATGGCCCGAGACATGGCAAGGATCGTGCCGGTGATCATGCCGGGGACGGCGACGGGCAGCACCTGGTGCCAGACCGTCTGCCATCTGGTGGCGCCCATGCCGTATGACGCCTGTCGGATCGAGTCCGGCACGGCCTTGAGCGCTTCGCGGGATGCGAGGATCACCGTGGGCAGGACCAGCATCGCCAGAGTGAGTGAGCCGGCGTAGGCCACCGGCCCGAAGGCGAAGCCCTCACGGACCACGTAGGCCAGCCCCAGGATGCCGAAGACGATGGACGGGACCGCAGCGAGGTTCTGGATGTTCAGCTCGATGAACCGATTCCACCAGCGTTCGGTGTCCGCGTACTCCTCCAGGTAGACCGCTGCGGAGATGCCCAACGGGACCACCGTCACCAGCACACCGACCATGAGGATCACGGTGCCCCAGATCGCAGACTGCATTCCGGAGGTCTCTGGATCCAGCGTGGAGGGCATCTGCGTGATGAGGTTGAGGTCCAGACGTGAACGACCCAGCCATGCCGAATGGATGATGAGCGCCAGCAGAGTGACGAAGGCGATCACGATGCACAGGATCAGGACGTACTTGAACAGCTCTTCCTTCCAGATGCCACTGCGCTTGCCCATCGCGATGCGGCGGGTGGTGTCGCGGGCGGCAGTTGACGCCTTCTCGGCGCGCGTGCTCATCATTCGTACTTCTCCCGGAATCGGCGGACGAGGGCGATGGAGATCATGTTCATCACGAAGGTCATGGTGAACAGCAGGGCACCCACTGCGAAGATCGTGAAGTAGACATCGGTGCCGGCGGAGATGTCGCCCGTGGCGGTGCGTCCGATGAACGCTGTCATCGGCAGGACCGATTCGTTGGGCATCAGAGTCATGTTGGGGCTGGCACCTGCGGCCAGGAGCACGACCATCGTCTCGCCGATGGCGCGAGACACACCGAGGACGAACCCGGCGACGATGCCTGAGAGCGCGGCGGGAACGACGACCTTGGTCGCGACCTGCATGCGTGTACTGCCAAGTCCATAGGCGCCTTCGCGCAGCGAGCGCGGCACTGCAGACATTGAATCTTCTGCAATGGAAGCGACGGTCGGGATGATCATGATGCCCAGCACGATGCCTGCGGCGCCGGCCGAGAAGATCCCTGGGGGATCTCCGAGATCGCCGGGCAGCCAGGTGGGCCAGTTGTCACGCAGCAGCGGCGTGACGAAGGTGAAGGCGAAGATGCCGTAGGCGACGGTGGGGACGCCTTCGAGCACCTCGAGGATCGGCTTCAATACCTTCCGGGCACGCCGACCGGCGAACTCGCTGAGGTAGATCGCGGCGCCCAGCCCTGCCGGGAGCGCGACGATGAGCGCGTACATGGTGACGTTCAGGGTGCCGACGACGATGTTCCAGACACCGAAGCTGGGGGTGGCCAGCGCCGGCGCCCAGGTGTCGGTGGAGAAGAACTCCCGGAAATCGACCCGGCTGAAGAATTCAGGCAGCGGCGAGAACAGGGCCAGAACGATGCCGACCGTGATGATGACCGAGGCGATCGCGCAGAAACCAAGCCAGAATTGGATCAGCTTCTCGCCCCAGCGAGAGGACTGCGCGACCAGGACCACACTGGGCCGGTCGGTTCGCGTCGTAGTGCTCACCTTGCTCCTTCTGCTGTGAAAAACGTGAAGAACGAAGGCTCGGCGCCCTGGAGAGGGCACCGAGCCTCCGCTGTGGGGTAGATCAGTTCCCGGCGAGCTCGTCCACAGTTGCCTGTGCCTCGGTGGCCTGGTCCTCGGTCAGCGGGATGAAGTTCGCAGCCTCGGCGAGGGCCTCGTTGTTCTCCAGCGTGAAAGCCAGGAAGTCCTGCACCTCGGTGCGCTCGAGGGCGAGGTCCGATGGGTACATGAACAGCTGGCGACCCAGTGGGTTGTAGCTGCCGTCCTGGACGGTCTCGGTGGCCGGCTCGACGCAGTCGCCGTCTTCATTCTCGATCTCGAGGGTGCGAATCGGCTCTGCCTCGGCCTCGATCGTGTAGGAGAGCGGGACGAAGGCCATGGCGAACTCGTTGCCGGAGGTGCCGGTGATGGCGGCGAAGTCGTCCTCACCGATGTCGTTGTAGTCGGCGCGGATGTTGCCCTCTTCACCGTTGATCGCCTCGGTGAAGTAGTCGAAGGTGCCGGAGTCGGTGCCGGGGCCGTAGAGCTCGATAGGCTCATCCGGGTAGGAAGGATCGATGTCAGACCAGTTGGTCGCTTCCGAGTCCTGGTTCCAGACCTCGGAGAGCTCCTCAACAGAGGCACACTGCAGGAAGTCGTTCTCCTCGTTGACGATGAGCGAGATCGCATCGTTCGCGACACCGATCTCCTCGTACGCGATTCCCGCTTCATCACATGCCGCGATCTCTTCATCGGAGATCGAGCGGGAGGCCTCGGAGATGTCGGTCTCGCCGCGGCAGAAGCTCTCGAAGCCGCCACCGGTGCCGGAGGTGCCGACCGTCACCTGGACGTCGGGGTTCTCCTCCATGAACATCTCAGCTGCAGCCTCACCGAGCGGCGCCACGGTCGACGAGCCGTCGATGGTGACCTGGCCTGAGGCCCCGTTGCCGCCCTCTTCGGTGCCAGTCTCAGCTTCGCCCTCTTCTCCGCCGTCGCCACATCCGACCAGTGCCAGGGTTGCAATGGACAGGATGGCCGTTGAACGACCAAAAGTTCTCATCTTCACGGGTATGCCTCTCTGAGTGATTCATCAAGCGCGAGGAAGCGCCGTTTTTCAAGCCTTATGAGGTTCTCCGCGGATGCCTCGGCGAACCTCGAATCACATTAGGAGGGGCAAGTGACAGTGGGCCGCTCAACAGGTGGCCAAGGTGCCCACTTAAGATGAACGCTCGGTGAACTGGCGCGCCTCACCGGTGTGTCGTGCACCACACCGGAGGCCTGGCGGATGTGAGGCTCCTCGTATCCCCGGAACTGGTCGCGGCCTACACTCATGGGGTGACGACCGAGCGCTCTACTCCCCCACTGCTGGCCCGTGCGCGCCGCTTCACGCAGCGCCGAGTCAAGGTCGGTGCCCGCAGGATGCGACGCTCGGTGATTCCTGCGCTGCAGATGACCGTGGCCGGCGTGGGTGCCTACACGATTGCTGAACGGGTCCTGGGCCACGACGATCCGCTCTTCGCGGCCATCGCTGCGATGATCGCGCTGGGCTTCACCAAAGAACCACGGATGCGCAAGGTCCTCGAGGTCAGCGTGGGCTGCACCTTGGGCATCCTCATCGGTGACCTGCTGCTGCACCAGCTCGGCTCGAACCTGGGCACCGCCACGCTGGTCCTCTTCCTCTCCATCATGTTGGCCCGATTCCTCGACTCAGGACCGGTGCTGGCCATGCAGATGGGCCTCCAGGCCCTCCTGGTGGTGCTGATCCCGCCCCCCGAGGCAGCCGCACTCGGCCCGTTCACGCGCAGCCTGGACGCCATCGTCGGCGGTGCGGTGGCGCTGGCGATCACGCTGCTGACCCCGAAGGATCCGCGCCGCGAGCCGATCGCTGAGCTCAAGAGCGTGGTGGACGCGATGACCGCCTCGCTGCGCGACGTCGCCGAGGCGGTGCGGAACTCAGACTCGCGCCAGGCCTGGCACTCGCTGATCCGCTGCCGCGGCCTGCAGCCGCAGATCGATGAGCTGCGCGATGCGGTGCGTTCAGCCAAGGAGCTGACGGTCTTCTCCCCCGCCTACCGCAAGCACCGCCACTACGTCCGACACATGGCCGAGGTCGCGGACCACGTGGACCTCTCGGTGCGCAGCATGCGGGTGGTGGCACGCCGGATCATCAGCACCGTGGACCACGCCACCCTCAGTGACGAAGCGGTGGCGAACCTCTCGGCGGTGCTGGACGAGTTCGCCGACGGCTCGCTGCTACTCTCCCAGGCAGTGTCTGAACCTGGCTCGGCCTACACGCGCCGGATGAACACCGCCCAGGAGGCACTGTCCGCTCTGGCCCAGCGGCTGCACCCGAAATCGCTGGGCATCGGGACGCTCGAGGGTGAGACGGTGGTGCTGCTGCTGCGCACGCTGGTGGTGGACATGCTTCAGGCGACAGGGGCCAGCCACGAAGACGCCACCGAGCAGCTGCCCGAGCTTTGAGGCCCCGCCAACCAGGTGTCACCTACGTCGTGACTCAGGCCGGCTAGTGCCACACGCGGATGAATGTGCACGCTCAGACATGGCCTGGTCGCCGGGGTGAGGCTGTCGCGCTCAGCCAGGGCCGCCTTCCTCGTCGACGAACCACAGGCAGTCTGGCCCCGGCTGGCACCACTGCCCGGCCCGATGAGGCTCCAACGGCGCGAGCACGGGGAGCGAGGCGCGTTCCATCACGGTGAGTCTGGGCGCCTCCCCGGAGGGCAAGGGGCAGCTGGTCTCCACGAGCACAGGTTCGTCGAAGGAGAGACCGATCTCGGCTGGGACTGGCCACACCGCCGACTTCCAGAGAGCACATGCCTGGATGAGGGTCTCCTCCGCACGGCTGCTGCGCACCTCCTGTCCGGTGTCGAGCGTGTACACGATGTCCGTGGCGGTCACCCGAATGCCGGTAACCGGGTTCTCCGCAGCGCCGGGCCGGGTCATGTCCGTGTAGTCACCGATCGGATCTCCGACCAGGCTCTCGCCGACCGGAAGCGCCAGGCACTGCTCGTCCGCGGCCGCGCACTGCACGATCGGCCCCCGCTCTTCGGGGTCCCACGGCTTGATCGCGACCACCTCGGTGCTGTCATAGCCTCCGGCGTACCAGATCACCGGGTCGCTGATCGTCAGCGAGCCCAGGACCAGAGGCTCATCCCCCAGGGCCAGGGCCTGGGAGTCGGCCTTGAACGGGCCCGATCCCTCGCTGTCCTGGATGTCGCGGCGTTGCACCACCTGTCGGGTCACCGCGCTCTCCCCGTCCAGCTCGAACGTGACAGTGTCGTCCTCGATCCGCAGCACGACACGCTCCGCGCCGTCGGCGCTGAGAGCGGCGTAGCCTCCCGGGATCCCCTCAGACCCCTCCTCGGCCCACTGCTCCGTCCTAGGGAGCAGCGCGCCGTACACCCCGTCATCCACCGCGTGCAGGTACGGCCGCCCGCAGCCGACAGAGCCTGCCCCCAGGAGCAGCACCGCAGCTGCCGTCCATGTCACCCATGCTCGGTCCATGATGTGCCGCCTTCGTCACAAGCACCCTAACCGACGGTGGATCAGTGGCGAGAGGGTCTGCGTCTCCCAGACCCGGTACGGCGGCGGTTGATGCGACGTTCATGGCAGGTGAAGCGGCTGCAACCCTTCTCGTCCACAGTCGGAGCCATGACCTTCGTCAACGTGGGCCCCCTCGGCGCGGCCCCTGGCGAGCGAGACCTTCTCGTGGAGATCCTGACCCGGTCGCAGCGCTGATCGCATCCGCGCCAACATCGGAACGAGTCCTGCCAACCAGGTGTCATCGACGTCGTGACTCAATACATCTAGAGCTGCAGGATCATCCTGGTGTTGCCCAAGGTGTTGGGCTTGACCCGGGCGAGGTCCAGGAACTCCGCGACACCTTCATCAGGTGAACGCAGCAGCTCGGTGTAGACCTCCGGATCCACCGCCGCCTGGTCATCCATGATCCCGAAGCCGTGCCGGGTGAAGAACTCCACCTCGAAGGTCAGGCAGAACACCCTGCTGACACCGAGGGCGTGGGCACGAGCCGTGAGCTCTTTCAGCAGTCCTGAACCCACTCCGTGACCCCGACAGCGGGAATCGGTGGCCAGGGTGCGCACTTCGGCGAGGTCCTTCCACATCACGTGCAGGGCGCCGAACCCGATCAGGGCACCGTCCTGGGCTTCGGCGACGACGAACTCCTGGATCGCCTCGTAGTAGGCGACGGCCTCCTTGTGCACCAGCACGCGCTGATCCACCAGGGGCTCCGCCATGCCCATGATCGCGGCGACATCGGCGGTGCGCGCCGGCCTGATGATGAAGGAACCCATCGGCACAGTCTAAGCGCGGACGCAGAGCCAGGCGGGCCGCGCATCGCGGACTGCACTTGAGTCGATCAGCCCTCGTTCAGGGTGAAGTCATGCGGCTCCGAACGGATGCCGCTGAGGCTCACGGTCAGCTGATAGCTGCCGGGATTCAGCGCGATCGGCTCTGCGCAGTCCTCGGCTGAGTCTGAGCGTGGCCACGTGAAATGCGCCTGCTCCACCTGGCCCGGCTCCAGCTGCACCGGAAGCGACTCTCGGGAGACGGAGCATTCGGCGGTGGAGAAGACGGTGGCTCCGGCGTGCTCGACCAGGAACTCCTGCTCCGCCGTACCCAGGTCAGCCTCACAGGCGTAGTCGGCGGTGTTCTCCACCTCCATGACCAGCCTGGGGGCGTAGCCAGGTCCGTAGGACTCTGAACCGGTGGATGCCCGAACCTCAAGATCGCCGGTGCGGCAGCTGCCATCCTCGGGAGGCTTGTCCTGAGGCGCCTCCGCCTCGGAGTCCTGGCCGTCGGCGTCGGCGGAGTCCTCGGAGCCTGGCTGCGAGTCATTCTGGGACCCTGGATCCGAACCCGCCTCGTCCTGCGCAGCGGCACCCTCAGCGGCCTCCTGCGGATCGGCCTCGTCCGTGTCCTGGCCCCCGCCCATGGCGAGGCCGGTGAGCCATCCTGCAAGGACCAGCAGCACCACGGCGAGCACCCCGACCAGGATGCGTCGGCGCCTGTACACCTCGGCAGACTGCCGCCTTCGCTGGGAACCCATGGCCCCAGGTTAGCGGAGGAGACTGGCGCTGTTTCTCAGCCGAGCAGGCGTTCCCTGAGCTCGCGCACGCGCAGGTGGATGTCATCGCGGACCAGCTCCATGCGCTCCCGCCCTTCGATCCCGCGGCTGCTGGGCTCATCGACCTCCCAGCGTTCGATCTCAACACCCTCCAATGGCTCCACTTCAGCTTCGGCACCGATGATCACGACGTGCCCAGCCTCACGCATCGCCTCCGGGGTCAGCTGGGTGGGAGTCTCTCCGGCGATGTCGGCCCCGATCTCCGCAAGCACCTCTGTCGAGAGCGCATTGACCTTCGAACCCGGCCGCGTGCCGGCCGAGGAGACGACGACGGCGCCCTCTAGTCCCGCCGCAGCGAGGTCCTGGCGCATCAGCCCGGCGGCCATCTGAGATTTGCCGCCGTTCTTCACGCACACGAAGAGCACCGCTGGCTTTTCGGCGCGCTCAGTGGAGTGCGCCACCGGGGCGACCTCCTCCTCTGCGCCGCGCACCGGCTGATCCGAGGGTCTCGTGGAGTTCTCCGGGGTGGTCGTCTCGCGCATCAGTGTGCGGTCCTTTCGGTCATGGAGTTGAAGAGGTCCTGCAGGGCGCCGGGCACCACCGAGTAGTAGGACCAGGTGCCGCGCTTCTCACGAATGAGCAATCCGGCATCGACCAGCACCTTCAGGTGGTGGGAGACGGTGGGCTGGCCGAGGCCGAGCGGCTCGGTGAGGTCGCAGACGCAGGCCTCCCCGGTCTCCTCGGCGGCGATCAGGGTGAGCAGCGTGATGCGATTCGGGTCCGCGAGCGCCTTGAATCCGACGGCGAGCTCGGCGGCGCCCTCTGGGTCCAGCGTGACGCTCTCCGCCAGGGGCGCCTGCGGGGGCGTGCAGTCGATCTGGGTGATCATCGCTTCTCCTCGAGGGTTCGTCATCGGTCTTGGGAGCAGTGCTCCGAGCTCTATCGTCCCAGCCTGCCCCCATGGCGAACGTCACATGGATTGACATGCATCGATGTTTCTGACGATACTCGGGGCATCGAAGTTTGTCGATCTTCCCAGGAGTGTTTGTGAGCCAGTCTGCCCCACCCGTCCCGGACCCCTCGGCCGTGGTGGCCAAGCTCTCGGTGCTCGATCGCTTCCTCCCCGTGTGGATCATCGCGGCCATGGGGCTGGGACTGGCGCTGGGCGCCGTCGTCCCCCAGGTGGGTGTGGCGATGGAGTCCATGGAGGTGGCAGGCGTCTCGCTGCCGATAGCCATCGGACTGCTGATCATGATGTACCCGGTGCTGGCGAAGGTCCGCTACAACGAGACCGGCCGGGTGCTCTCGGACAAGAAGCTGGTCGTCACTTCGCTGCTGATCAACTGGATCCTCGCACCGGCCTTCATGTTCGTCCTGGCCTGGGTCTTCCTCGCCGATCTGCCGGAGTACCGCACCGGGCTGATCATCGTCGGTCTCGCCCGCTGCATCGCCATGGTGCTGATCTGGAACGATCTGGCCTGCGGTGATCGTGAGGCTGCTGCGGTGCTGGTGGCCATCAACTCTGTGTTCCAGGTCTTCATGTTCGGCGTGCTGGGCTGGTTCTACCTGCAGGTCCTGCCGGGCTGGCTCGGGTTGGAGACCACCTCGGCCGAGTTCTCCATCGTTGCGATCACGGTCTCGGTGCTGGTCTTCCTGGGCATCCCGCTGCTCGCCGGGTACCTCACCCGCACCCTTGGCGAACGAGCCCGGGGTCGCGAATGGTACGAGGCCAAGGTCCTGCCGAGGATCGGCCCTTGGGCGCTCTACGGCCTGCTCTTCACGATCGTGGTGCTCTTCGCGCTGCAGGGCGAACAGGTGCTCAGTAGTCCGATGGACGTGGTCCGGATCGCCGTCCCGCTGCTGGTCTACTTCGTGGTCATCTTCGCCGCCTCGATGGTCATCGGTTGGATGCTGCGGATGGGCTACGAGCGCACCACCACGCTGTCCTTCACCGCGGCCGGCAACAACTTCGAACTCGCCATCGCGGTCTCCATCGCCACCTTCGGCGCCACCAGCGGTCAGGCCCTGGCAGGAGTCGTCGGCCCGCTGATCGAGGTCCCGGTGCTGGTCGCGCTGGTCTACGTGGCGCTGTGGGCGCGCCGGTTCTTCATCGGATCGAACATCCCCGCCAAGCAGGAGAGCCCGATCGCTGCAGCTGCCCCACACAGTCTCTGACCCCCACTGTTCTCACAGCTTCTCGGAAGGAACACCATGAGCACCCCCAGGCCCACCGTCCTCTTCGTCTGCGTCCACAACGCTGGGCGCTCGCAGATGGCCGCCGGATTCCTTCGCGAGATCGCCGGTGATGCCGTAGAGGTGTTCTCCGGCGGCACGGCGCCGAAGGAGTCGCTGAACCCCATCGCGGTGGAAGCCATGGCGGAGCTCGGGATCGACATCTCGGAGAACACACCTGAGAAGCTCACCGATGATTCGGTGAAGCAGTCCGACGTGGTCATCACCATGGGCTGCGGGGACGAGTGCCCGTTCTACCCGGGCAAGCGCTACGAGGACTGGAAGCTCGATGACCCGGCAGGGCAGAGCCTCGAGAAGGTCCGGGTGATCCGCGATGACATCCGCACCCGCGTGCGCCAGCTTCTCGGCAGCCTGAACGTGAAGGTCTGAGCTCAGCCGGTTCCACCAGCTGAGCACGGCGGAGGCCGAGATTCTCTAGACTCATGGCGATGACACCCGCCGCCGAGTCTCCCGCCAGCGCCACTCCCGCGAGCCCTCCTGCTGCCGCTCGGGACGGCTCCGTCCGTCCCGACGTTGGCTTCACGCCCGAGCCCACGCTGGTCCATGACCGTGTGATCGAGTGGTTCGAGGACAACGCCCGCCCGCTTCCCTGGCGTGAGCCCGGCTGCACCCCCTGGGGCGTGCTGGTCAGCGAGATCATGCTGCAGCAGACCCCGGTGGTCCGGGTGCTCCCTCGCTGGGAGCTCTGGATGAAGCGCTGGCCTCGCCCGGCTGACCTCGCTGCGGCGCCGACCGCGGAGATCCTCACCGCCTGGGACCGGCTCGGCTACCCACGCCGCGCACTGCGACTGCAGGCCGCCGCGGCGGCCATGGTCGAACGCCACGGCGGGAAGGTGCCCAGCGCTGCGACGGAGCTGCGCGCACTGCCGGGAGTGGGCGAGTACACCGCCGCCGCCGTGGCCTGCTTCGCCTTTCAGGAGCCCGAAGTTGTGGTGGACACCAATATCCGACGAGTCCACGCTCGAGCCTTCACCGGACACGCCCTGCCGGGCAAGACCTACACCTCCGCGCAGCGCCGGCTCGCCCAGGAGCTGATGCCCACCACCGATCACGACGGCGGCGCCACCGCCTGCGCCTGGAACGCCTCGGCCATGGAGCTCGGGGCGCTGATCTGCACCGCACGTGCGCCACAGTGCCAGTCCTGCCCGGTGGCTGACCTGTGTGCCTGGCGTGCCGCAGGATCGCCACCGCCCACCGCGGAGCAGCAGACCCGCGGCCAGGCCTGGGCGGGCACAGACCGTCAGGTGCGTGGCGCGATCATGGCTGTGCTGCGCACGGGCCAGACCGTGGAGCGCACGGAGCTTCTCGCCGGACTGGCGCTGCCCGAGGCCGCGGAGGAGCAGCGGAGCCGGTGCCTGGACTCGCTGCTGCGCGACGGGCTCGCCGCCGCCGATGAAGGGCTGATCAGCCTTCCCGGTGGGCTGGGCGCCTCCGCGCCTGTCCTTGCCGGAACTGCCGCCAGAGATTCTGCAGGCTCAGCCTGACTGGCCGCCGTCGAGCACCAGGTTCAGCGCCTCGGCCAGTGAGCCGACCTCGCGGACCCGCATCCCCTCCGGGGTGGCGTCCTTCTCCGTGCCGGTGGATCTGCGCGGGACGATCGCATGGGTGAAGCCCAGCCGCTGGGCCTCCTCCAGTCGCTGACGCAGACCCGGCACCGGGCGCACCTCCCCAGCCAGGCCCACCTCCCCGAAGGCCACGAACCGGTTCGGCAGCGGCTTCTCCAGCGCCGCGGAGGCCACCGCCAGAGCGATGGAGAGATCAGCCGCGGGTTCAGTGATCCTGACCCCGCCCACTGTGGCCACATACGCCTCGGACTTCATCAGCGCGGTGAGCTTGGCGCGACGCTGGAGCACTGCGAGCAGCATCGAGACCCGGGGAGAGTCCAGGCCGGAGACCGCACGGCGGGGCTGGGCCGCCTGAGACTCGGCCACCAGGGCCTGGACCTCTGCGGTGAGCGGCCTGCGACCTTCCAGGGTGATGGTGATGCAGGTGCCGGGGACGCGTTCGGTCATCGCTGAGACGAAGAGCCCGCTGGGGTCAGCCAGCGAGGTCAGGCCGTCCTCATTGAGATCGAAACAGCCCACATCATCGGTGGGACCGTAGCGGTTCTTCACCGCGCGCAGCAGCCGCAGCCGGGAATGTCGCTCCCCTTCGAACTGACAGACCACATCCACCAGGTGCTCGAGCATCCGCGGCCCGGCGATGCTTCCGTCCTTGGTCACATGCCCCACCAGGATGGTGGTCATGTTCTTGCGCTTGGCCGACTCGATCATCGAGGCGGTGACCTCGCGGATCTGGGTGACGCCGCCGGGGGCGCCGTCGACCTCGGCCGAGGAGAAGGTCTGCACCGAGTCCATGATCGTCAGCTGGGGTGAGAGCTTCTCCACCTGGCCCAGCGCCTGGCCCAGATCGGATTCGGCGGCGAGGTAGAGGCCGTCGGAGATCGCGTCGATGCGTTCGGCGCGCTTCTTCACCTGGGCTGCGGATTCCTCACCGGTCAGGTAGAGCACCGGGGAATCGGGGTGGGCGCGGGCCACCGCGGAGGCCACCTGCAGCAGCAGCGTGGACTTGCCGACGCCGGGCTCGCCGGCCATCAGGATCACCGCGCCCGGGACGAGCCCTCCGCCGAGCACCCGGTCCAGCTCCCCGATGGAGGTGGGACGGAACTCCGCCTCGGAGGCATCCACCTCGTGGATCACCCGGGCCGGCTGAGCAAGCTGGCTCGCCGCCGTCGTTCTGGCAGTGACCTGGCCCTTCTCCTCCACCGAGCCCCAGGCCTGGCACTCCGGGCAGCGGCCGACCCACTTGACGGTCTGCCAGCCACATTCAGTGCATTCAAACGCCGGGGATCCCTTGGACCGGGACTTCCCCGTACTCCGTGACGCGGTGCGAGTTGCCATGGTCCCTACGTTACCGCCGGGCACAGACACATTTCGGCGCACCCCGGTCACAACCCGTACGATGCTCGGAGCCCCCATCCCCCTTTCGACTCAGGAGACCTGTGTTCCGCTCCCCCAAGATGTTCTTCCGCGTGCTGGCCTTCGCCGAAGCCGTCTCCTGGACCCTGCTGATCGGCGGGATGATCCTGCGCGCGACCAACGGCCTGGACATCGCGGTGAGCATCGGCGGCGGCATCCACGGCTTCGTGTTCCTGGCCTATGCCGCGACCGCAGTGATTGTGGCGAAGAATCAGCGCTGGAGCGCCGGCCCCACCTCGGTGGCGGTGATCAGCGCGGTGATCCCCTATGCGACGATTCCGGTGGATCTCTGGCTCAAGCGCAGCGGCCGGCTCGAGGGGCCCTGGCGCACGGCGCTCACCGAAGATCCGCGGGACAGAAGCTGGCATGACCGCGCACTGCGGGTGCTGCTGAACCGGCCCGGGCTCGTCGGCGGGGTGCTGAGCGCCGGGGTCGTCATGCTCTTCGTGGTGCTGCTGATCATCGGCCCACCCGGGGGCTGACAGCCCCGGAAGGCCCGAGAGCTTCAGCGTTGCAGGGACCCAGACATGAGTGAAGCGCCGCCGGATGATTCCGACGGCGCTTCACTCATGTCTGGGTCAGCGCTGGCCGACCCGAGGGATCAGCTCTCGATGGCGGCGGGCTCTTCTGACGCCTCGATCTGATCCTGCGGCTCGTGCCACTCGAAGGTGAGCTTGCGCTCCTTGTCTTCACCCTCGACGCCGATCTCGATGCCGGCGCCGTGGGGGATCTCGCCGTAGAGGATCCGCTCGGAGAGCTCGTCCTCGATCAGGGTCTGGATGGTGCGGCGCAGCGGCCGGGCACCCATCGCCGGATCGTAGCCGGTCTCGGCGAGGAACACCCGAGCGGGCTGGGTGACCTCAAGGGTCATGGCCTGCTCGGCGAGCCGTGAGCGCAGCCTGTTCACGAAGAGGTCCACGATCTGGACGATCTCCTCCTGCTTGAGCTGCGGGAACACGATCGTGTCATCGACACGGTTGAGGAACTCGGGCCGGAAGTGCTGGCGCAGCTCCTGGCTGACCGTGGCCTTCATCCGCTCGTAGTTGGTCGAGGTGTCCCCACTGGAGGTGAAGCCGGTCATCACGTTCTTGGAGATGTCCCGGGTGCCGAGGTTGGTGGTCATGATGATCACCGTGTTCTTGAAGTCCACGGCGCGGCCCTGGGAGTCGGTCAGTCGACCGTCCTCGAGGATCTGCAGCAACGAGTTGAACAGGTCCGCGTGGGCCTTCTCGACCTCATCGAAGAGGACCACGGAGAACGGACGGCGACGCACCTTCTCGGTGAGCTGACCGCCCTCCTCGTAGCCCACATAGCCTGGAGGGGCGCCGAAGAGCCGGGAGACCGTGTGCTTCTCGGAGAACTCGGACATGTCCAAGGTGATGAGGGCGTCTTCGTCGCCGAAGAGGAACTCGGCCAGGGACTTGGCCAGCTCGGTCTTGCCGACGCCGGTGGGCCCGGCGAAGATGAACGAGCCCGAGGGCCGGTTGGGGTCCTTGAGCCCGGCACGGGTGCGGCGGATCGCCCGGGAGAGCGACTTCACCGCCTCGTCCTGACCGATGACCCGCTTGTGCAGCTCCTCCTCCATGCGGCGGAGGCGATCGGACTCCTGCTCGGTGAGCTTGAAGACCGGGATGCCGGTTGAGAACGCGAGGACCTCGGCGATCAGATCGGCGTCGACCTCGGCGATCTCGTCGATCTGGCCCGACTTCCAGGCGTCTTCCTTGGCCTGGCGCTCTTCGACGAGCTTCTGCTCCTTGTCACGCAGGCTGGCAGCACCCTCGAAGTCCTGGGCGTCGATGGCGGATTCCTTCTCCCGCCGGACGTCTTCGATCTTGCCGTCGAACTCCTTGAGCTCCGGCGGCGCGGTCATCTTCTGGATCCGCAGCCGGGCGCCGGCCTCATCGATCAGGTCGATGGCCTTGTCCGGGAGGAAGCGGTCGTTGATGTACCGGTTCGCCAGCGAGGCGGCGGCTTCAAGCGCCTCCTCGGTGATGGAGACCTTGTGGTGGGCCTCGTAGCGGTCGCGCAGTCCGCGCAGGATCTGCACGGTGACCTCCACGGAGGGCTCCTCGACCTGGATCGGCTGGAAGCGACGTTCCAGCGCGGCGTCCTTCTCGATGTGCTTGCGGTACTCATCGAGCGTGGTCGCGCCGATGGTCTGCAGCTCACCGCGGGCGAGAAGCGGCTTCAGGATGTTCGCGGCGTCGATCGCACCTTCGGCGGCGCCTGCACCGACCAGAGTGTGGATCTCGTCGATGAACAAGATGATGTCACCGCGGGTGCGGATCTCCTTGAGCACCTTCTTCAGGCGCTCCTCGAAGTCGCCTCGGTAGCGCGAGCCGGCCACCAGGGACCCGAGGTCCAGGGTGTAGAGCTGCTTGTCCTTCAGCAGCTCCGGCACATCGCCGTTGACGATGGCCTGGGCCAGGCCTTCGACGACGGCGGTCTTGCCGACGCCGGGCTCACCGATCAGCACCGGGTTGTTCTTGGTGCGGCGGGAGAGCACCTGCATCACGCGCTCACGCTCGTAGTCACGGCCGACCACCGGGTCCAGCTGCGCTTCGCGGGCGGCGGCTGTGAGGTTGCGACCGAACTGGTCGAGCACCACGGATCCGGCCGGGGTGCCCTCGTTGGCGCCGCCCTGTCCGACGCCGGCGCCTGCCTTCTCCTGGTTGCCCCCGGAGTAGCCGGAGAGCAGCTGGATGACCTGCTGGCGGACCTTGTTCAGGTCGGCGTTCAGCTCCACGAGCACCTGGGCTGCGACACCCTCGCCCTCACGGATCAGGCCCAGCAGGATGTGCTCGGTGCCGATGTAGTTGTGGCCCAGCTGGAGCGCCTCGCGCAGCGAGAGCTCCAGGACCTTCTTGGCGCGCGGGGTGAAGGGGATGTGACCGCTCGGCGCGTTCTGGCCGGGTCCGATCTTCTCCTGCACCTTTTCGCGCACGCCGGTCAGTGAGATGTCCAGCGACTCAAGGGCCTTGGCCGCGACACCCTCACCTTCGTGGATCAGGCCGAGCAGAATGTGCTCGGTGCCGATGTAGTTGTGGTTCAGCATGCGTGCCTCTTCTTGGGCAAGCACAACCACGCGCCTGGCGCGATCAGTAAATCTCTCGAACATAGCCACAGACACTCCTAGCGTTGGTGCTCTGCCTCAAGGCTACGGGCATCGCGCGGTCTAGTCGCCGCTGTTCGCCATAGGGAAAAGTTCTGCCTGCTCCGACGGCTCCCCGGAAGGGTCGCTGCGCCGGGCACGAGCGAAGCCCGGCCGCAGCATCATGCTGCGTCCGGGCTTGAGGCCAACCTCGGTCGGTCGTTTTCGCAGCACCGCAACGGGTGCGCAGAATCAGCGCTTCTTGGCGTTTCGGTAGGCCTCTACGATGTCGCGGTGCAAGCGACCTCGGCTGGAGACCTGATATCCGTTCTTCACGGCCCAGTCACGAATCTGACGGGCTTCATTCTGCGGCGAGGGCGGGGCGATGGCCCGACCCTTGCGGATGTACTTCTTCAGCGTCTCGCGAAGCTCCTTGGCGTGCTCTTCGCTGAGGTCAATCTCATAAAAGCGGGAGTCCAGCCCAAATGTGACCGTCTCCTTTGCTTCGCTGCCGTCAAGATCATCGACGAGAACCACTTCTACCTTCTGGGCCATCTCATACACCTCACTGCTCACTCACACGCCGAGACGCAATGGGTCTCATCTCGCTCGGCGCATTTCTCGCTGCGATAGATCAAGAACGATCTATGTGAAGCCAAGTATTTCAAGAAATACAATTCACGGTCAAGCTGGAGAGATTGTTACTTTTTTGGGCCCGGAAGATGATTCTCATATGGAACCAGTTTCTCGGCTGGAGACGGCCATGACAGCGCCATGAGAATCATGGATCCGGCAGCAGATCAGGTGTTCAGCTGTGCGGGCCAGAAGTCGGCTCATCGCGCTGAACTCCCTGCTGAGAGGCCTCTTCGCGCACCTGAATCTCGGCGGCGCGCTCATTCCGATCAGCCCGGAAGATGGCGCGGATAGCCAGCCAGAAGACCAGCCCGACGCCGATGGAGGGGGCAAGAACTTCGAAGTACGTCCAGAAATTTTCCATGGAATTCCTTGCTTACATTCAGGTTAAAAAACTGTCGCTGCCATTGCTAATCATGCTACGTCTTTGCGCGGCATGACGTTCACGCCTGCGCTTCAGGTTTCAGCAGCGGGAAGAGGATCGTCTCGCGAATACCGGTGCCGGTGAAGAGCATCACCAGGCGGTCGACGCCCAGACCGATGCCCCCCATCGGTGGTGCACCATATTCCAGGGCCCGCAGGAAGTCCTCGTCGTGCTGCATGGCCTCGTCGTCACCGGCGGCCGCCATCCGGGCCTGTTCCACCAGGCGTTCCCGCTGCAGCACGGGGTCCACCAGCTCGGAGAAGGCGGTCCCGCGCTCCATGCCCCCGATGATCAGGTCCCAGGCCTCGATGACGCCGGGCTTGTCTCGGTGGGCGCGGGCCAGCGGCTGTGCCGCAGGCGGGTAGTCACAGACGAAGGTGGGCTGGATCAGCGTGGGCTCGACGATCTCGGCGAAGAGCTCGATCACCAGCTTCTGCGCGTCCCAGGCCGGGTCCACAGAGACCTCGCGTGCGGCCGCGACGGCGCGAAGCGTCTCGGCGGGAGTCTCAGGAGTGATCTCCTGCCCCACGGCCTCGGAGAGGCCCGGGTAGACCGAGACCCAGGCCCACTCGCCGTCGAGGTCGATGACGCCCTGATCCGTCGGGATCTGACGGCTCGCCCCGGCGGCATCTGCTGCATTCAGAATCATCTCGCGCATCCGCTCGGCCATGACGTACATGTCCGCCCATGCCTCATAGGACTCCAGCGTGGTGAACTCCGGGGAATGCGTGGAGTCCACACCTTCATTGCGGAAGACCCGGCCGATCTCGAAGACCCGATCGATGCCGCCCACCACGGCGCGCTTGAGGTAGAGCTCGGTGGCGATGCGCAGCGTCATGCCCTGATCAAAGGCGTTGAGATGCGTCTGGAAAGGCCGCGCCTGGGCGCCGCCGTGGATCAGCTGCAACATGGGGGTCTCCACCTCCACGTAGCCGCGTCCGTGCAGGGTCTCGCGGAGGGAGCGGGTGATCGCGGCACGACGGAAGACCATCTGCCGCGCCTCGTCCCGCACGATCAGATCCGCGTAGCGCTGACGCACCCGGGTCTCCTCGTTGAGCTCCGCGTGCAGCACCGGCAGCGGCCGCACGGCCTTGGAGGCGATCTCGAAGGAGCTCGCCATGATGGAGAGCTCCCCGCGGCGCGAAGCGATGACTTCACCGCTGACCCGGACATGGTCACCGAGATCCACGAGCGACTTCCAGTCGGCGAGCGCGGCCTCCCCCACCTCGGCCAGGGAGATCATCGCCTGCAGCCGGACTCCGCTGCCGTCGGGGCCGCCCTCCTGCAGCGTGGCGAAGCACAGCTTGCCGGTGTTGCGCACGAACATCACGCGACCGGTCACCGCCACCGTCTCGCCGGTGGAAGCGCCGGGCTCCAGGTCCGGGAAGCGCTCCCGGACCTCGCTCAGCGAGGCGGAGCGCTCGACGTTCACCGGATAGGGCTGGACCCCGGCGGCGAGCAGGCGCTCACGCTTGTCCAGGCGCACGGCGCGCTGGTCGTGGGTGTCAAGGTCATTGGCGCCGGAGGCGGCGGAATTCTGGGCAGTCACAGTCGGCCATTCTACGTGCCGTGCGCCCTGCCTGAATCGCGGCGGCAGTCCCGTCGCCCCGTCGCTCCGACCGGGCCGAGGCAGCCCTCAGGCAGCCTGGGCCCCGCAGTCACCAGATGGTGACGCGCTCCCGCGGCGACAGGTACATCCCGTCCCCGGGCTGGGTCTCGAAGGCGGAGTGGAAGGCGTCGAGGTTCTTGACCACCTGGGTGGCGCGGAACTCGGCCGGTGCGTGCGGATCGATGCTGATCAGCGTGACCGCCCGCTCGGGGCGGGTGAGGTTCCGCCAGGCCTGCGCCCAGGCGAAGAAGAACCGCTGGTCAGCACTGTAGCCCTCGACGTCGGCGGCCTCAGCGCCCTGTGCCTGCAGCCACACCCGGTAGGCCTTGTGCGCGATGCCGAGCCCGCCGAGATCACCGATGTTCTCACCCAGGGTCAGCTCGCCGTTGACCTTGTGCTCCGGCGCCTGGGAGGGGGTGAGTGCGCTGTACTGCTCCACCAGCTTCGTGGTGCGCTCCTCGAAGGCGCTGCGGTCAGCCTCGGTCCACCAGTTGCTCAGCGAGCCGTCGGCGCCGTAGCGGGACCCCTGGTCGTCGAAGCCGTGTCCGAGCTCATGGCCGATGACGGCCCCGATGGCGCCGAAGTTCTGCGCCATGTCCCGCTCGGCGGAGAAGAACGGGAGCTGCAGGATCGCGGCCGGGAAGCAGATCACGTTCTCCAGCGGCGAGTAGTAGGCATTGACCGTCTGGGGGTGCATGTGCCACTCGTCGGGGTCCGGTCCCTCGTCGAGCTTGGTGATGTCGCGCTCCCATTCGAACGCCGCGGCACGGCGGACGTTTGCCACCACATCGGTCGGGTCCACGTCGACGCGGGAATAGTCGATCCAGCGCTCAGGGAAGCCGACCATCGGCTTGAACGCGTCGAGCTTCTCCAGCGCGCGGCCCTTGGTCTCCTCCCCCATCCAGCTCAGCTCGCTGATGGACTGGCGGTAGGCCTCGATCAGCGCGCTGATCAGCTCGTCCATCGCGGCCCGCGCCTGAGGCGGATAGTGCCGGGCCACGTAGATCTGCGCCACGTCCTCACCCAGGTGGGCGTTGGTCAGCGCGACCCCGCGCTTCCAGCGCTCCTTGAGCTGCTGGGCTCCGGAGAGCCGCTTGGAGTAGAAGTCGAAGTTCTCGTTCACCAGCTCTTCGTGGAGCAGCGGGGCCGCCCAGCGCAGCAGCTGGACTCGCAGCCAGAGCTTCCAGGTGCGCAGCGGCTGCTGAGTCAGCGCCGCCTGCATCCCGGGGAGCACGTCGGGCTGGGCGAGCACGAGCTGCTCGGTGTGCCGCGGCTGCAGCCCCCAGCCGGCGAACGCCTCGCGCAGCAGCGGCATGAAGGTCTCGGCCTCGTCGTCGGTCACCAGGTTGTAGCGCTTCTGCGCATCACGCAGGGTCACCTTGTCCCAGTGCTCGGCGGCGATGACACCTTCGAGTTCGACGACGGCGGCGGCGGCGTCCGCGGCGTCGTCGACTCCGCTGAGCTCAAGCACCCGGACCAGGTGGTCCTGGTACGCGGCGAGGATCTCGGCCAGCTTCTCGTCGCGGTAGTAGGACTCATCGGGCAGACCGAGTCCGGACTGCATGACGTGCCAGAGCATCCGGGTGGGATCTCCGGCGTCGCGCATGGACCCGGCGACGAGGAGCCCGTCCACGCCCTGGCGCTGCCAGGCGGCGGAGAGCCGAACCAGATCCTCCACGCTCCGCACGGACTCCAGCTGCTCCAGCATCGGCTCGATCGGACTCAGCCCGCGCCGCTGAGCGGCCTCGGCATCCATGAAGGAGGTGTAGAAGGCACCGATCCGGGCCGGGACGGCCTCCGCGGCGGCGTCGAGCTGCTCCGCCTTGATCTCTCCGGCCGCGGCCTGCTCCAGGATCTCCCGGACATCAGCCTCGGCCTTGTCGCGCAGCTCATGGAAGGACCCGTAGGCGTCCATGTCCGCGGGGATCTCGGCGGTCTTGAGCCATTCACCGTTGACGTGGCGCTGCAGGTCGTCCTGCGGGCGCACGTCATGATCGATGTACGGGAAGGAGGCGGGTGCGTTCGGGCTGCTGCTCGCGGTATCGGTCATGGTTCCAGCCTACTCCCGGGGCTGTGACCTGCCCGGACTCAGGATCACGTTGTCGATCAGCCGCACCGGTCCGACCCGGGCGGCGATCAGCGCCAGCGCACGCCCGCGCAGCACCCCGTGCTCGTCGAGCAGCGCGTCGCCGGGCTGGAGCTCCTCCAGGGAGTCCGGGTCGACGACGACCAGGTAGTCCAGCTCCACACCCTCGGCAGATCTCAGCTCCTCCACCTGATCGGCCACTCCCAGCCGGCGCTCGGAGGCGGCGTCCTCGCTCAGCGCGAAGAGCGCGGCGGGAATGGCCAGCGCCGCGGAGTAGTCGGTCTCATCCAGGCGCTGGTTCCTGCTGGAGAGGGCCAAGCCGTGCTCATCCCGCACGATCGGAACGGTGCGGATGTCCACGTCGATGTTCAGGTCTGCCGTCATCCGGGTGATGATCGCGACCTGCTCGGCGTCCTTGGCGCCGAACCAGGCCTCGAGCCTCGCGGGCGCCGGGGGGCTCATGATGTTGAAGAGCTTCGCGACCACGGTGACCACCCCGTCGAAGTGTCCTGGGCGCGCGGCCCCCTCCCAGCGGGTTCCGAGCTGCCCGGCGCTGACCCGGACCAGCGGGGCGTGCGAGTCGCCGGGGTACATCTGCGCGAGGTCCGGGGTGAAGATCAGATCGACCCCGTGGACACCCAGCAGGGCGACGTCGCGCTCTGGCGTGCGCGGATAGTGGAGGTAGTCGGCGTCGTCGTCGAACTGCAGCGGGTTCACGAAGATCGAGGCGATCACGATGTCTGAGGCAGCCCGGGCGGCGTCGACCAGAGCGGCGTGTCCGGAGTGCAGCGCCCCCATCGTGGGGACCAGCCCCACCGCGGGGGCGGCCCCGCGTTCGCGGACGTGCGCGGCGACGGCCTCGGCGAGCGCGGCGCGGAAGCTGGAGACAGTGGTCAGTACCTGCGGTGGAGTCACCGGGACAGTCTAGGACCGCGCGCGGCGCTCGCCCGTCGCCCGTCGCGTCGGTCAGGGGCAGCTGGGCGGGGCGGAGGCTGCGAGAAGCGCGGGTCAGGCGTCGAGGACGTCGAGCAGCTCGGCGGCCTTCGCGGCGGTGATCATGCTGCGATCCAGGGCACGCTGGGTGGTCGCGCGCGCCATGGCCATATACGCGGTGCGGATGTCGGCGGGCAGCTCCGAGGTCGCCAGCAGCTGAACGTGATGCCGGAGCGTGCCGACGTCTCCGCGAGCCACCGGCCCGGTCAGCGCGCCCTCCCCCGAGGCCAAAGCGTTGTCCAAAGAGGCCTGCATCAGCGGGCGCAGCACGGTCTCGGCGCGCTCCACCCCGATCCGGTGCAGCATCTCGGCTGACTGCCCGGTGATCGTGTTCAGGTGGTTCGAGGCGTGCGCCAGCGCCGCGTGATAGGTCAGCCGGTCGGCCTCGCGGATCATCACCGGCTCCCCGCCCATCTCCACCACCAGTGCCTGCGCGATCGGCAGCACGGGCCCCGGCGCGGTGACCCCGAAGGCACAGGTGTGCAGCTTCTGCAGGTCCATGCTCAGCCCGGTGAAGGTCATCGCCGGGTGGATCGCCAGTCCGATGGCGCCGCTGCGCTGGGCGGGAGCGAGCACCTCGGTGCCGTAGCGGCCGGAGGTGTGCACGATCAGCTGACCGGCCTGGATGTGGCCGGCCTCGGCCAGCCCGGAGACGAGCTCGGCGAGGGCGTCGTCGGGCACCGCGAGCAGGACCAGCTCAGCCCGGCGCATGATCTCCGGGATCTCCAGCACCGGCACCCCGCCCAGCAGGGATTCGGCGCGGTTGCGCGAGTCCTCCGAGACGGCGTGGGCGCCGATCACCGAGTGACCGGCCCCGCGCAGCGCCGCGCCCAGCACCGCGCCGACCTTGCCGGCGGAGATCACGCCGACGCCGAGGCGACCTTCCCGCTGGGAGGGCGGGAGTTCCGCGGCATAGGGATCCACGGGCTGCTCAACGGTCACGGGGGTCCTGTTCCTGGTAGGTCAACGGGGCAGCGGGGTGTGCCGGTCCGGTGGTGCTGGGCTCCTCCGGTGCCGCCAGCGCCTCGGCGGCCTTGCGCTCGAACTCGCGGAGCTCCTCGGCGCGCATCCACTGATTCCGATCGCTGTAGCGGCGGGCCTGGGCGGCATGATCGGACTCGTATTCGAAGAGGTCCTTGACCGCGTCGAGGTCCTGGTTCTTCAGCTTCGCCGCGAACGGGCCGGCCGGGGAGTGGATGAAGATGTCAGCGATCGCTCGCCGGCGCTGCAACGGCCCCTGGGTCAGGCTCAGCGACTGGATCCGCTCATGCGGGACCATCGTCAGCTGCCGCGAAGCCCTTCCGTCGCGGAACATCAGCGCGGTGGGGGTGGTGCGGAACCCGCGACGACGGCGCACGATCGGGTCGAAGAAGCGGGCCCGGCGGGGCACCTCGGTGTAGCCGAGCTTCGTGCCTGAACCGGTGAGCCCGGCGGTGAAGACCTCTTCGGGGTTCTCGACCTGCAGGTCAGGGAACATCTCCGCGGCGGTGACCATCACGTCGTCGAGCCGACCCACGGGCAGCAGCACCGAGCGCTTCTCCCCGATGCCGTAGCCGGCGACGGTGACCACGATCTTGAACCACCTGAACGGGCGCCAGAGCACCGGCTGCTGGATCTGCAGCGCCTGCACCCGACCCGGAGGGATGGTCTGATTGGTGGTCTCGAGCAGCCCGTAGCGCACGCGCAGCCCGGAGCTGGTGGCGGTGGAGGTGAATCCGAAGCCGGAGCTGAACTGCTGGTAGTAGATCGTGATCGCCGCGATGCCCATCGGGATGACGGCCGGGAGTGCGGCTCCGGTCAGCACGGCCCAGATCGACACCGACCCCCCGTCGGAGCCGACCGCGAGACCGATCCCGACGGCGACCACGGCCATGACCACGATGACCAGGACGAAGATCGTCCCCCAGCCGCTCAGCACCGAGCCGATCAGCCGTCCGGTGGGGACCTTCGCGATGAGGCGGTCCTGATGCGCGGCGCGATGCAGACCCGCAGCTGCACGGCCGGTGGGGGTGGGATGAATCTGGGCGTAGGGGTCGTGCGCGGCGTAGGGATCATAGCGGTGGGCAGCCTCCGCGTCGTCGGGACCCGCACCACCGGGCACCTCCCCGAATCCCTCGACTTCCGCCGGCGACTCGCTCCGGCCGGCGGCGCGGTCCATGATCTCGGAGCGCAGCTCTTCGGCCTGGGACCTCTTCAGGAACGCCAGGGTGGCGGCGGTGCCGTCGCCCTCGGCCACCTCGAACTTCAGCTCGGCGAGGCCGGTGAGCCGGGCGAGCAGCGGCTGGCGCAGGTCCACGGCCTGGACCCGGTCGATCCGGGCCTGACGGTGCTGGCGCACGAAGATCCCGGACTTCACCATCACATGCTCGGCGGTGATCTTGTAGCGGGTGAACCACCAGGAGAGCGCGAAGCCGGCGAAGATCAGCGCGACCACCAGCAGCACGCCGCCGGCGCCGAGCAGGAACGGCATCGGGTTGGACTCCACGTTGCGCTGGATCTCGCCGCTGCGGAACGCCTCCCAGGCATCCATCCAGCTCTGCCAGTTGTAGCTGAGCAGGAGGCCCGGGATGGCGACGACGGCGAGCCCGCCGCGCACGACGGGGCTCAGCGGGTGGACCTTGGTCCAGGTCGCGTCGAACCAGCGCTCGGAGGTGCGCTTCGGCTTCTCGGTGGCGTGGTCCTCGGTGGCTTGTTCGTTCATGCGCCGGCTCACAGACCAGCCAGGCGAGCCTGGCCGCGGACCGAGAGCTCTTCACGCAGCCGTGCGCCCTCCTCGCGGGAGGCGCCCGGGATCACGGCGTCGGTGGCTGCGGCGGCGGTCTTCAGCTGGACCGTGCAGAGCCCGTAGCGGCGCATCAGCGGCCCGGCCTCGATGTCGACGTACTGCAGCCGGCCGTAGGGCACCGCGACGACCCGCTGGAAGAGGATGCCGCGGCGGATCAGCAGATCGTCCTGGCGCTCGTGGTAGCCGATGGCCCGGATCCGACGCGGGATCAGCCAGAGGTCCACGGCCGCCCAGGTCAGCAGCACGGCGGAGACCACGATCTTGATCCACAGCGGGATGCCGCCGAAGACCCCGAGGGTGTCGAGCACGATCGGGGTACCGACCACTGCCAGGGTGATCACCCAGCCGAGGATGCCGGTGATGAACTTCACGGTGATGTACCGCTCGTCCACCCGGGTCCAGGTGACACCTGTGGGATCAATGGGTTCCGCGGGCATAGCCCTCCTCGGGTATCGGTCCTGTGTTGCGTTCGGGCTCTCTGCGGCGCCCCTCGCCCGGTGGATTCTCGTCCGGGGGGATCCTGCAGAGCAGCTCGACGACGAATCCAATGATCACCCAGATCGTTCCTCCCGTGATCATCAGCAGGGATGAGTTCACGTTCGGCGCGGTCAGCGCTGCGGCAGGCACCAGGTCCCCGAGGATACCCGCATGCCAGCCGGCGATCAGCGCCCCGGCGTAGGCGCCGGCCTGTCCGGCGGTGAGGACCCGGACGGCGTGGAGCGGGTGCAGGCTGCGCTGGCTGCGCCGACCCTTCGCCGCCGCGGTCGCGATCCTGCGCTGATCGCGCCAGACCATCAGCCCCAGGGTCAGCACGATCAGCGCGATCCCGAGCAGGGTCACCAAGGAGGTCCGCGGCAGCACCGGGGAGCCCATCCCGTGGGCGGACAAGTAGACGGTGGTGATGAACCCGACGAGGGCGGCGACGGCGCCGATGATCAGCAGGCGCAGCACGGAGAGCCGGCTCATCGCGCACTCTCCAGCGGTTCCACGGCGCCGGCATCGGCGGCATGCCGAGCGAGTTCGGCCACCGACGCTCCGGCCAGCTTCGCCTGCGGGTCCATCCAGGTCCAGGGGACCAGCACGAATCCACGCTGTGCGGCCCGCGGGTGCGGGACCTGCAGCGTCACCGAGGAGATTCCTGCCTGGCCGTAGGTGATGATGTCGATGTCCAGGGTGCGCGGGCCCCAGCGGATCTCGCCGTTCGCGGCGCCGCGGGCCCGGTGGTGTTCCTGCTCGATCTGCTGGGTGCATCCCAGCAGGGCATGCGGGCTCAGCGTGGTGGCGATCTCGATGACCTGGTTGTGGAAGTCAGGCTGCCCGGCAGGCCCGCCCACCGGCCTGGTCTTGGCCACCGGGGACTGCTTGAGCACCCGCACCTGCTCCACGCGGTCCAGCGCGGCGACCGCCGAGGCCAGCGTCACCGCTGATTCCCCGAGGTTGGATCCCAGCGCCAGCACGGCGGTGACGTCCGCGGCGGGGGCGGCGTCCGGGTCCAGGCCGGGAGCCAGGTCGGCGCGGTCCCGGCGGGCGGTCACCGAGACGTCCTGGAAGGTCTGGGTCAGCGGCGCCTGCGGCTTGTGCACGGTGATCTCCGCGGCGGCAAGGCGCTCATCGCCGGCAAGGATCTCCCGGGCCAGGTGATCGGCGAGGGCCTCGATCAGGTCGAAGGGCTCGCCGGTGATGGCGGCGTGGATCAGCTCGGCGATCTCCACGTAGGAGACGGTGTCGGCGAGGGCATCGCTGCGACCGGCGGCGCGGAAGTCCAGCGTGAGCTCGGCGTCGACCCGGAAGATCTGGCCCTCGCGCTTCTCGAAGTCGAAGACCCCATGGTGGCCGGTGGCCGTGAGTCCGGTGAGCCGGATGGTGTCACGGGAGCTGCTCCTGCTGGACATCCTTCTAGCTTCTCAGCTTGTCGATCACTTGCACAGCATCGCGGCTTCCCTGCACGTCATGGACCCGGACTCCCCAGACGCCGGCCTGGGCCGCCAGCGCCGAGAGCACCGCCGTGGCGGTGTCCCGAGCCTCCCCGGAGGTGACCGGGGCGAGGAATCCCTTGCGGGAGGCCCCGAAGAGCACTCGGTGCCCGAGCCGGACGAAGCTCTCCAGGCTGCGGATCAGCTCCCAGTTCTGCTCAGGGGTCTTGGAGAACCCGATCCCGGGGTCCAGGATGAGCTGTTCGCGGCGGGCACCGGCGTCGAGATAGCGGTCCCGCACGGCGAGCAGCTCGGCGATCACGTCCTCGAGCAGCGAGTCATAATCGGTCAGCGACCCCATCGTCTGGGAGTCTCCGCGGTTGTGCGTGATCACCACCTGCGCCCCGGACTCGACGATCAGCTCCGGCATGTCCGGTTCGGTGAGCGCGCCCGAGACGTCATTGATGATGAGCGTCCGCGGGTCGACTCCGCGGCGATCTGCGCATTCAAAGGCGGCCCGGGCGGTCGCCGCGCGGCGGGTGTCCACCGAGACGGCGATCCCGCAGCCCAGCAGCTCCTCGATCACCGGCAGGATCCGGCGCTGCTCCTCGAGCAACGGTGTGGGCTGTGCGCCGGGGCGGGTGGATTCCCCGCCGACGTCGATCAGTGCCGCGCCGGCCTGGGTCATCCGCAGCGCCTCGGTGACCGCGGCCACGACGTCGGGGGTGCCCGCGCCGTCGTCGAACCGGCCGCCGTCGGAGAAGGAGTCCGGGGTGAGGTTCAGAATCCCCATGATGGAAGTGCGCATCTGGCTCTCCGATTCAGTCAGGAGGGTTGCTAGTGGGGCCGGCCGTGGAGCATCAGGCTCATCGCCTCGGCGCGGGTGGCGGCGTCGCGGAGCTGACCGCGCACCGCAGAGGTGATGGTCCGCGCCCCGGGTTTGGAGACCCCGCGCATGGACATGCACAGGTGCTCGGCCTCGACGACGACCATCGCCCCGCCAGGAGCCAGATGCTCGACCAGGGCGTCGACCACCTGAGTGGTGAGCTGCTCCTGGACCTGCGGGCGCTTGGCGAAGATGTCCACCAGCCTGGCGAGCTTGCTCAGTCCGGTGACCTTGCCCTCCGGGGAGGGGATGTAGCCGATGTGGGCGTGGCCGAAGAAGGGCACCAGATGATGTTCACAGGTGGAGTAGAAGGGAACGTCGCGGACCAGCACGAGCTCCTCGTGGCCGATGTCGAAGGTGGTCGACATCAGCTCGGCAGGGTCCTCGCGGAGACCCTGGAAGGCCTCCTCATAGGCCCGGGCCACCCGGGCCGGGGTGCCCTTGAGACCCTCGCGCTCCGGGTCCTCCCCGACGGCGAGCAGGATCTCGCGCACCGCAGCCTCGATCCGCGGCAGATCCACCGAGCCTTCAAGCGGGGTGCCCGCACCGGCGGCACCGGCGGCGCCGACGGAGCGACTGCCCGACCGGTCGGCGGATGGGGTGGGAGGGCGGTCAGGCATCGGAGTTCTCGCCGCCGAACTGGTATTCGGGGTCCCGCTCGTCCTCCGGCACCACCTCGGAGGTGATCGTGACCGGTCGTCCCGGGGAAGATTCCCAGATCTGGCGGACCGGGCGCTTGATCACGTCGTGGAAGATCGCGGCGACCTCCTTGGCGTTGAGGGTCTCCACGCGGAGCAGCTCCTCGGCGAGGCGGTCGAGCACATGCCGGTTCTCATGCAGCGCGTGGTAGGCCTCGTCGTGGGCCTCGTCGATGATGGCGCGGACCTCGGAGTCGATGACGGAGGCGAGGTCCTCGGAGTACTCCTTGCCCTGGGCCATCTCGCGTCCCAGGAACGGGCTGGTGTCGCCGGAACCGAGCTTCACGGAGCCGACCCTCGCGCTCATCCCGTATTCGGTGACCATCCGGCGTGCGGTCTCGGTGGCCTTCTGGATGTCGTTCGCGGCCCCGGTGGAGGGGTCCTGGAAGACGATCTCCTCCGCCACCCGGCCGCCCATGGCGTAGGCGATGGTGTCCAGCAGCTCGTTGCGGGTGGTGGAGTACTTGTCCTCCTCGGGCACGACCATGGTGTAGCCCAGGGCGCGGCCGCGCGGAAGGATCGTGATCTTGGTGACCGGCGCGGAGTAGTTCAGCGCAGCCGCCACCAGCGCGTGGCCGCCCTCGTGATAGGCGGTGACCCGGCGCTCGTGGTCCTTCATCAGCCGGGTCCGCTTCTGCGGTCCGGCCATGACCCGGTCGATGGCCTCGTCGATCGCGCGGTCATCGATCAGGTCGGCGTTGGAGCGTGCCGTGAGCAGCGCGGCCTCGTTGAGCACATTGGCCAGATCCGCACCGGTGTAGCCGGGGGTCTTGCGGGCCACGGCCTTGAGGTCGACGTCGTCGACCATCGGCTTGCCCTTGGCATGGACCTCCAGGATCGCGCGGCGGCCGGCGAAGTCGGGGGCCTCCACGGGGATCTGTCGGTCGAAGCGGCCGGGACGCAGCAGCGCCGGATCCAGCACGTCGGGCCGGTTCGTGGCGGCGATGACGATGATGTTGGTGTTGGCGTCGAAGCCGTCCATCTCCACCAGCAGCTGGTTCAGCGTCTGCTCGCGCTCATCGTTGCCTCCACCCACACCGGCGCCGCGCTGGCGGCCCACGGCGTCGATCTCGTCGACGAAGATGATGGCCGGGGCGTTCTCCTTGGCCTGCTTGAAGAGGTCCCGCACGCGGGAGGCGCCGACGCCGACGAACATCTCCACGAAGTCCGAGCCTGAGATCGAGTAGAAGGCGCCGCCGGCCTCGCCGGCCACGGCCTTGGCCAGCAGCGTCTTGCCGGTGCCGGGGGCGCCATAGAGCAGCACGCCCTTGGGGATCTTCGCCCCCAGGCGCTGGAACTTCTCGGGCTCGGAGAGGAACTCCTTGATCTCATGGAGCTCCTCCACGGCCTCTTCAGCGCCGGCCACGTCGCCGAACGCCACCTGGGGCATGTCCTTGTCGAACATCTTGGCCTTGGACTTGCCGAACTGCATCACCCGGGAGTTGCCGCCGGACATGCGGGTCAGCAGCCAGATGAAGAGCAGCGCGATGATCAGGAAGGGGATCATGAAGCCGAGCATGGAGAGCAGCCAGTTCGACTGCTCCGGCTCATCGGTGTAGCCCTCGAGGTCAGCGTCGGCGATGGCCTCGACCACGGTCTCGGCGCGAGCCGAGGAGTAGAAGAAGTGGACGACGTCGCCGACCTCCTGCCCGTCCTGCTCATACGGGGAGCTCAGGTTCAGATCGACGCGCTGGTCGCCGTCCTCGACGGAGGCTTCGACGACCTCACCCTCGGCAAGGAGCTCCATGCCGACATTCGTGTCCACCCGCTGACCGTTGGCCGAGGAGGAGAACATCATCGGCACGACAAGCAGCAGCAGCACCACCGCCAGGACGATCCAGAACAGTGGCCCGGTGAAGATCTTCTTGAAGTTCATGCAGCTCCGTCAGACGCAGATATACCTAGCATCTAAAGGTACTCGGGCTCGAGGTGATGGGGCTAACCCGGGCTGGACAAGTTCGCCTCCGGGAGAACTCGCCCAGCCGGGAGCGTGCGCCGAACGGAGGGGCGAAACGACCGGGTCAGCCGATGATCGGGATCAGCAGCGAGACCGTCAGCAGCACCAGGGCCCCGCCGATCCGGGAGGAGACCTGCAGGAACGGCATCAGCTCAAGCCGGTTCGCGGCGGAGACCACGGCGACATCCCCGGTGCCGCCCATGTCGGTCATGCCCATGCCGATGGCGATCGAGGTTTCGGCGTAATACATCTTCACCAGCCAGCCCAGCGCACCGGAGACCAGGATCGCGACCACTACGGCCAGCGCCACGAGCACCGGGTAGCGCCAGTCGGAGAGCAGCCGGCCGAGCTCGTCGAACTCGAAGAAGGTGATCGAGATGCCCACCAGCAGCGCCGGGGTCAGCGTTCCGGAGACGAACCCGAACCAGTTCGAGACGGCGTCCTCGAAGGAGGCTGGCATCAGTCCGAAGATCTTGATGGAGGCAGCCAGCAGAATGGTCCAGGCGTAGGCGTGCAGCCCGGGGACGAACTCCGCGATGATGCTGCCGGCCAGGAAGAGCGTGGCGGCCAGGGTCAGGCCCACGACGAGCACGTTGAAGGATCCGCTGGTGGGCTTCGGCCTGGACTTGAACTGATCAGCGCTGCCTTCGACCCGCACGATCTGCCCGTTGCCGTTGAAGCCGACGAAGAACTGCTGGCCCTTATAGGTGATGCCGTTGAAGATGCCGGCGCAGAAGATGGTCAGCACGTTGGCGATGATCACCGCGGGGATCAGCTGTGCCACATAGGCTCCGGCGTCGCCGCCCATCTGGTCTGAGTAGATCCCGGACATCGGCACGATGCCGGCGCCCACACCTCCGCCCATGATCGGAGCCGCCACGAAGAGCACCGAATCGCGCAGCCCGAAGCCCAGCGCGGTTCCCACCGCGCCGACGACGACGAAGACGGTGATGATGGTGCCGATCAGCGGCACCGCGATCCGCGCGCCGGCCTTGAGCAGCAGCGCTCGCGGCATGCCCAGGATGGAGCCGGCGATGAGACTGGCGACGTAGAAGTCGATGAAGCCGATCTCGGAGCCGTCGGTGAAGATCTCCATGTTCTCCGCAAGCGACTGGGGGAACCAGCCGAAGTGGAGCAGGATCGCCGGGGTCAGGATGCACAGCACGGTGGGCAGGCCGTAGTTGCGCAGGCCGGGCACTCGTCCGCCGAGCCAGTTCAGGAGCGCCCCGACCAGGATGACGACGGCGAAGCCGGCGAGCATCGTGTTCGGCAGCACTCCCAGCGCGGCGCAGAGCAGGATGACGCCGAACAGCAGGGCGAACCATCCGATGGGCAGACCCATGATGCGGGTCCAGCTCTCGGGCCGGTCAAACTCCTCGGCGGCGTCTGCGTGGACCGGTTCGGCCGGCGTCGTCATCCTGTGGGTCTCGCTGGAAGTCCCCTCGCCCGGAAGCGTCTCGGAGGGGGATCCTGCGGGCTGCATTGCCCGCGATTCAGTCTCGCCGCGCACGTGTCTCCTCGAAAGTCTCAGATGCCTGACCGCGCGGGCTCACTGCCTGTGTGTGGCACGTCACCGGTGTGGCCAGCGTTACGCTACTTTGCATTTTATAAAGTATCAACTGAGGCGAGCGGTGGGAGGATTGACGAGGCGAGCGGCACCCTGCATGAGGCGGCGGACGGACCCGGCAGAGGGCGGGTGCCGGTGTGCCAGTGGCCCGGGATGCGCCAGGGTCCTCGGGCCGGAGCGGCTCGACGGCCTGAGGCTCAGAGCCTGTTCAGGGCGGCTTCACGGCCGTGTTCGATGTGCTGCGCGGTCAGTGCGGCTGCGGCATCCAGATCCTCGGCCACCAGGGCGTCGAGGATCGCGTGGTGCTCACGGCTGGACTGGGACACCCGCTCCTGATCTGCGTAGAGGCCCAGAGAGGGATAGGGCATGCCGGCCCAGAGCTGGTCGATGAAGCCCATCATCAGGGCGTCTCGGCTGAGCCGATACAGCGCGTAGTGGAAGGCCTCGTTGCGCTGCACGACCTCCAGCGCGGTCTGTGCCTGATCGCAGGCGCAGACGAGCTCGCGCAGATCCTCGAGATCACCTGGGGTCAGCTGCTGCCCGGCCTGGCGCACCGCGAGCGGCTCGAGCACGGCGCGCAGCCGGTAGACCTGCTCGATGCGTTCCGGGGTGAGCTCGGCGATGAAGGTGCTGCCGTGCGGGTCGTGAACCACGAACCCTTCGGCCTGAAGCCGATTCAGCGCTTCGCGCACCGGTGTCAGGCTCATGTCGAGCATGTCGCTCAGGTATCTGAGCGTGATGCGCTCCCCCGGCGCGAGCTCGCCGGCCTGGATGCTGCTGCGCAGGCTGGAGTAGGCGGCCGCGGCCTTGCTCACCGGCCGCACCGGTACGATCTCATCCACAGCCCAGCTCCTCCCGTGTCTGCCGCGGCGAGCGGTCAGCTCACTGGTAGACGTGCGGAGCCAGGATCCCGACACAGTCGAGGTTCCGGTACTTCTCGGCGAAGTCCAGGCCGTAGCCGACGACGAACTTGTTCGGGATGTCCATGCCGACGTACTTCACGTCGATGTCGACCTTCACGGCGTCGGGCTTGCGGAAGAGTGTGCAGATCTCCAGCGAGGCGGGCCCGCGGGATTCCAGGTTGGTCTTGAGCCAGGACAGCGTCAGGCCGGAGTCGATGATGTCTTCGACGATGAGCACATGGCGGTTCATCAGGTCCGCATCGAGATCCTTGAGGATGCGCACCACCCCGGAGGACTTGGTGCCGGAGCCGTAGGAGGACACCGCCATCCAGTCCATGGTCACGTGTGAGCTCAGCGCGCGGGCCAGATCGGCCATGACCATGACCGCGCCTTTGAGAACGCCGACCAGCAGCACGTCCTTGTCTGCGTAGTCACGATCGATGACTGCGGCAAGTTCTTTGATCTTCGCGTCGATCTCATCCTTGGTGTAGAGCACCTCGGTGAGATCTGCACTGACATCCTGAGCGTCCATGGGTGGTGTCCAGCTCCTTGTAGAAGGTCTCGCGTTCCTCAGTTCAGGCGTGGAACGATGACAAGTTTCGCATAGTCCGGGCTCCCCCGCGTCCCGCGGTGCGCGCTGACCCCTCCCTCCAGCTCGATCGGGCCCGCCGATCCGGTCTTCGCCAGGAGCTTCTCCACCGCGCCGAGCCGCTCGAACGAGGGGTTGGCGCCTCCCGCGGCGACGACGGCGAGCGCGATCACCCGGCGTCGGATCGCCGGCGGCGCGCCGAGCAGCGCTGGCAGCGCCATCCGCAGCTGCCCCTGAAGCCCGGGATCTTCGAGCAGCAGCTCAAAGTGGGCCTTCGCCTCCTGGTCCAGGTATGCCGCATCCTCTGCGGCGATCTGTGCGGTGCGCGCCAGCGATTCTCGGATGGAGCTGCTGAGCTGGTCCTCGAGATAGGGCAGGATCTCGGTGCGGACCCTCGAGCGCAGGAAGCGGGGATCCGTGTTCGCGGGATCCTGCCAGGGGCTCAGCTGCGCATGGGCGCAGATCTCTTCGGTCTCGGCGCGGGTCAGCCCCAGCAGCGGGCGCCGGAATGGGCCGCGCACGGCAGGGATCCCGGCCAGGCTGCGGGTCCCCGACCCGCGGGCGAGGCCCAGCAGCACCTGCTCGGCCTGATCATCACGGGTATGGGCCAACAGGATCCGAGTGGCCCCGGTCTGGGCCAGCGCCTGGGAGAAGGCCCGGTAGCGCGCCGAGCGGGCTGCCGCCTCGGGGCCCTCGCCGGAGTCGGGGTCCACGGTCGCCTTCACGGAGATCACCGGGTGCAGCCCAAGGCGTGTCAGCTGGGCCCGCGCCGTCGTGGTGACGGCCTCGCTGTCCGGGTGCAGCTGGTGGTCCACGACGACGGCGCCCACCCGTGCACCGCCCGGTGCGCTGGGGCTGTTGTCAGGGCTGGGGCTGTTGTCAGGGCTGGGGCTGTCCCTGCCGCCGTCGCGGCGCTGCTGGTGGAAGCCGGCGGCAGCGGCCAGGGCGAGCGAGTCGGCTCCGCCGGAACAGGCCACCAGGGTCAGCCCCTCAGGATCAAGGACGGCTTCGACGGCGCGGCGCGCCCGGTTCACCGAGTCGGGGAAGCGGGGGCTCACGCCAGTCCCATGCGCTCGATCCATTCCTGCGGGTGGTGCAGCTCATGCTCGGTGGGCAGGTGCTCGGGGGACTCCCAGATGATGTTGAAGGAGTCCATGCCGATGGCATCCACGATGTGTCCGACGAACTTCTGTCCGTCCCGGTACTGGGCGGCCTTCACGTCGAGCTGGAGCAGCTTGCGGATGAATTTCTCCAGCGGGGTGCGGGTCTTGCCGCGGGCTTCGAAGCGCCGCCGGATGGTCTTCACACTGGGCACGATCGAGGCGTCGACCCCGTCCATGATGACGTTGGCGTGACCCTCGAGCAGGCTCATCACGGCGGTCAGGTGGGACATGGTCTCGCGGTCCTGCGGGGTCTGGATGACCTCGACCAGTCCCCGGCCGGCCCGGACCTGCTCGATGATCTCCCCGAGCCGATCCCCCAGTCCTGAGGCCATACCCATGGTGGAAGAGCTCAGCTCGGTGATCTTGGCCTTGAGATGGTCGGCGAGCCAGGGCGCGGCGGCGAACTGCACCCGGTGGGTCTGTTCGTGCAGGCACACCCAGAGGCGGAAATCCTCGGGCACCACGTTGAGCTCGGTGGTGATCTCCACGATGTTCGGGGCGACCAGGATCAGCCGGTTCTGCGTGAAGGGATCGAACTGCCCCAGCACATTGGCGGAGAGGAAGGCCAGCACCGCGCCGAGCTCGGCGCCGGCGAAGGAGGAGCCGAAGACCTGCGCGTTGGAGCCCTCCTTGCCGAGTTCCGGCTTCTGCTCCAGGGCGACCTTCAGCGCGGGCCCCAGCAGCTCGCGGAAGCTCTCCACATTGGCCTTGGACCACGTGGCGCGGTCCACCACGAGGGTCTCGGCGGGATCGGCGCCCAGGTTCCGGGCCGCCTCAAGCCCGGTGATCCGGTGCACGTGGTCAACAGCCTCGGCGGCTGCGCCGCGCAGGGCGGCCACCTCCTCCTGGACCTGGGCGGCGCTGAACCGGGGCCCCGCCGGGGCCACTCGTGCCGCCGTCGTGGTGGCGAGCTCCCAATTGATCATCAGGTCACTGGCTTGTGCCGTGGAGGTGCTGTTCATCGGTCCATCACACCACAACAACCTCAGCTCCGTGACAGCGCCGCCAGCCGGGCGGCCGGGCTCAGCCCATGGCGGCGACGCTCAGCCCATCACCCGGCCGGTGATCTGGTCCAGTATCTTGTCGCTGAGCATCCGTCGGCCGAAGAGTCCGGCCCAGGCCAGGTGCCCCAGCGCGCAGCGGGTGCTTGGACGCGGCGGGGTCCGCGAGCGCGCGAACACCGCCGCACGCAGCGAGTGGGCGATATGAGCGAAGATCGCCGTCGAAGACGGCGGAAAAGTCGCTCAGATCGCCCACTCGCTGGGAAGTCGGGCTGGGTCAGCCCTTGAAGCGCTCGATGGAGCGGGTCAGCTCGGCCTCAGCCTCTTCGCGACCGGCCCAGCCCTCGATCTTGACCCACTTGCCGGGCTCGAGGTCCTTATAACGGGTGAAGAAGTGCTCGATCTCCTGGCGCGTCCACTGATCCACATCCTCGAGCTCCTGGATGTGATCGAAGCGCTTGTCCTTGGGGACGCAGAGCAGCTTGGCGTCGCCGCCGCCGTCGTCGGTCATGTTCAGCACGCCCACCGGGCGGGACTCCACGACGACGCCGGGGACCAGGTCCACGCCCGGGATCCAGACCATCGCGTCCAGCGGGTCACCGTCTTCACCGAGGGTGTCATCGAAGTACCCGTAGTGGGTCGGGTACTGCATGGGGGTGAAGAGCACGCGGTCGAGCCGGAGACGGTGGGTCTCATGGTCGATCTCGTACTTCACGCGGGAGCCTTCGGGAATTTCGATGGTGACATCGTGAGTCAGGGCCACGGGTTCTCCTAGTGTTGAGCGTCAAGAGCACTGCTGTGCGGCCGCACCGGAAGCCCGTGAAGGATTCTCGCTGCGCGTCCGCTTCCACGGCCAAGCGTACACATTGCGCCCGGTCAACGGTCTCGTGCGGCGTCCCGGAGCTCCACCTCGGTGCCGAGCTGGGCGCCCAGCGTCCCGGCCCCGGCGCGGGCCCGGGCCGTGACCGCGCGGGTGCTGTGTCCACGTTCAGGGAAGATCCGGTTGAGCTGCAGCACCCCGCCCACGCGCTGGAGGTCCACCCGGCCGACCATCTCGGTGCCGGAGAGCACCGCCATGACGTAGTGGCCGTAGAGCCGCTTGTCCTTGGGCACGTAGGCCTCGAAGCTGTAGTCGAAGTCGAAGATCCGGCGGGCCCGACCGCGGTCTCGCAGCAAGGGGTCGAAGGGGCCGATGAGTCGGGACTGGGCTGCCGGTGCGGTGCCGGGCGGCGAGGTGGTGTGTGGGGAGGGCTGCGGAGTGGCGTCTGCCTCAGGGGCGGCGCGATCGGGCACCGGGTCCAGCAGCTGTGGGTGGCAGTAGGCGAGGTCCTTCCATCCCTGGACCTGCAGCGCGGTGAGCCCGGCGAGCGCGATGCCACGGGCGGCGTCGGCGGTGGAGAGGTGGTAATGGTGGGCGAAGTCGGCCGCGGTCATCACCGCGAGGGTTCCGGCGGCCCGGCGGGCGAGATCGGCGCGCAGCTGATCCCTCGGGAGGTGTGCCGCTTCGAGGATCGGTGCAGGCAGCGCGCGTTCAGGCAGGTCGAAGAGCCGGATGATCCCGTTGCGCGCGGTGATCACCAGCTCCCCGGTGCGGACCATGAGCTCGGCGGCGTGCTTGATCTCAGACCAGTTCCAGCCGGTGGTGCGCGTGGCGCCCATCGCGGCTTCGATGGCGCCGATCTGGGCGCCGCTCTCCGCCGCGGCGACCACCTCGCGGATCTGCGCGCGCATCTTCGGATCGAGGCTCAGCGCGTAGGTCTCGCGGACGCGTTCGCGGCGCAGCTGCAGCAGCGGCCAGTCCTCGATCGGGAACACGCAGGCGACCTTGGTGAAGGCCTCGAAGGAGACCGGCGTCCCGTGCAGCGGAGCTCCCGCCGGCCAGAGCGAGGAGTCGATGTCCTCGGCCCGGGCGCTGCGCGGCAGCCGGGTCAGCGTGGTGAGCCGCTGCGCGGTGGAGACCCGGGTGAGCGGGTCCAGCTGGATCAGCCCGATTCCGCGCAGGACTCCCGCCGCGCTGGCGTAGAACCCGGGGCCGGCCGGGGCAGGGATGTGCTGGGCACCTGTGACGACGGCGCGCACCCAGTCGGTGCTCACGGGCAGCGCGGGCGTCGTCGTCGCCGGGGGTGCCGGCGTCGAGCGCGCTGGGCCTGCCTCTGACTCAGTCATGACCGAAGAAGCCCCTGAGTCGGTCGTTGCCGGTGACCTGGATCTGCCAGGGCGGGCGGAGCAGGTCGTTCTTCGGCAGCCGGAACATGTGCTCCCATTCGGGCTTCTCGCCGTGGGCATCCGGGACCCGACGGGTGCCCGCGGTGAAGTAGCCCAGCGTCTCGGCGACCCGCCGCGAGCGCTCGTCCCAGGTGGAGGCGCCGGACTCGGCGTATTCGGCGCCGAAGTGGTCGAAGGCCCACAGCAGCATCGCGGCGTGAGCCTCGGTGCCCAGGCCCTGGCCCTGCCGGTCGGCGCGCAGCCAGCTGCCGGATCCGATGGTGCGCAGCACGGACCAATCCTCGGCGCGGCAGTCCTGCATCCCGATGAGCTCACCGGACTCTTGGGTCAGGCAACCTTCGGCGCTGCCGGCACCCTTGAGGAAGATTCCGAGCATCAGACTCCACTGGTCTGGGCCGATCTCGGATCGAGTGGACCACAGCCGCGGCAGCGCACTCTTCGGAAGTTCTGCAGCTTCCTGCTCGTTCCTGGCATGGCGGAACGGATTCCTGCTGGTCTGGGTGACCCCCGAGGTCGCGGCGTCCACATACGCAGGAAAGTCGGTCTCGCGCACGACCCGCAGCTCAATCCGCGCGGATTCGATGCGCAGGCCGAAGGGCGGCCAGAGCTCCTCCAAGGTCAGTGCGGGGGTCACCGGGCGCTCGCTGGGCTGGGGCATCTGATGATCCTAGTCGCGCGTCACGACTCGGCGGTGTCCTCGCTCACACAATCTGCGTACTATGTCTGCCATCACATCATTCGCACCGTAACCGGCGCCTGCCCTCATGCAGGCGCCCCCAATGAGGAGGTCAAGATGGACGGAGTCAACTCTCTGGTCATCGCCGCGATCGGCGTCGCTATGATGCTCAGCGGCTATTTCCTGTATTCGCGGTTCCTCGCGAAGAAGGTCTACAAGCTCAACGCGGAGTTCAAGACGCCCGCACATCAGTTCAACGACGGCGTGGACTACGTCCCCACGAACCGTTACGTGCTCTGGGGCCACCACTTCACCTCGGTGGCCGGCGCAGCGCCCATCGTGGGCCCCGCCGTCGCCGTCATCTGGGGCTGGCTCCCGGCGTTCATCTGGGTCACCGTCGGCACCGTGTTCATCGCGGGCATGCATGACCTCGGCGCACTCTGGGCCTCCCAGCGCAACCGTGGCCAGTCGATCGGCACGCTCTCGGGTCGCTACATCAGCGCCCGCGGCCGCAACCTGTTCCTGGTCGTGGTCTTCCTGCTGCTGCTCATGGTGGTCGCAGCCTTCGCCGTGGTGATCTCGAACCTGCTGGTCTCCCAGCCGGGGGCGGTCATACCCACCTGGGGCGCGCTGATCGTCGCGCTGCTGGTTGGTCAGGCGATCTACCGATTCCGCTGGAACCTGCTGGCAGTCACCGCAGTCGGCGTCATCGCGCTCTACAGCCTGATCATCCTGGGCAACGCGTACCCGATCGAACTGCCGGAGAGCACCTTCGGCCTGGCGCCCAACGGCGTCTGGATCATCGTGCTCTTCCTCTACGCCGGCATCGCCTCGCTGCTGCCGGTGTGGGTGCTGCTGCAGCCACGTGACTACATCAACGGCGTGCAGCTGTTCATCGGTCTGGGCATCCTCTACGGCGCAACGATGTTCGCCACCCCGACCATCGTGGCTCCGGCGATCAACACGAACCTGCCTGAGGGCACCCCCTCGATGATTCCGCTGCTCTTCGTCACCATCGCCTGTGGCGCGATCTCCGGCTTCCACGGCACCGTCGCCAGCGGGACCACCTCGAAGCAGCTGGACCGGGAGACCGATGCGCGCTTCGTCGGATACTTCGGAGCCGTGGGCGAGGGCCTGCTGGCCCTGGGTGCGATCATCGCCACCACCGCCGGCTTCCAGACGCTGACCCAGTGGGAAGAGGTCTACTCCTCCTTCAACGACAACCCGGTCGGGAACTTCGTCGCGGGCGGCGGCGCGATCGTCAACGCGGGCCTCGGGATCCCGGTGGGTCTCTCGGCCACCATTCTGGCGACCATGGCCGTGCTCTTCGCGGCGACGACCATGGACACCGGCGTGCGCCTGATGCGCTTCGTGGTCCAGGAGATCGGCGAACTCGCGAAGATCCGGATCGGCGTCATCACGGCGACCATCGTGGTGATCGTGATCGGTGGCGGGCTGACCTTCTCGCAGGGCGCCGACGGCTCCGGCGGCATGCTGATCTGGCCGCTGTTCGGCACCACCAACCAGCTGCTGGCCTCGCTGACCATGGGCATCATCGTGGTGATGCTGATGCGCAAGAACCGCCCGTTCCTGCCGGTGCTGATCCCGATGGCGTTCGTGCTCGTGATGAGCTCCTACGCCGCTGTGGTCCAGGTGTTCAGCTTCCTCGAGAACGGCGAGTGGCTGCTGTTGACGATCAACGTGGTCATCATCTTCGCCGCGGTCTGGGTCCTGGTGGAGTGCATCATGTCTATGAAGCGGGCGTGGAGCGGGGAGAAGGAGCCCGAGGACGACGTCGCGCTCACCGCAGACGAGAAGCTGCCCCTGCGCTGACCTAGCTTCCTAGAGCCCCACCCTCATCGAGTGGGCGATCTGAGTGATTCTCCGGGCCGGAACGGCCGTTGAATCCACTCAGATCGCCCACTCGAGGTGTTTGTGGGGCGGCTGGGGCGGATTGGGCGCGGGGTGACCGCCCCCGCGCCTCAATCCTGCTTCAGAATGCTGCGCAGAACCGGCACCAGTCCGTCTTCCTCGACCGGGGCGGTGAGCTCGTCGGCGACGTCGATCACTTCTTGGGGCGCCTGCCCCATGGCGACGCCGCGGGCGGCCCAGCCGAGCATCTCGATGTCATTGCGCCCATCACCGACGGCGACGGTGTCCTTGGCGGGCACCTGGAGCCGTTCGCGCAGCGCCTCCAGGGAGGACCCCTTGCTGACTCCGGAGGCGGCGATGTCGAGCCACGCCGACCAGCCCACCGAATAGGTGACTCCGTGCAGGCCGATGCTCTGCACCGCGGTGGCGAAGTCCTCAGCGGTGGACTCGGTGGAGTTGACCACCAGCCGGACGGCCTCAGCCTCCTTCATCTCCTGGAAGCTCACGCCGCGGGCATCGAGGCCGAAGGACATGTCCTCGAAGCGTTCGGTGGAGAGGAAGTCGCCGACGGAGGTCTCGATGGCGTAGCGGGCATTCGGCAGCCGCTCCACCAGCGCGTCCAGCGCGGGAGCGGGGTCAAAGATCCGCCGGTCCAGGACCTCGTAGCCGTCCTCGAGGGACACATCGATCCGCACGGTCACTGCGCCGTTGCTGCACACCGCGTAGCCGTGTTCGATGCCGAAGGTCTCGACCACGGGAAGCGTCGCCGGCAGGGACCGGCCGGTGGAGACCACCACCGTGTGCCCCTCGGCCACCAGGGCGCGACCGACCTCCTTCACGGCGTCGGACATCCGACCGTCGTGGAAGACGATCGTGCCGTCCACGTCCAGGCAGACCATCTTCTTCCCCGGGGTATGGGAGAAGCTGCCGCCTGCGCCGGCCGCCGGGATCGAGAATTCTTCAGAAGTCGTCACTGCAGATGTATTCATTGTCATCACACTCGCTCGGAAGGGGTAACCGGTCATTATGCCTTATGGGTCAGTCTTGCACCCCCGCACCCCGAGGTTCGGCACGAATAGGCCGGACTATCGCCTTTTGGGTACTGTTGCCATACATGTAACTCTGCGTTTCACTGCCACCGTCCGCCTGGTCTTCAGCCGGGTCGGGGCAGTGTCAGGGAAGCGCAGAGAATTGCGACGCTTCGTAGGAGGCACCACAAATGGACGCGATGAACTCGGTATCCATCACCGGCGGCGGATACACGGCAGAGGTCAGCCTTCTCGGCGGCCAGCTGCTCAACCTCACACATCACGAGGACGAGCTCATCGTGCCCGCCGCGAAGACCGACGGCTCCTTCGCCGGGGCCGTGCTGGCTCCGTGGCCCAATCGGACCAAGGGTGGCAGCTACACCTACAACGGGGTGGAGCACCTGCTTCCGGTCAACGAAGAGGCCACCGGTGCCGCCCTGCACGGACTGCTCATCGACCTGCCGCTGCGCGTGATCTCCGAAAAGGAGTCCGAGGTGCAGCTGGCGGGCTGGCTGGAGAGCTCGGAGGGATACCCCTTCGGCCTGGACATCGCCCTGACCTACCGGGTCTCCGCCGACGTCGGCCTCGCCGCGACACTGATGGCGCGCTACCGCCCTGAGCAGCTGGAGGACGGTGCCCCGGAGACCGAGGCACCTCTTGTCGAAGCTGATGACAGCGTTCTGGCCGTAGACGGCGTCGAAGCCGGTGATCTTGGAGCCTCAGAAGGCGCGAGGGACGACGACGACGTGAGCCCCGGTGCCGACGAGCCCGACAGCGCAGGCCTCAGTGCAGCCGAGCCCGACAGCGATACGCCTGACGCCGACGCTGCAGACGCCCTCGCCGCAGACAGCGACACCCCCGACGGCGAAACAGCCGAGGACGAGGATCTCAAGCACGACCTGGCTGCCTCCGCCAGCGAAGACCAGGAGAGTGCGGCCCCAGACGCCGCGGTCGCCGATGCCGACGCGACAGACACCGAAGTCGCCGACACCGACGTCCCCGACGGCGAAGCCTCAGAAGCCGAAGTCCGCGACGCCGACGCCCCTGATGCTGACATCGATGGCACCGACGCGACCCCCGCCCAGGTCCCGCAGACCGCGCCCTTCGGCGCCGGCTTCCACCCCTACCTGACTGCTGGTGGGGCCTCGCTGAGGGAATGCCGGCTGCGGCTCCCCGCCCGGACGATGCTCAAGACCAAGGCCGATGGCACTGTGACCGGCCGCAAGTCGGTCTCTCAGGACTTCGACCTCACCAACGGCCCGCTGCTGGCCGGGCGCAACATCGATCACGCCTTCACCGATCTGCCCGAGGAGGGCTGGACCGCGGAACTCATCCACGGGCCCTCAGGGTTCGTGGTGCGCATGATCGCCGACTCGCCCTGGGTCCAGGTCTACACCGGGGAACGGATCGATCGCGCCGGGGTGGCCGTCGAACCGATGACCTGCCCGCCGAATGCGCTCAACAGCGGTGAGGACCTGATCCACCTGGAGCCCGGGAAATGGTTCCGCATGGGCTACAGCATCGAAGCCATCCGAGCCGACTGACACCCCTCAGCTGCGACGCCCAGCTGCGGCGCTCCACTCATGGGCACACGCTGCCCGGGGTCATGCAGGCTCGGTTCATGCAAGCTGGGTTCACCCGGGCTGGGGGACCCACTGCAGCGGCGCGTCCACCACGCAGCGCATCGCGCGCAGCGCACCGCCGGTTGCCGCCGGTGCCGACTGGCTCGAGGCGGTGCGCACCCGGAAGGTGCTCCACTGCGCGGAGAGCACCCGGGAGTTGAGCTCCTTCTCGATGCGCGGACGCAGCATGTCCGCGAGCGGGCCGTAGACCCCGCCGAGCACGATGTCGTGGACGTCGAGCAGGTTCATCGCCCCGGCCAGCGCCACGCCGAGCGCCCATCCGGCGCGGTCGATGGCCTGGCAGGCGGTCCGGCCGGCGTCGTCGTCGCGCTGACTGAGCTCCACCAGGTCCTGCGCGGTGGCGGTGCGCTCCATCCCGGCGGCCGCGAGCAGAGAACGCTTCCCGGCGTAGGTCTCCAGGCAGCCCAGCGCTCCGCAGCCGCACTGCGGCCCCTCCGGTTCCACCGAGATGTGCCCGATCTCTCCGGCCCAGCCGTGCTGTCCGACGTCGACCACTGATTCGATGACCACGGCGGCCCCGATGCCCATCTGCGCGGAGACGTAGAGGAAGGTCTGCTCTTGCTGATCAGCCGCGGCCAGCTCCTGCGCCACCGCAAGCGCAGCGAGCTTGGCCTCGTTCGCGGCATGGATGAATCCACCAAAGGCGTCACGGTGCTCACCGACCAGCAGCGGCACGGCGTCCACGCCGCGCCAGCCGAGGTTCGGGGCCAGCACCAGCGAATGCTCGTCGGCGCCGATCAGGCCCGGCAGTGCCAGGACTGTGCCCACCACGCGCGCGCCTCGGGCGGTGGCCTGCTGGGCCACCCGCAGCGCCATCGCACCAGCCTGAGGCAGCACGGCTTCTGGATCCGAGCCGCGGAAGTCTCCGTCGATGATCTCCTCGGCCAGGGTCTCCCCGGTCAGATCCAGCGCACGGGCCGCCATGAAGTCCACGCTGATCTCCACGCCGAGCCCGGCCAGGGTCGCGCGCGCAGGGTGCAGCGGCACGGCCGGCCGGCCGCGGGAGCCCCCGCCGACGGCCGGGGAGCCTTCGCGGATGATCCCGGCGGCGAGCAGGTCATCGACCAGTCGCGAGACGGTGGAGCGGGTCATGCCGGTGCGCATCGCCAGGTCAGCCCGGGAGAGCGGCTCGACGGCGGAGAAGATCTCTTCGGTCAGCAGCAGCAGGTTGGATTCGCGCAGCGTCTCTTGACGGGCGCCGGGGCGGGAGGACTGGTCGCTGGCCGCTCCGTCTCCGCGCGGGGCGCGGGAGAAGTCGCCGTGGTCGTCTCCGGAGCTGCGGCCCAGCCGGGCGAGCGAGCCGCGCGAGGTCACGCCGAACGCCGTACTGGGGCTCGGTCCTGCCGTCCTGCGGGGAGTGTCTCGGGTCACGGACTTGATCTTAGCCCCAATAGGATTTAGGTTACATCTAGAAACAAAATGAGTGCCGGGTCACAGCTTTCCCGGTGCACCCGGAACCATTCCTTTTCCTTGCAGGAGGCCCCCATGGCATCGACGCCAGCATCTGACTACAAGCTTTCCTTCGGTCTCTGGACCGTCGGATGGACCGCGCAGGACCAGTTCGGTTCGGCCTCCCGCCCTGCGTTCGAGCCCTGGGAGTATCTGCCGAAGCTGAAGGAGGCCGGCGCGTCCGGCGTCACCTTCCACGACGACGACGTCGCCCCCTTCGGCACCGACGACGCCGAGCGCGAGAAGTACTTCACCCGGTTCAAAGAGGTGGCGGACGAGGTCGGCCTGAAGGTCGAGATGGTGACGACCAACACCTTCTCCCACCCGGTCTTCAAGGACGGCGGACTCACCTCCAACGATCGCTCGGTGCGCCGCTTCGGCCTGCGCAAGCTGCTGCGCAACGTCGACCGCGCCGCGGAGTTCGGCGCCGAGACCTTCGTGATGTGGGGCGGCCGTGAAGGCGCCGAGTACGACGGCTCCAAGGATCTCTTCGCCGCCCACGAGCGCTACGCCGAGGGCGTGGACACCATCGCCAGCTACATCAAGGACAAGGGCTACGATCTGCGCATCGCGCTGGAGCCCAAGCCCAACGAGCCACGCGGTGACATCTTCCTGCCGACCATCGGTCACGCGCTTGGCTTCATCGCCCAGCTCGAGCACGGCGACATCGTCGGGCTGAACCCGGAGACCGGTCACGAACAGATGGCCGGACTGAACTTCACCCACGGCATCGCGCAGGCGCTGTGGGCGGGCAAGCTCTTCCACATCGATCTCAACGGTCAGCGCTCCATCAAGTATGACCAGGACCTGGTCTTCGGCCACGGTGAACTGGCCTCGGCGTTCTTCACCGTCGACCTGCTGGTCAACGGCTTCCCAGGCGGCGGACCGAGCTACGACGGCTGGATGCACTTCGACTACAAGCCCTCCCGCACCGATTACGTGCAGGGCATCTGGGACTCGGCGAAGGCCAACGTCGAGATGGTCACCATGCTCGCCGACAAGTCCAAGGCCTTCCGTGCGGACCCCGAGGTCCAGGCTGCGTTGAAGGACTCAGGCGTCTACGAGCTCGGCGAGTCCACCCTGGCCGCCGGCGAGTCGCTCACCGACTTCCTCGCCGACACCTCCAGCTACGAGAAGTTCGACGTGGACAAGGCAGCCGAGCGAAACTACGGCTTCGTGAATCTCAACCAGCTGGCCATGAAACACCTGATCGGCTGATCCTCACCAGTTCGGCCGGGCCTCGGCCGAACAGCTGAGCCTCACCGCGTGGCCGGTCGCATCAGGACACTGGAGCGGCCGGCCACCGCTGTGGGACCCTCGAGAAACGACCCCAGATCATCCCCACGCCAGCTCCCCCGCCAGCGCCAAGGGCCGACCCTGACCGGCAGCCTGCCCGGGCGAGCGTCACGAAAGGACACCGCATGCCCACTCTGGTCGCCGGTATCGATTCCTCCACCCAGTCCTGCAAGGTCGTCATCCGTGACGCGCACACCGGAGAGCTGGTCCGCACCGGCTCCGCGAAGCACCCCGAGGGCACCGAGGTCGCCCCAGCCGCCTGGTGGGTTGCGCTGATCGACGCCATTGCGGCCGCCGGCGGGCTCGCCGACGTCGCCGCCGCCTCGGTGGGCGGGCAGCAGCACGGGATGGTCGCCCTCGATGCCCAGGGCGAGGTCATCCGGGACGCGCTGCTCTGGAACGACACGCGCTCAGCCGATGCCGCGGCCGAGCTGATCGCCGAATACGGCGGCGGGACCGAGGGTGCCGCAGCCTGGACAGCGATGACCGGCTCGGTGCCGGTGGCCTCGCTGACCGTGACCAAGCTGCGCTGGCTCGTCGATGCGGAGCCGGAGAACGCCGCCCGCGTCGCCGCCGTCGCACTCCCCCACGACTGGTTGACCTGGAAGCTCTCGGGCTCCACCGAGCTGGCGGACCTCGCCACCGATCGCTCCGACGCCTCCGGCACCGGCTACTTCGACACCGCCGCCGGCAGCTACCGCTATGACCTGTTGGCCCGCGCCCTGCGGATCTCCGAGGACGCCGCCCGGGAGATCATCCTGCCGCGCGTCTGCGGACCGCGGGAGCAGGTGGGCACCGGGGACCCAGCCCGCGGCTGGGAGCACCTGCTGCTGGGCCCCGGCGCCGGGGACAACGCCGCCGCGGCCCTGGGTCTGGGCATGAGCACCGGCGACGTCGCGCTCTCCATCGGCACCTCCGGCGTGGTCTCCGCGGTCTCGCCGGAGCCCATCCAGGACCCCTCCGGAATGGTCACCGGCTTCGCCGACGCCACCGGGGAGTTTCTGCCGCTGGCGGTCACCCTCAACGGATCGCGAGTCCTCGACGGTGCCGCGAAGATGCTCGGAGTGGACCACGCCGGGCTCGCGGACCTGGCCCTGGCCGCACAGCCCGGCGCCAACGGGCTGACCCTGGTGCCCTACCTCGAGGGGGAACGCACTCCGAACCTCCCCTACGCCACCGGATCCTTCATCGGGCTCACGCTGGCCTCGATGAACCCGCAGGACGTCGCGCGCGCCGCCGTGGAGGGACTGCTCTGCGGCCTCGCCGACGGCCTGGAGGCGATGACCTCCCAGGGCGTCCCGGTGGAGTCCATCACGCTGATCGGCGGCGCTGCCCGCTCCGCGGCCGTCCAGCAGATCGCCCCGGCGATCCTGGGCCGCGAGGTCAGCGTCCCGGCTCCCGGCGAGTATGTCGCCGACGGCGCCGCCCGTCAGGCCGCCTGGGTGCTCTCCGGAGCGCCCAAGCCACCAGCCTGGTCCACGGTGGAGACCCAGACGATCACCGCCACCCCGACCCCGGAGGTCCGCCAGGCCTACGCCGCCCGCCGCGGGCTCATCGCCGAGAAGCACTGAGGTCTCCGGCGACCCCTGCCCGACTGCGTTTGTCGCACGCCTGACAGCTGCCGGGGAGCACCCAGGGAGGCCCGGAAGGGTGCTCCCGCGCGCGGCGTCTGACTGTTCCAGCCGGCTCGGCAACGCCGGGTCTCTGAACGCTCGACGTGGGTCTCGACAGATGTGAGAAGAAGATGCCGATGACACAGGGGAGCCCCCGACGCTGCGTGAAGTGCTCCCCGGAAGTCGGACTGGTAGACCCAGTTCCTTCTTCCGAGGAGCACTTCAGCGCTGACGGGGGCTCTTCGAGGGAGCTCAGGCTCAGTCGATCAGGAGGCTGCGCCTGCCTTGTCCAGGTGGGAGCGGATGAACCACTGGAACAGCTCGAGCTCCTTGACCTGTCCGACGAGAAGATCCTCGGTGATCGGGTCGAGCTCGCCGACCTTGTTGAGCACATCGCGGTGATCGCCGATGACGCCGTCGTAGACCTTCTCCAGCTCGGCCAGGTGCGAGGCACCATCGGCCTTGAACAGCGGGTAGTCCTCCCAGCTGCGCTTGGTGACCAGCTCGCCGCTGAGACCCGAGGGGGACCCGCCGAGGGTGGCGATTCGCTCTGCCACCTCATCGGCGAAGCCTCGGACGACCTCGGTCTGCGGGTCGAGCATCTCGTGGATGGCGATGAAGTTCGGGCCCACGACGTTCCAGTGCACGTGCTTGAGCACGAGGTGGAGGTCGTTCAGGGCGTAGAGGCGGTTCTGCAGCAGACCGGCGATCTCGTGACCGTTCTCCTGCGCCAGACCTGGCGCGGTGTAGTCGGAGTACTTCTGAGTCATGTGACACTCCTTGTGCTGTTGAGGCAATTGGCGCTGTTCGGCGCCGACCCTCTTGATACTAATGATTCAGAAAAGCGCTGGCTAGGCAGACGAGCCTATCCTCAGTCGAGTTCGGTCACACCACCGGCTCGATGACCTCCAGGCCGCCGAGGTATGGGCGCAGCGCGGCAGGGACCCGGACGGTGCCGTCGGCCTGCTGGTGGTTCTCCAGGATGGCCACCAGCCAGCGCGTGGTGGCCAGGGTCCCGTTCAGCGTGGCCAGCGGCGTCGTCGGCCCCTTGGAGCCGTCTTCCTTGAGCGTGCGCTCGCGGATGTTGAGCCGGCGCGCCTGGAAGGTGGTGCAGTCCGAGGTAGAGGTCAGCTCGCGGTAGGTCTGCTGCGAGGGCACCCACGCCTCGCAGTCGTACTTGCGGGCGGCCGAGAGGCCGAGGTCTCCGGCCGCGATGTCGACCACCCGGTAGGGCAGCTCCATCTTCTGCAGCATCTGTTCCTCCCAGGCCAGCAGCTTGGCGTGCTCGGCGGCGGACTCCTCGGCGGTGCAGAAGGTGAACATCTCCAGCTTGTTGAACTGGTGCACGCGCAGGATCCCGCGGGTGTCGCGGCCGTGGGAGCCGGCTTCGCGGCGGTAACAGGTGGACCATCCGGCGATCCGTTCCGGCCCCTTCGCGAGGTCGAGGATCTCATCGGAGTGATACCCGGCGATGGCCACCTCGGAGGTGCCCACCAGGTAGAGGTCGTCGCGCTCGAGCCGGTAGATCTCGTCGTCGTGCTCCACATCGAAGCCGGTGCCGGCCATGGTCTCCGGGCGCACCAGGGTGGGGGTGATCATCGGGGTGAAGCCGGCTTCGATCGCCTGGTCCATGCCCATCTGCATCATGGCCAGCTCCAGGCGTGCACCGATGCCCTTGAGGAAGTAGAACCGTGACCCTGAGACCTTGGCTCCGCGCTCCATGTCCAGCGCGGCGAAGGACTCGGCGAGTTCGAGGTGATCCTTGGGCGTGAAGCCCTCCGCGGCGAAGTCACGGGCGGCACCCTCTTCGCGCAGCACGATGAAGTCCTCCTCGCCGCCGGCGGGGACCCCTTCGTGGATGAGGTTGGGGAAGGCTGCCTGGAGGCGGCGCAGCTGCTCCGCGGCGCTCTGGGATTCTGCCTCGGCGGCCTTCACCTGGTTCGAGAGGTCCTTGACCTCGGCGAGGAGCTGCTGCTTCTCCTCCCCGGCGGCCTGTGCGACCTTCTTGCCGAAGGACTTCTGCTCCGCGCGCAGCGTCTCGAAGCGCGTGATGGCGGCGCTGCGTGTCTGCTGCGCGGCGATGAGCGAGTCCACTGCGGACTCGTCCGCCTGACGTGCGCGCTGGCTGGCCCGGTACTTCTCGGGATTCTCGATGAGGTCCTTGATGTCGATCACGCCCCCAGCTTATCGCCACCGGCGCCCCTGGGGAGCTCATCGATCAGCGGCCCCCCGCCAAGGGTGAAGATGACTCCGGACAGCACCGGTTCCCCCTGGAACCGGCCGCAGTAGACTGAAGATGATGACTACCGCCACGCTCAGCGCCCTCCTCTGGTCCACGCTCGCTCTTGCTGCGATCCTGCTCGTCGCCGTGGTCTGGCTGGGCATCGCCCACCACCGGCTGCGCCGGAGCACGGCCGAACTCACCCAGGAGCTCGAAAGCAAGCCTGCGGTTCACCCCTCGGTGACTGCCGATGGCCCCGGGCGACTGGTGGCGGTGGTCGTGAACCCCACCAAGGACCCCGCCGACGACGTCGTGCGCCAGATCCACTCCGCCTGTTCCCGGGCGGGAATGCCAGCACCCCTGGTGATGGCATCCAGCGCGGAGGACCCCGGCCATGAGATGACCCGGCGGGCACTGGAGGCCGGCGCCGTCACCGTCATCGCGGCCGGAGGGGATGGCACCGTGCGCGCTGTGGCCGCCGAGATCGTCGGCACCCAGACGGCGCTGGGCATCGTGCCGCTGGGCACCGGAAATCTCTTCGCCCGCAATATCGGGCTGCCGTTCCAGGACCTCCGGGCCTGCGTGGATGAGGCCATCCACGGCCGCAGCCACCGTGTGGACACCCTTGATCTGAGCCTTGAACGACCGGACGGGCGCACCGACGAGGAGAACTCGCTGGTCATCGCCGGTGGCGGTCTCGACGCTGAGGTCATGGGAGACACTCGGGACGCCCTGAAGCAGCGCGCCGGCTGGCTCGCCTACGGCGAGGCCGGGCTGCGCCACATCATGGGCTCCCGCTCCGCCATCTCTGTCTCCATCGACGACGGCGCCGCACAGGCCTACCGGGTGCGCTCGGTCCTGCTCGCCAACTGCGGCTCGCTGCAGGCCAACATGCTGCTGGTGCCCTCGGCGAAGTTCGACGACGGACACATGGATGCGGTGCTCTTCACCCCCCGCCACGCGTGGGACTGGGCGAGGATCATGGCCAAGACCGTGACCCGCTTCGCCGCCGACATCCCCGTGATGACCGTGCGCCAGGCCAAGCGCGTGAAGATCACGATGGCCGAGCCGATGCCGTTCCAGATCGACGGCGACGCCATGGGCGAGGTCATCAGCGTCTCAGCACGGGTCCGCCCGCGTGCCTTGGTGGTCAACGGCGTCTCCGTCCGGGGCATCCAAGACATCGAGGCCGCGCACGAAGACTCCGAGGCGGACCAGGCCAGCGATCATGCTGAGCAGCCGAGGCTCACCGAGGGTCGGATCACCAAGGAGCCCCAGGGGGCCTGATCAGACCGGCTTCGCCGAGCGCGGGGCCCGCGCCGGGTTCTCTTACGCGTGTCTCAGCGAGCTGATCCACGCGGAGGCGGCGGTGAAGGCTTCGTCGGAGACTTCTGCCGTGGTCTGCTGGGGCTTGCGATCGGCTCGGGGGTAGGAGCCCAGGAACCGGATCCCCGGGGCGATCCGGTGGATCCCGGCGAGCGCATCTGCCACGCGCGCCTCGTCGATATGACCCTCGAGGTCGATGGAGAAGTAATACTGCCCCAGACCATCGCCGGTGGGTCGGGACTCGATGCGGCAGAGGTTGACCCCGCGGGTCGCGAAGTGCTCGAGCAGCTCCATCAGGGCTCCTGCCCGGTCCTGCGGCAGCGGAATCATGATCGTCGTCTTGTCCGCCCCGGTCATCGGCGGGGTGACCCCGGGCCGGGAGACCAGCACGAACCTGGTCACCGCACCGGTCACGTCTTCGATGCCGCGCTGCAGCACGTTCAGGCCGAGCTGCTCGGCCACCAGCGGGGAACAGACCGCCGCGTCGGCCAGGGGTGCGTCTGCCTGCAGCCCACGGGCCGCCGCTGCGGTGGAGGAGGCTGGGACGAACTCCGCACCCGGGATTGCGGACTCGGCCCAGCGGCGCACCTGGGCCCACCCATGGGTGTGGGTGGCCACGGTGCGGATCTGCTCCAGGGGCAGCGGGGCCGCGGAGGCCAGCACGAAGCTGATCTTCACCAGCTCCTCGCGCAGGATGTGCAGCTGATGCCTCACCGAGATGGCATCCAGGGTCGCAGTGACCCCACCCTCCACTGAATTCTCGATCGGGACCATGGCGGCGTCGACCTCGCCGGATTCAACCATGTTCAGCGCGTTCAGCACCGAGCCGGCCGGCACTCGCGCGGCGTGGTCCGAGCCGGGCACCTGCAGCAGCGCGGCCTCGGTGAAGGTGCCGGCGGGCCCGAGGAAGGAGTACCTCGGAGCACTGGACTGAGACTGCGCAGAGGGGTTCGTAGAGGTATTCATCGGACCTTGGGCGCTTCCCCGGTGGAGGACCTCATCGGACGCCCGGCCTCGAGCCAACCGCCCATGCCATCGGCGACGAAGACTGCGGAGTAGCCCTGAGAGGTCAGCCAGGCGGTGATCCGCACCGAGCGACCACCGGTGCGGCAGATGACGTAGTAGTCCTCGTCCGGATCGAGCTCAGCCTCGAACCGTCCGGGGATCTCGTCGACTGGAATGTGCAGAGCACCCGGGGCGTGCCCCTCGGCGAACTCGTAGCCCTCCCGCACATCCAGCAGGGCGGCGTCGGCGGGGACGTCTGCGGCGCGGACGGTCTCGAAATCTGCCATCTGCGGCCTCCTTCAGAGCGGAACAAACAGGTCTGGTGCGCTGTCAAGACTATCGCCTGCCCAGTTCAGTCCGCATAGAGTGAGCCCATGGTGCATCCCGCTGATCCTGCCCCACTCGCCCCGGCACCCTCCACAAGCCAATCGTCTCCGCTGGTCGACTTTCGCGCCGCCAGCGCCGTGCAGTGGCGCCACGACTTCGTCGCCGGTGAGATCTCTGCGGTGGAGCTGACCACCACCGCGGTCACCGCCGCCACGGCCCAGGCCGAGCTCGGCGCCTTCATCCACCTCGACCCCGAGTCGGCTCTGCTGCGAGCGGCTGAGATCGACCAGGTCCGCCGCGCCGTGCTCGATTCCCGCACCGGTGCCGCACGAAGCGCCGCCATGCAGGAACTCGCAGCGCGCGCGCCGCTGCTGGGATTGCCCACCGCCTTCAAAGATCTGGTCGACGTGGCGGGAATGCCCACCACCCGCGGCACGGCCGCACTTGCCGCCAGCATCCCGGCCCACGACGACCCGCTCGCACGCCGCGTCCACATGTCGGGGATGATCAGCATCGGCAAGACGCAGGTCCCCGAGTTCGGGCTGCCCTGCTACTCGGAGAACGAACTCGCACCAGCGGCCCGGAATCCCCTGGCGCCGGAGCGCACCGCGGGAGGATCCACCGGAGGTGGAGCCGCCGCCGTGGCGGCAGGCATGCTTCCGCTGGCGCCCGGCAGCGACGGCGGCGGCTCGGTGCGCATCCCGGCGGCGGCCTGCGGTCTGATCGGGCTGAAGCCAGGGCGTGGACGGCTCCCCGATGACGAAAGGCGCAGCAGTGTGCGCAACCTGGCGGTGGCTGGACCGATCGCCCGCACCGCGGAGGACGCCGCCCTGCTCTTCGACGTGATGGCCGGTCACCGTTTTCGCCCAGGTCCTGCCCCCGAAGACCTTCCGGCAGGGCCCGCGCTGCGCCGGGTGCGGCAGGCGCTGCACCAGGGGATGGACCGGCTGAGCATCGGGGTGATCACGGAATCGCCGTTCTCCCCGGAGCTGGACATCGTCCTGGCCGAATCGGCAGTCCTGGCCCTGGAACAGGGGCTCTCGCTGCTGGAGCAGCGCGGTCACATCCTGCAGGGCAGCAGCCACTGCACCGGTGCGGAGGCGTTCTGGCCCCCCGATTACCACCGGCATTTCCAGGCGCTGTGGACCACCCCGCTCGGCGAACTGGATCCGCCCGCCGAGCAGCTCGCCGCCATGGCCCCGCTGACCCGTTATTTCATCGAACTCGCGAAGAGCCGCCCCGAACAGCAGACCCGCGAGTCGATCGCCGCGCTGGAGGACTTCGCGGACGACTCCGAGGCCTTCATGGGCCCCTGGGATGTCCTGGCCACACCGATGCTGGCCTACGCCCCGCCGGAGATCGGGTGGTTCGCGAGCCTGACCCCCGAGGAGAACTACCGGGAACAGTGCCGCTTCACTCCCTACAGCTCGGTGGTCAACGTGATGGGCCTGCCGGCGATCAATGTCCCGACCCATACCGACGCCGAGGGTCTGAGCTGGTCGATCCAGCTGATCGGACGCACCGGGTCAGAGGAGCAGCTGCTCGCTCTGGCCGCCACCATGACGCAGGCCTGAGCGGCCAGGAGCTGCGCCCAGGGTCTGCCGGAGAACGGCAGAACACACAACAACGCCGGGTCCGATTTCTCGAACCCGGCGCCGGGAATCTCTCACCTGCGCTCCGCGGTGAGCGGAGCCTCAGAGAGGTCAGATTCAGTTGTCCTTCTTCAGACCTTCGGCAAAGCCCTTGACGCTGTCCTTCGCGTCCTGAGCGACGTCTTTCGCCTTCGCCTGGTTCTTCTGGCCCTTGCCCTCCGCCTCGGCCTCGCGATCGCCGGTCAGTTTGCCGAAGCCTTCTTTGGCGGAGCCGGTGGCTTTTTCGGTCTTGTTGCTGGCCTTGTCATCGAGTCCCATAGGTGATTCCTTTCGTCGGCGGACAATTCTCTTGTCACGCTACCGACCCCACTGGGCACTGTCACCCTGATTAGGCATTTTCCAGGGAACTCCCAGTGAACCGATGCCGCACCGCAACCTATGGCTTGCGGCGATCCGGCTCAGCCGCGGGCACGTGCTCCGCTTCCTGGGCGGCCAGGTCATCGGCATTGAAAGGGGTGGCCAGGGCGTCGTCGTCGTCCGTGGCGAAGCCGACGTCAGTGCCGCGCCAGCGGGCGATCGCGCTCATCACGTGGTGGATCGCCAGGGCCGCGAAGCTGCCCAGGGCGATGCCCTCGAAGACGATCTCGCCGAAGACCATGGTGAAGTTTGCGATCGCGATGATCAGCGGCACGCCTGCGACGGCGAGGTTGATCGGGTTGGCGAAGTCAACACGGTTCTGCACCCAGATGCGCACCCCGAGCACCCCGATCATGCCGTAGAGAACGGTGCCGGCACCGCCGAGCACACCGACCGGCACAGTGGCGATGAGGGCGCCGAACTTCGGCAGCAGGGCCAGCGCGATCGCGAAGAGACCGGCCACCCAGTAGGCGGCGGTGGAGTAGACCCGCGAGGAGGCCATCACGCCGATGTTCTCGGCGTAGGTCGTGGTGCCGGAGCCGCCGCCGGTGCCGGCCAGCATGGTCGCAGCACCGTCGGCCATCAGCGCGCGCCCGGTGACCGGATCGAGGTCCCGCTTGGTCATCAGGGCCACCGACTTCACGTGCCCGACGTTCTCGGCCACCAGCACCAGCACCACCGGGATGAACAGGCCCAGCACGCCGATGTGGAAGGTCGGGGTGGTGAACTCGGGCAGTCCGAACCAGCCGGCGGAGCCGATGCCGGAGAAGTCCACCTCGCCGCGCAGCACGGCCACGACGTAGCCGACGACCACGCCGACCAGGATGGAGAGCCGCCCGAGAAGACCGCGGAAGAGCACTCCGGCCAGCAGCATGGACACGATCGTGATCGTGGCGGTGACCGGGGCCTCGTTGACGTTGTTCCAGGCAGCCGGGGCGAGATTCAGCCCGATCAGCGCCACGATCGCGCCGGTGACCACCGGGGGCATCACTCGCTGGATCCAGTGGCTGCCGGCGAAGTGGACGATGAGGCCGACCACCACCAGTCCGAGCCCGGCCAGGAAGATCCCGCCGAGCGCACCCGACATCCCATACTGCGCGGTGGCGGCGCCGACCGGAGCGAGGAAGGCGAAGGAGGAGCCGAGGTAGCTGGGGATGCGACCGGCCGTGATGATCAGGAACAGCACGGTACCGACCCCGGAGAAGAACAGCGTGGTCGACGGCGGGAAGCCGGTGATCAGCGGCACCAGGAAGGTGGCTCCGAACATCGCCACCACATGCTGCATGCCCACGCCGGTGGTCTGCAGCCAGCCCAGCCGCTCGTCAGGGGTCACCACCGCACCGGGTCGAACCGTCTTGCCGTCACCGTGGAGCGTCCATCCGAAACCTGGGAGGCGGCTCTTCTTCTGCGTAGTCATCACAGCAACCTTAGCTTCACCTGAGCACCGTCACACCAGGCGCTGAGCATGGGACCCATCACGTCCTCAACTTTAGGCAATCTTAAAATTAATCACATAATGATTACATTCGTCGTATTTCGTTGCGAAGAAGTGGCCGATCTGCTCCTGCCCTTGCCATACATGGCATCCAACGCTACGCATAACTCTGGGACTAAACTTTTCTGGGCACTCTGAACCGCGATTTCACCCGGTATTCGCGGAGTTCTCGGTTGAATCTCAATGTTGGCTCACTACTGTGGAGATCGATGGCTAATACCGCAGACACCCCTGCCCAGAACTCCGCCGATGCCTCCACGGGCTCGGAGCGAGTTGAGATCCGCACGCCCACCGTGGCCGACGGCACCTCCCTGTGGAGGCTCGCTGCCGGAACCGGCGTACTGGATGTGAACACCCCCTACGCCTACATCTTGTGGGCGCGGGACTTCGCCGAGACCTCGGTGATCGCCGAGGTCGATGGAGAGCCCGCGGGATTCATCTCCGGATACCGCCGCCCCAGCGACCCAGAGACCCTGTTCATCTGGCAGGTCGCCGTCGACTCCCGCTTCCGCGGACGCCGACTGGCCTCCCGGATGCTCGGCACCCTCGTAGTCTCGGTCGCTCCGCACCGGCTGGAGACGACCATCACCTCCGACAACGCGGCCTCGATCGCGCTGTTCACCGGTCTTGCGCGAGACAAGAACGCCGAGATCACCACCACGGCATTGTTCTCCGAAGCAGTCTTCCCCTCAGCCGACGAGTCTGGAGAAGTACATGCCGCCGAGGACCTCTACACCGTGGCCCCACTGAGCTGACCGGTCACGCACACACCGATGAGTGCACCCGCTTCGCTGCGCAGCCCAAGCCGGCCACGCCGTCGCGCTGAGTGAATATCCACCCCGACTTCCCCGGAACGTAAGGACAGATGAGCACCATGCCTACAGATATCTTTGACACACGCGAATCCCAGGTCCGCAGCTACTGCATGAACTGGCCCGCCACCTTCGCCAAGGCCTCCGGCCCCTACCAGTGGACCGAGGACGGCACCCGCTACCTGGACTTCTTCTCCGGAGCCGGCGCCCTGAACTACGGGCACAACCACCCCGAGCTGCGCGATCTGATCGTGGACTACGTCGCCAACGACGGCGTCACCCACTCCATGGACATGAAGACCCCGGCCAAGCGCCGCTTCCTGGAGACCTTCGAACGGATCATCCTGGAACCGCGCAACATGGACTACAAGGTCATGTTCCCCGGTCCCACCGGCACCAACACGGTCGAGGCTGCGCTGAAGCTCGCCCGCAAGGTCACCGGCCGCCAGCACATCCTCTCCTTCACCAACGCCTTCCATGGAATGACCCTGGGTGCGCTCTCGGTGACCGGCAACTCGATGAAGCGCCGCGGTGCCGGCATCCCGCTGACGAACTCCTCGAAGATCCCCTATGACGACTACTTCGACGGCGACATGCCTGACTTCCTGTGGCTGGAGAAGATCCTCGAGGATTCCGGCTCCGGCGTGGACAAGCCCGCCGCGGTGATCGTTGAGACCGTCCAGGGCGAGGGCGGCCTCAACGCGGCCCGGATCGACTGGCTCAAGTCACTGGCCGATCTGCTGCGCCGGCACAAGATCCTGCTCATCGTCGATGACGTCCAGGCAGGCTGTGGACGCACCGGCCGCTTCTTCTCCTTCGAGGAAGCCGGCCTCTACCCGGACATCGTCTGCGTCTCCAAGTCGATCTCGGGTTACGGCCTGGCCATGGCGCTGACCCTGTTCAAGCCCGAGCTTGATGTCTGGGAGGGCGGCGAGCACAACGGCACCTTCCGCGGCAACAACCTCGCCTTCGTCACCGCCGCACGGGCACTCGAGCTCTTCTGGGCCGATGACACCTTCCAGAACCAGCTCGCGGAGCGCATCACCGAGCTCAACGAGGGACTGAAGCGGATCGCAGAACACGTTCCCGGCTCCTCGATCCGCGGCCGCGGTTTCCTCACCGGCATCCACTTCCCGAACCCCGACACGGCCGGCAAGGTCGCTGCCGAGGCGTATAAGCGTAATCTGCTGGTGGAGACCTCCGGACCGCAGGATGAGGTCATCAAGCTGATGCCCGCGTTGAACATCGAGTCCGAAGATCTGCAGAAGGGCCTGGGCATCATCGAGGAGTCACTCCTCGCGGCCACCGGGAACCTCGGAGAGCCCTCCCGCCTGCGAGCACCCCGGTAGAACCCTTCGTCCCCGCAATAGAGCAGCCACTGATCGGAGATCTGCGTGTACACCTTGAACATCAACGCCCTCAACGGCACCGACCGTGACATCCAGCAGGAGAACTGGCGTTCCCGGCGCATGGTGCTGGCGAAGGAGAAGGTCGGCTTCTCGCTGCATGAGACCACCCTCTACGCCGGCACCACCAATGAGTTCTGGTATGCCAACCACGTGGAAGCCGTGTACTGCGTGGGCGGCAAGGGCACGTTGACCGATCTGGAGACCGGAGAGAAGTACACCATCACCGATGGCTTCCTCTACATGCTCGACGGCCAGGAGAAGCACCGCGTGGAGGTGGAGGAGGAGATCCGCGTGGTCTGCGTCTTCAACCCCCCGGTCACCGGCCGCGAAGTCCATGACGAGAACGGCGTCTATCCGCTGATCCTCGAGGACGACAACGCCTGATCTGCGCAACAGCTGACCTTCTGCTCAGCTCAGCCACAGCGCGCGACGGCGCCTGCTCACCTCACCACGGATCACACCGTGCGCGAGGCGGACGGGCGCCGTCGTCGTGTCTGTGGGTCGATATGCCGGGGTCCGGCGGAGGTCCGCACTGCGAAGAGGCGGTCTTGGACTTCTGCCTGCCGCTGTGATGTGATGCACAGGAGATGTGGCCCATCACACGTGAGCCGCGTGTCACCACAATCACCTTCACAACGGATCGTCGGGCACGTACCTGCCCGTGAAAGGGACATATCACAATGGCTTCTGTGACCTATGCCTCCGCCAGCCGGATCTACACCCCCGGCGCGCGACCGGCCATCAATCAGCTTCAGCTCGAGATCGCCGACGGCGAGTTCCTGGTCCTGGTAGGACCCTCCGGCTGCGGCAAGTCCACTGCACTGCGAATGCTCGCCGGCCTCGAAGAGGTCAACGAGGGAGCCATCATGATCGGCGGCGAGGACGTCTCCCACGTCTCCCCGAAGGACCGCGACATCGCGATGGTCTTCCAGAACTACGCCCTCTACCCGCACATGTCCGTGGCCGAGAACATGGGCTTCGCGCTGAAGATCGCCGGCGTCTCCAAGGAGGAGCGGGCCGAGCGGGTCAAGAAGGCCGCCGAGATCCTGGACCTGGTCCCCTACCTGGAGCGCAAGCCCAAGGCGCTCTCGGGCGGTCAGCGTCAGCGTGTGGCCATGGGCCGCGCGATCGTGCGCTCCCCCAAGGTCTTCCTGATGGATGAGCCGCTCTCGAACCTGGACGCCAAGCTGCGTGTCCAGACCCGCACCCAGATCGCCGCGCTGACCCGCGAGCTGCAGACCACCACCGTCTACGTCACCCACGACCAGGTCGAGGCCATGACCATGGGCGACCGCGTCTGCGTGCTCAAGGACGGCGTGCTCCAGCAGGTCGACTCCCCGCGCAACCTCTACGACAACCCCGCCAATGTGTTCGTCGCCGGCTTCATCGGGTCCCCCGCGATGAACCTGTTCCAGGTCAAGGTCCAGGGGCAGGGCATCGTCGTGGGCCAGGACGTCATCCCGATCCCTGACGGCCACCTGGACAAGGCCCACGGCGACCAGGTCATCCTGGGCGTTCGGCCCGAGGACATGGAGCTCACCTCCGACGGGAGCGGTCTGCCGATGACCGTGGACCTGGTCGAGGAGCTCGGCGCCGACGCCTACATCTTCGGCACCCCCGACGGCATCAACACCTTCCAGCCCTTCATCGTCCGGGTCGACGGCCGCCGTCCTCCCATGCGCGGAGAGCGGGTCACGATCAAGCCGAACCCGAACCATGTACACCTGTTCGACATCGAGAACGGGCTGCGCCTCAACGGCTATGTCCCGGAGCACACCCCCCACGCCTCGCTCTCCGACGTGGAAGCACTGGCCGACGCCGAAGACTGACAGCCGCAGATATCACCCCAGGTCAAGACGGCTTACGTGTTGCCCTGACCCGGGCAGAGACCCCGGTACCCAGCAACTGCACAGGTAAAACCCCGTAAAGTGGGGGTCATGGCCAATAGAGCACTGTCTATTGTCATTTCCATTGTGCTGGTGCTGGTGTTCCTACGGATCGCCCTCTGGCTGTTTGGCGTCGTTCTGAACCTGTTCTTCAACATCGTTCTCGCGATCCTGGTGGTGGTGGGGATTCTCTTCATCATCAGGGCAGTGACCCGACGTTAGCGCAAGACAGTTCACGACCGACACAGACGAATCATCATCGAAAGGCAAGACACAACATGGGACGTATTCTTCCAATCAGCCTCACCGCCATCCTGCTCATCGTGATCATCGTCATCCTGGTGACGTGATCCGCTGAACCGAGCAACACCTGAGAGGGCGGGATCCGAGTATTCGGATCCCGCCCTCTTGCTGTGCACGGAGGACCTCGATCCCGATCGCGCCGAAGGCGCGCCTACCCCCGGCCTGGGAGTCAGTCAGCAGCGGCGTCGGCGTCGTCGCCCCGTCTCGATCCGCGCCGGTCTTCGTCCCGGCGGGCCTCTTCTCGGCGGGCCTCTTCTCGGCGCTGCGCCACCTCTTCGGGGGCATACTTCTCCACCATGCCCTTCTCCGGGCGGCCATGCTCACGGTGGTACCGCACGGTCTCCCAGATCAGGTAGAACGCAGGGCCGATGATCGGGATCATGAAGATCACCACACCCCAGATCGCGGCGCGCCTGCCGGGCTTGCCCGTGTCCTGGACCAGCACCATCAGCGCCGCCACCAGCAGCCCCACCGCGGTGACCGCGATGGCCCAGGCCCAGACGGGGTTGCTCTCGGTGAGCAGGCGTGCGGCGAGGACAGCGTTGGAGGGATTCACGTCCCCAGTCTAGAAGCCGCACCTGAGCGGGTCCTCATGCTGCGGGACCAGATCAGCGCTGATGTTCCACCGGGCTTCATCCCTGAGCCCTCCCGCAACCGACCCCCGCGCGCTTAGACTGCGCTCACAGAGTGACCTGGAAAGCCTGCAGAGCCCCTCCCTGGCCACCGAGTGGTGTCGTCAGCGCGGAGGTGATCGGCATGATGAGCCTCGCTGCACGTTGCGCCGGCTTCCTGCGGGCGCATCTGATCAACCTGGTCTGCGCCCTGGCGCTAGCGTCCCTCGCGCTGACCCCTTCACTGGTGCCCCGTCCGACGGTGTTCCAGGGAGTCATGGCGGGACTGTGGTTCATGGTCGGCTTCCAGCTCGGCTTCGCGGTGCGCCGTGGGGGGCGGGCTCTCGCACGGCGTTTCGGGAAGCAGCGTTTCGACGACCAGCGGGTCGGTGACCAGCGGGTCGGTGACCAGCTTCCCGGCAGCCAGCCGACCAGGCGTGGGGTCGCATCGTCGCACGCTCGTCGAGCTCCCAGACCTGGAGGCGCGCCTCCCTCTGCCGGCATGCAGCAGCGGTCACCGCGTCGCACCGTGCGCCTCACCGGTGCCCTCGTCGTGGCGCTGCTGGCCTATGTGGTCGGCTATGGGGCGCTCGTGGTGTCCTGGCAGAACGAGGTCCGCGAACTCGTGGAGATGGAACCGGTCGACGGGGCCGGTCACGTCGCCTTCGTGGCGAGCATGGTCGCCACGATGGGTCTGCTCCTCGGGATCGCCAGGGGGATCACCGCACTGCGGAGCGCGGTGGGACGGTGGGTGGTCCGCCGGAGCGGTTCCGAGCGACGGGGCCGCTGGGCGTCACGGGCCACGGGGGTGACTGCAGTGCTCGCCCTGATCCTCGGGCTGGTCGGCGGCGGGCTCGGCGTCGTCGGCCAGGTCTATCACGACCGGGACGCGGGCACGCTCGAGGGCAGCTCTCCCCCGGTTCTTCCTGGCCGCTCCGGTGGGCCCGGCTCGGCCGCAGAGTGGGACGGGCTGGGCCGACAGGGCCGAGCCTTCGCCGGCGGCGGCCCGAGCGCGGCGCAGATCGCGCAGGTCACCGGCGCTGAGGCAGAAGAGCCGGTGCGGGCCTACGCCGGGCTCTCGCAGGGGGAAGACCCGGCGGCCCGCGCGGCCCTGGTGGTGGAGGAGCTCGAACGCCACGGCGGGTTCGACCGTGAAGTGCTGCTCGTCGCTACGCCGACCGGCTCCGGCTGGCTCGAGCCGCAGGCCATAGCGTCCCTGGAACACCTCTATGCCGGAGACACCGCCACCGCCTCGATGCAGTATTCGGTGCAGCCCAGCTGGGTCCCCTTCCTGTTCGACCCGGATCTCCCGAAAGATTCGAGCCGGGTGCTCTTCGACGCGGTCCATGCTCGGTGGCAGGAGCTGCCAGAGGCGGACCGGCCCCGGCTGGTGGTCTACGGGCTGAGCCTGGGCGCGCTGGGAATGTCCGGCAGCTTCTTGAGCCTGGAGGATCTGTTGGCGCGCACCGACGCCGCCCTGTTCACCGGACCGCCGGCGACCTCCGAGCCGTGGCGCACCCTGCAGGCGAACCGGGATCCGGGCAGTCCCATCTGGCGGCCGGTCTACCGGGACGGTGAGCAGGTGCGCTGGCAGTCCAAGCCCGGCGACTTCGCCGCACTCGGGGGATCCTGGCGGCAGCCTCGCCTGGGCTACCTCCAGCACGCCACGGATCCGATCACCTGGCTCGACCCTGCCGTGATAGTCCGGTCCCCCGAGTGGCTGCAGGGACCTGCGGCCTCGGGCGGACGGGGTGCTGATGTCAGCGACTCGATGCGCTGGATCCCCGGAGTCACGTTCCTGCACCTGGTGGCAGACATGCTGGTCAGCGAGGCGGTCCCGCCGAGCCACGGCCACAACTTCGGAGACGTCGCGGTGGACGGCTGGGCGCAGGTGCTGCCCGGTCATGGACGCAGCCAGGAGCAGCTGGACGCGATCCAGTCCGTCATCGAGCAGATCGACACCCACGACCCGACCTGGGAGTGAACTGTGGGGTGACGTCTTCTTCGGACCAGGTCAGCGCTGCGGCCAGACGGAGCGTTCGCGCATGACCTCGGCGAGCGCCTCGGCGTCGTCGGTCATCAGACCGTCCACGCCCATGTCCAGGAGCTCATGCATCTGCGCGGGGTCATCGACGACCCAGACGTGGACCTGCAGGCCCGCCTGGTGGCAGCGCTGCACGAAGCGCGGGGTCACCACGCGCAGCCGGCCCTGGGAGACCGGGACCTGCACGCAGTCGATCTCGGCGATGCGCCCGCCCAGCCGGCCCATCAGTCCGAGCGGTCCCATGAGCACGATCAGCGCGGTGGCGGCCCAGCCGCCTGAGGCGGCGACCGGCCGGGTCAGCCGACGTCGAACACTGTGCCGGCGGGCGTCGTTGAAGCTCGCGGAGAGCACCCGGTCGTGGGCCTGGTGTAAGTCCACCAGCCGGGCGAACTCGGTCACCGCGGCGGAGTCCTTGAGGTCGACGTTGAGGTGGACGTCATCCCAGGCGTCCAGCAGCTCCTCGAAGCGCACCAGTGGTTCGGTGAAGTCCTCGCCGGCGCCCACCCGCAGCTCGGCGAGTTCAGCCCAGGTCTTCTCGCCCAGCGGGCCGCTGCCGGTGGTGACGCGGTCCAGCTCCTCGTCGTGGAAGACCACCAGGGTGCCGTCGGCGGCGGTGCGCACGTCGATCTCCAGGTATCGGTACCCCAGCTCCACCGCATGGCGGAAGGCGCCCATGGTGTTCTCACGGCGCGGATCAGCGCCGCGGTGGGCGAAGGCCAGCGGCCGGTGGTGCAGCGGCCCGGGCCGGGAGTTCAGCAGGTACGCCACGTCCCGATAGGCGTGCCTGCGGTAGGGCTTGGGCATCTAGAGCTCTCCGGCGAGCAGCTTCTCGATCACCTGCGCGACGCCGTCCTCGTCACAGGATGCTGCGGTGTGGTTCGCGGCGGAGCGGGCCTCCGGGTGGGCCGAGCCGACGGCCCAGGAGGTGCCGGCCCAGCGGAGCATCTCGATGTCATTGGGCATGTCCCCGAAGGCGACGACGCGTTCCCGGTCGATCTGATGGGAGGCAGCGTAGCGGGCGAGGCCGGCGGCCTTGTTCACGCCGCGGGCGGAGAGCTCCAGCAGGCTGACCCCAGGGGCTGAGTGGGTGACGGTGAGCAGGTTCCCGACCTTCTCCTGGACCCGGCCGAGGAACTCATCCGGGGCCATGGTGTTGGTCTTGCATAGCAGCTTGACCACCCGATCGGTCACGTGGGCGCTGGTGACGTCGCTTCCCGGGGTCCGGGCCGCGTGGGTGAGCCCATCGCGCTCCAGGGTCTCGTCCAGCGGCCCGAGCCGCAGGTCTTCCTCGGTGACGCCGGCGGCGCGGCGGCGGTCCTCTTCGAAGAACAGCGAACCGGCGATGAAGGGCTCCTCCATGTGCACGTGCTGGAGGGTCTCCGCGGCGAAGGAGGCCCGCGGATCGATCTGGCTGATCATATCCTTTACGCTGAACAGCGCCTCGGCGTTCAGGGCGGCCTCGTGGATGAGCCGGTCGCCGGCGAGGTCGTAGATGACTGCGCCGTTGGAGGCGATCACGGTGCCCAGTGCGCCGAGGGTCTCGCTGATGTGTTTGAGCCAGCGCACCGGGCGTCCGGTGACGAGCACGACCCGGACACCTGCCGACTGGGCGGCTTGGAACGCCTCGACCGTGCGCGCGGAGACCGTGCCCGACTGGGTGTGGGTGTAGCTGAGGATGGTCCCGTCGATGTCGCTGGCGATCAGGTGCACCGGCCCACCGGTGAGCGTCGGAACGGAGGCGGGGAAGGAGAGCTCGGTCATCTGATCAGCTCTTGAGAGCCTGGGTGAGCTCATCCGCAGTGGGAGGCTGGGCGCCGAAGCGGGAGGAGTTGATCGCCGCGGCCCGGGCGGCGGTGCGCAGCACGGTGGCGAGCTGGTCGGTACTGATCTCGCGCAGCGCTGCCCGCCGGGAGGCACCGAGCAGGTTCATCCCGCGCAGCGTGGAAAGCGTGGCGGCCATGAAGGAGTCTCCGGCGCCGACCGTGTCAGCGACCTCGATGGAGAAGGCCTCCTGCTCGGCGAAGCCTGCGCGGGTCAGCCCCATCGCCCCGGACGGTCCTCGGGTGACGATGACCAGGGCGGGACCCAGTTGCAGCCAGGCCTCCATGGTCTCGCGGTGGCTGCGCTCGGGGTAGAGCAGATCCAGATCGTCGGTGGAGGCCTGGATGACGTCGGCGCGGGCGATGAACTCCTCGGCCTGCAGGCGGGCTTCCTCGCGGTTGGGCACCAGAGTGGGGCGGTAGTTCGGGTCATAGGAGATGGTCGCGACCCCCCGCGCCCGGTCCAGCACCCCCTTGACCGTCTCGGCGCCGGGCTGGAGCATGGCCCCGATCGAACCGGCGTGGAGGTGCTCCAGCGGGCCGGTGTCGTCGCCGTTCTGGGCGGCGGGCTTGGTCTCCCGGGCCAGGGCACAGAACTTCTCTTCCAGCTCGTCAGCGCTGGGAAGCGTCCAGTCCAGGGTGAATTCGTAGCTGGCCTGTCCGGTGGGGTCCAGGGTGGCGCGCGCCACGGAAGTCGGGGAGGCGTCGGCCTCCAGCAGGGCGGTGATGCCCTGGGCGCGCAGACTGCGCGCGATCATCCGTCCATAGTCGTCGTCTCCGCGGCGACCGGCGAAGACCACGTCGTGCTCAAGCCGGGCCAGTCCCACCGCGACATTGAACGGCGAACCTCCGACGTGCGCTTTGGGGGCAGATGTCTCCGAATGGACGACATCTACCAGGCATTCTCCGATGACCGCCAGGTATGCACTCACACTACTAAACTACCGCACCCAAGAAAGCTCAGAGCTGTTTGTAAAGCTCATAGCCTCCGATGAGGTTGCGCAGCTCCGCCTCCGGGTGGCGCTGGCGCAGGACTTCAAGGGCCTGGCGGGAGCGGACCCCTATCTTGCAATAGAGCACCACCGGCTTTCCGGTGACGTCGTCGAGACCGGAGACCCCGGCGTCGTCGTGCCAGAGATCCCCCAGCGGGATGTTCACCGCGCCTTCGATGGTGCCCATCTGGTGCTCCCACGGCTCCCGGACATCGACGATGCCGCCGATCGCTCCGGCCTCCAGGAGCTCACGCAACTGTTTGGGGGTCAGCTCATCGTCGAGCTTGGGGTCCCCGGTGAAGGGATTGAAGTCGAGATCGTCGACGGCGGCCGGCTCGGCTGCCGGTTCCGGTTCAGACTGCCCGGTGGCGGACTCGGTCGCGGGCTCGGTCGCGGGCTCGGTCGCGGGCTCGGTCGCGGGCGCCGAAGCGTTCGGGGCGGCCGCCGCGGCGGGGGCGTCGGCGCTGAACCCGCCCAGTCCGGCGACATCGGCGCCGATGCTGGTCACCGGCACCCGCTCGGGATCGGGGTGCAGGCCTATCTCGCGGAAGCTGGCGTTGAGCGCGTCATAGATCAGCACCCGTCCCAACAGGGTCTCACCGATGCCGGTGAGGAACTTGATGGTCTCGGTGGCCATGATGGATCCGATCACCCCGGGCAGCACCCCGAGCACCCCGGCCTGGGCGCAGGTGGGGACCTCGCCGGCGTCGGGAGCCTCGGGGTAGAGGTCGCGGTAGGCGGGTCCGTGGCCAGCCCAGAAGAGGCTGACCTGTCCGGCGAAGCGCAGGATCGACCCGGAGACCATCGGCTTGTCGGCGATCTCGCAGGCGTCGGCGACCACGTAGCGGGTGGCGAAGTTGTCCGAGCCGTCCACCACGATGTCCGCCTCGGCGATCAGCTCCAGCGCGTTGGCGGCGGTGATCGGTGCGCGGTGTTCGTGGATGACCACCTCGGGGTGCAGCCCGCGCATCACCGCGGCGGCGGAGGCAGTCTTGGGCTCCCCGATGCTGGACTCGGAGTGGATCACCTGGCGGTGCAGGTTCGAGCGGTCCACCACATCGTGATCGATCACATCGATGGTGCCCACCCCGGCGGCGGCCAGGTAGGTCAGGATCGGTGCGCCCAGCCCGCCGGCGCCGATGACCACCACACGGGAGTTCAGCAGCTTCGCCTGAGCCTCGATGCCGAAGCCGTCCAGGGAGAAGTGCCGCTGGAACCGCTCCATCTGGGAGCGGGAGAACTGGGAAAGATCATTCATCGTGGGGCAGGTTCCTCAGGTGAGTTCGTCGATGGGGGAGATCCGGCCGTCAAAAGCGGAGGAGGCCTGGGCATGTTCGCGCCGCGGGATCCTCCCCGCCCGGGCGGAGAGGTAGCCGGCGTGCACGGCCATTCGCATCGCGGTGGCCATCTCGGTGGGGCGCTGGGCGCGGGTCACCGCGGAGGCGACCAGCACGGCGTCGCAGCCGAGCTCCATGGCCAGTGCGGCTTCGGAGGCGCTGCCGATGCCGGCGTCGAGGACCACCGGGATGCCGGCCCGGGAGGTGATGAGTTCGATGTTGTGCCGGTTCAAGATGCCCAGCCCGGTGCCGATGGGCGCACCCAGCGGCATGACCGCGGCCGCGCCGGCCTGTTCCAGGCGCAGTGCGACGGCGGGGTCGTCGGAGGTGTAGACCATCGGGATGAATCCGCGGTCGGCGAGCTGCTCGGTGGCCTCGAGGGTCTCGATGACGTCCGGGAGCAGGGTGTGTTCATCGGCGATGACCTCGACCTTGATCAGGTTGGTCTCGAGCGCCTCGCGGGCCAGCTCGGCGGTGAGCACCGTGTCCTTGACCGTGTAGCAGCCTGCCGTGTTGGGCAGGATGTCGATCCCGAGCCGCTCCAGCATCGAGAACACCGAGGTCTTGGTCTCGGGGCTGTACCGGCGCATGGCCACGGTGGTCAGCGTGGTGCCCGAGGCCAGCAGGGCGCGTTCGAGCGCGTCGAGGTCGGTGATGCCGCCGGTGCCCATGATCAGGCGGTTGGTCAGCGTGTAGTCACCGACTTCGAGGGCGGGAAGGTCTGCTGCGCGCAGTGGTGTGTTCATAGGGCTCTCTTCTCAGCCGCCTTGGACTGCGGTGACGATCTCGATGTCTTCGCCACCGGTCAGGGTGGTCGCGGACCAGCGGCTGCGCGGGACGACGGCGGCGTCGAGGGCGACGGCGACGCCGAGCCTACCCCCGTCGGCGGGTGTGCCATCGGGGTTGAGGCTGCGCCCGGTGGTCTGCGCGACGGCGTCCACCACGGTGGCGTCCTCAGGCAGCGTCACGGGTTCTTCATTGATGCGGACGGTGAGCATGGTTCTCCACGTCATCAGGTGCGGGTGGTCTTGGCACAACACGGCACGGGCCGGGTGTGTTCCTGGTCCGATCCAGGACTCGGGCCCGCGCGGCGCGGGCCGTGACCAGTCTAGTGAGTCAGTCTCGGTGCCGGGTCAGCCGCATGCGGCTAAGCAGCTGCTGATCTTCTGCGCTGAGCTCGGGTGTGGGGTCCGACGATGCAGATCCCAACAGTGCAGGTTTCACCAGTGCGGCGCCGAGCCGAGCGGCCAGCGGGGCCAGCAGGATGCCGTGGCGGGAGTAGCCGGTGGAGACCACCAGTCCGGGGCGCAGCTCCCCCAGGAAGGGCCGCTCGTCGGGAGTGCCGGGGCGGGCCCGGGTGGTGATCTCGGTGAGCTCCATGTCCTTGACCCCGGGCAGCACGGCGACGGCGTCGGTGAGCAGCTCCTGGACGGAGCCGGCGTGGGTGCCGGCCAGGCTGTCTTCGCGGGAGGAGGCTCCGATCACCAGTCCCCCGTCGGCGCGCGGGACCAGGTAGACCGAGCGGCCGTTGACCTTGGCCCGGACGGTGGCATCGAGGACGTGGGATTCCCCGCGCATGAGCTGAGCCGGGTTGACCTGCAGGCGCAGCACATCGCCGTGGATCGGGCGCAGTTCCAGCGGGCAGGTCTCCGGCAGTCCTGCGATCTCGGAGTAGCCGAGTCCGGGCACCATCAGCACCGAGTGGAACGGGTGCGCCGCGCCGTCGTCGGTGGTGAGGATGAACCGTTGACCGGGTGCCTCTTGCTCGTCAGGCGCCTCCTCGACGGAAGTGACCGTGGCGGTGTGCCAGCGGGCGGGAGCTCCGGCTCCGGGGAACTGACGCGGGTCCAGGTCTGCCTCCAGCGCGGCCCGGGTGGCGGCGACGAGTTGGCGCGGGTCGATCTGATGATCGCTGGGGACATCCCAGCCCTTGGAGAGTCCGGGGGCGAGGCCCGGCTCACGACGTCGCAGGGTGGAGCTGGTCAGCGCGCTGACCTCCATGCCGTGCTCACGCTGGAGAATAGCCAGCTCCGCGACGGCGTCGCGGTCGGAGCGGTCGGCGGCGATGAGCAGCGTGCCGTTCTCGCGGTACCCGGTGGGCACCGAGGTTGCGCGGGAAAGCGTGGAGAGGAACTGTGGGTACTCGGACCGGGAGGCGGTCATGATCGGCCAGAGATCATCCTGGCCGTATTGGACCTCGCTGATCGGGGCGAGCATTCCGGCGGCGGCGTAGGAGGCGTCCTGGGCGATGCTCGGGGCGATGACGGTGACGTCATGGCCGGTCAGACGCAGCTGCCAGGCGGTCAACAGCCCGATCACGCCGGCGCCGATGACTGCGGTGTTCGCCCTGGTGTTCACAGAGCGGGCGACGGGAATCGAACCCGCGTCGTCTGCTTGGGAAGCAGAAGCTTTGCCATTAAGCTACGCCCGCATTCTGGCCTGGTGAAGCCAGGCTTCGAGATTACCAGGTGCACCGGGGTCACGCGCGCCGCCCCCGAGCCACACCCGTTGCTCAGATGAGGAAGAGGCGGGATGGAGCGGCGGAGGGAAGAACCTCTAAGCCTTCGGCGTTGGTGTTGATAATGCCGCAACCGGCATCTTCAAGCGCACACCGACGAGCACGAGGAGCCCCCATGCCCACGGCGACTGCAGCAGTGGACCGCGAGACCATGCATCAACTCTTCGAAGGCCGCCACACCACGAACCTCTTCTCCGAGGGCGCGGTCGACCTGGCGCTGATCCACCAGGCCTACGAGGACGCCCGCTGGGCTCCGACCTCCATGAACTGCCAGCCGATGCGCCTGACCGTGCTGAACCCCGGGGAACGGCGCGACGCCGTCGTCGAGCATTTCAAGGGGGACAACGGCAAGAAGACCTCCGCGGCACCGATGACCGTGGTCCTCGCCTATGACCCGAACTGGCATGAGCACATGCCCACGCTCTATCCCCAGGTGGAGGGGCTGCGGGAGAAGTTCGCCGAGCGAGTCGAGTTCCGCGAGAAGATGGGGCGCGACAACGCGTTCCTGCAGGCCGGGTATTTCATCGTGGCGCTGCGCGCGCACGGCCTCGACGTCGGACCGATGGCCGGACTCGACGCACCTGGGGTCGACGCCGAAGTCCACGCGGAGACCGGCTGGAAGACCCTGATGGTGCTGAACGTGGGCCACGGCCCCAGCACCGACGACGACGCCCAGTACCCGCGCGGAGAGCGTTTCGGCTTCCAGCAGATCTCCCAGGTCCTCTGACCTTCGTCCCGCGGGCGCCCCGGGTCTCGCGAGCACCTCCGATCTTCAGCTCGCGTGCAGGAGGTGCGATGGCACCGACCAGCGCCACCGGCTAGATTCGACAGGCGCAGAAGGCCCTCACGGGCCTGACATGACCACCGATACCAAGGAGCATCACCATGGCCGAGAACTCACCACAGATCATTGGCAAGACCATCGCGCTGCTGGTCACCGACGGCGTCGAGCTGCCCGAGCTCACCGAGCCGATCGCCGCCATCAAGGCTGCCGGCGGGACCGCGAAGATCGTCTCCCCCAACGAGAAGTCCCTCCAGGCGATGGAGGGCGACTGGAACCACTCCGATCACTTCGACGTCGACGTCCAGCTCGGCTCCGCCTCGGCCGGGGACTACGACGGGCTGATCCTGCCCGGCGGCACCCTGAACGCTGACAGCCTGCGGATCGACGATGCTGCCAAGAAGTTCGTCTCCGCATTCTTCGCTGCCGAGATGCCGGTGGCCGCGATCTGCCACGGCCCCTGGATCCTCACCGAGATCGATCAGGTCAAGGGCCGTCGAGTCACGAGCTTCCCGTCCCTGAAGACAGACCTGACGAACTCGGGCGCCGAATGGGTGGACGAGTCCGCCGTCGTCAGCGATCGCTTGGTCACGTCCCGGACCCCCGATGATCTGGATGACTTCAACCACGCGTTCCTGACGCTGGTCGCGAAGGGCTGAACAGGCCACGCCGGCCGAAAGGCTGACGGCTGACGAGCATTGCGGCCAGGACCAGAGATGGGTCCTGGCCGCTTCTGTCTGCGCTGGCGCTCCGCGGAGGCCGGAGCCATGTCGTTCACCAATCCCAAGGCCACAGCCCCAGGGGGTGCCCTAATGTGGAGATATGGATGAGACTGAGACCATGGCACACACCCCACACCCCTCCCACCTGGGTCATCTGCGCCGGGATCGCCTGGTCTCGGCCAGGCTCTACGTCTGCACCGACCTCCAGCGATTCATCACCCGGCCCGAGGCGGGGCCGGTGGATGAGCTGGACTTCGACGCGCTGTACGACTTCTTCGTCGCCGCCTACACCGGAGGTGTGGACATCATCCAGATCCGGGACAAGGGTGTCGCGGTGCAGACGGAGATCGCCGCGCTGACCCTGCTGCGCCAGGTCGCCAATGAGCACGGCGGACTCTCGGCCGCGAACGATCGGGCCGACGTCGCGGCGATCACCGGGGTCGACGTCTTCCACGTCGGCCAGGACGACCTGACCACTGAAGAGGCCCGGATGATCTTGGGCGACGACGTCGTCATCGGCCGGTCCTGCCAGACCTGGGAGCAGGTGCGTGAAGCTGACTCCGACATCGGCCTGGACTACTACTGCACCGGTCCGATCTGGGAGACCCCGACCAAACCGGACCGCGCCGCTGTCGGACTAAAGCTGGCGGCACAGGCGGCGAGCCTGGAGAGCTCGAAGGTCTTCTTCGCCATCGGCGGGATCAATGAGGCCAACATCGGCGAGGTCACCGCGGCCGGCGCCGACCGCGTGGTGGTTGTCCGCGCCGTGACCCAGGCTTCGGACCCGGCCGCGAGCGCCCGGGCGCTGCGCGAGCAGCTGCCCGCTTAGGAGTCGACTTCGACCTCGGGTCGGACTTCGCCTCAGGCTTCGAGCCAGAGTTCGACCCGGACTTCGCCTCGACGCCGGTGCTGATCTCGCTGCGGCCGCTGCCGGGCTTCCGGCCGCGCGCCACTCCGATGAACTCCTGGATCACCGGGCCGTCGGCTTCGCGGAGCCAGGCCAGGCCCACGTCATAACCTGGGAGGCCCTCGACCTCGCGGATGACGATGTCTCGGCGGGCGAGCATCCGTGCCACCGAGTTCGGAAGGATCACCAGTCCGGCACCCGAGGCGACGACCTCCAAGGCCATCCTCTCCCCCGCGGCGAGATCGACGCCCAGCTTGGGCGTGTGGATGTCATCTGCGGCGAGCTGCTCCGGATCTGCCGGCTGATGCTCCTCGGGTTCTTCTGACTCCGGCGCTGACTGCTCTGAAGCGGACGGGTCTGGAGCTGACGTGTCTGAACCGGGCTCGGGGAGCATCTCGGCCGGGTCGAAGAACGGCTCTGCGGCGATCTCATCCCAGGTCACCGAGGTCTCGGCGGCGGCCACCCAGTGATCGCGGGAGGCGCAGACCACCGGGGCCTCGCGGTAGAGCCACACCCGGTGCAGGTCATCCCCGGTGGGGGCTTGCGCGTCCTCGGGGAACCGGATGTATCCGACGTCGACCGTGCCGGCGCGCAGTCGCTCCAACTGACCCGCCTCGTCGAAGCGGTCCACGCTCAGGGCGAAGTCGGGGTACCGCTCACGCCAGCGCGTCACCCATTTGTCCGGCGTCGCGCCCGGTATGGCTCCCAGTCTCATCGGGTCAGTCTACGGAGCCACGGACTTTCGGGCCGCCAGCCAGTCCACCGCACGATCGCGGTAGGCGAGGAAGCCCTTGTAGTCGGCCATGTCCTCAGGGAGCTCGGCGAGAACTGCCATCAGCCTGTCCCGCCAGGGCTCCACCTCCGCGACCGCCTCCAGGGGGAGCAGGTAGGTGCGGATCAAGAACATGACACACCCGGATTCGGGGAGCCGCACCAGATGCTGAACCTCCACCCGCAGGTGCACCTCGGCGCCGAAGGTCGCGTCGTCGACGCTGAGCACCCTTCCTCTCTCAGGCCCCCAGTCGGGATACGTCTCGGTGGACAGATCCAGGCGCCGCCCTACGGAGAGCGACCAGTTGGTCCGGCGATAGGGGGCGTCCGGCTGCAGACGCATGAGGAACTTCTGGGCTCGGGCGATGACCCCGGTGTCGTGGACCCGCGGCACCGGCCCGTGGATCTCGATGAAGCTCATCCCCAGGTCGAAGCCGAAGGACCAGTTCGACGCGAAGGAGACCAGTCCCGCATCCACGAAGAGCTGACCCTCGCGCTGGTCCAACAGGACGATGTCCTCCTGCACCTGGTCGCCGATGAACGCCAGCGGCTCCTGCGGCAGCGTGCTGGGGTCCCCGTAGACGAACCGCTGTTCGATGCCCCTGCGCCGGTTGGTCCACAGGAACGTCCCGGCTTCACGGTCCAGACGCATCGTGTCCGGGTAGGCGAGGGTCAGCTCCTGCATCAGGGTCAGCATGGCGTCCCACGCGGCGGGACGCATATGCGGCAGCACCTGCATCCGCGAGGGGTCGCTGCTGAGAATGGCCCTTCGCTCAGCGAGCTCGGCGGCGTATCCACTGTCGATGTGCACCACGGCGTCTCCCCATCGGCCTGCCGGCGTCTGCACCGACTGACGCGCTGGTTCCAGGTTGGTGGAGTATCGGTACGTGTCACCGGCAAAAGGGAAGGGAAAAGTGCGGACCAGATCCCTGGCGACCGTATCAGCGCTCACAGCGGCACTTCGAGACGGTCAGATGCGGCTCGGGAGACGCAGCACATCAGCGAATCGTTGGCGGCCCGCTCCTCGTCCTCCAGGTATTGGTCGCGGTGCAGCGGGATCCCAGCGGTGACGTCGATCCGGCATTCCCCGCAGAATCCCTGCCGACAGAGGTTCGGCACCGCGAGTCCCTGGTCTTCGAGCTCCTCCAAGAGGCTCCGACCCGGAGCCACCGTGATGACCTTCTGCGAGACGCTGAGGGCGACGTCGAAAGACTTCCCCGGGTCCAGCACGTCAGCACCGAAGCGTTCGGTGTGCACCCGCTCGAGCGGCCAGCCTCGTCGTGCTGCCACCTCGCGGACCGCGTCCATGAAGGTCGCCGGCCCGCAGCAATACAGATGGGTTCCGATGGGCTGGCGCTGCAGGCACAGTTCAAGATCGGCGCGGAACTGGACGCGGTCGGTGAAGCTGCGCAGTGACCCAGGAGCGAGGTTGCGCAGCTCCTCCAGGTGGACCCCGTGACCGGGTCGATGCATGTAGCGGACCTCCACCGCCTGGCCCCAGCGGACGGCCGCCCGCAGATGCGAGAGGATCGGGGTGACTCCGATGCCCGCGGCGACCAGCAGGTGCTTGCTGGCCTTCTGCATCGGGGGGAACAGCGAACGCGGCGGTCGGGCGAGGACCGTGTCTCCCGGGCGGCGCTCATGCAGCCACCTCGAGCCTCCCTCGGCAGACCCGGTGCGGAGCACCGAGATCGTGTAGGCGTCCGGCATCTGGGAGTCCCCGTGCAGGGAATAGGCGTTGACCGAGGGTCCACATTCAAGGATCAGGTGGCTGCCCGGGGTGAATGACGGAAGCCAGCCACGATCTGGACGCGCCAGCGTGAGCGTGCGCACCTCTGGGGAGGCGTCCACCACGTCTGTGACCTCCAGGGCAAAGGTGCTCATGCCGGCTCTCTCCTCGCCTCGAGCCGCTGTTCCGCGTCGTGCTTGGAGCCGAGGAGGCTGCCTCTCAGAGGCGAGAGATGATGATGGACGACCAGGGTCTCCGAGCAGCCATGACAGGCGATGATCTGGGCCGGCCGCGCCGTGGTGAGCGTCGTCGCCGCACAGTGGGCGCAGCTGACTTCAATGCGATCCACGTCTGTGGTGCTCACGATGATCTCCGCTCCGAGCAGTCCTGCCTGCAACGCCAGGGAGCGGGCGCGCAGGACGTCCGCCAGCGGTCCCACGATCATCAACCTCCACCCGACGACGGCGCGCTGAAGCTCCTCAGCCATGATGAGCTGCTCCTGGGCGCTGTCTCCCGTTGCCAGGGCGACGATGCGGTGTTCTATGCCGAGGTCGGTGAGTTCGCTGCTCCACCCTGCGGCGAGCGACGACGACCCGTAGGTGAGGATCGTGCATGAGGCGGCTGCCGGGTCCACTGGCTGCGCGGCAGGCGCACGCGCCCACGCGGGAATGCTCGTATGGTCCAGGACCGACGCCATCTGTCCTCCCATGTGACAGAGAGTGAGTTCCGTAGCGGACACGATACCCTCCTCCGGTGGCCCTGCCGAGGCTGCGGACGCGGGAGGAGCGCTGGGGCTCAGACCACCTTCTCTGCGAGGAACTCCACCGCACGGTCCCAGGCGAGCTGCGCCTGCTCTGGATCGTAGGTGCCGGCGGCGTTGGTGTCGTTGTGGAACGCGTGGCCGGCGTCGTAGTAGAAGTAGGTGACCTCGGCGCCGGACTCGGCCCGGATCTGCTGCGCCTGCTCGCGGGCCCGCTCCACCGGGCAGCTGTCATCGTGTTCGGCGTAATGGCCCTGCACCGTGGCGGTGACCCCGACGTAGCTCTTCGGCACGCCCTGGCCCACTCCGTAGAACGGCACCGCGGCGGAGACCCTGTCCCCCTGCTGGGCGGCCAGGGCGAGCACGAACCCACCGCCCATGCAGAAGCCGATGGCGCCGACCGAGGCGGAGGTGACCGCATCCAGCCCCAACAGGTGATCGGTGGCGCCGGCGAGCAGTCTGGCGCCCTCCTCGGCGGGCAGCTTCGACATCATCTCCCTGGCCTCGGCCCCGTCGTGGGTGATCGACCCGCCGTAGAGGTCCGGGGCCAGTGCGACGAAGCCGGAGGCCGCGAGCCGGTCGGTGACGTCCTTGATGTGATCGGTGAGTCCCCACCACTCCTGGATCACGATCACCCCGGGCCCGGAGCCGCTCTCGGGCAGCGCCAGGTAGCCGTGCCCGGTCTGCTCACCGGTGCCGGTTCCGTTGAGGGAGAAGGTGGTGTTCTGATGCGGGGTCGGTTCGCTCATGGTCTGACTGTAGCGAACCCGCAGAATCTACGAACGCACAGAACCGCCGCCCGGCCCAGTGGGTCGAGCGGCGGTTCTGGTGTTCACATGCTGCGGTGTCTACTCCAGCTCGGAGGCCAGATCGCGCTCGTAGAGGTCTTCGAGGGAGGACTGCACGGACTCCATCTCCTCGGCCACGTCGACGTCGTTGGTGAGGATGCTCTGCAGGGTCTGCGAGAGCTCCAGGTCACCGCCGGGGAGGAAGACGCGGGCGTTGTCCTGCGAGCGTGCGCGCTCCAGCTGCTCGACGGCGACCTGGAACTGCGGGGTCTCCTCGTAGACGGCCGACATGTCGGCGTCCTGCTGGACCGGCATGTACCCGGTGTTCTCCGAGAAGAATGCGGTGTTCTCGGTGTTGGTCATGAAGCCGATGAACATGGCCGCGGCCAGCTGCTCCTCGGGCTCGGAGTTCGCCGAGATCATCAGACCGGCACCGCCGGTGGGGGTCTCGCCCTCAGCCTCGGGACCGCCGGGCAGGAACGCCACGCCGACCTCGAAGTCGGCGGTGTCCAGGATGCCGCCGAGCGAGCCGGTGGACTGCACGATCTGGCTGGTGGCGCCGGAGCCGAAGTCATCGGCCGGGTCACCGGAGGAGACCGAGGCCCAGTCGTCGGTGGCGTCCTGCGCGAACTGGAGCGCCTCGACAGTCTCGTCTGAAGAGACGGGGGCGAAGTCCCACTCATCGGACCAGCTGCCGCCGTAGCCCCAGATCAGGTTCTGCATCCACCAGGCGGGATACTCCTCCTGGGGGGGGAAGGAGAACGCGGAGTTCGCGGTCTCGGCCTCCACCAGCTGCTGGGAGACCTCGGCGACCTCTTCCCAGGTCTCGGGAGCAGATTCGATGCCGGCCTCTTCGTAGTGATCCGCGTTGTAGTAGAAGAGCGGGGTGGAGCGGGCATACGGCACGCCGTAGTGGGAGTCCTCGTAGACGTAGTCCTCGTAGAGGGCCTCCACATAGCCGTCGGTGTCGACCTCGGCCGCCTCAAGGACCTCATCGACTGCCAGCAGCGAGTCATTGAGGTAGTTGGGGAACCAGGTCGCGTCCGAGAGGACGACGACGTCGGGGGTCGCGCCGGTGCCCTGGGAGGTCTGGAACCCCTGGGAGGTCTCCTCGTAGGTGGCGCCGGAGTTCTCCAGGGTGACCGAGATGCCGGACTCCTCCTCGAAGGCGGCGATCAGCTCTTCCTCCTGATCCACCGACCCGCCGGGGTGGTTGGACCAGAAGACGATCTCCTCGGCCGGCTCGACCTCGGCCCAGTCGACGCCCTCGCCGGCCTCCTGCTCATCGCCGGAGGTGTCGGGGCCGCATGCGCTCAGCGCGAGTACGGCGATGCTCAGGGCTGCGACGCCCGTCGTCGTCCTGCTGTTCAGCTTTTTCATCAGGTGCTCCTTGTGGTGCGGTGATTGATTCGGAGTCGTGACAGGGAGGTCTGGGTGGCGCCCGGCGGACCGGCGGCGGAGAGCATCTCGGCTTGGGTCATTTCACGGAGCCCTGGGTCAGTCCGGCCACGATGTACTTCTGCAGCGCGGCGAAGATGATGAGCATCGGGGCGATCACGATGACCGCGCCGGCCATCAGGATCCCGTAGCTGCCGGCCTGGGTCTCGACCGACTGCAGCAGGTTCAGGCCCACCGGCAGGGTCATCTTCTCGGCGCTGCCGGTGATGACCAGCGGCCAGAGGAAGCTGTTCCACTCGTTGACCACGGTGACCAGACCGACGGTGGCGATGGCCGGGATGGACACCGGTGCCGCGATCTGGAAGAGCTTGCGGAAGTGTCCGGCGCCGTCGAGCTCGGCGGCCTCGAACATCTCTTTGGGCAGGGCCATGAAGTGCTGGCGCAGCAGGAAGGTGCCGAAGGCGGTGCCCAGGCCCGGCAGGATGATGCCCCAGAGGGTGTCGCGGCCGCCGAGGCCGGTGATCGTCAGGTAGTTCGGCAGCATCGAGACCTCAGGGGGGACCATCAGAGCCACCAGGATGCCCAGGAAGATGAAGTTCCGGCCTGGGACCTTGATGAAGACCAGCGCGTAGGCAGTGGTGACCGCCAGCAGCACCTTGATGCTGGAGCCCACCAGGGTCACGTAGATGCTGTTGCCGAACATGGTCAGCAGCGGCACTCGATCCACGACGTTGCCGAAGTTGTCCAGGGTGGGATCCTGCGGCAGCAGCGTGGGGTTGAGCGTGACGATCTCGGTCGGCGGCTTGAAGCTGGAGGAGACCATCCAGGCCAGCGGCAGCACGATCACGATCAGCGCCACGAAGATCGGAAGGTAGCCGGTGAAGATGGTGTCGGCGAGGTTCTGCCGGCTGAACGCGTCCAGCCAGCCGCCGCGGCGCATCTGTTTGCGCTCGGTCTTGGTCAGCTTCTGCTTCTTCTCCGGGGCGATGCCGCGGGGCTGCGCATCTTCTTTGGGGGGTCGCGATCGGGTCAGGCTCATGAGTAGTGCACCTTCCGCTCGACGAAGCGCAGCTGGACAGCGGTGATGAAGAACAGGGTGAAGAAGAGCACCACGGCGATGGCCGCGGAGTAGCCGGCTCGCTGATAGGCGCCGAAGGACTGCAGGTAGATCTCAAAGATGATGGTGTTGGTGCCGTGACCGGTCGGGGTCATGGTGCGCAGGATGTCGAAGGCGTTGGTCATCGAGAAGAGGATGTTGGTGACCAGCAGGAAGAACACCGTGGGGGTCAGCAGCGGCAGCGTGACCGAGACGAAACGGCGGATCGGGCCGGCCCGGTCGATGGTCGCGGCCTCGATCAGGTCCTTCGGGATGGACTGCAGCCCGGCGAGGAATACCACCGCGCAGTAGCCGAGGTTCTTCCACACATAGACGATGATCACCATGAACAGCGACCAGTCCTCATTCAGGTACCACTCCGGGGAGCTGACGCCGAAGAACCCGAGGATGTGGGAGAGCCCGCCGCGGGTGGGATCGAAGATGAAGTTCCACACCATCGCCACCCCGACCCCGGAGAGCACATAGGGGGAGAACACGGCGGTGCGGGCGGCGGTCTTGCCCGGGATCTTCTTGTTCAGCACCAGCGCGATCAGCAGGCCCAGGATCATCGAGCCCAGCACCGCGCCGGCGGTGAAGATGCCGGTGACCCGCCAGACCTCCAGGCCGGAGTCTGAGGTGAAGAAGGCCACGTAGTTCTCCAGCCCGATCTGGGTGGCGCTGGAGGAGCCCAGCCGCCAGTCCAGGGTGGAGTAGTACATGTTGGAGAACAGCGGGTAATAGATGAACGCGAGGATCAGCAGGATGTTCGGACCCGCGAATAGCAGGAACAGGGACCAGTTCTTCGACTGCCGTCGTCGGTGCGCGCGAGCGCGCGTCCGTTCCTGCTCAGTCTGCACAGCAGAGCTCATCCAGCTTCCTTCCAGTATTTACTGACCTCATGTTAGCCACACCACTGACGAGTTGGGTGACAGAGCGTGAACTCCACATGAACGGTCCCAGATTGAGAGACAGGTCACAGTGCCTCAGTGTATGTCCTGGCGGCGGGGTCAGATCGTTAGGCTGGTGGGGGTCGGCTCGAGCAGCTGACGACTGGCGCGGACAGTGACACATCCCTGCCGAGTGACAGATTCCTGGTGAGTGAGGAGCGGCGATGAGCGAAGCAGTGCTGCTGGGCGTCTTCGCAGTGCTGCTCGCCAATTACGTTCTCGCCCTGGCCGTGTTCGCCCGTCGCGGCCTGGCCGGTGACTGGCTGCTGGTGGTCCTGCTCACCGGCACCACCGGCGCCGCACTGGCGGCGGTGCTCGCCGCCCTGGCCGACGACGGCGCCCGGTACCTCGACGTGGCGCTGGTGCTCACCGGCACGGCGGCGGTCGCGGCGGCGGTGCGCGCCGGACTGCGCAGGCGCCCCCGGCGAACCGCCGCGGAAGAGCCCGCATGAGCGAACTCAGCCAGCTGGCGGCCCTGGCGCTGATCCTGGCCGGCACCTTCTTCTTCAGCGTGGGCACCTTGGGCCTGATCCGCTTCCCCGACCTGCGCAGCCGGCTGCATGCTCTGACCAAAGCGGACAATCTGGGCCTCGGGCTGGTCCTCACCGGCGTCGCGCTGCTGCTGGGGAGCTGGACCAGCGCCGCGGTGCTGGTCCTGACCTGGGTGTTGGCGCTGGCGGCGGCGTCGATCTCGGCCCATGTGCTCGGCGGCATCGACGCCGCCGAGCAGTCGCAGCAGCGCCGGGGCGGCTCGGAGACGCAGGCGACTCCACCGACGCCGGACACCCCGGAGCGCCAGTCATGACCGGTGGAGTCCCGGCCGCAGACCTGGTGCTCGGGGCTGGGCTGCTCGCCTCGGTGCTGTGCACCGTTCTTCCGAGCTCTCGGTTCGCCCAGTCCATGGGCCTGCTCGGCTTGGGCGTGCTGACCACGCTGGCCTGGCTGCGGCTGGGCAGCGTGGATGTGGCTCTGGCCGAGGCGGGCATCGGCGGCGGGATCCTCGCAGCACTGTTGGTCTGGGTCTCGGTCGGCTCCCCCGCCCAGCCCTCCCCCGATGCCGCGACCGCGCCGCGGTGGACCTGGCTGCGACCTGTGGTGGGCACGCTCAGCGCCATCACCCTGATCGTCGTCGCCGCGGCCGTCTGGCTCCGCGCCGAGCAGTCGCTGCCCGCCTGGGACGCGGCCCTCACCGCGAATATGGGGCTGACCGGTGTGGAGCATGAGATCACCGGCGTGCTGCTGGTCTTCCGCTTCTACGACACCCTGCTGGAATCTGCGGTGCTGATGCTCACGGCCGTCGCCGTGCTCGCGCTGGGTCACGGTGACGTCGGGCCTCGGGCCGGACTCAGCGGCGCGCTGAGCCCGGCGCCGCCGATCCCGGCGAGCCTGCACTGGCTGATCCGGGTGTTCGCCCCGGTGCTGTTCCTGGCCGGACTGTGGCTGCTCTTCGCCGGCAGCACCGACTCCGGGGGCGCCTTCCAGTCCGGGGCCGTGCTCTGCGCGGTGCTGATCCTGCTGCACAGCGCCCACGTGCCGTTGGGGAAGCTCACCGTGAGCTGGCTGCGCCCAGTGCTGGTGGCCGGCGTCGTCGTCTTCATCCTGGCCGCCCTGGCACACCTGAACGCGCCCTTCTCCTTCCCGGTGCTGCTCACCATCGAGATCCTGCTGACGCTGGGGATCGCGGCCGGGCTCTACGCGATCTATCTGTGCCTGGACGACCCCGCGCGGCGCGAGGTCACCACATGATGCCCTTGTCTGTGGCCCTCGGTCTGGCTGGCGTGGGCGCGATCGACCTCTCCCAGGTGCAGTGGTACCTGCTTCTCGGCACGGCGATCGCGGTGATCGGGATGGTGCGGATGCTGCTCACCCGGGACCTGGTCGCCCGGCTGATCGCGCTGAACGTCACCGGGATCGGCTCGCTGATGCTCATCCTCGCCCTGGCGGCCCGCACGGCGGAATCCGGTGATGCGGCCGGCGCGGGGGACGGGACCGATCCGGTGCTCTCGGCACTGGTGATCACCGGGCTGGTCATCACGGTGGCCTTCACCGGACTCGGCGCGGTGCTGATCCGCCGGATCGAAGGTGTCCAGGACGTCGAAGGCCCCGCGGACACCAAAGACTCCGGAGACTCTGGACACTTCAACGGCTCCAAGGACGCGGAGGCCGAGGAGTGACCGCGCCGATGAGCCTGACCCTGTTCTGTCTGGGCGCTGTGGTGCTGGTTCCGCTGCTGGCCAGCGCGCTGAGCGTGCTGCTGGGCTCGGTGGCGCGGCGGGTCCTGGGCGTGATCACCTCTGCGGCGGTGCTCGGCCTGAGCACCCCGATCCTGGTCCAGGTCACCTCCGGACAGACCCTCGAGCTCGCCCTGGGCGGCTTCGAGTCCCCGCTGGGCATCACCCTGCGCGCCGACGGCCTCTCAGCCCTGTTCCTGGCGATGACCGCCGTGGTCGGCGCGGTGGTCAGCTGCTATGCCGCCGCGCGCCCCGCCTCCACCGGGAAGCGGCTGGTCCCAGGCACACCGGACCGGGATGCGGACAAGCAGCATCACCGTCGCACGGAGCCCCCCGGCGTCTGGCGCGCGGGTCACGCCGGGTTCTGGCCGCTGTGGCTGGGCTGCTGGTCCGGGCTCAACGCCGTCTTCCTCTCCGGGGACCTGTTCAACACCTATGTCGGGCTGGAGCTGGTGGGACTGACCGCGGTGGCGCTGGTGGCCCTCGGCGGCCGTGACGCCTGGCCCGCGGCGCTGCGCTACCTGTTCATCGCGGTGCTGGGCTCGCTGCTGTTCCTCATCGGGGTCGCGCTGATCTACTCGGTGACCGGCACCCTGGACATCATCGACTCCGGCGAGATCATCACCGGGCTCGCCGCCGAGGACGACGCCGACCTCGCCGCCGTCGTGCTGGCGCTGTGCCTGATCAGTCTCGGCCTGGCGCTGAAGGTGGCCCTGGTGCCGCTGCACCGGTGGCTGATCCCGGCGCACTCCTCGGCCCCCAGTGCGGTCTCCCCGCTGCTCTCCGCGCTGGTCATCAAGGCCGCGCTGTTCGTGCTGCTGCGCGTCTGGCTGTGGGTCGCCGGTCCGCTGCCGGAGCTGGCGATCCTGGCCGGGGTGCTGGCCGGGATGGGCGCCGCCGCGATCCTGGTGGGGTCGGTGATGGCGCTGCGGCAGAGCCGGCTCAAGCCGCTGATCGCCTACTCCACCGTGGCCCAGGTCGGATACTGGTTCCTGCTGCTGCCGCTGCTGCTGGACCCCGAGACCAGCGCACTCGAAGGCCAGCCGGGCACCACGTTGGACGAGGGTGCGGTGCTGGCGGGCGCGCTGAGCGGCACCGTGGCGCTGGCCCTGGGGCACGGGCTGGCCAAGGCCAGCCTCTTCCTCTCCGCCGGGCACCTCAAGGACCTCTACGGCACCGATGAGATCGCAGATCTGCGCGGCGCCGGCCGGGCACATCCGATGCTGGTGATGAGCATGGGTCTCAGCGCGGTGGGCCTGATCGGGCTGCCGCTGTCCCTGGGCTTCTCCGGCAAGTGGCTGCTGGCCACCTCCGCCGTCGCCGCCGGACACTACTGGATGCTGGTGGTCCTGGTGGCCGGAACCCTGTTCAGCGCCGCCTATCTGCTCAAGGCGGTGGCTCCGCTGCTGGTGATGAGTGAAGACGATCAGACCGAGCTGACCCTGCCGCAGGCCCAGACCCGCCCCGAAGACCCCACGCTGACCGGGAAGGCGCAGCTGGCGCCCTTCGTGCTGGGACTGCTCACCGTGCTCACCGGGTTCCTCGGCGTCTGGCTCACCGGGGTCCTGGAGGTGGGCGCCCCATGGTGACCTGGCTCGAGCAGATGCCCGGGGAGCTCCTGCCCGCCATCCCGGTGGTGATGGTGCTGCTGTCGCTGACCGCCGCCGTCGCGATCTTCCCGCTGCCGGAGAACAGCGTGAAGCTGCGCGCCGGGATCAACCTCACCGCCGCGGTGGCGAAGGTGCTGCTGATCATCGCCCTGGTCCCGGCCGTGGTGGCCGACGGCGCCCGGCCCGAGTTCTCCGCACCCTTCCTGCCGGGCATCGACCTGGTGCTGCGGGTGGACCCGCTGGCGCTGTTCTTCGCCGGGCTCTCCTCGCTGCTGTGGCTGCTGACCACCATCTATGCCCTGGGATACCTGCGCGGGACGAAGAACAAGAGCCGCTTCTTCGGGTTCTTCAGCCTGTGTGTCACCGCCACGGTGGGCATCTCCTTCTCCGGGAACCTGGTCACCTTCCTGGTGTTCTATGAGCTGCTCACCGTGGTGACCTACCCGCTGGTGGCGCACTGGGGCACCCCCGCCTCGCTGCGGGCGGCCCGGATCTACCTGCGCTACGCCCTGGGCGGCGGACTCGCGGTGCTCATCGGAGTGGTCTGGCTGACCATGTACGTGGGCCCGGTCGACTTCGCCGACGGCGGCGCCGAGGGTGTCACCGAGCTGGTCGCCTCGAATCCGGTGCCGGCGCTGCTGATCTTCGGGCTGCTCGTGGGCGGTCTGGGAGTCAAGGCCGCGCTGTTCCCGCTGCATGGCTGGCTGCCGCTGGCGATGGTCGCACCGGCCCCGGTCTCGGCGCTGCTGCACGCGGTGGCAGTGGTCAAGGCCGGCGTGTTCGGGATCGTGCGGGTGCTCCACGACGCCTTCGGGGTCGAAGCCGCCGCCGAGCTGGGGGTGCTCACGCCGCTGCTGATCCTCGCGGCGTTCACCATCCTCTATGGCTCCTATCAGGCGCTGCGCCAGCAGGAGATCAAGAAGCGGCTCGCCTATTCCACGATCTCCCAGGTCAGCTACGTGGTGCTGGGGGTGGCGATGGTCAACGTGCTCGCCACCACCGGCGGGGTGGTGCACCTGGTCCACCAGGGACTGATGAAGGTGACGCTGTTCTTCTGCGCGGGACTCTTCGCGGAGGTGATCCGCGCCCATACGGTGAGCCAGCTGCGCGGGGCGGGACGACGGATGCCGCTGACCTCGGCGGCGTTCACCGTGGGCGCCTTCGGCATGATCGGGCTGCCGCCGACGGCCGGGTTCATCTCCAAATGGCAGCTGGGCACCGGAGCGCTGGCCTCGGAGCACCCCTGGGTGCTGTGGGTGCTGGTGGGCTCCTCGCTGCTCAATGCGGCATATTTCCTGCCCGTGGTCTACGCGCTGTGGTTCGTCGATCCCGAGGAGGTGGAGCCCGAGACGCTGGTGAGCCGCGGATCCGACGCCTCAGATCCGCTGCGGGTCCGCGAGCCCAAGAGCCTGCTGATCCCGGCGCTGATCACCGCCGGGCTGACCCTCTTCGTCGGGATCGCCGCCTCGCTGGCCTTCGCCCCGCTGCAGGTCGCCCGGTTCATCGCTGAGGGGGTGCTGGGCTGATGCTGATCTCACCCCCTTCGCTCTTCTCACCGTCGCTGCTCATCGCACTGTCCCTGCTGACCCCGCTGGTCATCGTGCTGGTCCTCGGGCTCGCGGGACTGCTGCGCCCGCTGCAGGCGTTCACGCTTCGGCGCCGGCTGACCCTGTTCGCGCCGCTGGCCGTGGCCCCGGCGGTGCTGCTGGCGCTGCTGGCGGAACCCGGCTCCGTCGCTGAGACCGTCGAGGTGCCCTGGCTGCTCTTCGGGGCGCATTTCGGGGTGGACCTCTACGCCAGGCCGCTGCTGCTGATCGCCGCGCTGCTCTACGGGGCCGCGCTGCTGTCGATCAGCTGGATCAAGCTGCGTGATGCGGAGCGGGGCTCGGGCGCGCTCTCGGCGTTCTTGCTGCTCAGCTTCACCGGCAACATCGGCACCTACCTCGCCGCCGACGCCGCCAGCTTCTATCTGGCCTTCGCGCTGATGAGCTTCTCCGCGGCCGGCCTGGTGATCCACTACCGGACCCCGGCCGCGCAGCGCGCCACCCGGGTCTACCTGGTGATGTCGGTGCTCTCCGAGACCGCCATCCTGGCCGCGCTGATCCTGATGACCTCCGCCGGCGGGTTCCTGCTCGCCGAGGCCTCCGAGGCGGCAGGCACCGCGCACACCGGGTTGATCCAGGGGCTGCTGATCTTCGGATTCGGGGTCAAGGCCGGCACCGTCCCGCTGCATGTGTGGCTGCCGCTGGCCCATCCGGCCGCGCCGCCGGCCGCCTCGGCGGTGCTCTCCGGGGCGATGGTCAAGGCCGGGATGATCGGCTGGCTGCGGTTCCTGCCCGAGGGCGAGACAGCCGGGGCGGTGCTGCTGACGCTGGCGCTGATCGGGGCGTTCGCCGCCGTCGCCGTCGGAGTCCTCCAGCATGATCCGAAGGTGGTCCTGGCCTATTCGACCATCTCGCAGATGGGGTTCATCACCGTGCTGGTCGCGGTGGGGCTGATGGTCCCCGAGCTGCGGGCCGCGACGTCGGCTGCCGCGGTCATCTACGCGGTCCACCATGGCCTCGCCAAGGGGGCGCTGTTCCTGGGGGTGCCGGTGGTCAAGCACTATGCCCGGGGTCGGACCGGGATCCTGGTGCTGCTCGGGATGCTCGGGGCGGGGCTGGCCGTGGCGGGGGCTCCGCTGACCTCCGGGGCCTTCGGCAAGTATGTGTCCAAGGAGGCGGTGAGTGGGATCGAGGTCCTCGGGGTGGGGCTGGATCTGCTGCTGCCGCTGGTCGCGACCGGGTCCACCCTGCTGCTGCTGCGCTTCGCCGTGGTGATCTGGGCGGCGGACCGTGATCCGCGCCGGCGGGCCGATGGGGAGCTGTTGTCCTGGCTGGGGGTCTGCGCGGCAGGGATCGTGGTCCCCTGGGTGATCGGCGCCCGGTGGGTGACCGATCCGGTGCAGGCAGACGGCGTCTCGGTGCCGAGCTGGGAGCCGAGCACCCTGTGGGACGCGACCTGGCCGATCCTGTTCGGGATCCTCCTCGCGGCGCTGGTCTGGGGCGCGGCCCGCCGCGGGCTGCTTCCGGCGCGGCTGCGCGGCGAGACGACGCCGGCGGTCCCGCCCGGGGACCTGCTGCTGGCGGAGGAGTCGCTGCTGCGTCGCGTCGGGGCTGCCGGCGGGTCGGCGCTGGATGGTGCACATGGGTTCACCACGTCCGCCGCCGAACGCTGGGGCAGCCTCTGGTCCGCCGCGGCGCAGCGGGGACGACGCGCAGTCTCCTGGGCGGAGGCTCGGCTGGGCGGCTGGGAATCCACCGGCCTGATGCTGGTGGTGCTGCTGACCGTGGTCACGGTGGCCACGATGCTCGTGGCAGGGAGGTTCTCATGAGCAGCTGGGTATCGGCCGGGGTGCTGCGCGCCGTGGTGCTGGGCGTCCTCTGGTGGGCGCTCTCCGGAGCCGGCGCAGACTACCTGATCTACGGGCTGGTCTCGGTGGCGCTGGCCACGGGGATGAGCCTGCTGCTGCTGCCGCCCTCCGCGCGGCGCTCACCGCGCGGCTGGCCTCGCCGGCTGGGATCATCGATCGTGCTGCTGGGCTGGTTCCTGGGGCAGTCGGTGCTCGGCGGACTCGATGTGGCACGTCGGGTGCTGGCCCGTCCGGTCGACATCGCCCCCGACGTCGTCGTGGCGCCCTTTGCGCTGGAACCGGGTCATGCCCGCCAGCTCGCTCTGGCGTTGATGAACCTGATGCCCGGGTCCATGGTCCAACAGGTGGTCACCGCCGACGGTGAACCAGCGGACAACACCGCCGAGGGACCGGTCCTTCCACCTGCGGCGGTGCAGCTGCACACGCTCTCCCCCGCGCTCGACCCGGCGGACCAATGGGCCCGGCTGCAGCGCCGGGTCGGTGCCGCCTTCGGGGACTGAGGCTGGCTTCACCCAGTGCGGTTCGCTTGGACAGTGAGGCTGGCTGATCCGGTGCAGCCGCGGCGCGCGGGCGTTCCTGCGCAGGTCTCGCTTGAGGTGTTTCACCGTAGGGTTGATCGCATGGCACGCCAAAAAAACGTCATCAACGGACTCTTGTTCTTCGCCCCGATCGGCATCGTGCTCTCCGCCATCCCACAGGCACCGGATTACACTGCGACCCTCGGCTGGGGACTGGCCCTGCTGATGGTGGGCACCGCCCTGGTCCTGGCGCTGCGCAGCGCCAAGGCCCAGCGGGACGGCAAGGCTCAGCAGAACGGCAAGGCCCAGCCTGACGCAGAGACCCCGGACAAGGTCTACTGACCGCTGACCTCAGCCGACCAGTCGGTTCACGTTCTCGACCGAGAGCCCGTGGCCGGTGACCAGCGCGGAGGCTCCGAGCACCCCGGCGCGCGCCCTGGTCTGGGTGACCACGATGCGCAGGTGCTGGGTGGCCAGCGGCAGCGAGCGGGAGTAGACCGCCTCGCGGATCCCGGCCAGGAAGTGTTCCCCCGCCGTGGAGACCACCCCGCCGATCACGATGACCGAGGGGTTGAGCAGGTTCACGCAGCCCGCCAGCACCGATCCGACCTGCCGCCCGGCCTGGCGCACGGTGCGCAGAGCCTCCACGTCACCGGAGCGCACCAGGTCCAGCATCGCCGCATGGTGCGGCACGTCGAAGCCGCGCTCGCGCAGCTGGGCGGCGATCGCCGGCCCGGAGGCGACCGCTTCGAGGCAGCCCGCATTCCCGCAGGTGCAGGGTGTGGTGTCGCCGTCGGGGATCGCGATATGGCCGAGGTCCCCTGCCGCTCCCTGGGCGCCGTGCTGGAGCCGACCATCGCTGATGATGCCGGAGCCGATGCCGGTGGCGACCTTGACGAACATCATGTTGGCCACACCCGGATAGGTCACCGCGTGCTCCCCCAGGGCCATGGCGTTGACATCGTTGTCCACCATGATCGGCACCGGGAACCACTGGCGCAGATGTCCGGGAATGTCGAAGTGGTCCCAGCCCGGCATGATCGGCGGGCTCATCGGCCGACCGGTGGCGAACTCCACCGGACCCGGTACGCCCACCCCGACACCGAGCAGGTCCTCGGGGCTGCGTCCGGTCTCCTGGAGGAGCTCCATGGCGATCGCGCCCACCGCGTCGAGCACCGCCACCGGGCCCCGGGTGATGTCGAGCTCCTGCTCCTTCTCCGCCAGCACCCGGGCCGCCAGGTCCGTCACGGCGATCCGCGCGTGGGTTCCGCCGAGGTCCACGGCGAGCACCGACCGGGCGTCGGGATTGAAGGCGAAGGTGCTCGGCGGCCGGCCCCCGGTGGAGGAGTTCTCCCCCGCAGGGCGGATCAGCGAGGCATCCAGCAGCTCCTCCACCCGCGCGGAGATCGTGGATCGCGCGAAACCGGTCATCGCCGTCAGGTCTGAGCGCGTCCGCGGCGTCCCGTCCCGCAGGAGCTGGAACAACGCTCCCGCGCTGTTGGGAAGAGTGTTCCCCGCCGGCGCGAACGCCACGCTGTTCTGCTCATCGATCACGGAGAAGGAGGCCATGGTTCAAGTAAACCACCCAGTGTTCAGTCAGAGTGAGTCCGAAAGTTTTACGTGTTTAGTTTGACTTTTGATTGACAGCCGACAGAAGTGCCCTCTAAATTTGTGAGCATGGTCACACAAAATGGTGGGTCCGAGCTCCTCCGGATGCGAGGGATCATCAAGCACTTCCCCGGCGCCAAGGCCCTCGACGGCGTCGATCTCGACATCCGGGCCGGTGAGGTCCATTGCCTGCTCGGTCAGAACGGCGCCGGGAAGTCGACCCTCATCAAGGTGCTCTCCGGCGCCCATCAGCCCACCGAGGGCGAGATCCTCTGGAAGGGTGAACGGGTCACCATCCCCACCACGATGGCCGCGCTGCGACTGGGCATAGCCACGATGTATCAGGAGCTCGACGTCGTCGACGGTCTCAGCGTCGCCGAGAACGTGTTCCTCGGTCACGAGCTCAGCTCGGGGGGCGTGCTGCGTCGGGCCACCGCCCTGGAGCGCACCCGCGACCTGCTCCGGCGCCTCGGTCACCCCGAGATCCCCGCCCAGCGCGAGGTCGGACGTCTGCCCGCAGCGGGGAAGCAGATCGTCTCGATGGCCCGGGCACTCTCCCATGACGCGCAGCTGATCATCATGGACGAACCCTCCGCGGTGCTTGATCCCGAAGAGGTGGAGAACCTGTTCCGAGTGGTGCGAGCTCTCCGGGACGAAGGCGTGGCCGTGGTCTACATCTCACATCGTCTCGAGGAGATCCGCCGGATCGGAGACCGGATCACGGTGCTCAAGGACGGGCGCACCGCGGCCACCAGCCTCGAGGTCGAGGACACCCCCACCAGGGAGCTCATCGCGCTGATGACCGGGCACGAGGTCATCTCCGACTTCGGCGGCACCGCGATCGGAGCCACCAGCGATCAGCCGCTGCTCGAGGTCGACGGACTCAGCCTCGACGGAGTCTTCGAGCCGGTCTCCTTCGACGTCCGCCCCGGTGAGGTCGTGGGACTGGCCGGACTGGTGGGCGCGGGCCGCTCCGAGATCCTCGAGACCATCTACGGAGCCCGCCGCGCCACCGCCGGCGAGGTCCGGGTCAAGGGCAAGAAGCTGCGCCGCGGCTCCATCGCCGATGCGGTCAACCACGGGGTGGGGCTCGCCCCGGAGGAGCGCAAGAGTCAGGGCCTGCTCCTGGACGAGCCGATCTACCGCAACATCACCCTCTCCACGTTCGCCCGCTTCGCCCGATCCGGCCTGCTCAACGAGCGCGCCGAACGCACCGCGGCCCGCGAACAGGCCGAGGCGCTCCACCTCTCCCCCGCCGACGTCCAACGCAGCATCCGCACCCTCTCCGGCGGAAACCAGCAGAAGGCGATGCTCGCGCGCTGGCTCGTGCATGGGTGCGACGTGCTGCTGCTCGACGAACCCACCCGCGGCGTCGACGTCGGGGCCCGGGCCGAGATCTACGGACTGGTCAGGGAGCTGAGCCGACAGGGCACGGCAGTGCTGATGGTCTCGAGCGAGATCGAGGAGGTCCTGGGACTCGCCGATCGAGTCCTCGTCGTCGCTGACGGCAGGGTCGTCCACACCGGAGCGACCAGGGACATCGACGAACACCAGGTGCTTGATCTTGTGATGGAAGGAGCTCACGGATGAGTGAGACGAAAGAAACAGGCGCCCCCGCCGGTGCGGAGACTCCTGCCGGCGAGGAGCCCCCGAGCCGGGACCTCAGCCCGGACGAGGAGAAGGCACCGAAGACGGTCGGCGGGTCGAACCTCAGCCTGGGACACAGCCTCGGCCTGATCCTCGCCCTGGCGGCACTGGTGGTCCTGGGCGTCGTCACCGGCGGCGATCGCTTCCTCAGCGTGGCGAACCTCATGGTGATCCTGCAGCAGGCCGCGGTGATCGGGGTGATCTGCATCGGCGTGACCTTCGTGATCACATCCGGAGGCATCGACCTCTCGGTGGGCTCGGTGATGGGACTGGCCACGGTCTGGGCCACCACGCTGGGCACCCAGGCCATCGCGATGGACGTCCACTGGTCGATGATGTTCTTCACCGCGCTGGCGGTCGGCGCCGCGGCTGGACTGCTCAACGGCGTGATCATCGCCTACGGGCGGGTGGTCCCGTTCATCGCGACCCTGGCGATGCTCGTCGCCGCCCGCGGCTTCGCCGAGCTGATCTCCGGACGGCAGACCCAGATCGTCACCGTGCCGGGCTTCACCAGCACCTTCCGCGGAGACCTGCTGGGCATCCCGATCATCGTCTGGATGTTCCTGATCGTCGCCGCCGCTGGATGGTTCCTGCTCAACCGCACCACCTTCGGGCGCCGCACCATCGCCGTGGGCGGCAACCCCGAGGCCGCCCGGCTGGCCGGCATCAAGGTCAAGCGCCACCTGGTCATGGTCTACGCCCTCTCCGGGCTCTGCGCCGGCATCGCCGCGGTGATGATGCTCAGCCGGACCACCTCGGGCTCCTCCACCCACGGCCTGCTCTATGAGCTGGACGCCATCGCCGCCGTCGTCGTCGGCGGCACCCTGCTGGCAGGCGGCCGCGGCACCATCTTCGGCACCGTCCTGGGAGTCATGGTCTTCGCGGTGCTGCGCAACGTCTTCGTGCAGAACAACCTCGACTCGTCCGTCCAGGCGCTTGTCACCGGCGCGATCATCGTCGGTGCCGTGCTGCTCCAGCAGCGCTTCTCCAGCCACAGTCGAACGTGACCTGAGCACCTCATCACCTGAATCAACCCACTCGCACAGCTGAATCAACTTCCATCAGGAGGAATCATGTCTCGCACCCCACGCCGGTACCTCTCGGCCGCTGCGCTCATCTCAGCCACCCTGCTCGTCAGCGGCTGCCTCTCCAACGACCCGGTGGAGGCGGAGTCCGGCGACGACGACGCCGCGGCCGCCGCCGCTGAACCTGCGGGCGACAACGCCGAGCCCGGTGAAGACGTCGTCATCGGGTTCTCCGGCCCTGCCGCCGGACACGGCTGGATCGGCGCCATCACCGAAGGCGCCCAGTCCCAGGGGGAAGAGTTCGAAGACGTCGAGCTGCGCGTCTCCGAGGGCACCGATGACGTCAACCAGCAGATCAGCCAGATCGAGCAGTTCATCAATGACGGCGTGGACGCGATCGTGGTCCTGCCCTTCGACGGCGCCGCGCTGACCGAGGTGGCCACCGAAGCGATGGAGGCGGGGATCCCCGTGGTCAACGTCGACCGCGAATTCTCCAGCCCCTTCGCCGCGCGCACCACGATCCTCGGGGACAACTACGGCATGGGCGTCTCCGCCGGAGAGTACATCTGTGAACAGCTCGGCGATCAGGAGGATGCGGTGGTCGCTGAGATCGCCGGCATCGACTCGCTCCCACTGACTCAGGACCGCAGCGAAGGGTTCGAACAGGCCCTCAGTGACTGCGGGCTCGAGGTCGACAACCGGGTCGCCGCGGACTTCACCGTCGCCGGCGGCGAGAGCGCCACCGCGAACCTGCTCCAGGCCGCACCCGAGATCGATGCGATCTGGAACCACGACGACGATCAGGGCGTCGGCGTCCTGGCCGCCATCGAGAACGCCGGGCGCGACGAGTTCTTCATGGTCGGCGGCGCAGGCTCCGCGAACATGATGCGCGAGATCGAGTCCGGGGACTCCGTGGTCGAGGCGACGGTCATCTATCCCGCCACCCAGGCCGCCGACGGCGTCCGGCTGGCTCGGCTGCTCGCCCAGGGCCGGGCCCTGGGCGACCTGGTGCAGATCGAGGTCCCTCGCGAGATCCAGCTCTACGCACCCGTGGTCACCGCCGAGAACGTGGACCAGTACCTGCCCTACGCCTTCGAATCCTGAGCGGCAGCGATGGCAGAGCTGGAGAAGCCACGACTGGGCGTGGCCATGATCGGGCACGCCTTCATGGGCCGGGTCCACTCCCAGGCCTGGAGGTCCGCCTCACGGTTCTTCGACCTTCCGATGGAGCCGCGGATGCGGGTGCTCGTCGGCCGGGATGCACAGCGGAGCAAGCAGGCTGCGCAGCGGCTGGGCTGGGTCGAGTCCGCCACCGACTGGCGGCGGGTGCTCGAGCGCAAGGATGTGGATCTGATCGACATCTGCACCCCGGGTGACACCCACGCGGAGATCGCCGCGGCGGCGCTGGAGGCCGGCAAGCACGTGCTGGTGGAGAAGCCGATGGCCAACTCGGTGGCGGAGGCAGAGCGGATGAACGACGCCGCCCACCGAGCGCGAGCCCAGGGCATCCATGCGATGGTCGGTTTCACCTACCGCCGGGTGCCGGCGCTGAAGCTGGCCCAGGAGCTGATCGCCGAGGGCCGGATCGGTGAGGTGCGCCAGGTGCGGGCCCAATATCTGCAGGACTGGCTCGGCGATGAGACCGCGCCGCTGTCCTGGAGGTTGGACAAGGCCCGCGCGGGGTCCGGGGCGTTGGGCGACATCGGCGCCCACATCGTGGACCTGACCTGTTTCCTCACCGGTCAGCGTTTCGCCGGGGTCTCCGGGATGCTCGACACCATAGTCGCGGAACGCCCGGTCGCCGCTGCGGCCGCCGTCGCCGCAGGTGGGATCGGCGGTGGCAGCGGTGGTCTCGGTGGCGGGCCGGGAGCCTCCGCCGAAGCGTCTGGCACGGCCGCGAGGGGCCCGGTCACGGTGGACGACGCCGCCCTGGTCACCGCTCGGCTGAGCTCGGGCGCCCCGGTGATCCTGGAGGCCTCCCGGTTCGCCTGGGGTCGGAAGAATGCGCTGCGCATCGAGGTTTCCGGGTCTCGCGGGGCGGTCAGCTTCGACTTCGAGGACATGAACGTCCTTCACTACTACGATGCGACGCAACCGGCGCGGACCGCAGGGTTCACCCGGATTATGGCCACCGAACCGGAGCACCCTTATCTCGAAGCCTGGTGGCCGGCCGGCCACGGGCTGGGCTATGAGCATGGATTCACCCACCAGGTGGTGGATCTGGTGCGCGGGATCGCTGCCGGGAAGGATCCGCGGCCCTCATTCGAGGATGGCCTCCACGTGCAGCGGGTGCTGGAGGCGGTGGAGCGCTCCAGCGGGGCCGCGCATCAATGGACCGAGATCCACGATCACGAACGGAGATGAAGACCATGGCACGACCAGTCACGCTGTTCACCGGACAATGGGCGGACCTGCCCTTCGAGGAGGTCGCCCGGCTCGCGGGTGAATGGGGCTACGACGGCCTGGAGATCGCCTGCTGGGGTGATCACCTCGACCCACGGCGGGCCGCAGAAGACGATGCCTACGTGAAGGATCGCCTTGACATCCTGGAGAAGAACGGGCTGAAGGTCTACACGATCGCCAATCACCTCCGGGGACAGGCGGTCTGCGACGACCCGATCGACGCCCGGCACCGTGACATCCTTCCGGATCACATCTGGGGCGACGGCGACCCCGAGGGGGTGCGGCAGCGGGCGGCCGAGGAGATGAAGTACACGGCGCGGGCCGCGGCCCGGCTGGGGGTCAACACGGTGACCGGCTTCACCGGGTCCGCGAGCTGGAAGTATGTGGCGATGTTCCCTCCGGTCTCCGCGGAGCTGGTCGAGGCCGGCTACCAGGACTTCGCTGACCGGTGGAACCCGATCCTCGACGTCTTCGACGAGGTGGGGGTCCGCTTCGCCCATGAGGTGCATCCTTCGGAGATCGCCTATGACTATTGGACGACCCAGCGCGCACTGGAGGCGATCGGGCACCGGCAGGCGTTCGGCCTGAACTGGGATCCCTCCCATATGGTCTGGCAGGACATCGATTCGGTGGCGTTCCTCTGGGATTACCAGGACCGGATCTATCACGTGCACTGCAAGGACACGAAGAAGCGGCTGAACGGGCGCAATGGCCGGCTGTCCTCGCATCTCGCCTGGGCTGATCCGCGGCGCGGCTGGGACTTCATCTCCACCGGCCGCGGCGATGTGCCCTGGGAGGACGCCTTCCGGATGCTCAACGCGATCGGATACACCGGCCCGCTGTCGGTGGAGTGGGAGGACGCCGGGATGGACCGGCTGATCGGAGCACCCCAGGCCCTGGAGTTCGTGCGGGCCAATGCGTTCGAACCCTCGGATGCCGCGTTCGATGCGGCGTTCTCCTCCTCCTGAGGCGGGGCTGGCGCGTCAGCCCAGGACATGACAAAGGGCCCGATCTGACACCTGGTGATTGCACCCACCAGGTGTCAGGCTCGGGCCCTTCGGCTGTCTGGACCTTGGATCAGGCCCAGGATCGAACTAGTCGCTCGAGGTCGAGCGCTGCCGCCTGATGATCAGCAGTGTGGCGCCTCCGAGGATGAGCAGCACGCTCAGCCCGACGAGCACGCTGGTCAGCGCCCCGATGCCGGTAGAGGGCAGATCCGAGGAATCGGATGCCGCCTCGGCTGAGTCGTCGTCCGTGTCAGCCGCCGATGCGTCTGCCTCAATGGTCGCGTCGTCTGAGTCTGACAGGGCAGCGGATTCTGTCGCGTCATCGTCCGTTGTGTCAGATGCGGTTGGGGAATCCGATCCACTCGGGGCATCGGATTCCACAGGTGATGCCGAAGCTTCCTGGCTCTCCGTGTTCGTAGGCCCGGCCGAATCGGTGGGCTCATCGGTCGGAACCGGAGCCTCAGTGGGTTCCTCGGTTGAGACCGCAACCTCAGTCGGCTCGTCCGTCGCGGCTGGAACATCTGTGCGCTCCTCGGTCGGGACCGCAACCTCGGTCGGCTCCTCAGCAGGAACCGGCACCTCAATGGGTTCGTCCGTGGGGACTGGGACCGCGGTCGGCTCCTCCGTCGGGACCGAAGTCTCCGTGGGCTCCTCGGAAGGAACTGGAGTCTCCGTCGTGGCTGGCGTCTCGGTGGGCTCCTCGGTAGGAACTGGAGTCTCGGTCGGTTCTCCCGTCGACTCCACGGCGCAGCTGGTGGTGGTGAAAGTGTTGGAGTCCAGGGTCACGGCGCCGTTGCGAGCGAGGGCCCGGCCCTGCACGGTGGCGCCCGTCGTAGCGCTGATCGAGGTGAGCGCCAAGATGGAACCCACGAAGGTGGATCCGGTTCCCAGGGTCGCTGAGCTCCCGACCTGCCAGTAGACGTTGCAGGCTTGTGCACCGTTGATCAGTGAGACATTGCTGGACGTTGCGGTGATCAGGCTCGACGCCACCTGGAAGATGAACACCGAATTCGGATCCCCCTGGCCGTCAAGCGTCAGCGTGCCGGTGAGTTCGATGGCCCCGGTGGAATTGTAGACACCGTCAACGAGGGTCTGCCCGCCGAGATCGCCGGCGATGCTCGCAGTCGGAGCGCGCCCGGCCACGTCGTTATAGGCAGTCACGAGATCCGATTGAGCCTGAAGGGCCTCTGCATCGCCCGCGTGAGTCGTTCCGCCGACCAGCCCCGGGGGGAAGCCCGTGATGGCGTTGCCCGGGCTGACTCCCAGGTCCCCGCTCAGGATGGTCGGGCCCGTATTCGTGACGGTCTGGCCACCAAGCACCGAATAGGACCCGGCAGTGCCAAGCACTACAGGAGTGGTGGCGGCAGAGGCAGCGGACGAGAACGACAGAGCCACCGCCATAACAACAAAAGTGACGAGCAGGGCGCTCAGCCCAACTCTCAACCGCGTACTGAAATCGGGCCGCTGGACTGCTGGCGCAGATCGAGCCGAGCTGGTCGTATTATTCATTTTTCCCCCCGGAATGGAATGCAATTGGTGCCGATCGAACCTAGTCGTTCGCACAAGTTCCAACAGATTTTTCACCCATGTAGATCTGGGCGATCTGGGTCACTTGTCGCTGAGATTACGGCGCAGTCTGAAGATCCACAAGTCCAATTTCATCGCCATGCCTCGCAAGATTCACCAGGCGCGTTCTGAGGTGCAGTGATGGTGGCAAATGCTATTTTTAGCCGGCCTAGTAAGTACTACGTAATTCATCAGTAGAAAATACCGAGTGAGTATCACCAGGTTCTCTGCCTTGCATGACGATGCAGAAAACACAAATCCGCGGAGGCGGAAAACGGCGCGAGCACTGCCTGGAGGCGACCGAAGACGCTGTCATCGGTGAAGAATTCTCGTTCGCCTGTGCCCTAAGAACGTTTCTCTGCCCGTTCGAGTTACGGCAGCAGCGCCACGGCGCAGACTGCGCCGAGGGCCATCGACGGGCCGAAGGGAATCTGCGTGTCCCGGCCTCCATTTCGGCTGACCAAAACCACCAGCGCGATGACCCCATTGATGGTGAATCCCAGTACCGTGCCAGCGGCCACGTGGGACCACCCGAACCAGCCCAGGAATCCGCCGACCAGAAAAGCGAACTTCACGTCACCGAGACCCAGCCCGGTCGGCGCGATCAGCGCCAGCAGCAAGTACCCGGCGAGGAGCACCACGGCCGCCAGCAGACTCCGACCGAACGTGGACCATTCATCCGCGGTAGCTGCCGCCACCGCAAGTGGCACCAGCAGTGCCACAGCGGTACATGCCACCAAGACATCGGGCAGCCGACGCACCATCAGGTCGGTCACCACCAGCAGCGCGCAACCGACTCCGACCGCCGCGAAGGCCACCAGCTCCGCGGCACTGTCCGCGACGCCCGCGGCACCGAATCCGGCCAGCGCTGCAAGCACCGCAACAGGCACACGCAGAAGACTCCCCACCCGCTCGGAATCGTCCTCGAGGAACGGACGCAGGGCCGGGGTGAGCAGCCCACCCAGCACTGCGGCCAGCAACGCGGTCAGAAGAGGGATCATGACGGGTTCACTCATCACATGCCGCTGAAGGATTCGACGATGTTGATCGCGGCCGGTCCCATGACCACGATGAAGATGACCGGGAGGATGAAGAGCATCAACGGAGCAAGCACCTTCACCGGAATCTTCTGGGCCTTCTCCTCAGCGCGCTGGCGTCGCTTCAGCCGCATCTCATCCGCCTGGGTCCGCAGGACGCTCGCGATGGAGACTCCGTAGGCATCCGCCTGGATCACGGCACGGACGAACCGGCGCAGGTCCACGACGGTGGTGCGCACGGTCAATGCCTCAAAGGCCTGCCTGCGCGAGTTGCCCATCTGGATGTCCTGAAGGGTGCGGACCAGCTCGTTCGCCAGCGGACCTTTGCCGTTCTGCGCGGCGCGCGCCATGGCGGAGTCGAATCCCAGTCCGGCCTCGACCGCGATGGTCATCTGGTCCAGGGTGTCGGCGAGTTCCAGCTCGATCTGCTGGTTACGTTTGGTCCCCTCGCTGTTGAGCAGCAGCTCCGGCAGGAAGTACCCGACCATCGACACGCCTAGAGTCATCAGCACCAGGAGTGGCGGGGGCCCAGACAAAAGGGTCAATGCGCTGACCACCCCTGCGGCCAGGAGCCAGAGGAGCTTGAGCGTGAGCAGCTTCTCCACCGTCCAAGCGGCGGGACGGCCGGCGAGGGTGTGCTGTCGGTCCAGGGTCTTCACGATGACCTCGGGCGTCACCCTCCTGGCCAGCGACGAGAGTGAGAAGCTGCTTTCGTTCGGTCCCGGGCCGTTTGGGGCCGCCACCAGGGTGACTCCGGTGCGCCGCAGGTTCTCGCGGACTTGGCGTCGCGTCGGATCCACCGCCGTCCAGATGAGCCAGACCGCCATTCCCACGGCGAGCGCGGCACACGCGGTGGCAAGCGCGACGGACGTGGTCATGGCGTTCAAAACTTGATCTCCACAACCTTGCGCAGCCAGAGCCCGCCAAGGGTGAGCATGACCACGCCGAGGATCATCAGTCCATAGCCGAGCGCACTCTCGGTGAAGGGGGCGAGATACCCGGGATTGCTCATCAGCAGGAAACCGGCGAGGCCGAACGGGAGCACCATCAGGATCAGTGCCGAGAGTCGGCCCTCGGCGCTGAGGGTAGCCACTTGACGCTTGATGTCGTTGCGCTGTCGGATGGTGTTGGCCACGCCGTCGAGCACCTCGGCGAGGTTTCCGCCGACCTCCCGGTTGATCGCGATCGCCTGGGTGATCCAGGAGAAGTCCTCGCTGGCCATGCGCGCGGCGGTCATGTCCAGAGCGACGCCGAGGTCTCGTCCCACCCGGGTCTCGTTGACGATGCGCACGAACTCATCGGAGGTGGGGCTCTCTGCCTCCTTCGCGACTGAGGAGAGTGCTTGCGGCAGGCTGTGCCCGGCGCGCAGATTCGAGGCCATCAGCTGCAGCGAGTCATCGAGCTGGTCGGCGAACTGCTTCTGCCGCTTGGAGATCCGCAGCCCGAGCAGGATCTTCGCTCCCAACGGCACCGCGGCGGCGAACAGGAACGCAGCCAGCGCGCCGCTGAGCACCAGGCCCAGGGCGAAACCGACCACCGAGCCCACGATGACCAGAAAGACGAAGTCCTGGGGTCGCAGCTTTACCGCGGCGAGCTCCAGCGTCGAGGCGCCCACCGGGGTTCCCCGGCGGTGGATGAGCCGCTCCACCAGCGCCGTAGCGGTTCCCGCGCCGCGCTCCAAGGCGCTGGGCATGGGCACGTGGCCAGGTTGGCGGCGCTCTACCGGCACGCGCACCGGGCCCGGCGAGACCATCAGGTAACTGATGATGCCCACTGCGATCGCGCCGGCGAGCACTCCGATTGTCGGCAGAAGGTTCTCGAGAATGATCTCCATCATGGTCCGGGCCTGGCCTCTGGCCGGGAGAAGACGCCCGGGGAGACGGTGATGCCCAGGTCAGCGAAGCGTTCCGTGAATCGTGGGCGGATGCCGGTGGAGATGGGTTTGCCGAGGAACTTCCCGCCGTCGTCGACTCCGGCGGAGTAGTCGAAGAGAAAGACGTCCTGGAGGGTGACGGTCTGGCCTTCCATGCCGTGGACCTCGGTGACCGCGGTGACCCGCCGGGTGCCGTCGCGAAGACGGGTGAGCTGCACGATCAGGTCCACCGCTGAGGCGATCTGTTCCCTGATGGCGCGCAGCGGAAGGTCCATTCCTGCCATCAGGACCAGTGTCTCCAGCCGGGCGATCGCATCGCGGGGTGAGTTGGCGTGGACGGTGGACAGGGAGCCGTCGTGGCCGGTGTTCATGGCCTGGAGCATGTCGAGGCTCTCTCCACCGCGGACCTCGCCGACCACGATCCGGTCCGGTCGCATGCGCAGCGAGTTGCGCACCAGGTCGCGGATGCTGACCTCGCCCTTGCCCTCCACATTGGGAGGCCGAGATTCCAGCCGGACCACGTGGTCCTGCTGGAGCTGGAGCTCGACCGCATCTTCGATGGTGACGATCCGTTCGCCGTCGGGGATGAAGGAGGAGAGCACGTTGAGCAGGGTGGTCTTGCCGGAGCCGGTGCCGCCGGAGACGATGATGTTGAGCTTGGCCGCGACACAGGCGTCCAGGAGTTCTGCCATCTCCGGGCTGAGCGTGCCGAAGCGGACCAGGTCATGGACCTTGAAGGGGTCCTTGCTGAACTTTCTGATGGTCAGCGAGGACCCGTTGAAGGCCAGCGGTGGGATCACGGCATTGACGCGGGAGCCGTCCAGAAGTCGGGCGTCGACCATCGGGGCGGACTCATCGATCCGGCGTCCGATGCGGGAGACGATGCGTTCGATGACCAGTCGCAGATGTTCCTCGGAGGCGAATCGGCTGGCCGCGCGCTGCAGCTGGCCGGACTTCTCGATGTAGATCATGTCCGGTCCGTTGACCATCACCTCGGTGACGGTCTCGTCATCGAGCAGCCGCTGCAGCGGACCATAGCCGAGCACGTCGTCCTGGACCTCGGCGGTGAGCCGTTTGCGCTCCTCGGTGCTGAGCGGGATGGCGGATTTCTCGATGACGGCGTTCAGTTCGGCACGCACCAGAGCATGGAGCTGGCGCTCATCCAGGGAGGGGTCGTTGAGCCGGGCACCGATGCGTTGGAACAGCGTCGCGGCGGCGGTGTCCTTCAACCGACGGAGGGCGTCGTCGGGCTCATCCGACCGCGCCGCCACGGGTGGTCGCTCACGGGCACTGGCGGCGGTCCGGCGCGTGACGGGGCGCGCAGGCGTGTCCGTTGATGCGTCGAGGAGGGGAGGGGGGCCACCCGCGTCCAGCGCTGCCGGTGCTGCCTCGGCTTTCGGTGGCGGGGACCCCGCCTGCGCGGCCTTCAGCCGTTCGGAGAGGCTCATGACTTCTTCCCCTTCGTGCGCAGCCGGCCCCGCCGGTCGAGCTGGACTCCCGCAGGGAGCAGCCTGTTCGCCAGCGTCGCCAGCGATCTGACCAGCGGATCGCGCGTCTGGGACTGCATGAGCGGCACGCCGACGTTGATCGAAGCAGGTGCACCTTTGGACCTGGGGATCGCGGTCCCAACCGGGACCCCGAGGGTCTGTACCACGTCGCTCAGCGCGACGCCGTCCGCGGCGTCGGCGTGGTTCACCACCACGTGATACCGCTCGGTGAACATCTGTAGCACCGAGAGCGTGTCGACGATCTTGCGCAGTCCGCTGAGCGCGGGCACGCTGAGCGTAGTGAGCAGCAGCGGATCGGTGGTGTGATCCAGCGCCCCCAGCGTGTGATCCGCTAGACCTGGGGAGGTGTCGACCACCACGTACGGGAACTCCTGGGTCAGCACCTGCAGGAGCTGACTGATCTGGGCGCTGGTGATGCCGTCGGCGGCGGCCGGATCTGCCGGCGCCGGCAACACGTAGAGCCCGGTCTCGTGCAGGGTCAGCCGGGTCTTCAGTGCGATGGTGTCTCCGCTTGCCACGCTCTGCAGCGCGTCGGGCAGGAAATGCTCCGGGGAGAGGTTCAGCGCCGTGGCCACATCGCCGAACTGCAGGTCCAGGTCCACGATCACTGTCGAGTTCGGGACGGCCTGAGCCAGCGCGACCGCGAGGTTGGTCATCACTGTCGTCTTGCCCACGCCTCCCTTGGAGGCCACGACGGTGATCACCCGGCCGGTGGGACCCTGAGATTCGGTGGTGGCGTGCCGGGCAGCGAGGGCGTCGGCCTGTTCTTTGGCAGCGGCGAGGGCTCGACTCACCTGTTCCAGGTCGGCACCGGGGGCGAGCAGGTCGGTGACTCCTGCACGCATGGCCCGCAGGCCGAGGGCCTCGGGCTGATCGGTGATCAGCAGCACCACGGTGTCCGGATGTTCGGTGTGGAATCGAGCTGCCAATGCGAGGCAGAGATCGGGGTCGCGCCGGGAGTCCATCACCAGTACACCGGGAACGGAGCCGCCCTTGAGCCTTCCGAGCAGATCTGCCGGGTTCTCCGAATACGGCACCGGGAGGGACAGGTACCCGCCCCCGGCGGCCTGCGCGTAGGCGGGTTCGAGGTCGGAGTCAGCGACGGCCACCGCGATGCGGATCATCGCAGCACGTCCTGGACTTCAATGGAATCGGAGTCATCTTCGGGCCCATCCTCAGGCTCCAGCGAGAGCCAGACTCCGTGGAACTCCGCAGCGTGAGCCACCAGCGTGGCATCGCTGGCCTCCACGGCGAGGGTCACCATGAGGGTCTCGGCGGCGGGGGTGGTGGTCTCGGTACCGTCCTCCTCGATCGTCTCGGTGACTCCGCCGTCCACCCGCGTGACGAGGACTTTCTGCAGAGTCAATTGCGTCTCTTGGGGATCGGAGGCACTCACGAAGAACCCGACAGTGTCCCCGGGATTCAGCTGTCCCCCGACGACCCGAGTGGCGGGAAGCTGGACGGTGATCTCGTGGAACCCTGAAGGGATCTCCACGTCTCTCGCCCCTTCCAGATCTTGAGGGGAGGCGAAGCGCCCGGCCATCAGCTGCTCTCCCGGGTACAAGGGCGCGATCGTGACCTGACCTGCCACCTCCTCGAGGGACTCGATGCCAGCGGGGACGACGGCGGCGGAGGGCACCTCATCGGTGCCGACGAACTCCCCCATCTCTTCCACGGGGGTCCCCTCAGGAACAGCTTCAGTCACCACCAAGACGGTTTCGGGGGACATGTCCGCCATCGCACGATCGTCGGCCTGGTTGACGTAGCTGATCACCAACACGGCTGCCAGGGCAGCAAGGACGACGGCGGCAAGGGCGGCAAGGACGCGACGGGACATGTGAGCCTTACTCGGTCAGGGCGACGACGGCGGCGCCGAGGCGCGGACCGCTGGGGCTGTAGTCGAAATCTTCGGTCAGGTCCACGAAACGGTCGAAGCTTCCACGGATGCACCGTTCATTGCCTCCACAGGGTGCTGGAGACGGATGACCGTACTGGCCGGCAAAGTAATACCCGGACAGTGTGAACGCCGCATACCCATAGATCAGATATTCTCCGTTGTTCCCTGTGCCGGTGGTTCGGTCAAATATCGGAAGCAGCACCGTCTTCCCGATCCACTTGCGAAACTCAGCGTCGTTGCAGATAGAGGGAACGTTGTTGCCGGTATCTGAACCAACCCATCCGTTGATGATGGATTCCGTCTTGCCACAGCTCTCCGCGCTAGGCGACAGCCAGCCGAACCCACCGGGCAGGGCATTGCCGGACGGACCGGTGCAGCTGGTGTCAGAGGACTTAGTGAAATTGATTGTGCGGTCTGGGGTCGATTCGGGAATGTCCACCCCAATCACTGCGCCAGAAGAGGGATCGCGCTGTACGGTGATTCCCGCCTGAGCCGTGAGAGCGCACCAGGAAAACGTCAACGGGAGAACTGCGGTGCCGCCGGTGGGATATCCCCAGCGGGCAGCAGATTGTGCCTGCAGCGGGGTCGAGTTGATCCCGATGATCGGGGCGAACCAATGGTCCCGGACGGTGCTGGTCTGCACCCTCACTTCCCCGGCGGTCTCGTCCAGGGCGTGAACTTCACCGAGAGCGCCGGCGGCATTGAGATTGGCAGCGGCCATGCTCTGCGCAGTGGCGCCAGTGGTGCTACAGTCATCGCGCGCGCAGTCCTGGGCGATCGCGAGAGCTCCGGAGTCGGCGCCGGTCTGCAACTGCTGACGGTCCGCGTGCATTGCTGCGACATCGATGGCCAGCGCGGCCAGAATCATGATTGGCACCATCATCAGCGCGACGATGACGGCCGACGCCCCGCGGTCATCGTTGTTCTTTCGCCACTTGAACAAGGTCTTCAGCCGTTGCATCGCATGGTCCCCTTGCCGGTGAGAGTCACCGATCCGACGCCGCCGAGCAGCTGCATCGGGTAGCTGATAGTCACCGTGGCGGTACCGGGGCCTGAGGTGCCGGCTGCCTCACATGTGGCGGGGGTGATGTTGATCTGCCCCGCGGAGACGTTCGCCGAGGGGGCTGCCGAGGCGATGACGGTGTCGCGGGCGGCAGTTCGCGGATCCGCGCCGCCGGAGGTGTCCTGCAATGCCATGACCCGGACCCCGTCACGCGCCGCGTTCGATAGGGCGGATTGAACGTGAAACGCGTGACCGAAGGCGATGATGCCTAGCAGCATGAACACAAGAATCGGAGCGACGATGGCGAATTCCACCGCCGAGGCACCGCGATCATTCGCTCGTGCTCTCACGTCTCGATCCTTCCACGCAGCCGGAGGTACAACAGTTCCTGGAACCGAAGCTGCCGGTGAAGCCCTCTCAAGGGCTCCACCGGCAATCAGATATGGGAAGCGAGCTTCATCACGGAGTGGTGGTTTTAGTGAGCTCGGTGTTTACCTTGCCGAAGAGACCGTCGAGCGTGTTGCCCAGCAGGATGACAGCGGCAATGATCACCACAGCGATCAGCCCTACGAGGAGCCCGTACTCCACGGCGGTGGCGCCGCGGTCCTTGCGGCCTTCGAAGCGGTCAGTCATGAAGGACTGGAGGGTGGCGACCAGCGCGTATGCACGATTCATGGCGGATTCCTTTTGATCAAAGTGGAAGCCCAGAAAAGGTTCTGGGGACTTTGGCTCCCGCCCCCGTTCAGGAATCAGGTGCCGCCTTGATCATTACAGCGTTTTGCGGTTAACGCAAGCTTCTTCTTGTGCGACTTTGCAGTTTGTGCATGCTTATAAGTGCGGCAGTCGAACATGTGGAAACAAATTGTGGATGCCCTCACCCCAGAATTGCCGGACAACAGATATCGCCGCGTTGAGCGCCATGCAGTTTCGGTCGGACAGTTCTCAAGAACTTTGCCCTTCATGCAAAGAATCTCAATCAGCAGACCTGCGGTAATATTGAACAATGGATGAAGAACGGCTGGGCCTACGCGAGCTGAAGAAGCAGATGACCAGAGAAGCAATCGCTGGGGCCGCATTGAAGCTGACCTTGGCCAAAGGGCTCAACGATGTCACCATCGATGAGATCGCGCGCGAAGCCTTCGTCTCCCCGCGCACGGTCTCGAACTACTTCCCCTCCAAAGAGGAAGCCGTGCTCGCAGCCGGCAGCATCGGCGCGGAGCAGGTCCTGGATGAATGCGGAGGCGAGCAGTCTGACGAGCCACCATTGAAGGTGCTCTGCGAGCAGCTCAGTGAGTACGCCCGCGAGCATCCCGAGCAGCTGCGGAGGGCCTCTCAGCTCGCACAGCTGGAGGAGAAGAATCCCTCACTGCGCCCCTTCCGCGTCACCCAGCAGGTGGAGCTGGTGGAGCTTCTGAGCGCGCGCATCGCCGTGCACTCCGGCACCGATGTCAGCACGGACCTCTATCCCTCGCTCGCCGCCTCAGGTGCGGTCTCGGCGATGGTCACCTCGCTGGCCCTCTGGTCGCAGAACAACCTGCCGGATGAGGAGCTCCCGGCGCTCATCCAGGACGCCTTCAACATCCTCACCGCCGGCTATCCGCACCCGCCCGTTGTGGCCACCACGACTCAGACCGCGGCCGCCTGAGCGCCGCGGCTCCCCGCACGCGCACGAACAGGACGCACTTGCACGATCCTGTATACAAAAAGGGCCCGGCCCCGCACCGATGGAGATCAACCCCACCGGCACGGAACCGGGCCTCTCTCAGCAGAGGGCCTGAGCCCTCATCGCCGATGCGCTGAGCATCGGCTCAGAATCGAATCACTGAGCCAGGACGAAGGCTGCCTCAAGGTCGATCGAGACCTTGTCGCCGACCAGCACGCCGCCGGCTTCCAGGGCTGCGTTCCAGGTCAGGCCGAACTCCTTGCGGGAGATCACGGTGTTGGCCGAGAAGCCCGCACGTGTCATGCCGAAGGGATCCACCGCCTGACCGCCGAACTCGACCTCGAAGGTCACCGGCTTGGTGACGCCGCGGATGGTCAGGTCGCCGGAGATCTCGAACTCTTCACCGTTTGCGGCGATGTTGTTCGCCACGAAGGTCAGCTCGGGGTGGGCCTCGGAGTTCAGGAAGTCCTCGCCGCGGACGTGGGCGTCGCGGTCGGGGCTCTTGGAGTTGAAGGACACGGCCTTGACGTGCGCGTCAACAGTCGCCTCATCACCCTCGGAGACGACGAGGGTGGCCTCGGCCTCTTCGAAGATGGCCCTCACCTTGGAGATGCCGGCGTGGCGCACGGTCATGCCGATCTCGGAGTGCGAAGAATCAAGGTTCCAGGTGCCGGGGGTCAGATGTGCCATGAATGGGACTCCTCTTAGGGTTGCGGCCCCGCGCCGAACGCGCAGAACCACCGTGGTTGGTCAATGGGGACAACAGCAGTCTGCCTCATTTTATTTCAAAACTGAAGCAAGTTCACCTGAGTGTCATCCCGATGTCCGTTTGACCATGGCGGTCTGCAGCACCACAGGGTCCACGTTCTCCCCCTGCATCAGCTGAAGCAGCAGGTCCACTGCACGCCCGGCTAGCTCCCCCACCGGGTTGATCACGGTGGTCAGCGGCGGGCGGGTCAGCTGTGCGGCGTGCGTGTCGTCGAATCCCACGACTGCGATCTGCTCCGGCACGGCGATTCCTCGAGACTGGACCTCATGCATGGCGGCCACCGCCATCAGATCCGAGGCCACGAAGACGGCGTCGAGGTCTGGAGCGCGCTCGAGCAGCCGCTCCATCGCCACCGCACCCGAGGCGGAGGTGAAGTCGCCGAACTCGACCAGGCCGGAGTCCAGGCCCGCGCGCTGCAGCGCCTCGGTCCACCCAGTCAATCGATCCGACCCGGCTGCCATGTCCTGCGGACCGGCGATGGTGGCCAGTCGACGTCGTCCCTGACTGATCAGGTGGTCTGCCGCGAGCGCCGCACCCGAGCGGTTGTCCACATCCACCCAGGGGATGCCGACATCTCCGGCGTAGGGCCGGCCGACGTAGACCGCGGGCAGCTTCGTCTCGTGGAGCACGTCGGACAGGTCATCGTCGCGGTGGTGCGAGACGATGATCGCGCCGTCGGTGTAGCCGCCGCGCAGATATCGCTCGATCTTCTGCCGTCCCCCGGGCTGGCCCATGGCCAGCAGCACCTGCACCGGGGAATCCGCCAGCCGCTGGGTGATCGAGGCGAGCATCGAGGCGAAGAACGGATCCGCGAAGACCCGGTCCTCGGCCTCCGGCACGACGACGGCGATCGAGTCGACCTCCTGGTTCACCAGCGAGCGCGCGGCCCGGTTGGGGCGGTAGCCGAGCTCGGTCACCGCCGCCTCCACCGCGATCCGGGACTGCGCGCGGACCCGTGGATCCAGGTTCACCGCCCGGGAGGCGGTGGCGCGGGAAACACCTGCCCTGGCTGCCACATCCTCCAGGGTCGGCAGTCGCCGAGCAGGCATCGGTCCCCCTTCGTCGGATGTGGTCACCACGGCGTCGTTGCTTCTCTCAGTCCACCACACCAGTTGCCGCGACCTGTGCGTACCAGTTCGCCGAGGCCTTCGGAGTGCGCGTGAGCGTATCGTAATCCACCCGCACGATCCCGAAGCGCCGGTCATAGCCGAAGGCCCATTCGAAGTTGTCCAACAGGGACCACACGAAGTATCCCCGCACATCCGCACCGGCCTCCCTAGCCTGATGCACGGCATGGAGGTGCTCTCGGATATAACTGAGCCGCTGATCATCCTGGACGAAGCCCGCGGCGTCGGGCGCATCCGGGTAGGCCGCGCCGTTCTCGGTGACATAGAGCGCCACCCCGGCGGGACCGGTGTATTCGCGGTGCAGCCGAAGCAGCAGATCATGCAGTCCCTGCGGGAAGACCTCCCATCCCATCGCGGTGGCCGGCAGTCCCCGCGGCACCGCCGAGACGTGTTCGGAGCCCACGTTCGGGTTCGGCTCCCCCGTCGCCCGCGCCGTGGCCGCCGCCTGCGCGGCGCGTTCGGGCTCTACACCGGTGAGCAGCTCCCCGGTGTAGAAGTTGACCCCCAGCACGTCGATGGGCGTCGAGATGATCTCCAGGTCTCCCGGCTGGACCAGCCCCTCGCGCCAGAGCCCTGCCTGGTCGGCAAGCACATCCTCCGGGTAGGCCCCGTCGAAGATCGCCCCAGCGAAGAAGCGGTTGAAGCTGCCATCGAGCCGGCGTGCGGCATCCACATCTCCCGGTGACTCTGGATCCGCCGGCCGGTAGTCGGTGAAGTTCAGCGTCAGCCCCAGCTCCAGCTGCGGATCACGACGACGCAGCCGCCTCACCGCGAGCCCGTGTCCGAGCAGCAGGTGATGCGCCGCGGCCAGAGCGTCCTCCGGGGAGGTCCGCCCCGGCGCGTGGTGCCCGTTGGCGTAGCCCAGGAAGGCCGAACACCACGGCTCGTTCAGGGTGGTCCAGTGTCGGACCCGATCGCCCAGCGCCTCGTGCAGCACCACCGCGTAGTCAGCAAAGAGCTCAGCGGTCCGGCGGTTGGTCCACCCGCCCTGATCCTCCAGTGCCTGGGGCAGATCCCAGTGGTACTGCGTGAGCCAGGGCAGGATCCCGGCGGCGAGCAGCTCATCGACGAGATCCGAGTAGAACCTGAGTCCCTCCGGGTTGACGGTCACCCCGTCAGGCATCACCCGGGACCAGCTGACCGAGAACCGGTAGACCTTGAGGTTCAGCCGCTTCATCAGCGCCACGTCGTCACGGAAGCGGTGGAAGTGGTCGCAGGCGACGTCCCCGGTGTCCCCGGCGTGGACCTTCCCCGGGGTGTGGGCGAAGGTGTCCCACACCGAGGGGGCGCGGCCGCCTTCTGCGGCAGCACCTTCGACCTGGTAGGCCGCGGTGGCGGAGCCGAAGAGGAAGTCGGCGGGGAAGGCCACGGTGCGCGGTGCGCTGGTTGCCTGGGTGGTGAGGGAAGAACTCATTGCTTGACGGCTCCTTGCATGATTCCGGATACGAGCTGACGGCCCGTGAAGATGAACAGGATGAGCAGCGGGATGGTGGCCATGGTGGCCCCGGCCAGCACCAGCGAGTAGTCCACGAAGTGCGCCGCCTGCAGCTGCTGCAGCGCCACGGGCAGGGTGGGATTCTGCGGGCCCAGCACGATGAACGGCCAGAAGAAGTTCGTCCAGTTCAGGACGAAGGTGAAGAGGAACAGCATCGCCGCCGCCGGCTTCGCGGCCGGCAGGGCCACGTGCCAGAAGGTGCGGATCATGGAACACCCGTCCACGGTGGCGGCCTCGATGAGCTCATCGGGGATCGCCTGCCGCAGGTACTGGGTCATCCAGAACACTCCGAAGGCCGTCACCAGGCCCGGCACGATGACGGCCTGCAGCTCCCCGATCCAGCCCAGCCGCGCCATCACCTGGTAGAGCGGAACGACGCCGAGCTGGGTGGGGATCGCCATGGTGGCGATCACGAAGACCAGCAGCGGCGCGGCACCCTTGAAGCGCAGCTTCGCGAAGGCGTAGCCGGCCAGGGTGGAGAAGAACACCACCGAGACCGCAGTGACGGTGGAGACGATGATCGAGTTCATCGTCGCCCGCCAGAAGGGCACGGTGTTGATCACCGAGGCGGCGTTGTCCAGGAAGTTTCCGCCCGGGAGCAGCGGGAAGGAGTCCCGGGAGAGGATCGTCGAGTCGTGGCTGCCGATCAGGTAGGACCACCACAGTGGGAACATGCTGCCCAGGATCACCGCCGCCAGGCACCCGTAGACGATCCAGCCCGGTCCGCGGCCCGGCCCTCCGGAGCCTCCGCGTCGGCGGCGGCGTCCCTTAGGTCGGGATCCTGCCCCGGATCCGGACCCGCGGCGGCCGAAGGGGTCGTCGTCGTTCTTGGGCGCTGTCGCGGGTCCCGTGCGCGGGATGATCGGCAGCGGCCTCTCTTCGAGCGCGCTCATCGCTTGACCTCCGAGCTTGAGATGCGGCGGGTGATGACGAAGTTGACCAGCCCGATGGCCACGATCAGCAGGAACAGCAGCACCGCCACCGCGGAGGCGAGCCCGAAGTCGGACCGGGTCCAGCCCAGTTCGTAGAGGTACAAAGTCATGGTCTGCCACTGGCCGTCGGCGCCGCCGCGGCCGTACTGGTCGAACATCCGCGGCTCGTCGAAGATCTGAAGCCCGCCGATGGTCGAGGTGATGATCACGAAGATGATGGTCGGGCGCAGGTTCGGGATGGTCACCGAGATGAACTGACGGACCTTCCCCGCGCCGTCGATCGCGGCCGCCTCATAGAGGTCTCGCGGGACAGCCTGCATGGCGGCCAGGAAGATCAGTGCGTTGTACCCGGTCCAGCGGAAGTTCACCATGGTGGCGATGGCCAGGTGGCTGGGCAGCACGCCCGAATGCCAGCCGACGGCGTCGATGCCCACGGTCTCGAGCATCGAGTTCACCAGCCCGAACCGGTCACCGAAAAGGTTGGAGAAGATCAGCGCCACGGCCACCGGCGTGACCACATAGGGCACCAGCACGCCCATCCGCCAGAAGGTTCTGGCGCGCAGGTTGTAGTCGAGCAGGTAGGCGATCAGGATTGCCGCCACCACCTGCGGGGCCGAGGAGAGGATGAAGATCGAGAGCGTGTTGCGCAGCGAGATCCAGAAGGCCCGCTGACCCAGCACGTGCGCGAAGTTGTCCGTGCCGACGAATTCGCCCTGGCCCATGATCAGGTCCCAGTCGTGGGCGGCGACCCAGATGGTGTAGATCAGCGGGAACAGCCCGACCACGGCGAAGAGCAGGAAGAAGGGACTGATGTAGAGGTAGGGCGAATACCGGCGGTCCCAGGCCGAGGCCCGGTGCCGGAAGCTGATGCGCGGCTTCCGGCGACCGGTCCCGGTCCGGCCCGCCGGACCGCCGCTACGGGATCCCGTGGCGGCGGCCTCGGCCCTTGAAGGTGCGGTCATGATCAGCGCAGGGCTTCCATGTCGTTGACGAACTTCTGCCAGGAGGACTCCGGATCGTCGGAGCCGTCGACGTCGACCCGGTTGATCGCGTCCTGGATCGCCACATTGATGGTCAGGTACTCGGTGCCCTTCAGCGGCTGGGTCTCCACAGCCTCGGCGCGTTCGGCCAGGATCTCGCCGGTGGGAGCGTCGTTGAAGAACTCATTGGTGGCTGAGAGCAGCTCCTCGGACTCCAGCGCCTCCGCCGTGGATGGGAACGCGTTGACAACCTCGAAGGCCTTCAGCTGCTGCTCCGGAGCGGTGAGCCAGGCTGCCAGTTCCTTGGCCGCCTCGACGTTGTCTCCCTGCGACGGCACGGTCAGATATGAGCCGCCCCAGTTGGCGCCGCCGCCCGGGAAGGTGTTGGCGATGTCCCAGCCCTCGACCTCCGCGGCGTTGCCCTCGATGATGCCCAGCATCCAGCCCGGGCACATCATGGTGGCGAAGGTCTCCTCGCGCTGGAAGGCGTCAGACCAGTCGCCGCTCCACTGGGTCAGACCCGCCGAGAGCTCGTCCTGAACCGAGGCCTCGAGCAGCTGGTCGTAGAGGTCCTTCACCTCGGGATTCGTATCGGCGATGACCTCGCCCTCCGCATCCTGGAAGGGCACCTCGACCTGGTTGATCATGCCCTGCCAGACGTTGTCGGAACCGGAGTACCAGGCGGAGTCGGACTCAGCCACGAACTCCCGGCCGGCCGCGAAGTAGTCCTCCCAGGTGTCTCCGAGGAAGTCGGCCACCTCGTCACGGTCGGTGGGCAGCCCGGCCTCCTCGAACAGGTCCGCCCGGTAACAGACGGCCTGCGGACCGCTGTCGGTGCCGTAGCCGATGAGGCTGCCGTCCTCAAGCAGAGCATCCTCGTACTTCCAATCGAGCCACCGGCCCTCGACCTCGGGATCCGAGAGGTCCTCGAAGCGGTCCGGGTACTGCTTGAACTCGGCGAGCCAGTCCACCTCCAGGGGCTCGATGTCCGAGGCGCCCTGCCCGGCGCCGAGGCTGTTGCGCAGCGAATCACGGGCGTTCTCTGCGGTGTCGATCTTGTTGTGCTCGATGGTGACGTTCTCGTTGAGCTCCTCGTACTCGGTGAAGAGCTCCTCATAGCCGAACTCGTTGAAGGTGGTCACGCTCAAGCTGACGTCCTCCCCCTCGGCCACGCCGCCGTCGTCGTCCCCGCCGGCGGCACCTCCGCAGGCGGTCAGGGCGAGCGCCAGGCCGGAGGTGAGCGCGATGCCCCGCAGCACAGGGGCGCGGCGATGCGCGCCTCGGGCCGAGCCTGGCCGACGCCCCGGGTGGGCGGCTGCGGAGGTGTTCTCCTCCGCGTGATCAGTAGTCCTCATCACAGAAATCTCCTTCGATATGAGGTGCGAGCGAGTCCCCAAGCCGTCTTGTGAGAGCGCTCTCACGGTGAGAAGAAAGTAGCACCCCTGGTAAGACTGTGGCAAGGGTCACAGCCCCGTCCCGCCATTGAGGCCCTGCGGGAGGAGCCACTGGGCGGCACGGTGCAGGGGTGAGACAGTAGACTCTGGACTTATTGCCCAGTTCAGCACGCAGCCGTTTCAAGGCTGGGCACACATTCATCAGTAGAAGGAGGTGCCGGTGGGACTGCTAGACAAGCTTGAACACGGCATCGAAAAGGCCGTCCGCGGTGCCTTCTCAGGACGAGGAGGGAGTCTCGGACCCGTGGAGATCGCCACCGCCGTACGCCGCCACATGGACCGAGAGTCCAAGACCATCGCCGAGGGCCAGCACCTGGCACCGAACCTGTACAAGGTCCGGCTCGCCGGTGAGGACTTCAGCGAGGCCAAGAAATATGGCGTCGCCCTGGCCGAGGAGCTCTGCGAGGAGATCCTGCGCCACGCCGAATCCCAGGGATACACCCTGCTGGGCCCGGTGAAGGCGACCTTCGTGAAGAACACCGAGCTCAAGCGCGGTCAGCTCAGCATCGAGTCGCGCACCGACAAGGACCCGCTGGCCAGCCCCGTCGCGCCCCAGCAGTCCTCCCCGGCAGCCGGCCCCAGCGCCGCCGCCCCGCTTCCGGCCACGATGTCCCAGCCCACGGTCACCCCTCCGCCCGCGCCGACATCAGCCCCTGCCCCGCAGCCCACGGCGAGCCTGGAGTATGAGGAGCAGACCTACCCGCTGCGCCCGGACTCCACCGTGATCGGGCGCTCCACCTCGGCCGATGTCACCGTTCCCGACACCGGGGTCTCGCGCAAGCACCTGGAGCTCTTCCGCTCCGGCGGCGCGTGGTACGCCCGTGACCTGGGCTCCACCAACGGCTCCTATGTGGACGGCGAGCAGCTCACCGGTGACACGCCGAAGGTGCAGCTCATCGACGGCGCCCTGATCTCGCTCGGCAACGCGCGCCTGCGCTTCCGCCAGAGCTGAAGGACGCCTACACATGAGTGAACTCGCTGTCACGGTGCTGCAGTTCGGGCTGCTGCTGCTGCTCTGGATCCTGATCCTCTCGATCATCGGAGCGCAGGGCCGGGACATGACCATCTCCAAGCGCTCACGGGCCCGAGCCGCCGCCCCACACGCTGCACCGGCCCCGCGCAGCGGACCCCCCGCCCCCGCCGGCAGCAACCACAGCGCCCCCACTCCGCGTCCGCGACCCCGACGCCTGCTGGTCAGCGAGGGCCCCCTGGCCGGGACCGAGCTCCCGCTCGGCTCAGCCTCGATCATGATGGGCCGGGCACAGGAATGCACCCTGGTGCTCGATGACGACTACGCCTCCGGCAAGCACGCCCGACTCTTCCCCCAGGGTTCCCGCTGGTTCCTCGAGGACCTGGGCTCCACCAACGGCACCTGGCTCGGTGAGGAGCAGCTGACCCGCGCCTCCACGGTCGAGCCCGGGGACCGGATCCGCATCGGCAAGACCGTCCTGGAGCTGAGGACCTAGCCCGTGGCTCTGGTATTCCGCTTCGCAGCGCGCTCCGACACCGGTGCCGTGCGCTCCAAGAACGACGACTCCGGCTACGCGGGCCGCTATTTCGCCGTGGTCGCAGACGGCATGGGCGGCCACGCCGGCGGCGACGTCGCCTCCGCCTCCACGGTGCTGGACCTCGCACACCTGGACACGCGCGGGTTCGCGGACCCCGAGACGGTGCTGCCGGATGAGATCCAGACCGCGAACTCCTTCTTGAACAAGCTGGTCAAGGCCAACCCGAAGCTCGCCGGGATGGGCACCACCATCACCTCGCTGCTGATCACCCAGGAACGGCTGCAGTTCGCCCACATCGGCGACTCCCGCGCCTACCGGCTCAAGCGTGGACGGTTCCGGCAGGTCAGCAAGGACCACACCTTCGTCCAGCGACTGGTCGACGAAGGCCGGCTGGATCCAGACCAGGCCGAGCACCACCCGCACAAGAACGTGCTGATGCGCGTGCTCGGCGATGTCGATGCCTCACCCGAGCTGGACATCACCTCCTTCCCGCTGGAGGCCGGTGAGCGCTGGCTGCTCTGCTCAGACGGGCTCAACGCCGTCGTCTCCGAACGGCTGATCGAACAGAAGCTGCGCTCCACCCAGACCCTGGAGTCGATCGTCGATGACCTTGTCGACCTGACCCTCGGCGGAGGCGCCCCGGACAACGTGACAGTGGTCTGCCTGGAGGTCGTGGAGGCCGATGAGGCCGCCCTGGCACCGAGCAACGAACTGCCGCTCAGCGAGGCCGCCGTGGCCGCCGCCTCCCACAACTACGGCGGAGCCGACGCGACCATGGAGCTCGACGTGGTCCCGGTGGTCAACTCCGAGGCCTTCTCCGCCCACGACGACGAGGACTCGCTCTCCCCGCTGTCGGCCGCCATGGTGCGCAAGAAGCTCGGAGCGCGTCCGCACCTGCTGGTCGGCGCCGCCAACAAGGCAGCCGACACCGGCACGATTCCCGTGGTTGCGCGCAATGTGGATGAGCACCCGATGGCCTCGCTGCTCACCGGCCAGCCGCTGCGTCCCGTGCGCCACACCTACTCCGAGCTGCTCGAGGAGCATCCGCACGACCCTGCCGCGGCCAGCGGCGAAGCAGACGAGACCGGAGCTGACTCAGGCGCCGCCGTCGGTGCCTCCGACCTCGCTGACCCCGCTGGCACGGCCGACCCCGAATCCGCTGACCCCTCCGCCGATCAGCCAGCTCCACGTGATCCGGACTCATCCGCGGCGCAGGCCCCCAGTGACGACGGGCCGCACCGGGCCGGCGCCGGACTCGCCGAGGAGCCCGAGAGCATCCAGGAGGAGGAGCTGGTCCTCGATGAGGAGGAGCTCGACGCGTTGGAGACGACTCGACGACGCAGCTCCTGGTTCCTGCCCACCTTTGTGGCGCTGTTGGCCGTGCTGGTCGCCGTCGTCACCTTCCTGGGGTACGTCTGGACCCAGACCCAGTACTACGTCGGAGAGGACCAGGGCGAGGTCGCCATCTACAGCGGCGTCTCCCAGTCCCTGGGGCCGATCAGGCTCTCCGAGGTCGACGAACACGCCGATATCGCCCTGGGAGACCTCACCCAGTACCACCAGGAGCGGATCGAGCGAGGCATCGCCGCCGACGACCGTGATCACGCGGAACACATCGTCAGCCAGCTGCGCGCCATGGCCATCGCCAATGCCGAGCAGGACGAACCCGGCCCGGAGGACGAACCGGGGGAGGATGAGGCCGACGAGCCCGCCGATGAGACGGCCGAGGATCCCGCGGAGGATCAGCCAGCCCAGGACCAGCCAGCCGAGAATCAGGGAGGTGACCAGTGAACGCAGCATCTCAGCAGGTGTACAAGCCCCGCAGGAATCTCGAGCTGGTGCTGCTCCTGATGGCCCTGACTGTGGCGATTGGCGCCCAGATGCTGGTCGCGCTCGCCCTCGACGAGCCGATCACCGCCGACTATTACGTCGAAGGCGCCGTCTTCGCCGGCCTGGTCCTCGCCTTCCATGTGGTCCTGCGGCTGCGCGCGAAGTACGCGGACCCCTTCATCCTTCCCATCGTGGTGACCCTCAACGGGCTGGGCCTCGCGATGATCCACCGGCTCGACTTCACCCCCGCCTACTCCGGGGTCGCCGATCGGCAGCTGATGTGGACCGGGGTCTCGATCGTGGCCGCCGTGGCGCTTCTGTGGCTGCTCAAGGACCACCGTCGGCTCCGGCAGCTGACCTACATCTCCTTGGCGGCCAGCGTCGTTCTGCTCTTCCTTCCGATCGTGCCGGGAGTGGGCCAGGAGCTGCACGGCGCCCGGATCTGGGTGAACCTCGGCCCGCTGTCCTTCCAGCCCAGCGAGATCGCCAAGATCACCCTGGCTGTGTTCTTCGCCGGATTCCTCGCCAACAACCGCGATCTGATCCTGCTGGCGGGCCGGAAGTTCGGGCCCGTGACCTTCCCCCGGCTGCGTGACCTCGCCCCGATGTTCATCGCCTGGATCATCGCCATCGGCGTGCTCGTGGTGCAGAACGACCTCGGGAACGCGCTGATGTTCTTCGGCCTCTTCGTCGCCGTGATCTACGTGGCCACCTCCCGGTTCTCCTGGATCGCAATCGGCTCGGTCTTCATGCTCATCGGCGCCGCCCTGGCCTATCGGTTCGTGTCCCACTTCCGGGACCGGGTCGAGATCTGGCTCAACGCCTTCGACCAGGACATCTACGAACGCGCCTTCGGCGGCTCCCACCAGGTGGTGCAGGGCCTGTTCGGCATGGCGCACGGCGGCCTCGCCGGCACCGGCCTGGGCTCGGGCAACCCGAACATGGTCTCGCTGGCCAACTCGGACATGATCATCGCCGCCTTCGGCGAGGAGCTCGGCTTCATCGGGCTCTCCGCCATGCTGCTGCTATACCTTCTGCTCTTCAGCCGCTACATGCGCGCCGGGCTCGGAACCCGCGACACTTTCGGCAAGCTGCTCGCCGTGGGCCTCGCCGTCGTCCTGGTGCTGCAGGTCTTCGTCGTCGTCGGAGGCATCACGCGAGTCATCCCGCTGACCGGACTGGCCACGCCCTTCCTTGCCGCAGGCGGCTCCGCGCTGTTGGCTAACTGGCTGATCGTGGCGCTGGTGCTGCTGATCTCCCACTCCGCCCGGCAGCCGGTGATCGTGGGACCGATGGTCAACGCGACCGGGGAATCCTCCTCCGGCATCGAGTCGCGACTGCACTCCGAGGGGCCGGGGGCGCGCGAGAGCGCCGTCCACCGGCACGGCGCGCACCGACAGCCAGACCACCATGACCGCCACGACGACGATCACACCGGCATCGACCATGTGCCAGCTGAGCAGGGAGGGACGACGAGATGAACAACGCCATTCGTCACACCTGGGTCGTCGCGGTCGGCCTGTTCCTCACGCTCTTCGTCGCGCTCTCCATCATCCAGGTGGCGATGACCGATGAGCTCAATGCCAACCCCAACAACGTGCGGCAGGTCTATGAGGACCGTGGAGCCCCGCGCGGCGCGATCACGGTGGACGGCACCGCCGTCGCGGAATCCGTCCCCTCGGAGAACTCCAGCTTCGCCTACCAGCGGGTCTACCACGAGCCCGAGCTCTACTCCGGGATCACCGGCACCTACTCCATCGCCGCGAACCCCACCGGACTGGAGGGCACGCTCAACGAGTACCTCTCCGGGCAGTCCGACAGCCAGTTCTTCGACCGGATCACCTCGGTGTTCACCGGCGACACGATGGACGGCGGTCAGGTCGAGCTGACCCTCGACGCCGAGCTGCAGCAGCTCGCCTACGACCAGATCCCCGAGGGGACCCGCGGAAGCATCATCGTCACCGAGATCGCCACCGGCGACATCAAGGCCATGGCCGCCAAGCCCAGCTATGACAACAATGCTCTCGCCGTGCAGGACTCCACCCAACTGATCCAGAACCAGGAGGAGCTGGAGTCCGACCCGGATCTGCGCTACATCTCCCGGGCCATCTCCAGCACCCTCGCCCCCGGCTCCACCTTCAAGCTCGTCGACCTGGTGGCGATGCTGGAGTCCGGGGACTACGAGCCCGACACGATCCTGGCCAACCCGAACTCGATCACGCTGCCGGATTCGAACACCGAGCTGGCGAACTTCGATCGCGGCATCTGCGCGCAGCGTTCCCAGGCGGAGCTCTCCTGGATCGTGGCGCAGTCCTGCAACACGCCCTTCGCGGAGGCCGCCATGGACCTCGGCGAGGGCCCGATCAGGGACAGCGCCGAGGCCTTCGGGTTCAACTCCGATGGCCTGGGCATCCCGCTGCGCGTGGACACCTCGAACTTCCCCACCGACCTCTCCGACGCCGCCCTGGCCCAGTCCTCCATCGGCCAGTTCGACGTCACCTCCACCCCGCTGCAGATGAACATGGTCGCCGCCGCCATCGCCAACGACGGCACCCTGATGAAGCCCAACCTGGTCAACGCGATCCGTGGCTCCGACCTGCAGCTGCTCTCCACCTCCGAACCAGAGACGCTCTCCGAGGTGACCTCGGAGCAGGTGGCCGCCGAGATCACCGAGATGATGGTCGGGGTCGTCGAGTCCGGCACGGGCACCCGCGCGCAGACCGAGAGCTTCCAGGTCGCGGCCAAGACCGGCACGGCAGACGTCGGCGACACCGGAGAGGTGAACTCCTGGATCACCGGCTTCGCCCCCGCCGACGATCCGCAGTACGCGGTGACCGTGGCCTACGAGCGGATCGACTTCGACACCGGATCTTCGCTCACCGGACCGCAGCTGCTGACCATGCTCGAGGCGGCGATCGAATGAGGCCCGTGGTCGGCATCCTGATGGGTGAGCGCTACCAGCTCACCGAACGCATCGCCATCGGCGGCATGGGCGAGGTCTGGAAGGCCTCTGACCAGGTCCTCGGGCGCACCGTGGCGATCAAGATCCTCAAGGAGGAGTACACCGGGGACGAGGCGTTCCTGCGTCGGTTCCGCGCCGAGGCGCGCCACACCGCCCTGCTGAACCACCCCGGCATCGCTGACATCTACGACTACGGCGAGCAGTCCGGCTCCGGCTACCTGGTCATGGAGCTCGTGCCGGGACGTCCACTCTCGGTCCTGCTCGAGACGGACAAGACGCTCTCCTGGGAGAAGACCCTCTCGATCCTCGCCCAGACCGGCCGCGCCCTGCAGGTCGCCCACGACCAGGGCCTGGTCCACCGCGACGTGAAACCCGGCAACCTGCTGATCACCCCCACCCGGCGGGTGAAGATCACCGACTTCGGCATCGCCCGACTGGCCGATCAGGTGCCGCTGACCGCCACCGGACAGGTGATGGGCACGGTGCAGTACCTCTCCCCGGAGCAGGCCACCGGCCAGCACGCCACCGGATCCTCGGACATCTACGCACTGGGCATCATCGGCTATGAAGCGCTGGTCGGGCACCGCCCGTTCACCGGCGAATCGCAGATCGCCATCGCGCTGAAACAGGTCAACGAGCCGCCGCCGGCGCTGCCGGACACCGTCCCTGAGCCGGTGCGGGCGCTGATCATGTCGATGCTTGAGAAGGACCCCAGCAAGCGACCGCTCACCGCGACCAAGCTCGCCGAAGCAGCCGACGCCCTGCTGCGCCATGACACGGAGTCTGCGCTGAAGGCAGTTCCCGCCATGGCAGCCCATATGGACGGCGCCGAGCCCGACGCGGACGCGACCACCGCCATCCCACGAACCGACACCACACCGACCGCCGTCGTCCCCGGCAGCAGCCGGGCCCCGTCGGCGCGCACGCCGGAGCAGCCTGCCGAGGCCGCCGAGCACACTGCCCAGCAGGGAGCCGCCCCCGCCGCGACCGGCGGCGCACACCCGCGCCCCAGCGCGCCCACGGCTGGCTCGGAGGCCGGCGCGGAGAAGGAGCCGCGCCGACTCCATGGGGGTCGACGGTGGTACTGGCCGCTCATCGCACTGCTGGTGCTGGTCCTGCTGGCCCTGATCGGCTCGTGGCTGTTCCCGCAGTTCGGCGGCAACGGCGGCGAGGACGAGCCGAGCCCGACGCCGACGGTCACCGAGACCTTCATCCCCGGCGCCGAGATGGTCGAGATCTCCGAGAGCGACTTCCTGGGACTCTCCCTGGAGGAGGTCACCGCACGGCTGCAGGACGCTGGGCTCCAGGTCCAGGCCGAACCCGTGGAGTCAGGCGAGCCCACGGGCGTGGTCACCGGGGTGGCACCGTCGGGCAGCGTCCCGGCGGGGTCGACGGTCACCGTGTTCTACTCCGCCGTCTCGAACGACACCGTGCCTGAGAACCAGGACCAGGCCCCCGGCCAGAATGATCAGGGTCAGAACGATCAGGGTCAGAACGGCCAGGACCAGCAGGACGGCGACGGGCAGAACGGCACCGGTCAGCAGGAGGAGGAGCCCGAGCAGGACACCTCCCCGGCCCCCACGCCGACTCCCGCCACGTCCCCCTCGCCCGAGGACCAGGACGACGCTGAGGACCCCGAGGCGACCCAGCCGGAGCCGACGGAGTCCGACGTGGTCGAGGACGAGTCACCCCAGGACGGGCAGGCCGGCGGCGAATCCGGTGCCGAGGGCACCGAGGATCCCGATCGGGCTGGCTTCTCAGCCGAGGATGGGCCAGGATCGGAGACAGGAACCGACATATGACCGAGACTGCTGAGCGCGTCCTCAACAACCGCTACCGAATCACCTCGTTGATCGGACGCGGCGGGATGGCTGATGTCTACCTGGGCCATGACCTCACGCTGGATCGCCAGGTCGCGGTCAAGATGCTGCGCCCCGACCTGGCCCGTGATCCCCAGTTCCAGGGCCGCTTCCGCCGCGAGGGCCAGTCGTCGGCCTCGCTGAACCACCCCAACATCGTGGCCGTGTATGACTCCGGCCGCGCCGAGGTCGAGGACCAGGCGCACCACGAGATCAAGACTCCCTACATCGTCATGGAATACGTCGACGGGGTCACCCTGCGCCATATCCTGCATGGCACTCCGCGCATCACCGACACCGCAGACGTCGATGATGAGCAGACCCGGATCGCCGGGGAGACGAACCATGCACCGGCACCCGATGAGCCCGACGACGACGTCCTGGCCCTGGGCGACACGGGCCGGGTCCACGACGGCGAGGACCACCTCCCCGCCGCGCAGGTCGGCTCCCAGCTGCAGTCGAAGATCGACCATGCGCTGAACAAGCCGCTCTCCGAGCGGGAGACGGCCGGCTATATGCACGGGATCCTCGGCGCACTGGGCTACAGCCACGAGAAGGGCATCGTCCACCGCGACATCAAGCCCTCCAATGTGATGGTCTCCCAGACCGGACAGATCAAGGTGATGGACTTCGGGATCGCCCGAGCCCTGGCTGACTCCGCCTCGACCATGACCCAGACCTCCGCCGTGGTCGGCACCGCCCAGTACCTCTCCCCTGAGCAGGCGCGCGGCGAAGTGGTGGACCACCGGTCGGATCTCTACTCGGCCGGCTGCGTGCTCTTCGAGCTGCTGACCAACCGTCCGCCCTTCCAGGGCGAGTCCCCCGTCTCGGTGGCCTACCAGCATGTGCGCGAGGCCCCACCGTTGGTGAGCGACTTCAACCACCAGGTCAGCCCGGCGATGGAGTCAGTGGTCGGCAAGGCCCTGACCAAGGATCCCGCGTTCCGGTTCCAGACCGCCGAGGAGTTCAACCAGGCCATCCAGAAGGCGCTGATCGGCATCGGCGTGGACGACGACGACCACCCCACCGCGGCGATGGCGGCCATCGGCGGCCGGCAGGACTTCAATCAGGTCCTCGCCGCCGGCGGCGTCGCACCGGCCACCCAGCTCTCCGCGCGCACCCCGGAGGACCCCGACCTCTATCAGAGCCACGACCAGCCTCAGGAACGACCGCGTCGTCGTCGTGGCGGCCTGATCCTGATCTGGACGCTGCTGATCCTCGCGCTGGCAGGCGGCGGCACCTGGGCGCTGATGAACATGCTCGACAGCCCGGAGGTCTCCATCCCCGATGTGACCGGGATGACCGAGGAGGACGCGCGGGCGGAGCTTACCGCGCTGAACCTGAACCCCACCGTGGAGACGGAGGCTCACCCCGAGATCGAGGAAGACCTAGCGATCCGCACCGACCCCGAGGCAGAGACCGCGGTGGCTCCTGACAGCGCCGTGGTGCTCTACATCTCCACCGGGCCGCAGAGCGTGCGCATCCCGGACGGTCTGCAGGGCTCCTCCGAGGAGGAGGTGCGTGAGGCGCTGGACGAGGTGGGCCTGGAGGTCGGCGAGATCAGCCAGGAGAATCACCCCAGCATCGAGGAAGACATGCTGATCAGCACCGACCCGGAAGCCGGTTCCTCGGTGGCGCCAGGATCCGAGGTGGATCTGGTGCTCTCCACCGGTCTGGTGGAGATGCCGGGAGTCTTCAACCGCACCCGCACCGAGGCCCAGACGATCCTCGAGAACCTGGGGCTCAGCGTGGCCATCGTCGAAGATGAGCGCACCGACTACGCCGAGGACACCGTCGTCGGCCAGCGGGTGGGCGGCGCGTCCGTCGTCGCCGGAGACACCATCCCGCAGCGCTCCACCGTGACGCTGGTCGTCGCGGTCGCCCCGGAGCCGGCTCCCGCTCCCGCTCCCGCTCCCGCTCCCGCGCCGGAGCCTGACCCGGAGCCGGAAGAGGAAGAGGAAGAGGCGCCCGAGCCGGACACCGATGACGGCGACAACCGTGAATCCCCCAGGGAAGACCCCGAGGAGTCCCCCAGCGAGGACGCTGAGGAAGCCGACGATGGCGGAGCCGAGTCCGGCAACGAGGACGAAGACGCAGCGGACGAAGACTCCGAAGCACCCGAGGAGTCCCCCGCAGAGGAGGAATCCCCTGAGGCGAACAGCGGAGCGAACGGCGGATCGAACGGCGACGCCGAGGAGTCCCCGGGAAACGCGGGTGATGACTCAGCAGACTCGGAGGACACGAACGGGAACTCCAACGGCAACGGCGGCAACGGCGACTGAGACGCCTTGCGCCTCACGGACCGCCACCAGGACCACCTCCTCGACCACCGCGCGGCACCGACCTGCGCGGCACCCCAGAAATGAGATGAAATAATCAGCGCCATGTCCAGACTCTCCTTCTCACCGCGAACCCTCGGCACGGCTCTGGGCTCGGCCGGCTCGGTGCTCATCGGTCGGGCCGCCCGCACCGTGACGAAGCTGCGCGGCGGCGGCGGGTCGGCCTTCCCAGGACTGGTCGTCGAGAAGCTCGACCCGCATTTCCTCGCCCGCACGCTGCACCGGCTCCCGCGCGGGGTCATCGTCGTGTCGGGGACCAACGGGAAGACCACGACCACCAAGATGGTCGTGGAGCTGCTGCAGGGCCAGGGTCTGAAGGTCTTCACCAACCGCAGCGGCTCCAACTTCACCCGCGGCGTCGTCGCCTCGATCCTCGAAGAGGTCAAGCTCTCCGGGAAGCTCGACGCCGACATCGCGGTGCTGGAGCTCGATGAGGCCCACGCGGTGCACTTCGTCAAGGCGGTGCGCCCCAACCACAGCCTGCTGCTCAATGTCATGCGTGATCAGCTGGACCGTTTCGGGGAGATCGACACCACCGCAGGGATGCTGCGCACCATCGCCCAGCACACGGTCGAGGCCGTGGTGCTCAACCGTGAGGACCCCCGGGTCCGGGCCATCGCCGAGACCCTTGGCGCCCAGCGGGTCGACTACTTCGGGCTCAGCGAGTCGCTGCGCGGCCACTTCCCCAGCGACGATGACTTCCACTCAGGACCCGCGACCGCGGCGGATCACCCGCACGCCGATGTCGTCCTCGAAGAGCTCATCGAGGGCGGTGGCCGGTTCACCGTCGACGGCGAGTCGGTGACCACCTCACTGACCGTCAACGGCGCCTACAACACCTTCAACGCTGCGGCCGCGATGGCGGTCGTCCGCCAGGCGCTGGGCGACACCGTGGACGCCCCGGCGCTCATCGACTCCCTCTCCAAGGTCTCTCCGGCCTTCGGACGTGGCGAGAGCCTCACCGTGCAGGGACGTCCGCTGGACCTGGTGCTGGTGAAGAACCCCTCCGGATTCCGGCTCGGACTGAGCTCCTTCCCTGCCGGCGGTGTGGCCACGATGATCGCGATCAACGACAACTACGCCGACGGCCGGGACATGAGCTGGCTCTGGGACGTGGAGTTCGCCTCGCTCGCGGAGGAGGGCGTGCGGATGATCTCCGGAGTGCGCGCCTACGACATGGCTCTGCGGCTGAAATACGACGAGGTCGACTTCGACGCGGTGGAGCCTGACCTGTCGCTCGCGCTCACCCGCTTCCTCGAGGAGAACCCCGGGAAGCCCGCCCGGATCTTCTGCACCTACACCGCCATGCTCGGGCTGCGAAAGCGGCTTGGCGCCTATACCGAAGTCGAGGCCTTCTGATGGCAGAGTCCAAGCCCATCCACGTGCTCCAGCTCTATCCCCGGGACATGAACATCTATGGAGACTTCGGCAATGCGCTGGTGCTCCAGCGACGTCTGCAGTGGCGCGGCTATGAGCCGATCCTGCACAGCTACGACCCGGAGGATGAGTTCCCGGAGCAGGTCGACATCGTCATCGGCGGCGGCGGTCAGGACAGCGGTCAGGACAAGATCCAGCAGGACCTGCTGCGGATCGGTGACAAGCTCCACGCCCTGGCCGAGGACGGCACCCCGATGCTGATGATCTGCGGTCTGTACCAGCTCTTCGGGCACTCCTTCCGCACCCGGGAGGGCCGGGAGATCAAGGGCGTGGGCCTCCTGGACCTGAGAACCGAGGGCACCGACACCCGGCTGATCGGCAATGTGGTGGCCGAGTCCAAGGAGTTCGGCGAGATCCTCGGCTACGAGAACCACTCCGGACAGACCTATCTCGGGCCCGAGGTCCAGCCGCTGGCACGGGTCACCAAGGGCGAGGGGAACAACGCCCGGGATTCACACGAGGGCGCGCGCTGGAAGAACATCGTGGGCAGCTACCTGCACGGGTCGCTGCTGCCGAAGAATCCGGCGATCGCGGACTTCCTGATCGCACAGGCCGTTCAGAACCGCTACGCCGAGACGATCCAGCCGCAGATCGATCCGGCCGGGTCTGCCCAGCCGATCGATGAGCTGACCCGCAAGGCCCGGACGACGGCGACCAGGCGACCCCGCTAGGTCCTCACATCAGTTCATCGTCGATGCCTCGACCCACTACTTCCAGCGCATCGTCATGAAGAAGCCGACCATGGTGATGCCGAAGCCGATGATGACGTTCCAGCCGCCGGCGGCCTGCACCGGGGCGGCGCCCTGGGTGATGTACCAGACGATCAGCCAGAGCAGGCCCAGGATCATCAGCCCGATCATCGTCGCCCGGTACCAGAGCGGCAGCGAGTCGTCCTCGAGTTCGAGGTCCTTGACCTCCTTGGGATCGGCGTCGTTCAGCGGAGACTTCTTCGTCTCGGTCTTGTCGCGCGTCCTGCGGTTCTTGCGGTGCTTGGACTCAGCCACGTCGGTTCGGTCCCCTCTGGGTCTGGCACGGATCTCGGTTCGGTATCCTGGTCTCACGGCCGTGCCCCCTTGGGGCCCGGCCGTGGTCTGCGTGCCATTCTACCGTTCCGGTGTGATGGTCGCCCCACTCAACCTTCGGAGGATTCATGTCGGGACACCGTGGCCGCAGCACAGGCGCCCGGATCCTCGGTGTCGCCGGCGAGCTGCTGATCACCCTGGGGGTGCTGGGGCTGCTCTTCGTGGTGTGGGAGGTCTGGTGGACCGGACTCGACGCGAATCGCGAGGCCCAGACCATCGAAGACGAGTTCCACACCCGAATCGAACAGCTGGACGCTGACCCGGCACGGCAGGAGCAGCCGGAGTCACAGCAAGACTGTCAGGAGCTTCCCAACGGGAAGGCTGCGGCGTGTCCAGAGAAGATGGCCGCCGTGGACTCCGGGGCCATGGCCATGATCTACGCCCCCGCCATCGGCGCCGACTGGTCAGCACCTGTCCGCTCCGGAGTCGACGACCAGACGCTGAACACCGGCGGTCTGGGACACTACCCGGAGACCCAGCTGCCCGGAGAGCCGGGCAACTTCGCGGTGGCCGGACACCGCCTCACCTATGGCGACGTGCTGCGCGATCAGGACCGCCTGACTCCCGGGGACGAGGTCTACGTGGAGTCCCCCGATGGGTACTACACCTATGAGGTCTATGAGACCCATGTGGTGCTGCCCCAGCAGTCCGAGGTCATCCTCCCGGTCCCGGGCGAGCCGGAGGCAGAGGCTGATCGGTCGCTGCTGACGCTGACCACCTGTCATCCGCTCTTCTCCAACCGCGAGCGACTGATCACCCACGCGGAGCTGGTCGACTTCGCACCACTGACCGCCGAGGCGCCGGCTGCGCTCGGCCAGGGAGGTTCCTGAGATGTATGCCTGGCTCTTCCGCTCGCTTCCCGGTCCGCTGGTGGTGCAGATCCTTCTGGCACTGGCCCTCGTGGCCGGTATCGTGTTCCTCCTGATGCAGTTCGTCTTCCCCTGGCTGAGCCAGTACAGCCCGCTCAATGACTCCACGCTTGAAACGATGACCTTCCCGGCGCTGGGCCGGGCCGAAGGGACCCCCGCATGAGCGACACCCCCGCCCGCATCCTCGTCATCGACAACTACGACAGCTTCGTCTACACCCTTGTCGGGTACCTGCGCGAGCTCGGCGCCGAGGCCACGGTGATCCGCAACGACGACCTCTCGGTGGAGGAGGCCAAGAAGCTCGCCGCCGAGCACGACGGCGTGCTCATCTCCCCCGGCCCCGGCACCCCCGGTGAGGCTGGTGTCTCGGTGGAGCTGATCCGCTGGTGCGCCGAGGCCCAGGAGCCGATGCTCGGGGTCTGTCTGGGGCATCAGGGCCTGGGGGAGGCCTTCGGCGCAACGGTCACCCATGCCGAGCAGCTGATGCACGGCAAGACCTCCCCGGTCACCCACACCGGGCACGTCTCCTTCGCCGGACTGCCCGAGACCTTCGTGGCCACTCGCTACCATTCCCTGATCGTGGCCCCGGAGACCATTCCTGAGGTGCTCGAGGTGACCGCGCGCACCGAGGACGGGGTCATCATGGGCCTGGCCCACCGCACGGCCCCGCTGTGGGGCATGCAGTATCACCCTGAGTCGGTGCTCACCGAGGGCGGCTACCGGATGCTGGGCAACTGGCTCGAGACCATGGGGCAGACCGGCGCGGCGGAGAAGGCTGCGAAGCTCAACCCCATCCGCTGAGTGCCCGCGCAGGCCCAGCAGGAGCCCGATACGCGTCGGCGCAGACAGCACGACACGCAGGAGCGGACCTGACGATCACGCCAGGTCCGCTCTTGTGTGTCTACGTTCTCAGTCGACGCTCGGCTCAGGTGGCCGGCTTCGGTGAGGGAACGTTCTTGCCCTTGGCCTCGTCAGCATTCTGCGCGTTGACGTTGGTCGCTCCCGAGGGCCCAGCCTTGGACTCCGGCGCACCGGAGGTCTTGGGGGCATCGGGAGTCGCCTTCGGCGCGGCGGCCGGGGTGCCAGCGACGGTGCTCGGCGCAGCCGGACCGCCCTGGGCAGCCGGCTTCGGCGCCGATGTTGCGGGCTGCGAAGCCGAGGCGGCTGGCTTGGGAGCCGAGGTCACCGGCTTGGGAGCTGCCGTGGAGGAGGTCGCTGGCCGGGTGACCGGCGCAGGCTTCTTCCACGGATCCTCCACCGGCTGGCTGGCGCGCCATGCGGCCACCCCTGCCGTCACGGCCGCGGCCACCAGTCCAAAGACCAGCAGACCCTTCTTGCGGCTGTTGGAGCGCTGGTGCTTCTTCAGCGTCTTGGCAGCGTCCTTCGCGTAGCGCTCGGAGCTCCTGCGCAGCTTCTTGACGATCTTCTTGTCACCGGTGGCCTTGATCAGCGCCTTCTCGACGCGGGGATCAAGCTCAGCGCGGTGGATCAGCTTCGCGGTCTTGTCCGCATAGCCGCCCAGCTTCGCCGAGGTGGCAGGGACGTACTCCGAGGTGAACTGCGTCTTGGCAGTGTCGTACTTGGAGAGGATCTTGGTCACCTCAGCCTTGGCCTGTGGGGGGAGCTTCTCGTACTGGGACGAGATGCCTTCTCCGGCGACCGAGGAGTACTCCTTGATCTTCTTGCCGGCCACTGAGGCGCCGTCGTTGACCGCCGTCAGTGCGCGACCCGAAGCGTCGTGCACCTTCGGGGCACCCTTGCGGTAGGTGTCCTCGGCCCAGTCTGCTGCCGCACCCAGTTTGGGGGCGGTCCAATCACGTGCGGTCTCGACCCCTGCGAGCACCAGGTGCTCCCAGCCGTGGTTCCGCTTCTTCTTCTTGCCGAACATGCATGTCCTCCGAATTCGGATCGGTTGCTGGCTCCAGCTTACGTGGTCTCTCCGTGACCTGCTATGGCACGGCCAATCCCTTCATCATCCCCCCAGCTGGCACCGCGCGCCACCAAGAGTGAGAGAATGGGGTCCATGAGTGCTATCGCAACACACAAGGCAACTATCCGTACTTCCCAGGGCGAGATCCTCGTCGAGCTCTTCGGGAACCACGCTCCCAAGACCGTGGACAACTTCGTCGGTCTCTCCACCGGTGAGCGCGAGTGGACCCACCCCGAGTCCGGCGAGAAGATGGTCGACACCCCGCTCTACAGCGGCACCGTGTTCCACCGGATCATCTCCGACTTCATGATCCAGGGCGGAGACCCGCTGGGCCTCGGCGTCGGCGGCCCCGGCTACAAGTTCGGCGACGAGATCCACCCGGAGCTGGACTTCACCTCCCCGTACAAGCTGGCCATGGCCAACGCAGGACCGGGCACCAACGGGTCCCAGTTCTTCATCACCTCGGTGGCCACCACCTGGCTGCAGGGCAAGCACACCATCTTCGGCGAGGTCTCTGATCCCGCCTCGCAGAAGATCGTCGACGCCCTGAACACTGTCCCCACCGACAACCGGGACCGTCCGAAGGAAGATGTCGTCATCGAGAAGATCGACATCGAGAAGCTCTGAGGATCTAGACCGATCAACGCAACATTCTGTCCGCAGCACCCGGACAGGCCCGCCACCGTGCAGTGTCAACGCTGTGAGCGGCCGGCCTGTCCGGAGTGTCTGCGGGAGGCCCCGGTCGGCTTCCAATGTGTGGACTGCCTGGCCCGGGCCAGGGATGAGTTCCAACGCCGCCGGCCCCCGGCGCGCTCCCAGTTCGGTGCCGTGCTGCGCGACGATCAGCGCCCGGTGGTCACCTTCACCGTCATCGGGCTCTGCGTCCTGCTCTTCTCCCTGCAGCTGCTCGGCAGCGCCGTCACCGACGCGAACCCTGACCCCGTCACCGGGGCCCTCTGGTATGCCCCGCTGCAGACGTCTTCCTGGGCTTTCGAGCCCTGGCGGATGCTCACCTCCGCGCTGGTGCATTCTCCGGCCAACGCCATGCATCTGCTCTTCAACATGTTCGCGCTCTGGTTCATCGGCCGGGCCATCGAACCGGCGCTCGGACCCCTGCGCTATATCGCCCTGCTGACCCTCTCCGCTCTCGGCGGCTCTGTCGCTGTGCTCTTCCTGACTCCCGCGTGGACCCCCACGCTCGGCGCCTCCGGAGCAGTCTTCGGCCTCTTCGGTGCGCTGTTCATCCTGATGCGCGCCACCGGCTCCCAGACCGGCGGAATCCTGGCGCTGATCGCGATCAACGTGGTGATCAGCTTCGTGGTCCCCGGCATCTCCTGGCAGGGGCATTTCGGTGGACTCGTCATCGGCGCGCTGTGCGCCCTGGTGTTCTCCAAGGCCCCGGCCCGCTCCTCCACCGACCGGCGCCAGGACGCGCGCCGACGCGCGCGCTGGCAGGGCTTCGGTCTGCTCGGCATCGCCGTGGTCCTGGTGCTGCTCACCGGCCTGGGCATGACCCTGGTGAATCCCTACGCATGAACCACCCCGCTTCCTCCCCAGGCTGTGCAGGACTAATCCACAGTTTTGTGCACAATTCACAGAAACCTGTGGATAGCGGGCTGACCTGGGGAATCACACCTGTGTAACTTATACACACTGTGGATAAACCCTGTGGATAACCTTTTGATCTGGGCTTTCACAGCAGATACGACGACGCCGAAACCACAGACCGTGGTTTCGGCGTCATCGTCATGTTCCGCTGGATGATCCAGCCGGGCCGCCGAGCTGCTGCTGCTCAGCGTCGTGCGGCCGCCCCGTGCGGACCGGAGTCGGCAGCGGCCTCTGACTCGCTCCACTGCTCCTCCATGGTGGGCCACATCCGCTTGAGGATGTCGTTCCAGGTGATCGCCCCAGCAAGAACGCCGTCGGAGTACACCACTGCCAGCTGTTCGCCGGCCTCACGCATGGTCTGGAACGCGTCATAGACGGACGCTCCGGTGGACACGACCAGCGCAGGGCGGGCCAGTTCGCTGACCGGGTGCCCCGGCTCGACGGTGAGCGTGTCCCGCACATGGACCACCAGCGGGTTCGTGCCGGTCTCGGGGATGATCAGAATCCGCAGGTGCCCGGTGCGCTGGGCCGCGGCCTGCACATCAGCCGCCGTGGCCGAAGCGGGCACCGTAGTGGTCTCCTGACGGGTGCGCGCGGCAATCACATCGTCGACGGTGAGCGTCTCGAGGTCGATGACCCGGGAGATCTGCGAGGCCGAGGCCTGATCCAGCATGCCGGTCCGGGTGGAGTGCTCGACCAGATGCCGGATCGTGTCGGAGTCGTAGCCGCCCGCAGCCGCACGGTCCACCGGGATGATTCCGCTGGCCGCGACCAGTCGGTTGGCGATGCTGTTGATCCAGAGCAGCCAGGGCCGGAAGACCCAGAGGATCACCTGGGCCGGGAGTGCGACGAGCTTCGCGGCTCGCTCCGGATGCGCGATGGCCCAGGATTTCGGGGCCATCTCGCCGACCACCAGGTGCAGGAAGGTCATCAGGAACAGCGCCAGCGCGAAGGCGAGCACGTCGGCGGCCCACAGCGGCATGTTCCACGACTCGAAGATCGGGGTGAGTGCGTAGTCGACAGCGGGTTTGCTGACCGCGCCCAGCGCGAAGGTACACGCCGTGATGCCCAGCTGGGCTCCGGCGAGCATCACCGTGAGCTCGTTGAGCCCGCGCAGCGCGGCGCGCGCCGAACGGCTGTGCTCTGCTTCTTCCTCCAGGCGGTGGCGGCGGGCAGCCAGCAGCGCGAACTCAAGGATGACGAAGAAGGCGGAGATGGCAATGATGGCGATGGTTGCAATGGTGGGGATCAGCCAGTCGCTCATCGTTCCTCCTCGAAATGTTCGGTCAGGCGAAGGTGCACTGACTCGGGAACGTGGCGGTCCACGCTGATCACGGTGACGTCGACCCAGCGCTGCGGGGGCGAGGACTCGCCATAGTCGGCGGGTTCAGCCGGCAGATCGATCCGGACCTCCTGGCCTTCGGTGAGCAGCGCGCCCTCCTGGGACATCAGGAGCCCGGAGAGCGTCTCGTAATCGCCTTCGGGAAAGTCCTGACCGATGACGCGCTCCACCTCGTCCAGGTGCAGATCACCATCGACGCGCCAGTGGTTCTCGCCGACATGTTCGATGCCGGCGGGCGCCTCGTCGTCGTGCTCGTCGGTGATCTCGCCGAGGATCTCCTCCGCAAGGTCCTCCATGGTCACCACACCGGTGAAGCCGCCGTATTCGTCGATGACGCAGGCGAGCTTGGCGTCGGCATCACGCAGCGTGCGCACCGCCTCAGGCAGCGGCATCAACGTCGGCACGATCACCGGAGAGCGCATGATCTCGGTCGCAGCGGCCGCATCGGTGAACTTGGTGCCCAGCAGGTCTACGAGATGGACGACGCCGACGGGTTCGTCATGCATGTCGACCACCGGGTAGCGGGTGTGCTCCTGGGCCATGAGCGCACGGATCTCGCCCAACGTGGTGTCAGGATGGATCAGCCCGGTGCGGGACCGCGGAATCATGGCGTGCTCGACGTCGTGATCCGGGAAGTCCAGGATCCTGTCGAGGGTCAGGTACATCTCCTCGGCCAGGTCTCCGCTCTCATGCGAGCTGGTCACGATGTGCTCGAGGTCCTTCGCCGTGGCGCTGGACTCCACGTCGTGCACCGGCTCGATTCGCAACAGCTTCAGCAGCGCGTTCGCAGAGACATCGAAGATCCAGATCAGCCAGCCGAAGGCGGCGAGATAGATCTTCGTGGACCGCGCCAGGGCCAGCGACAACGGGGTCGGATTCGCGATCGCGTAGTTCTTCGGGAAAAGCTCGCCGAAGATCATCTGTACGATCGTGGCGGCGGCCAGAGCGATGATCGTGCCGACCGCGATGCCCAGCGCCGCCGGGACGCCGATGCCGCCCAGCAGAGCGCCCAGACTCTCCCCCACCAGCGGCTCTGCGACATAGCCCACGAGCAGACCGGTGACGGTGATGCCCAGCTGGGCTCCGGAGAGCATGAAGGAGGTGCGTCCGGTGACGTCCAGCGCGCGCTGTGCGGACTTATCGCCTCCGGCGGCCAGTGCCCGCAGCTTATTGCGGTCCACGGACATGTACGCGAATTCTTGGGCCACGAAGTAGCCGTTGGCGGCAATGATGACCAGGATGACGAGGATGCCCAGCAGCAGAAGCAAGATGTCGATCACCGGGTCACCACCAGCGCGCACCTGCGGAGATCAGCTTGCCCTGCGTTCGCAGTACTCGGGGGGCGAGATCGTCGCCAGCGGAGTACTGCGCGTTGTAACTCGTACACCTGTGTCAGGCACCTCTTCAGACTTTAGATTGGACCGATAGATCGAGACTATAGCGCAATCGGGTCCCGGGGGTAGACCGCGTGCGGCAGGTCCTGGCCGGAGTCTCCTGTGAAGGACCGTCTCCTGTTGATACCGTGTGCCCGTGACGACCGAGGCCTATGCCGCGTTTCTCGATCCGGGGCACCATGCGGCAGCCACCCATCCGCGGGTGAGCACATGGTGGCGCTGGCAGGATCACCAGGTGCACATCGCCCGCCCCGCACCCCGCCCCGCGCCGCTGGCTGCAGCTCTCGCCGCACCGGCCGATGAGTCCGTCGGCACAGTCCCGCTCAAGCCGCCCAAGCCGGCCAGGCCGGCGGTCCGGGTGCTGGTGATCCACGGCGGCGGCGGGCACAGCGGGGCGCTCTGGCCGATCACCTCGCTGCTCGCCGCGCAGGGCCTCGACGTCGCAGCCGTGGATCTCCCGCTCTATGGCAGGACGCTCAGCCTGGACCCGGGCGCCGTGCGGTATCAGACCTGGGTCGGGCTGCTGGTCGACCTTCTCGACGCCGAGCACGACGACCGACCGCTGATCCTGCTCGGTGCGAGCATGGGCGGGATGCTCGCCTACGAGGCGGCAGCCAGATCACCGCACGTGGCCGCGGTCGGAGCGACCTCCCTGCTGGATCCGCAGGACTGGCGCGTCCGGGCGAGGCTGACCCGCTTCGGTCCCCTGGCCGTCGCCGGCGCTCAGCTCACCCGCCTCATCCCCGGAGGAGCCGCACAGATGATGGTGCCGATGCGCGCCGTGGCTGATTTCGCGAAGATGAGCCGGGACCCGGACCTGGCCGAACTGTGCGCCTCGGATCCGCTGGGCGGAGGCGCCCGAATACCGGTGGGGTTTCTCAGCTCATTCCTGAACTACGACCATGTCCCCGGGGCGGAGATGACCACACCGGTGACCCTCCTTCACCCCACACACGACGCCTGGACCCCCGTGCAGCTGAGCATGCGGTTCCTGCTGCGGATCGCGGCCCCGACCGAGGCTGTGATGCTGCGCCGATGCGGGCATTTCCCGATCGAGGAGCCCGGGGTGAGCGATCTCGTCGCCGCCGTGGTCCGCCTCGCCGGAAGACACATCGAGACAGGGCCCCCAGCGTGAACCACCAGACTGCACCGAGAGACGCATGCGGTGACAGGAAGCTCCACCAGGTCGCCGGGCCCGGCCCAGGACACGAAAAAGCTCCCCGCACTTCAAGTGCGGGGAGCCTCTTCCGATTCAGATCCTCTGGTGGAGGCAAGGGGACTCGAACCCCTAACCCCCTGCTTGCAAAGCAGGTGCGCTACCAATTGCGCCATGCCCCCAAAGGTGCTTCTCAGGTTATCAGAGCGAGTCTGTGGCCTGAGACCAGACCTGCCGGGTGTCCTCGGCTCGTCGCCACTGGCGATAACCGAGGATTCCCGCCACAGAGAGAGCCACAAAGACGATGCGTTTCATGTTTCCCTCCTTGGAGTCCGGGGTGGGCGTAGGAGGACTTGAACCTCCGACCTCATCGTTATCAGCGATGCGCTCTAACCGCCTGAGCTATACGCCCGGACACCTTGTTTCAGGTGCGTCACCCCCGCGAGGGCGACCACTACACGTTACCCTGCACCCTGCGACCCCGCCAAATCGTGGAGCCGGAGCGCTCAGTCGTCGGTGAGCGTGACTCCCACGCCGCCCACCAGGGAGGCGGAGAGGTTGTACAGCACTGCAGCGAGCATCGAGAGCACGGTCAGCAGCACCACGTTGACCACGGCGATGATCGTGGCGAAGGCTGCGACCTGCGTGATGGTCACAAGCTCCTCGACCCGGAAGGACCCGCCGCCGCCCTCGGTGCCGAGGATCTGACCGAGCAGCTCGTTGACTCGGTTGAAGATCCCCGAGACGTCCATGACGGTCCACAGCGTGACCGCCGCGACCACGGTCATGATGCCCAGGGCCACCGAGAGCAGGAAGCTCATCTTCAGCACCGACCAGGGGTCGACCTTGGAGATCAGCAGCCGCGCCTTGCGCACCTTCGCCTTGGGCGTCGGTCGCACCAGGCCGGGCTGGGGACGACTACCGGTGGGGCGCTGACCCTGAGCCGGACGTGCTCCCTGCCCGCTGGGGCGTGCCCCGGCAGTCGGTCGCGGCTTGGGGGCCCCGGCCTTCTCCGCCTGGGGACGGGGGGATGTGGTGGCTCCGCCAGCGGCCTGGGCACGCGGCCGAGGCGCGGGGAACCGGTTGGCCGGCCGCGCCGCGGAGGAGCCCGTCTGGCTCCCTGAATTACCTGCGCCGTTGCTTGCGCTCACTGAAGTCCTCCATCAGGCATCGTCTCGGTCCGATTCATCCCGGTCCGCTTCATCAGGGACCAACGCTACTGCATCGGCCGCGTCGGGACGCTCAGCTTCGCCGGCGGCAGCACCTGGTGTCCCGGGCTCCGACGTCGTGGCCTCAGCTGCACCCTCAGCTGCACCCTCAGCTGCACCCTCGGCTTCACCCGTGGCGGCCAGGGTCACCCCGGAGTTGCGTGCGACCTTGAGGATGCGGTCCTTCTTGCGCGGCTTCGCGAAGATGACCCCCATGGTGTCACGGCCCTTGGAGGGCACGCCTGAGACGGGAGACCGGACCACATTGCCGGATTCCATGACGACCAGGACCTCGTCGTCGTCCTCGACGACCATGGCGCCGACCAGGTCACCACGGTCCTCCACCAGCTTGCCCACCTTGATGCCCAGGCCGCCGCGGCCCTGGACCCGGTATTCGCTGACATCGGAGCGCTTGGCATAGCCGGCCTCGGTGACGACGAACACATAGGAGTCCTCGGTCACCACGTCGGCGGCCAGCAGCTCGTCCTCCTCGCGGAACTTCATGCCGGTGACGCCCGAGGTGGCGCGACCCATGGGTCGCAGCGCCTCGTCGGTGGCGGTGAAGCGCAGCGACTGGCCCTTGCGGGAGACCAGCATCAGATCATCGGCGGACGAGATCAGCTTGGAGGAGACCAGCTCGTCGTCCTCGCGCAGGTTGATCGCGATCACGCCTGCCTGACGGGGAGTGTCGTAGTCGGTGAGCACGGTCTTCTTCACCAGTCCGCGCTTCGTCGCCAGCACCAGGTAGGGGGCATCCTCATAGGTGCGCAGCGGCAGCACGCCGGCGATGTGCTCATCGGGCTGGAACGCCACGATGTTGGCCACGTGCTGGCCCTTGGAATCGCGACCGGACTCGATCAGGTCGTAGCACTTGGTGCGGTAGACCCGGCCGAGGTTGGTGAAGAACAGGATCCAGTGGTGCGTGGTGGTCACGAAGAAGTGCTCGACGATGTCGTCGGTGCGCAGCTGGGCGCCGCGGACTCCCCTGCCGCCTCGGTGCTGGGCGCGGTAGTTGTCGATCTTGGTCCGCTTCACGTAGCCGTCGCGGGTGATCGAGACGACCACGTCCTCCTGGGGGATCAGATCCTCCATGGACATGTCACCGTCGTAGCCCAGCTGGATGTGGGTGCGGCGGTCATCGCCGTGCTTGTCCACGATGGTGTCCAGCTCAGAGCTGATGATCCGGCGCTGGCGATCCTCTGAGGCCAGGATGTCCTGGAAGTCCTCGATCATCTTCATCAGCTCGTCGTACTCGTCCTGCAGGCGCTGGCGCTCCAGGGCGGCCAGCTTGCGCAGCTGCATGTCGAGGATGGCCTGGGCCTGGTCGTCGTCGATCTCCAGCAGAGACTTCAGGTTCTGCCGGGCCTCGTCGACGGTGGAGGAGGCGCGGATCGTGGCGATCACGCGGTCCAGGTCGTCCAGAGCCTTGAGCAGCCCGATCTTGATGTGGGCCTCACGCTGGGCCTTGTCGAGCCGGAACTGGGTGCGCCGGACGATCACGTCGATCTGGTGTGTGACCCAGTGGTGGACGAAGGCGTCCAGGCTCAGCGTGCGCGGCACGCCGTCGACCAGGGCCAGCATGTTCGCGGAGAAGTTCTCCTGCAGCTGGGTGTGCTTGTAGAGGTTGTTCAGCACCACCTTGGCCACGGCATCGCGCTTGAGCACGACGACGAGGCGCTGGCCGGTGCGTCCGGAGGATTCATCGCGCAGATCCGCGATCCCGGAGACCTTGCCGTCCTTGACCAGCAGCGCGATCTTTCGGGCCAGGTTGTCGGGGTTCGCGTGGTAGGGCAGCTCGGTGACCACCAGGCAGGTGCGTCCCTGGAGCTCCTCGACGCTGACCACTGCGCGCATCGTGATCGATCCGCGGCCGGTGCGATAGGCCTCTTCGATCCCACGGGTGCCCAGGATCTGTGCGCCGGTGGGGAAGTCTGGGCCCTTGATCCGCTGCAGCAGCGCCTCGAGCAGCTCTTCGCGGCTGGCCTGCGGGTTCTGCAGATACCACTTCACGCCGTCGGCGACCTCGCGCAGGTTGTGCGGAGGAATGTTGGTGGCCATGCCCACCGCGATGCCGGAGGAGCCGTTGACCAGCAGGTTCGGGAAGCGCGAGGGCAGCACGACGGGTTCCTGCTGCTTGCCGTCGTAGTTGTCCTGGAAGTCGACGGTGTTCTCGTTGATGTCCCGGACCATCTCCATGGCCAGCTGGGCCATCTTGGTCTCGGTATAACGCGGGGCCGCCGGGCCGTCGTCGCCGGGGTTGCCGAAGTTGCCCTGGCCGGTGGCCAGCGGGTAGCGCATCACCCAGTCCTGGATCAGCCGGGACAGGGCGTCGTAGATCGCCGAGTCGCCGTGGGGGTGATAGTTGCCCATCACGTCGCCGACCACGCGGGCGCACTTGTTGAAGGAGCGGTCCGGGCGGTAGCCGCCGTCGTACATCGCGTAGAGCACCCTGCGGTGCACCGGCTTGAGCCCGTCGCGCACATCGGGCAGCGCGCGGCCCACGATCACTGCCATCGCGTAGTCCAGGTAGGACCGCTTCATCTCGGTCTGCAGGTCGATCTGCCGGATCCGGTCGGTGGTCACGACCTCTTCGACGACGACGCCCTCAACGGCCTCGGACGGCCCGCCCTGCGGGTCCTGCGGTTCTTCGGTGTTGTCACTCACGTGTGGTGTTCTCCCTTATGCGGAAATCGGCATCGTCTCGCGGCTGCGCCCTGCACGGGCTGGCAGCGGGTCAGATGTCGAGGAAGCGGACGTCCTTGGCGTTCTGCTGGATGAATCCGCGGCGGGACTCGACGTCTTCACCCATCAGGATGGAGAACACCTCGTCGGCGGCAGCGGCGTCCTCCATGGAGACCTGGAGCAGGGTGCGGTGATCCGGATCCATGGTGGTCTCCCACAGCTCCGAGTAGTCCATCTCACCGAGTCCCTTATAGCGCTGGATCCCGAGCTCCTTGGGCAGCTTGCGCCCCTTGGCCCGACCTTCAGACAGCGCGACATCACGCTCGGCGTCGGTGTAGACGTAATCCTGCGGACCGGTCTGCCATTTGATCTTGTACAGCGGCGGCTGCGCGAGGAACACGTTGCCGTGTTCGATCAGCGGGCGCATATAGCGGAAGAGCAGGGTCAGCATCAGCGTGGTGATGTGCTGACCGTCCACGTCGGCATCGGCCATGAGCACGATCTTGTGATAGCGCAGCTTGGCCTGATCGAAGTCCTCGCCGATGCCGGTGCCGAAGGCGGTGATCATCGACTGGACCTCCTGGTTTCCCAGCGCCCGGTCCAGCCGTGCCCGCTCCACGTTGAGGATCTTTCCGCGCAGCGGCAGGATCGCCTGGGTGCGGGGGTCGCGGCCACGCTTGGCCGAGCCGCCGGCCGAGTCACCCTCGACCAGGTAGATCTCGGACTCGGAGGGGTCCTTGGAGGAGCAGTCCGCGAGCTTGCCGGGCATGCCCATGGTCTCCAGCGGAGACTTTCGGCGGGCGTTCTCGCGGGCCTTGCGGGCCGCGACGCGAGCATGAGCCGCTGACTGGGCCTTGCGCACGATGTCGCGCGCCGGGCCGGGGTTTCGCTCCAGCCAGTCCCCGAGATTCTCGTTGACGACCTTCTGCACGAAGCCGCGGGCCTCGGTGTTGCCCAGCTTGGTCTTGGTCTGCCCCTCGAACTGCGGCTCGCGCAGCTTGATCGAGATGACCGCGGTGAGACCTTCGCGGATGTCCTCGCCGGTGAGGTTGTCGTCCTTCTCACGCAGGATCTGCTTGTCTCGGGAGTACCGGTTGATCAACGTGGTCATCGCGGCGCGGAAGCCCTCTTCGTGGGTGCCGCCCTCGTGGGTGTTGATCGTGTTCGCGTAGGTGTGCACCGATTCCGAGTAGGACAGCGTCCACTGCATCGCGAGCTCGGCGGCCATGCCGCGCTCGGTGTCCTCGGTCTCGAAGGCGATGACGTCGTCGTGGACCACCTCGGCCCGCTTGGTGGCGTTGAGGTGGTTGACGTAGTCGAGCAGCCCGGAGTCGTACTGGTAGACGACGACGCGGCCCTTGGGAGTCTCGATGATGCCGTCATGGCCGCCGCCGGCCTCGGTGGGCTCCAGCTCGGCCTCGGTCTCCTCGTGGTGCTCCTCGAGCACCTCGTCGTGGACCACGGCGTTGCCCGGAATGTTGCGCTCATCGCGCAGGGTGATGCGCAGGCCCTTGTTCAGGAAGGCCATCTGCTGGAACCTGGCGCGCAGCGTCTCGAAGTCGAATTCGATGGACTCGAAGATCGACGGGTCCGGGTAGAAGGTCATGGTGGTGCCGGTGGAATCGGTCTCAGGGCCCCGGCTGAGCTGCTCGGTGGTCTCGCCGCCGTTGCCGAAGCCGATGCTCCACTCATAGCCCTGCCGACGCACGGTGGTGCGGACCTTCTGGGAGAGCGCGTTGACCACCGAGATGCCGACTCCATGGAGGCCGCCGGATACCGCGTAGCCGCTGCCGCCGAACTTGCCGCCCGCGTGCAGCACGGTCATCACGACCTCGACGGTGGGCTTGCCCTCGGTGGGATGCATGTCCACCGGAATGCCGCGGCCGTCGTCTTCGACCCGGACGCCGCCGTCGTCCTGCATGGTGATCTGGATGTGGGAGCAGTAGCCGGCCAGGGCCTCATCCACCGAGTTGTCGACCACTTCGTAGACCAGGTGGTGCAGACCGCGCTCACCGGTGGAACCGATGTACATGCCGGGACGCTTGCGGACTGCTTCCAGGCCCTCCAGGACGGTGATGTCCGAGGCGCCGTAGTTGCCCTGGTGCTGCTTGTTCTCGTTAGCCGAGGTCACGGGCTATGCCGTCTCCTTGAGTTGCCGGGAAGGTCGTGAAGGTCGACCTTGTCATGACACAGACCAGCCCGAGTGGTGGGTACGCTCGGGCCGTCGCTCCAGTCTACCGCGCCATCGCCCCAGAATCGCATTTTTTGGACGCTGTGGACGCCCAGACTTCATGGTCAGCGGCCGGGGAACCGGCCTGGGACCATCTCGGGGATGCCCGGATGAGGTTGGGTTCCACTGGGTGGGCCCGAGCGCGGCATATCGCAGCCTGGCGTTTCAGCCATAGGTGTCTCGTGGGCCCCGACCGCGCACCGAATAGCGCCCCTTCTTCCAACTCGGCGCCGCGGGACCGCGGATCGAGAGACCGGTGACGATCCCCGGGCCGAGCTGAGTGTTGAACACGTCCATCAGCTGCGGCTGCATGAGCTTCAGGTTCGTGGCCCAGGCGGTGGAGTCGCAGAGGACCTCCACCACCCCGTTCTCGAACTTCTCCGGCTTGCAGTGCTGCGCGATGGCAGAGCCGACCAGCTGCTCCCAGCGTGCGATGACCGAGCCCACCGCGACAGGAGAGCTCCAGCCGCGGGTCTTGATGAGCCCCCCGACGACTCCGCCGAGCAGGTTCGGATCACGCCGGTCCGCCCCGGACTGCGATCCCCCGGTGCTCTTCCCCCGTGCCTGGGCCTCTTTGGCGCCGCTGCGCGGGTCACCGGCGAGCGAGGAGCCGCGCGGGATTCCGCGCATCCGATGCTCTCCGCGCCCGCGGGCAGCCGCGCGCATCCGGGCCAGCAGGATCTTGGCGGCGTCCTCATGATCGTGGAGCGGGTCCTCAATCTCGTTCATGGACGGTCACCTGGCTGATCTGATCCACCGATTCCACCCGCAGCGCGTTGCGCATGAGGCTGGCCGGTACGTCGTCGTCCACTGCCGCAGTCACGATGAGCTGCTCCGCCTCGGCGGCGAGTTCGGCGAGGCGCCGTCGACGCCGGGAGTCGAGCTCGGCGAACACGTCGTCGAGGATCAGCACCGGCTGGGCGCCTTCACCGGGATCGTCGTCGACCATCACGCGGTACGCGGCCAGCCGCAGCGCCAGCGCGAAGGACCAGGTCTCTCCATGCGAGGCGAAGCCCTTGACCGGCACCTCGTCCAGGGTGAAGGCGATGTCGTCGCGGTGCGGACCCACCAGGGTGATGGCGCGATGCCGTTCTTCCCGCCGGGCTGCCCCGAGACGCTGAACCATCAGCGCCGCCAGCTCCTCGCGGGAGGCCGATTCCAGGGCCGAGACGTCGGCCGTCCCAGGCACGGTCGAGCTCCCGGCACCCGCATCGGCGGCCGGTGCTCCCTCCGTGTCCGGGGCAGCGGCCATCTCGCCGTCTGGATCCTCGTCGTTCGTGCCCGCGGCATCAAGGGAGCTGAGGTACTTCAGCCGCGCCGTGCGGACGCTGCCGGAGAGCTGCCCGTAGGCGGTCGCCGTGTGGGGACGAAGCGCCGTGAGCATCTCCAATCGGGCTTTGAGCAGGTGAGATCCAGCTTCGGAGAGCTGGTGGTCCCATACCGCGAGCGTGGACTCATGAGTGGCCGTGAACCCCTCATGGCGCAGCGACTTGAGCAGGGCGTTGCGCTGTTTGAGCACCTTCTCGTAGTCCAGGCGCACCCTGCCGAGCGCCGGACGCAGCTGCACCGCGAGATCATCCAGAAGCCGACGCCGAACAGCGGGGGACCCCTTGATCAGCTCCAGATCCTCCGGAGCGAAGAGCACGGTGCGCAGGATCCCCAGCACATCGGTGGCCCGCACCGGGTTTCCGCGATTGATCCGGGCCCGGTTGCTGCGCCCCGGGTTGATCTCGACCTCGAGTCGCGCCTGCCGAGATCCACGATGCGCATCGGCCCGGATGAAGGCCTGCTTCTCTCCATGTCGGACCAGGGGCCCGTCCTGGCTCACCCGGTGCGAGCTCAGCGTGGAGAGGTAGCCGATGGCTTCGGCGATGTTGGTCTTGCCCACCCCGTTGTATCCCAGCAGCACGTTGGGGCCAGGCTCCAATGTCAGCTGCGCGTGGGCGTAGCTGCGAAAGTCTGTGAGTGTGAGCTGTGAGATCCGCATGGTCTCCTGGGCTGCCAGGGCTACGGGTTGATCAGGCGCACCGGCATCAGCAGATACCGGAAGTCGATGGCCTTCTCGCCGTCGGCTTCGGCCTGACCGGTGATCATCGCCGGCTTGGGCGCCGAGACGAAGGAGAAGCGCAGGAACTCGGTGTCGATGACGCTGAGCCCTTCGTTGAGGTATGCCGGGTTGAATCCGACGGTGATCGCCTCACCGGTGAGTGTGGCGGGGATGACCTCGGAGGCGGAGGCCGCGTCGTCGACTCCTGCGTCGAGGATGACCTCGTTGTCCTGGGTGAACTGCAGCCGCACGTGGCCATTGCGTTCGGAGACCAGGGAGACGCGGCGGGCCGCCTCGATGAACTCTGCGGTGTTGACCACGGCGTGGATCGGGGTCTCTTCCGGGAACAGCTGCCGGATCTTCGGATAGTCCCCGTCGACCAGCACAGAGGTGGTCCGCCGCCCGCCGGAGGAGAAGCCGACCAGCTCGGCGGTCTCGGAGAGCGCGATCTGCAGGGATCCGGCCCCGGCGAGGGACTTCGCCACGTCGTTGAGCGTCTTGGCCTTGATCAGCACCGAGGTGGAGATCTCGGGGTCCGCCGGGGACCAGTTGATCTCTCGCATGGCAAGCCGGTAGCGGTCAGTCGCCAGGAAGGTGATGGTGTCCCCCTCGATCTCGACCTTCACGCCGGTGAGGATCGGCAGCGTGTCGTCCTTCGACGCCGCGGTGATCACCTGGGAGACCGCGCGGGCGAATGCCGCACCGTCCACGGTGCCGGCGAGCTCCGGCATGCCAGGGAGCTCAGGATACTCGTCCACCGGCATGGTGGAGAGGGTGAACTTCGAGGATCGGCAGGTCAGCTGGACGCGTGCGTCCTGCAGATGCACGGTGACCGGGGCGTTCGGCAGGGATTTCACGATGTCATTGAGGAGCCGCCCTGAGACGAGGATCGTCCCGGACTGCTGCACGTCCGCCTCGATGTGCAGCTGGGCGGAGATCTCATGGTCGAAGCTGGAGATGGTGACGGTCTGATCAGCCGCGGTGATGTGCAGCCCTGCCAGGACCGGCGCCGGGGGTCGGGGAGACAGCGAACGGGCAGCCCAAGAGACTGCTTCGGAAAGAACGTCCCGCTCAACAGTGAACTCCACTGATCCCTGCCCTTCTTGTGGCTCATCGACAGCCCAGTGCGCAATGTCAAGCATCTGGTGGCTGTGTCGAGTGTCGAGCTTACCTGCAAGAGCGCGGCAGAAGCCAGCAAAGATCTCAGCGACCACCATATGAGCCCCATGGCGGGTCATCAGCCACAAGATCTGGGATCCGAGGATCAGACTGAGACATCGTTGGGGCCGAGGATCTCAAAGATCGTGGCGGTGGGTGTTCTCCGGCTGGATCCTCGTTTCAGCGAGCCAGGTGATTGTTCTCTGTCATTTAAAAGGGTTAAGGGTCAGAAGTGTTAACAGGTGCTGTGGAATCTGTGGATAACCGCCTCCTTCGCCTGCCCTGTCCGAGATCCTCTGTGCACCCAGCGGTGGACCGCCGTCGCTTCAGCTGTGCACCGGCAGTGGAGATTCGAAGAGGGTCCAAGAGGCCGTTCCCCAGGCATAGCGCAGTTATCCACAGAAAAGTCGGCTTCTGCACCGCTTCGTGCACTGTTTTATCCACAGCTGTTAACAAGAATCGGGAAAACTCCACCGGTGCCTGTGGATATGTGGGAAAACCTGTGGAGATCGACGCTGTCAACTTCCCTGAATCCCAACCAGCACAACAAATGACAACGGTGTGAGTTGTGGAGCAGGAGCTTCTCCACAGGTGTCAGGGACGAGCTTGACTTAACTCAGGTCATTCTGCGGGTGGATCAGCGCTGTTGTTTGATCTTGTTGGTCAGTTCCGTGACCTGGTTGAAGACGGCCCGACGTTCGGCCATGAGCTCACGGATCTTTCGTTCGGCATACATTACGGTGGTGTGGTCGCGGCCGCCGAGTGCCTGACCGATCTTGGGCAGCGACATCTCGGTGAGCTCGCGCAGCAGGTACATGGCGATCTGACGCGCCGTCACCAGGGTCCGATTGCGTGACTTCGAGGTCAGCTCCTCGACCGTGAAGTTGTAGTAGTCCGCGGTGGCATTGATGATCTGCTCGGAGGTGATCTCCTGGGCGTGGTCATCGGAGATCAGATCCCGCATGACCTGCTCTGCAAGCGACAGATCCACCGCCTGCTTGTTCAGCGCGGCGTACGCGGTGACTCGGATCAGCGCACCCTCGAGCTCACGGATGTTGGTGGAGATCTTGGAACCGATGTATTCGAGCACATCGTCGGGACAGGAGAAGTTCTCCGCCGTGGCCTTCTTGCGCAGAATCGCGATGCGCGTCTCGAGCTCAGGCGGCTGGATATCGGTGATCAGGCCCCACTCGAACCGTGACCGGAGCCGCTCCTCGAAGCCGGAGAGCTGCTTGGGCGGCAGGTCCGAGGTGATGACGACCTGCTTGTTGTTGTTGTAGAGGGTGTTGAAGGTGTGGAAGAACTCCTCCACCGTGCGTTCCTTGTCGGCGAGGAACTGGATGTCGTCGAGGAGCAGGATGTCCACATTGCGATAGAGGTGCTTGAAGCTGGCGCCCTCGTCATCGCGGATGGAGTTGATGAAGTCGTTGGTGAACTCCTCCGAGTTCACGTAGCGCACCCGGATGCCGGAATACAGCCGTTGGGCGTAGTGCCCTATGGCGTGGAGCAGATGGGTCTTGCCCAGCCCGGAGTCGCCGTAGATGAACAGCGGGTTGTAGGCCTTCGCGGGAGCTTCTGCCACGGCGTTCGCGGCCGCATGGGCGAACCTGTTCGAAGAGCCGATGACGAAGGTGTCGAAGGTGTAGCGCGGGTTCAGCCGGGAGGTCTCGTAGGACTCACCGCCGCCGCTGGCGGTGAAGGATTCTGCCGGGGCCGGACGGCTCGGACGGCGCTCGACGAGGCGCTGCTCGCGCTGCGTCGGCTCGGGGCGTTCATACTGCGAATAATCCGTGGGCGGGAAGCTCGGCTGACCGAACTCGTCACGTTCGCGGCCCGAACCGATGCCTCGGCGCTCCGGTGCACGCTCGGCGCGGTCGTAGGGCGCCGCGTCTGCGGCGAGTCCCCGCCGCGGCTGTTCGACGACCGTCTCACTGGGGTAGAGATCATCCACGGCGGTGGAGGAGGCAGAAGCGGCCGAGGGCGCCGAGGGAGCGGTGCTGTCGATGGTGTGTTCGCGCTGACGCTGAGACATCTCAGGATCGATCACGTAGGCGCAGAGGACCTCCCTGCCGAACACGGTGCGCAGCGCATCGCTGAGCTGAACAGTCAGAGTCGCCTGCATCAGTTCGCGAACCCGCTCGTGGGGGACTGCCACCGTCAGCAGCAGCGTCTCGCCGAGGAGCTGTTCCCCCTGCGGGACTGCTCGTCCCACATCAGTGAGGTTCAGGGCCCCGATGCCATGGTTCTCACGGAGCTCTGCGAGCACCTGCTGCCACTGGCGCGGCACATCGATCTCTGACTCAGCAGGCACGCTGCTCCCCTCATATACATCGGTGAAATTCTGCCCATAGTATTCCACAGCTTCTGTGGAGAGGCCTGTGGAACAACTCTTTGCTTCCGCGTCATTGCAGGTCAGCCGCTGGGGATCTCTCGGCGGTGCCAGCCTGTGAATCCCAGGAGGATCCCGCCCACTCCGATGGCGCTGAGCCAGATCACCGGACCCCATTCGAAAGCCTCCACCGGGTACTGCGCGAGGTGTCCGAACACGTTGAGCTCGAAGAAGATCTCCGGCAGATCCAGGAGCGGACCGAAGTTCGTGATCACGGCCGCGTAGCCGAGAACGGTCCAACCCAGCACCCCGGCGAACCGAGGCGCCCAGCCGTATGCGGCGAACGTCAGTCCCAGCACAGCCAGGACGGCGGGCCCCTGATGCAGACTGGCCAGCAGAATGTCGGTGAAGTGATCACCGGGCTCATCCGCGAGCACGGCCACGGCCGCTGCACCTGTGGCCAGGCCGGTGAGCACCAGCATGATGCTGAGTCCGCCGAGGATCACGGCGAGGTGCGCACCGATCCAGCGAGTCCGGCTCAGCGGAGCGCTGAGAATCCACTCTGCTCGCCCGTGCTTCTCCTCACCACGCAGCTGTTGGACCCCGCCGACTCCCGCGGCCGCGACGAAGAGTGCCAGAAACATCGCCATATAGGCCAGATATCCCAGCAGCACAGTCTCTCCGCTGAAGAAGCTGCGGAACTCTTCGGGCAGGTCCGCGGCGGTGTCGACCATGGATTGGGCGTAGCTGCCGAAGAGCGCTCCACAGAGGACGACTGCAATCCCCCAGCCGCGCAGACCGCCGCGAAGGGTGTGCGTCGCCACACCTAGGGGTGTCGCCAGCCGGGGCCGAGCCCTGGACCTGCCGAGCCGGGAGGGCAGCAGCCCGGCCCCGAGATCGCGCCGGGTGCTCAGCTCGTACGCGCCGAGGACTGCTGCGGCGGCCAGCGCCAGACAGGGCAGCAGCGGCCACCAGCGATCTTCGACGTAGGGGGCGGTCTGCTGGGACCAGCCGAGGGGGGAGAACCAGGACAGCGTGGTTCCCTCGACGGCCGCCATGTCACCAAGCATCCGGATCAGATACGCCAGCCCCAGCAGGGCACCGGTTAGTGCGGAGGCCGAACGGGAGGTCTCGGTCAGCTGGGCGGCGAGAGCCGCCGCGGCGGCGAAGAAGAGTCCGACGGATGCCCCGGAACCGGCCACCAGCAGCGACCCTGTCAGCGCGAACCCACCGGAGAGCGCACCGAGGAGCACCAGCGCCGCCGCCGCTGCATTGGCCAGCAGCACCAGAATCAGCGCCGCGGTGAGCGTGGCGTGCCGACCCAGCACATCGGCACGCAGAAGCTCCGCCCTGCCGGAGGCCTCTTCGGCGCGCGTGTGCCGAACCACGGTGAACATGCTCATCAGAGCGGTGAGGATGTAGATGAACAGCACATAGCCGGCCGCATAGAAGCGCTCGAAGGTGGGTGACTCCATGCCGTAGGCCGGACCAGTCATCAGCCGTCCGACCGGCTCCGCGAACAGCCCCGCCATCTGGGCCAGCTCCGCCTCGTCGGTCACCAGTGCTTGCACAGCGTTGGCCACGTAGAAGCTCATCAGCCCGATGCCCACCACCCAGAGGCTCAGCCGAACCCGGTCCTGACGCAGCAGAAACCGCAGCAGGACGCCGGTGCCGACCAGGCTCGCCTGGGTTTGACCGCTGGTGCTGCCGGACCTGTTGCCGGACCTGTTGCCGGACCTGCTGGAGGACCGGGCCTGCGCCGTCGTCATGGTGCTGAAGTCTTGGAGACGGAGTTGCTGGAGGCGGAAGGATGGGACTCCGGGATCACTCCGTAGTGCCGAATCAGGAGCTGTTCGAGCGTCGGAGGATGGGCGACGAGAGACTGCACGCCCAGGGATGCCAGGTGCGCGGTGATCTGCGCCAGCTGGTCGCTGTCGACCTCCAGGACAGTGCGGCTGGCACCGGCGGTGGTCTTCATGCGCAGATCATGAACCCCTTCGAGCTGCTGGAGTCCGGCGGTGGAGCCCTGGGTCTCGACCTCGATCGTGGTGCGGGTCATGTGGCGCATCTGCGAGAGACTGCCAGATTCAACGGTGCGGCCCTGACGAATGATGGAGATCCGGTCCGCGAGGGCCTCGACCTGCGCCAGGATATGGCTCGAGAGCAGCACCGACCGGCCCTCCCGCCGGGTCTCGGCGATGATCTGTTGAAAGACCACCTCCATCAGCGGATCCAGTCCTGAGGTCGGCTCGTCGAGGAGCAGGAGGTCGACGTCGGCCGCCAGGGCCGCGATGAGCGCCACCTTCTGCCGGTTGCCCTTGGAGTAGGTGCGGGTCTTCTTGCGAGGGTTCAGACCAAAGCGCTCGATCAGCTCGTCGCGGCGCCGGGTCACATGCCTGGATCCTGCGTCGCGACTGCGCAGCCGCAGGAACACGTCGATCACCTCGCCGCCGGAGAGGTTGGGCCAGAGCTGCACCTCCCCCGGGACGTAGGCCAGGCGGCGATGCAGGGACACCGCGTCCCGCCACGGGTCTCCGCCGAAGACCCTGACCGTTCCGGAGTCTGGACGAAGCAGGCCCAGCAGCACACGCAGCGTCGTAGATTTTCCGGACCCGTTGGGCCCCAGGAAGCCGTGGACCTCGGCCGGGTTGATCTGCAGCGACAGCTTGTCCAGGGCGAGGACATCGCCGAATGACTTTGTGAGGTCCTCCACCTGGATCACGGGATCATGACCAGTCATGCCCAATCCTTTCGGCACCCCGACCGGCGCCGGGAGGTCCACCATAGGTCAGCCCGAACCCCTGGCCAATGGGTCACAACCCGGTTTATGCACAGTGTTCTGCACAGCTGTTGATGGCCGAATCGGGGCCGACTTGACGGCGGATGGAAAAAACCCCTAGTGTTGGCAGGTCGCCCCAGGGTATTGCCGTGCCTGCACGCAGATACTTTCCGGGGCCCCAATGACTTCAAACCATCCAAGTGGGAGTACACAGTGAGCAAGCGGACTTTCCAGCCGAGCAACCGCCGTCGCAGCCGCAAGCACGGCTTCCGTTCCCGTATGCGCACCCGTGCCGGCCGATCCATCATCTCGACCCGCCGCGCCAAGGGCCGCAAGGAACTCTCGGCCTGATTCAGAGCAATTCACGCTGACCAATTGGTCAGCCGGTCCGAGCGCACAGCTGCAGGACCGACACCGCGGCCCGTCCCATCAATCAGGGATCGGGCCGTTCGTGCATCCACGCACGGGTGCACGCCCGAGGACATCCAGCGCACCATATCGTCCGCACCGAAGGAAGGTCACCAGCTGTGCTTCCCAAGGAACACCGTCTGACCTCCTCCCGAGATCATCGCGCCGCGATGCGACTCGGGTCGCGCGCCGGCGGCAGCGGGCTCATGGTCTCGGTCCTGCCGCGCCCGGATGACGCTGCGGTGGATCACCGGTCCTGGCGCTGCGGGCTGGTCGTGTCCAAAGCCGTGGGCAATGCTGTGGTGCGACATCGCGTCCAGCGACGACTGCGACACATCGTGATGGACCTGATGCGCCAAGAGGCGCTCGAGCCCGTTTCAGGGCACTCGCTGGACATCGTGATCCGCGCCTTCCCTGAGATCACGGCCCTGGACCACCCGCAGCTGCGCGCCGAGGTGCTCGGAGCAGCCCAGCGCGCCCAGCGGAAGTCGCTGCGCAGGGCGGCCCGGACGTGAACGATGCTCCAGATGTGAATGAGACCTCGCACCCGGACGAGGCTTCGGACCCGGAGGAGGCTTCGGACCACGAGGGCCCCCAGGGTCACCGCGCAGGCAGCGCGGGCTGGGTCCGACACCGAGACTTCTACGTGGACAAGGGGGAGTCTCCCGGTCTTCCCGCATCGGCAGTCACCGAGGCCGAGCTGCGCCGCGGATGCTGGGGGTGGATCCGCGCGGCGCCCTCCATCGTGCTGGCCTGGCTGCTGCGGGGATACCGCAAAGTCATCTCTCCCCTGTACGGTCAGGTGTGCAGCTTCTATCCGAGCTGCTCCGCCTACGGGTTGGAAGCGGTGACCGCTCACGGGGTCACCCGCGGCATTCCACTGACCCTCTGGCGGATTCTGCGCTGCAATCCCTTCACCGGTGGTGGAGTCGACCCGGTTCCACCCACGGCAAGGATTTGGCCGCAGGGTGGAGTACCGACGATCATAGAGACAAACCACCCCCCTATACCCCGCGGCGACGATGACTGATGCCATCGTCGCCCTCGAGCCGGCAGGCTGCTTTCGCATGACGCCTGGCCACGACATCTGAGAGATCCATGGGCTTTTTCGACACAATCATGTGGCCCTTCACCTGGGCCGTCTCCTTCATCCTGAGCACCTTCCACGGTCTTCTGACCGCGGTGGGACTGCCGTTCGACTCAGGATGGAACTGGGTGCTGTCCATCGTCCTGCTGGTGCTCGTGATCCGCATCATCCTGATCCCGCTGTTCGTCAAGCAGATCAAGTCGCAGCGCGGCATGCAGATCATCCAGCCCGAGGTGCAGAAGCTCCAGGCCAAGTACAAGGGCAAGAAGGACCCGGTCTCGCGCCAGCAGATGGCGCAGGAGCAGCAGGCGCTGTTCAAACAGCACAACGTGAACCCGTTCATGACGTGCCTGCCGCTGCTCGCGCAGATGCCGATCTTCTTCGCACTGTTCTGGATGCTCAACCGGATGCGAGAGGAGCAGAACCAGGCCGAGGGCTACGGCGCGCTCAGCGCGGCAGAGGTCCAGAGCTTCGACGGTTCGGAGATCTTCGGCGTCGGGATGTCGGACATCTTCCTCCCGGCCTTCAACGTGGACCCCACACGCTGGGACGTCATCGCGCTGACCTCGGTCATGATCGTGGCCATGGTCGCCACGCAGTTCTTCACGCAGAAGCAGCTGATGAGCAAGAACATGTCCGAAGCGGCCCTGACCGGACAGTTCGCACAGACCCAGAAGATGATGCTCTACGTGCTGCCCCTGGTCTTCGTGGTCGGCGGCGTGAACTTCCCCGTCGGCGTGCTCGTCTACTGGACGGCCACCAACTTCTGGACCATGGGTCAGCAGTGGTGGGTCATCCGCAACAACCCGACGCCCGGGTCGCTGGCGGAGAAGGAACTCAACCTGCGCCGCGCCGCGCGCGGACTGCCGCCCTTTAATGAGGCGCCCAAGCCCGCTGCCGAGCAGCCCAAGCCGACTGGAAAGCACCTGGGGCAGACTTCCCAGCCTGCAAAGAAGAAGAAGAGGAAGAAGTAGCAGCCATGAGCGAGAACGAGACCCAGCTGAGCGAGACGGACGCCCCCGAGCAGGACTCGACCCCCGAGCAGGATGCGCCGTCTGAACAGCAGCACAGCGCCGCCGCAGCGGGTCAAGCCGCTCCGGTGAGCGACGAGGCCGCCGAGGCCCCCAGCGACGATGCAGAGGCCCCCAGGGATGATGCTGAGGGCGACAAGCCCGCCGCTGGAGGTGCCACCGACGAGGGTGACATCGCCGCTGACTATCTCGAAGAGCTGCTGGACATCGTTGATCTGGACGGTGACATCGACATCGAGGTCCGCGGGGGACGCACGTACGTCTCCATCGTGACCGAAGACGGCGGCGAAGACCTCGATGACCTCGTCGGACACCGCGGCGAGGTCCTCGATGCGCTGCAGGAGCTGACTCGGCTCGCCGTGCTCACCGCCACCGGCGAGCGGACTCGGCTGATCCTGGACATCGCGGGACACCGCGACCAGCGCCAGGAGGAGCTCAAGGAGCAGGCCGAGAGCGCGATCGCCAAGGTCAGGGACCGCGGTGAGGACGAGCACCTGGAACCGATGAGTGCCTATGAGCGCAAGATCGTCCATGACTTCGTCGCCGACTCTGGACTCATCAGCGAGTCCGAGGGTGAAGGCAAGCGCCGCCACGTGGTCATCTCACCGGCCTGAGCGCGTCCATCTGCCGCTGGCGTCCGATACGCCGCAGCTCAGAACAGCCGAGGATCCGGTTCTTCCCCCAAGGAGCAAGTCATGAGTGAGCCCCAGGACGACCGCGAAGCAGCCATCGCCGAGCAGATCAACGACGCCCAGCTCGGTGAGCCGGAGGTCCCCGGACAGGGACCGTCGCTCGAGGCTCCCGAGCTCACCGAGCAGGAGCAGCGCGCTGCAGAGACGCTCTTCGGTGAGCGCCTGGACCTGGCGAAGCGGTACGTGGGACACCTGTGCTCCACCGGCATCGAGCATGGCCTGCTCGGTCCGCGGGAGGTTCCCATCATGTGGTCGCGGCATGTGCTCAACTGCGCTGTGCTGGGCCCTGAGCTGTCGGCAGGGACCACGGTCGCCGACGTCGGCACAGGGGCGGGCCTTCCAGGCCTCGCCCTGGCCATCGCGCGCCCCGACGTCGAGTTCATTCTGATCGAACCCATGGAACGCCGAGTCGAGTGGCTCAGCACCGTGGTCCAGGATCTCGAGCTCGACAACGTCCAGCTCATCCGGGCACGCGCTGAGGAAGTCACTGACGAGGTCATGGCCGATGTGGTCACCGCTCGCGCCGTGACAGCACTAAAAAAGCTTTTGCCCATGACGGTTCCGCTGCTCGATGACGACGGCGAGCTGATGCTCATCAAGGGACGCAGCGCCCGTGGGGAGATCGCCGCGGCCGGAAAGTCCTTCAGCAAGCACAAGCTGGCAAACCCCACCGTCGAGCTTCTCGGCGAGGGCCTCCTTGAGGAGCCCAGCACGGTGGTGCGTTGCCGCCGTCGGTCCGCCGGACCGCGCTAGCTTCGGCTCATCCAGGGTCCTGCTCGACCCCATGCCGCTCCAAAGGCGCGGGGGGTGCCAGGTGACGGCAGTGGCCTAGACTCGTATCTGTGCCCACGCCGCGGTCTCTCCGGGGTGATGGGCACCGCCAGGTGCTCCAGTCATGACAAGGAAAGGATGGCCCGTGCAGGAGAAGCGCGTTTCACGTGAAACCAGTGGTGCCGCCAAGGCCGCCGAAGCAGCCGCGAGCACTGCAGAGGGCTCTTCGATCCTGGAGTCCCTCGCCGCGTCCTCTCCCCTGGCTGCTGAACTCGCGGACGAGAATCGCCGACGCAAGAAACTCACGACCACTGAGTTGAACCGCCCCAGCCACACCCGGGCCATCACCGTCTCCAATCAGAAGGGCGGGGTCGGCAAGACCACAAGCACCGTGAACCTGTCCGCCGCACTGGCCGATCAGGGATTCAACGTGCTGGTGATCGACATCGACCCGCAGGGAAACGCCTCCACAGCCCTGGGCGTGGATCACTCGGCGGACACCGATTCCGTCTACGACGTGCTGATCGAGGATTTCGCCCTCGCCGATGTCGTCGCTGACTGCCCGGACGTGCCTCGACTCCAGGTGGTGCCGGCCACGATCCACCTGGCCGGTGCCGAGATCGAGCTGGTCTCCCTGGTTGCTCGGGAACAGCGGCTTGCCCGCGCGCTCGCCGAGTACTACCGGTATCGCGAGGAGAACGGCCTCGAGCGACTGGACTTCGTCTTCATCGACTGTCCCCCCAGCCTCGGACTGTTGACTGTGAACGCCTTCGTCGCCGCCCAGGAAGTCCTGATTCCGATCCAGTGTGAGTACTACGCGCTGGAGGGACTGAGTCAGCTGTTGAACAACATCGGCATGATCCAGAAGCACCTGAATCCGCCTCTGAAGGTCTCCACGATTCTTCTGACGATGTATGACGGTCGCACAAACCTGGCATCCCAGGTCGCGGGAGAAGTGCGCGAGCATTTCCCCGAGTCGGTGTTGAAATCCGTCATTCCGCGCAGCGTGCGCATCTCCGAGGCTCCTTCGTACCAGCAGACGGTGATCACCTACGACCGCTCCTCCACCGGCGCCCTGGCCTACCTTGAGGCCGCTGCTGAGCTCGTGCAGCGCTCCTGACCTGGAACGATTGTTGTTTCTGAGCAGCCTTACTGTGGTGCGTGACCGAATCTCGCGCTCGTGGCGCGACGATTCGACTACCCTGTTTCACGTGAAACGCCCTTTGACCCTCACGCGCATGCTCTAGTTCCTGCGCTGGTCACTGCGGTGCACCGTGGATCCCCGGGACCCCGACGACCGTCGGTGTGTCTCCAAGGAGTCAGCCGGGCGGTCTGGCGGATCATCAACCGACACTGATCAGCTCGCGCGTCTTGGAGGCCGAGAATCAGCGGCTCTTGTGCCCATGGCGATGCGATCTGCGTTCGTTTCACGTGAAACCCATGCATGTCTGAGCCAGGCTGCCCTGACTCAGGCAGTCGACGGGCTATGTGGTTCCATGTGGAACACACAGACGGCAAATTGAACCGGCGTCACTGTTCGGCTGGGACCCTCGCTGCCGTGACCACCGGTTGGCCTCGCGACCAGCGACCCGCCCGGGCAGAACAGCAGAAGACGCTGACGATCGTGCCGCGCCAGGGGCGTCTGCGCGCGTTTCACGTGCAACCAGCCCGTGGAAGTGTTCTACTCTCTCGACCGCCCCGCCGCGGATACGTTTCACGTGGAACACGCCGAAGAATCTTCGGACGGCTGAGCCTCATTCGTCTGAGGGTCGACGCGCTGGCGTCCAGAAGGTTCCATCGGTGGCGTCGAGAAAGGTTCCGCCACCCGGATCTCTGACTGTAACGCTGCGATCCGGTATTCGGCGGCGTTTCACGTGAAACCAGCCCCGCAGCGCACCCGTTTCCCTTGACCGCAGCGACAATGGGGTGTTTCACGTGGAACACGCCGACCGGCTGATGGACGCCAGGGTCTTGTCAGGCCGACGGATGGACTGCTGAGCGCAAAGAAGGCCATCAACTGGGTCTGAACAGGGGTTATACAACTGACCTTCTCGACTCGAACGCCGCGTTCCGCCGATGCGCGGCGTTTCACGTGAAACTCCCACCCATTGGCCCTCGCTTGGCCCATCCGCACCTGTTTGCTCCGTAGAATAGATGTCGCCGCCATTCACACTGAGCGGTTCCAGTTCTATCTCCTAGGAGGCTGCCGAATGGCAGAACGAAAGCGGCGCGGTCTTGGTCGAGGCTTGGGCGCACTGATCAATAGTGACGCTCAGGAAGCGGAAGCAGCCCAGGCAGCCCAGGCAGCCCAGCCGGCTGAGCCGGCTGAGCCGGCTGAGCCGGCTGAGCCGGCTGAGGTCGTCGAACCGGTTCGGGAGACGGAGGCGACTGAAGACGTGGAATCGGTCGCTCCGAACGGCTCCTGGGAACCTGCCCAGCAGGTTTCACGTGAAACGCGCGAGTCGCGTCCCGCTGCTCCTCGCCCCATCGACGTGTTCTTCTCGGCGAAGGCAGACCTCGATCGACAGGTCATTGCCCGGGAATCAGCCACGATCTCCAAGCCAGGCACGACGTCGCGTCGCGCGACGGCTGGTCAGCGGGCACCGATGCCAGATGTGCTGTCCCGAGCGGGTGCCAAGCCTGCCGCCGCGAAGCCTGCTGCAGCCACGGATCCACGCTCGACTGCTGAGCAGCACGTCGGCGAGGAAACGGGTCCCACAGCGGAAGTCGAGACCGCATCTGTGCCGGAGGGGGCCTGGACCAGCTCTGTTTCACGTGAAACCGGCGGATCTGTCGACGGTGCAGAGTTTCGATCCATCTCGGTCGACGCCATCGTGCCGAACCCGCGTCAGCCGCGCCAGGAATTCGACGAAGAGCACATGGATGAGTTGATCCACTCTATTCGCGAGATCGGTGTGCTGCAGCCCATCGTGGTGCGTCCGGCGGGTCCTGATCTCTTCGAACTGGTCATGGGCGAGAGACGCTGGCGAGCCTCGAAGGCCGCAGACCGCGAGACGGTCCCGGCGATTGTCCGGATGACCGCCGACGACGACCTTCTCCGCGACGCTCTTTTAGAGAATATCCACAGATCACAGCTCAATCCTTTGGAGGAAGCAGCTGCATATCGTCAACTTCTCGATGATTTCAACTGTACCCAGGACGAACTTGCCGAGCGCATCGGCCGGTCTCGCCCGCAGATCAGCAACACCCTTCGGCTGATGAAGCTCCCCCCCGGCGTGCAGCGGCGAGTCGCCGCCGGGGTCCTCTCCGCGGGACATGCGCGCGCTCTGCTGGGGCTGAAGTCTCAGGAGCAGATGGATCAGCTGGCCGGACGGATCGTGGCGGAGGGACTCTCGGTGCGCGGCACAGAAGAAGCCGTGACGCTTGCGCAGCGCGATCTGGGCAGCGGCGATCTCGGCCGTGAGCGGGCGAAGAGTCCGCGGGTGCGCCAGCTGGAGGAGTTCTCCGACGCCCTGACCGATCGATTGGACACCCAGGTCAAGATCACCCTGGGGGCGAAGAAGGGCCGGATCGCCATCGACTTCGGCTCCATCGACGATCTGCACCGCTTGATGGAGATGATCGGTTCTCGTTCATGAAGTCCGAGTCTTGATGAGCCGGCCGGGTTTCACGTGAAACAGGTGGGGCCCGGAACGCTGATGCGTTCCGGGCCCCACCTGTTCGGCCTCACGAAGTGCGACGAGCGCCTACTTCAGCAGGTCGGCGAATTCCTGCTCCAGGACCTGCTTCGGCTTGGCGCCGATGGAGGACTGGACATGCTCGCCGCCCTTGAAGGCGTAGACAGCGGGGATCGACGTGATCCCGAACTTCGCGGCGGTGCCTGGGTTCTCATCCACGTTGACCTTGACGACCTCGATCTTCTCGGGGTTCTCAGCGGCCAGTTCCTCGAGGATCGGGGTCAACATGCGGCAAGGGCCGCACCATTCGGCCCAGAAGTCCACGAGGACCGGCTTATCGGCCTTCAGGACGTCCTGCTCGAAGCTTGCATCGGTGACGTTCTTGAGATCTGACATAGAGATCTCCTTCCTTAGAGCGGTACAGGTGAGGTGTGAGTCTGGGGGGAGGGCACTTCGGCCGCGTCGGAGTTCAGCGTGTCCGCGAGCCAGTGCTCGACGTCGAGGGCAGCCACACAGCCAGAACCTGCGGCCGTGATCGCCTGACGATAGGTCGGATCGAGGACGTCGCCGGCGGCGAAGACGCCGGGCAGCGAGGTCCTGGAGCTGCGTCCGTCGACCCATGCCGTGCCGTCCTCGGTCAAGGTGATCTGATCTTTGAAGAGCTCCGTGCGTGGGTCATGACCGATAGCGACGAAGAGACCTGTCACATCCAGGGATGAGGGTGCGCCGGTGGTGGTGTCGCGAAGGATCAGGCGGCTGACCTTGCCTTCACCTTGGACCTCGGTGACCTCGGTGTTCCAGATGAATTCGATCTTCTCGTTGGCCTTGGCCCGATCGATCATGATCTGTGAGGCGCGCAGCTCCTGTCGGCGGTGCAGGACAGTGACCTTGGAGGCGAACTTGGTCAGGAACAGCGCCTCTTCCATGGCGGAATCGCCGCCGCCGACCACGGCGATGTTCTGATCCCGGAAGAAGAACCCGTCGCATGTCGCGCACCAGCTGACTCCGTGGCCGGAGAGTGCCTTCTCGCCGGGCACGCCCAGCTCACGGTAGGCCGAGCCGGTGGCGAGCACCACCGCGCGGGAATGCAGCACGTCTCCGGCGCCCGTGGTGATCTGTTTGATCGGCCGGTCCAGGAGAAGCTCGGTGGCGTCCTCGTGGCGAATGTCGGTTCCGAAGCGTCGGGCCTGTTGTTCCATGTTCATCATGAGGTCCGGGCCCATGATGCCGTCGGGGAAGCCGGGGAAGTTCTCCACGTCGGTGGTGTTCATCAGCTCCCCTCCGGCGGTCACAGAGCCGGTGAGCATGATGGGCTTGAGGTTTGCGCGAGCCATGTAGACGGCCGCGGTGTAGCCAGCAGGGCCGGAGCCGATGATGACCACGTCGTGAACCTGGTCAGGGGTCTGTTCAGTCACAATCACATGTCCTTAGCAACGGTCGTGGTGTCTGGAATATTGAACATCATCGATGTTCAACCTATTCCATCACCCGCCAGCCTACTGGAGCGATGCGCGGGACCCCACTGAGCGGACCGGGGTCAGTCGAGGCTGATCTCGGCCAGTTCGGTGCTGAAGGGGAGTCCAGCGGCGTTGGGGTCGTCCTGACTGGGCAGCTCGGTGATGTTGATGATCACGTAGGCGGCCTCCCCCTCGGTCTCGACCTCCACGGTCGTCTCGTTCCAGTTCAGGGTGCCGTCGCCGACCTTCTCTGCGCCCTCGAAGCTCGGCGTGTCATTGACCAGGACCTCGAAGGATCCCCCGGAGGACCCGCCCTCCTGGGTGAGCGTGACCGCGGAGACCTCTGCGGGCTCCTCGAGTTCAGCCACCAGGCCGACGCCGGAGCTGAATCCACCGAAATCAGCGGTCGCGAAGGACAGGGTGACCCAGGTGGTGGAGGTGTCCCCGTCGAAGAGATTGGCCAGCTGAGCGTCGCGGTCGGCGATGAGGTCTGGAGAGTCGGGCACCACGCGGGTGATGTTCGCGATCTCCGGCTCCACTCCGGCGTCTTCGTCAGGGGCGGACTCCTCGGTGGAGCCTTCCTGGTCACCTTCTGCGTCCCCATTCTCCTCCGCGGGGGCGTCCTCGGTCCCGTCGACCTGATCCTGCCCGGCGGCGGTGTCGGGCGTCTCGCCGCCGCGCAGGTTCAGGAACACGATCACCGCGGCGACCACCAGCAGCGCCGCCAGCGCTGCTGCGGTGACCCAGCGGCCGATGCCGGGCTTCTCGTCCTTGAAGTCTGTGTCGCTGGGCTCTTCGGCCGGCGGACCTGCGGCTGCGCCGGAGGCGGCCACAGCAGGAGGGCCTGCGGACTCGGAGCCGGGGCGCTCGACGCGCGCCGCGCCGGAAAGGTCCAGCGCAGGAGCGGCCGCTGCGGAGGCCTGCATGGCCGCTTCGTCCTCGACGCGGGGGACGGGTCGAATCAGTCCGGTGAAGGAGACCGAATCGCTGAGTCGCCGGGATCTGGGCGGCCCGGGAAGCGGGGCGCGGGCCGGGGCGGGTGGCAGGTCGTAGTCATCGACGAGTGAGTCCGGCGGGTTGTCCACGACCTCGTCACCGTCGGGCAGCTCCGAGGCCTGCATCTCAGCGGGCTCGGCGGCAGCGGCTGAGTCGCCGTGCTCGGCGACCCAGGCGGCCTCGTCCTCGGTGGGCGCACCCGCGGCGGCGCTGGAGTCGTCCGAGACCGTGGACTCGGAGCCTGGGGCGGGGGAAGATGCGGCAGAAGCACCCGAGGCGGCGGGGGCGGCGGTGTCCCGGGTGCCGGAGAAGTCCTCCTGGGTGTCGGCTGCGGGGTCTGCGCTGGTGACCTCCATGTCGCTGCGCAGGTACGCTGCGGCGGCCGCACGGCCCTGCTCAGCCTGTCCCTCAGCGACTGCCAGGGCGGCGGCGTCGGTCTCGGTGTTCAGCCGGCGGTTCAGCGAGTCAGAGACCTTGTCCAGGAAGGCGGGCCGACGCCGGCGGAAGCGTCGGGCGTGATCCTCGGGCCGGTCATCGGTGGAGCCCACATGCAGTCCGGCGTAGTACTCGTCGTCGTCCTCGTAGGTCTCCGGCTCCATCACGCGGGACTGTCCGAAGAGCTCGGAGCCCAGCGAATCGGTGAAGAAGGGCTCCACATAGGGCGCGGTGTCAGGCACCACCAGATCCAGCAGGGTGTTTGGATCCACCAGCGAGGAGATCAGGTAGGTCCGCTCCTCGGCCAGGCCGAGATCGAGCACCTGGACGTCGGAGTCGCGGGAGCCCATCGCCAGTTCGCGCGCGGAGGTGGCCACCTGTTTGGCGTTGGACCGTGAGGCCAGCAGGATGCTGACGTCTCGGTCGAGGACCTCGTCGCTCGCCTGGAAGACGATGTCCTGATCAGCTGACGTCACCACGTGATGGGTGATGCGGTACCGCCCACCAACTACATCGCCGACGCCGAAAGGCTGCGCCACAAGTCCTCCTCGGTCCGGGAAACATCCTGGCGCCCAACTCAGGCGACCAGCTTCACATCGTGGTCAAGCCTACCGGGCCAGGCGGGACAGTGCGGGAACTCGCCTGGCCAGCGGCGCGATCGCCGCGGTGAACTCATTCACGCGCAGCCAGCGCAGCATCAGCACGAAGACCACCGCCATCACCACACCGACGACGGCGCAGCTGATCACCGCGGTGAAGATGGAGTCCCAGGCGAAGCCCCAGTCATAGCCGCCGAGCAGCCAGAGGACGGCGGCGCCGGCGAGTCCAGCCACACCCGCGCAGGCTCCGGAGCGCAGATACGCGCTGAGCACGGAGGCGAAGTCAAAGCCGCCCCAGCGCCGGACCACCAACAGGTGGCAGATCAGGTACTGCAGCATGTGCAGCGCGGTGAAGAGCCCGATCACCAGGTAGGGGATCTGCTCTTCGGGGATGACCCCGGCCAGGCCGTAGGCGGTGGTCAGCCCCACCACCGCGATGATCGCGTAGATCAACATCGGGGTCTTGGCGTCTTCGGCCGAGTAGAAGACCCGCATCAGGTAGAAGCTGGCTGAGCGGAAGGGCATGCCCAGAGCCAGGAGCACCAGCAGCTGCCCGATGGCCGCGCCGGCGAGGTTGGCGTCGGCCGCGGCGCCGCCGAAGATCCGCCCCAGCGGGCCGGCGAGGACCAGCACCGCCACCATGCAGAACATCACCGGGATGGCGAAGATCCGCAGCCCCTCGTTGATGATCTCCCGGGCCCTGCCGTAGCGGCCCAGATCCATGGCGCGGGCCAGCTGGTTGAACAGCACCGTGGCGATCGAGAGCACGAAGACCGAGTGCGGCAGGATCGCGATCAGCTCCGCGACGTTGGCGGCATACTCCCCGGGCACCGAGGCGCCGAGTTCTCCCATCTCCTCACGGGTGGCCGTCGCACCGGAGATCAGCCGCATGTAGAGCAGGTTGGCGACGTTGCCGATGAGCATCGTCACCAGGGTCCACCCGGCGATCCGGCCCGTGGAGGCCAGGCCCATGCCCTTGAGTCCGAACTTCGGGCGCAGCCGCAGCCCGAGCCGGGAGAGCGGCCACAGCAGCAGCAGCGCCTGGGCGATGATGCCCACGGTGTGGCCCGCTGCGAGCCAGATGGTCTGCTGCGCGGTCCACTCGGTGAGCTGATCGTCGCTGGCGGCGTACTGGCCGAAGGTGATGATGAAGCTCAGGATCACCCCGATGGCGATCAGGTTGTTCAGCACCGGAGCCCACATGTACCAGCCGAAGCGGGCGTTGGCGTTGAGCACCTGGCCGGTGACCGCGTAGAGCCCGTAGAAGAAGATCTGCGGCAGCGTCCAGATCGCGAAGGCCGTGCCCAGCGCGAGCATCGGTTCGGTCCAGTTGCGGGTCAGCGTGAGGATGATCGGATATGCCGCCAGGGTGAGCAGCACGGTGAACGCCGCCAGCACGGTGATGGTCAGCGTGAGCAGCCGGGAGGTGTAGTCGGCGCCCCGATCCGAGCGCCGCGCGGCCTTGATCAGCTGCGGGACCAGGACCACGTTGAACATCCCGCCGGCGAGCAGCAGGTAGACGACGTTGGGGACCGTGTTGGCCTTCTCGAAGACATCGCCCACCAGCGTGGTCGAGCCGATCGCCACCGCCAGCAGCGCGGTGCGCACGATGCCGAGCACCCGGGACACCAGCGTTCCGGCTGCCATGATCGCGCTGGCCCGGGCAAGGCCTTTGGCGGGAAGGTGGCCTTGATCGGCCGTGGGGTCCGGGGTCGAGGGAGTCGAGGGCGGAGGCGGCGGTGGACCGGTTTCGGTCTGACCGGGGGAAGCGGCAGTCATCGTCAGTGGACTATAGCCGGATCAGCTGGACTGCACAGACTCATCGATCACCGCTCGGGCGAGATTCACGATCCGGCGCTCATTGGGGAAGGACAGGGTGCGATCCAGCGCGTCCATGCTCACCCAGGCGACGTCGACGGCTTCATGATCGGGATCGTTCTCGATGCTCAGCTCCCCGCCCACGGCTTCCATCAGGTAGTGGTGCACGGTCTTGTGGACCCGGTGCGAGGGGACGGTGAACCAGTACTCGATGCTGCCCAGGGAGGTCAGGATGGCGCCCTCGACGCCGGTCTCCTCGGCCACCTCGCGCAGCGCGGCCTCCTCGAAGGTCTCGGTGCCCTCGGGGTGGCCCTTGGGAAGACACCATTCAAGGCGTCCGCCGCGGTTGTAGCGGGCGATGATGGCGACCTCGAAGCCGTTGGAGGCCGGGCGGATGATCACCCCGCCGGCGCTGACCTCTTCGACCGTCGGAAGGCTCCCCTGCTGCCGCGTGGTCTGCCGAGCCGGCATGCGCCGGGCACCCATTGACACTGTCAATGGGGTGCGCCGTTCATCGCCGGTCTCCGGTCTGTTCATACCGAACACTCTAATCGGAGTGCCGCGAAGATCCCGTCGCGGTGGACTTCGCCGAGCGTGCATGCCGGTGCTGGCGCGGATGCGGGCTTCTGTCGGCGGGGCATATGGGACACTGTTTCCGCTATGCCTTACCTTCCCTCTGGATTCCCTGACGGCGCCTGGCTGCCCGACGTCGTCGTCGAACTCGGCGAACGCTTCGCCGCCCGCGACTTCGAGCTGTCCCTGGTGGGCGGTCCCGTCCGGGACCTCTTCCTGGGCCGGACCTCCCCGGATCTCGACTTCACCACCGCCGCCACCCCGGATCAGATCATCGAGGCGGTCTCCGGCTGGGCCGAGGCGCACTGGGACATCGGCCGGGACTTCGGAACCATCGGCATCCGCAAGGGTGATGACACCATCGAGATCACCACCTACCGGGCCGAGGCCTACGACCCGGGCTCGCGCAAGCCGCAGGTCAACTTCGGCACCGACCTGGACGAGGACCTCGTCCGGCGCGACTTCACGGTCAACGCGATGGCGCTGAAGCTGCCCAGCTTCGAACTGGTGGACCCGCACGGCGGCGTCAAAGACCTGCATCTGAGGCTGCTGCGCACTCCCGCCACCCCGCAGGAGTCCTTCTCAGATGACCCGCTGCGGATGATGCGGGCGGCGCGCTTCGCCTCCCAGCTGCGCATGGAGGTCGCCCCTGAGGTGCGCGCGGCGATGACCGAGATGTCGCAGCGGCTGAGCATCGTCTCTGCGGAGCGGATCCGCGAGGAGCTGGTCAAGCTGATCTGCGGCGCGGACCCGCGCGCCGGGATCGACCTGCTGGTGGACTCCGGCCTGGCCGAGATCATGCTCCCCGAGGTGCCCGCGCTGAAGCTCACCGACGATGAGCACCACCGGCACAAGGACGTCTACCAGCACTCGCTGCAGGTGCTGGAGCAGGCCTGCGCGCTGGAGACCGGGACTGAAGGCCCGGTGCCCGGCCCGGACTTCGTGCTGCGCTTCGCGGCGCTGATGCACGACGTCGGCAAGGCCAAGACCCGGCGCTTCGAACCCGGTGGCGGGGTCAGCTTCCGCCATCACGACGTGGTCGGCGCCAAGCAGACCCGCCGTCGGATGCAGGAGCTGCGCTTCGACAAGGCCAGCATCGCCGCGGTGAGCCTGCTGGTGGAGCTGCACATGCGCTTCTACGGCTACGGCGATCAGGGGTGGAGCGACTCGGCGGTGCGCCGCTATGTCACCGACGCCGGAGACCAGCTGCAGCGGCTGCACCGGCTCACCCGATCGGACGTGACCACCAGGAACAAGAAGAAGGCCGCCCGGCTCGATCATGCCTATGACGATCTCGAAGAGCGGATCGCGCAGCTGGCCGAGCGTGAGCAGCTGGACCGGATCCGTCCGCACCTCGATGGGGAACAGATCATGGCCGTGCTGCAGATCCCGCCGGGCCCTGCGGTGGGCAAGGCGTACAAGTTCCTGCTCGAACACCGCATGGAGCACGGGCCGGTGGCCGAGGCGGAAGCCGTCGACATCCTGAAGGAGTGGGCCTCAGCGGAACTCTGAGGCCTGGGTCCGGGTCTGTGCCGAGGTCTGCGAGGTTCTCCCGGAGCGTCGGCCAAGCGGGACCCGCGCGGCACGTCGGACTGGGTCTCGGTCCGGGCGCAGGATGTCGAGCACCACCTGGGCCATCAGGTAGATCGTGGCGCCCATATGGCCCAGCACCGCAGCGATGTAGAGCGCGGTGTCGAAGGAATGCTGCGGATCGTGATCCCCCACGATGCCCGCCAGGTACATCCACACCGCCCAGAAGTGCAGCAGCTGGAATCCCTGCCAGACCAGCGCGTCCCGCCACCGCGGCGCCGCCAGGGCGATCAGCGGAATCAGCCAGACCATGAACTGCGGCGAATAGACCTTGTTGAGCAGCAGGAACGCCGCCACGATCAGGAACAGCAGCTGGACCATGCGAGGGGGATGCTTCGCCCGGAGTCCCAGCACCAGGATGCCCGCGCAGGCGGCGGCGAAGAGTCCCAGGGAGAATCCCGAGATCGTCTCGGGGCTCGGCCCGGAGCCCCCGCGGCCCTCCGCGATCAGCTGCCAGATGTGCCACGGGGAGGAATACCCTGCGCCGCGCTCGACCGAGAGCTCGAAGAACTGGGACCAGGCGGTGAAGCTGAGCACCATCGCGGGAACATTGAGCGCCAGCCAGCTGGCCGCCGCGCCGGCGAGGGCGCGCAGGAAGACGTCGAACCCCAGCCCGGTGTCCCGGCGCAGCACCAGGATCAGCACGGCGCCCAGCATGAAGAGCGGGAAGAGCTTGAAGGAGACCCCGACGCCGATCATCACCCCGGCGCTGACCCAGGCCTCGCGGTGGAAGGCAAGGATCGCCAGGGCCAGCGCGGTCACCGCCCAGATGTCCCAGTTGATCCCGATGCCGAAGATGATCGCCGGGGAGAGCGCCACGATCGCGGCATCCCAGGGCCGCGCCCCGGCGGCCTTCATCACCACCAGCACCAGGACCAGCCACACCACGGCGGCGGCGGCAAAGCTGAGATCCCAATACAGCAGCGAGGCGCGGTCGGCGGACCAGCCCAGCGCCGCGGTCCCGTCCTGGGCGAGCAGGAAGCGCGTCGAGGCCGCCAGGACTGCGGCGACCAGACTGGTGAGCACCGGGTACTCGAAGTAGCCCGGGCCGAGCAGGGGGGCCCATGGCGCATCGCTGAGGTCACGCTGGTGGAAGAGCGCACTGATGTCTGAGTAGCAGCCCGCGTGGTAAACCTCCGCCCCGCCCCAGCCGTTGATCCGGCAGTACTGGCTGGTCAGCGCGGAGAGCAGAATCCCGAGCACGGTGAGGCCCAGCAGCACCTGGGCCGGAGAGTTCCGTGGGCGCAGCCGTGTCCCCGCGGGTCCGCCGAAGCGTTCCGAGAGGTGCCGCAGCAGCGGATCATCCCGGGTCGCAGCGACCGGGGGGCCGTCCTTCGGGGACTGGATCATCGGGTCCACGATAACCTCCGACCCAGACTGGCTATAGGCTTCTCGATCAGAGACACCGTCATGACTGAGATCACCTTCTAGCTGCCGGTGGGTCACGCCCACCGAGCTGCAAGACCCGCAAGGAGAAAACCTTTGGCAGAACAACCCATCCGAGTCGCCGTCGTCGGCGTCGGAAACTGTGCGGCATCACTTGTCCAAGGCGTGGAGTACTACAAGGACGCCCCCGATGATCAGCGGGTCCCCGGGCTGATGCATGTGCGCTTCGGGGAGTATCACGTGCGAGACGTCAGTTTCGTCGCGGCCTTCGACGTGGACGCGAAGAAGGTCGGACTGGACCTGGCGGAGGCGATCACCGCCTCGCAGAACAACACCATCACCATCGCCGAGGTCCCGGTCACGGGGGTCACAGTGCAGCGCGGTCCGACCCTGGACGGGCTGGGGAAGTATTACCGGGAGACCATCGAGGAGTCCGCCGCCGAGCCGGTGGACGTCGTGGCCGCTCTGAAGCAGGCCCAGGCCGACGTGCTGGTCTGCTATCTGCCCGTGGGCTCCGAGGACGCGGCCCGCTTCTACGCCCAGGCCGCGATCGACGCCGGGGTGGCCTTCGTCAACGCACTGCCGGTGTTCATCGCCGGCACCCCCGAATGGGCGCAGAGGTTCACCGACGCCGGGGTCCCGATCGTCGGTGACGACATCAAGTCTCAGATCGGTGCGACGATCACGCACCGCGAGCTGGCCCACCTGTTCGAGGACCGCGGGGTCCACCTGGACCGCACCTACCAGCTCAACGTCGGCGGAAACATGGACTTCAAGAACATGCTCGAACGCGACCGGCTGGAGTCCAAGAAGATCTCCAAGACGCAGGCGGTCACCTCCAACACCTCCGCGCCGCTGGCCGACCGTGATGTCCACATCGGGCCCAGCGACTACATCCAGTGGCTCGACGACCGGAAATGGGCCTTCATCCGCCTGGAGGGCCGGAACTTCGGCGACGCCCCGGTGTCCATCGAGCTCAAGCTGGAGGTCTGGGACTCGCCGAACTCCGCCGGGGTGATCATCGACGCGATCCGGGCGGCGAGGATCGGGCTGGACCGCGGGATCGGCGGACCGCTGCTCTCCGCCTCGAGCTACTTCATGAAGTCCCCGCCGGAGCAGTTCCATGACGACGTCGCCCACGAGAAGGTCGAAGCCTTCATCCGCGGCGAGATCGACCGCTAGGAACCTGTCAGCTCGTGTCCCGGCAGGCCTCCGACGGCGATCAGCGGCCGCTGGAGTGGTCTGCGGCATAGGCCGCGAAGATCTCATCCAGGTCCCTGCCGGGGACGAAGCTGGGACTCAGCGTGGAGCCCAGCTGGTCCAGCAGTGAGTCGAGCCGGGCTGCGCTGATCCGCACCTCGAGCGAGCCGCTGTCTGCCGCGGCTCGACTCAGCGCGAGGGCATAGGGCAGGTGCTGTGAGATCGACACGGCGGCCGAGTCGACCCGGAAGTAGTAGGTCTCGCTGTGCTGGGTGAGGTCCACACAGATCTGCGCGATCTGCTCCGACAACCTGTCGAGCTCGGTCTGGACCGCAGAGGGGGCCAGCGCGGAGAGCTTCTCCAGAAATCCGGATTCTTCCAGCGCGTTGAGCATCAGTGCTGCCGTCCGCCGACGGAGCAGCGGCGGATAGATCTGCATGAACCAGGTGAGCGCTCCGGTGAGCAGAGCGAATCCGGTGAGTCCCTGGATCGGAGCCACCAGCCGCAGCCACGGCTCCACGGCGACCACATCGCCGAATCCGAGCGTCGCCAGCGAGACCAGCGAGATGTAGAGCGCCTCGGCGAAGGTCGAGTAGTCGCCGGGGTTCACGCCATCGGCATAGAGGAGCCCGGCAGGGACATGCGGGTAGTAGATCAGCGCCCAGCCCACCCCTTGGATCAGCACCCACAGCATGATCACGGCGACCATCGTGCCCGGACCGAGCGCGCAGCTCAGTCGGCGTCTGGTCGCCCGGTCGATCTTCCATGTTGCGGAGAAGACCAGGCTGCTCAGCGGACCTGACCCGCGGGGGTGCAGAAGCTGGTGAAACATGTCCCAGAGGCCCACCAGGATCACGACGATTCCGGTGATGGTCAGTATGGTGCCCAAAGAAACTCCTGAGACTTGATGGTGTCTGGTGACCCTATAGCCCCACCTCCTCCTCCGGGCCTGCGTGCTCCACCAGAAGGATCGTGTCCAGCGGATTCAGGTGGGGCGATACGCGCAGGTCCCGGTATTTTGGGGGGATGGAGAGACTTCACGCCGTCGACGCGCTGCGCGCCCTGGCCCTGCTGGGGATCCTGTCCGTCAACATCTGGTACTTCGCCTTTCCGGAGAACCTCACCGGCGGCGGGCGTTCCGCCGGGCTGACCGAGGGCGCCACCGGAGCGGACGCAGGGGCGCTCGCCGGTGCTGACCAGTGGGTGGCCTTCGCCGCCACGGCGATCTTCGAGGGCAAGTCCTATGTGATCTTCTCCCTCCTCTTCGGACTCTCCTTCGTGCTGCAGTGGAGCTCCGCGCATCGCGCCGGAGTCAGCGAGGTCTCCCGCTCGCAGCGTCGCTTCACCGCACTGGCGATCCTCGGGGTGCTGCACGGGATCTTCCTCTTCGTCGGCGACATCCTGCTGGCCTATGCCGTGCTCGGCTTCGCGCTGCTGGGCATGCGCAGGATCAGCACCCGCGCGGCGGTGCTGCTCGCCGCCGCGCTCTGGGCCGTGGTGGCGCTGGCGATCCTCGGCCTGGGCGCGCTGACCTGGTGGCTGGAGTCTTCCCCGATGATGGACGCCGCCGCGATGAGCCCCGAGGCGATGGAGAGCTCCGGACTGATCCTGGCCGGCGAGGAGGCCCGCGGGGCCTATGCCGGCGGGCTGGGCAGCTACCTGGCCTTCCAGCTCAGCGCCTACGCGCTGGTGGCGCCCTCGATGCTCCTGGTGCAGGGACCGAGCGCCTTCGCCGCGTTCCTGCTCGGACTGGTGATCGGACGGGCCCGGGTGCTCGAACGCATCATCGCCGGAGAGATCACGACGACGCGGCTCGTCTCGATCATGCTGCCCGCTCTCGTGGTGGGAGGTGCGCTCAGCGTGACCGCCGCCTGGATGGTCTGGGGCGGGGACGCGAGCGCCGGCGGACTGGGCACCGACACCCTCAGCGCCGGGCTGATCTTCCTCGCCGGACCGATACAGGCCACCGGCTATGTGCTCGCGGCGCTGCTGATCCTGCGCCACCGGGCATTCGGCTGGCTGGTGCGCGTGCTGGCCCCGGCCGGGCGAATGTCGCTGAGCAACTACCTGGGCCAGTCCCTGGTGCTGGCGCTGCTCTTCTCCGCGCTGGGCTCGCCGTTGGGCCTGGGACTGGCCGGAGAGCTGAGCGCGAGCCAGGTGGGCGCCGTCGTCGTCGTGCTCTGGCTGGGACAGCTCGGGCTCTCGCACCTGTGGCTGCGATTCTTCGACCGCGGACCCGTGGAAGCTCCGCTGCGCGCCTGGACCTACGCCGTCACACCGTTTCCCGTGAAACCGGCGCAGAGTCATCCTTCAGCCTGATGCGCCCCGCACCGCGCGGACCTAGCGTGGAGGCATGATCACAGCCAGCGGACTGAGCAAGACCTACGGTGAGCGAACCGCGGTGGACGGGATCAGCTTCGCGCTGGAGCCGGGCCGGGTCACCGGCTTCCTGGGTCCCAACGGGGCCGGGAAGTCCACCACCATGCGGCTGGCCATGGGGCTGGACCGCCCCAGCGCCGGGCAGATCACGATCAACGGCAGACCCTTCGCCGAACACCGCTCACCGCTGCGCGAGGTCGGGGCGGTGCTCGACGCCCGAGCGAGCCATCCGGGGTGGACCGGGGAGCAGCAGCTGCGCATCCTGGCCGCCACCCACGCCATCCCGAAGACCCGGGTCCAGGAGGTCATCGAGATGACCGGGCTCAGCTCCGTGGCCTCCCGGCGGATCAAGAGCTACTCCCTGGGGATGAGTCAGCGGCTCGGCATCGCCGCGGCGATGCTGGGAGACCCCGGGGTGCTGATCTTCGACGAGCCCATCAACGGTCTGGACCCCGAAGGTGTGCGCTGGGTCCGCCAGCTGGTCCGCCGGCTCGCCGCCCAGGGCCGGACCGTGTTCATCTCCTCGCACCTGATGTCAGAGATGGCACTGACCGCTGATCACCTCATCGTGCTCGGGCAGGGGCGGATCATCGCCGATCAGCCGCTGGGGGACTTCATCGACGGCACCGGGGAGACCCGGGTGCTGGTGCGCACCGAGGACTCCCAGGCGCTCATGGCCGCCCTGGCCGGAGCCGGCATCACCCTGGTCTCCCAGGATGCCGAGACCTTCGAGGTGCGCGGCATGGATGCCCGAAGCATCGGCCGTCGGGCGCTGGAGCTGGGCGTGGTGCTCCACGAGCTGACCCCGCTGCACTCCTCCCTGGAAGAGTCCTATCTCAAGCTGACCGGGGACTACGTCGAACACCGTTCCGGAGGACTCAGATGAACCCCAACACCTCCCGCGCCCCGGGAAGCACCGACCCCGCCACCGAGGACCTTCCGGCTGCAGACGCCGCAGCCGCGGCGCTCGGCTCAGCCGAGGTGAGCTTCTCCCGGGCGCTGCGCGCGGAATGGCTGAAGCTGACCAGCCTGCGGCTGAACTGGTGGCTCTGCCTGGCCGCCTTCGGGCTGATGACCATCACGCTGATCGCCACCGTGATCAGCACCCGCTACCTGCTCTCCGACCCCTCGCTCCAGGGCGCCGGTGCCCAGCTGACCGGACTCGGCCTCTTCGAGAACGCCTTCTCCAGCTTCACCCTGGTCACCCTGCTGATGGGTGCGCTCGCGGCAGTCGCGATCACCACCGAGCACGCCTCGGGCTCGATCCGGTCCTCGCTGGCCGCAGTGCCGAACCGCACCATGTTCTTCACCGCCAAGCTGCTCGCGGTCTGCGGCTTCATCGCCGCGATCACCGCCGCGCTGATGGCGCTGTGCCTCCTGGTCCTGCTGCCGCTCGCCGGCTTCCATGACGTGATGCCCGCGCTGCTGGAGCCCGAGCTCTGGTGGATGGTGCTCAGCCACTGGGCGGTGGTGATCATCATCGCCTCGATCGGGTTCGGTCTCGGCGCGCTGCTGCGCAGCACCGCCGGGGCGGTGGTCGGCTACTGCCTGCTGCTGTTCAGCGGACCGATCATGCTGGGTCTTCTGCTGGCGCTCACGGACGGTGCCCGCTGGGTCGAGGAGCTGATGCGCTTCGAGATCTTCGCGCTGCAGCGTCAGTTCATCGCCGGCAGCGCCTCGATGGCCACAGGCCTGTCGGTGCCCCTGGCCGGCACGCTGCTGCTGGTCTGGGCCGGCGTGGTCCTGATCCCGGGATGGCTGCTGTTCACCCGACGTGATGCCTGAGCCCGGGGTCGCCCGGCTCGGTAGAGTCGATGCCGTGATCACCCCGGCGCTGTCTGAATCCCCCGCAGGGCAGTCGATGCCGCCTGGCTTCGAGGAGCTCGCCATCGTCCGCCGGCGCGGCCTGCGCGGATGGTTCCGGCGGCATCCGAAGTGGATGAACGCGGTGGTCGTCGGTGTCTATGTGTTGCTGACCCTGTGGGTCTACCCCTACGCGTTCTACGATCTGGGCAGCGGCGCGCTGTGGCTGCTGAGCGGCTACGTCGTCATCGCGGCGGCCCTGTGCTTCCGCCGCTCCCGCCCGCTCACCGTGCTCGCGGTCGTCGCCGGGGCCGAGGCGGCGCTGCTGCTCTTCTACCCCTGGCAGGGCGTGCAGATGTTGGGACTGTGCTTCGCCGCCTACGCCGTGGCGCTCCAGCGCGGGCTGCTGGTGGGGTTGATCACCGGGCTTCCCGCCACCGTGCTGGGCTATCTGTCGTTTCTGCGCATCGACATCTGGACCTCCAGCCACGGGCCCAGCTGGTGGATGGAGAACTACTACCATCCGATGGGACTCAGCGAGTTCGAGTCGCTGAGCATCTTGGCGGTCACGATGTTCTTCAGCGTCGGAAGCTCCGCCGGCATCGGCGCGGCCGTGCGCCGCGGCCGCAGCCATGAGCAGGAGGTCCTGGAGTGGGCCCGACGCAGCCAGCAGCTGGCCCAGGTGGCCGAGCGCAATCGGATCGCCCGGGAGATGCATGACGTGATCGCCCATTCCCTCTCGGTGATGATCTCGCTGGCCGACGGTGCCCGGATCGTGGCGCGCAAGGATCCGCACCGCGCCGGAGAGGTCCTGGAGGAGCTCTCCGGGACCGGCCGCACCGCGCTGGGGGACATGCGTCGGGTGATCGGGGTGCTGCGCGAGGGTCAGGACGTCGGGGCCGCCCGGCGCCCGATCGGAGAATCGCTGGAGGACCTCTACGAGAACTTCCGCCAGGCGGGCCTTCCGCTGACCGTGAGCCTCACCGGACCCTCCCTGCCCGAGGACGCCGGCTTCGGCCTCACCGTGCACCGGATCATCCAGGAATCGCTGACCAATGTGCTGCGCTATGGCCGCCAGGTCACCGAGGTGTCGGTGCAGATCGAGCACCGCCCCGGCCCGGATCCGGAAGAGGCCCGGCGGCTGCGCGGCGAGGGACTCAGCGCCGCGGACCAGGCCGCGCTGGGGATGCCCGCCGCCGGGCAGGTGGTGCTCACGATCACCGATGACGGAGTGCACCCCACCCATGGGGAGCGCCGCGAATCGGTGGGCAGCGGGCAGGGAATCCACGGCATGGAGGAGCGCGCCGGCTTCTACAACGGCTCGGTCTACGCAGGCCCGGCAGCGCGCCGGGGCTGGATGGTGCGCGCGGTGCTGGAACCGCCGCAGAAGGGATGACCAGGTGAGAAACATCGACGACGACGACGCCGCACGCCCACCGCGCACCGACGCCGCACGCCCACCGCGCACCGAGGCCGCACCGCCCGAGGCGGAGCCCAGGACGGGTCCGCTGAAGGTGATGCTGGTCGATGACCAGCACCTGCTGAGGATGGGCTTCCGGCTGATCCTCGAGGGCGAGGAGGATCTGGAGGTCGTGGCCGAGGCCGCGGACGGGCTCGAGGCGCTGCAGGTGCTGCAGGCGCTCACCCCGGCGCAACGTCCAGACGTGGTGCTCATGGACGTGCGGATGCCCCGGATGGACGGCATCGAGGCCACGACGAAGGTGGTCGCGCAGTTCCCGCAGACCCGGGTGATCATCCTGACCACCTTCGACCTGGACGAGTACGCCTTCTCCGGGCTTCAGGCCGGCGCCAGCGCCTTCCTGCTCAAGGACGTCACCCCGGAGGACCTGGTCCACGCCGTACGGGTGGTGGCAGAGGGCGACGCGGTGGTGGCCCCGCGGATCACCCAGCGGCTGCTGGAGGTCTATCTGCGCGGCGGGGCCCCGACCGAACCTGCAGCACCGGAGCGCCCCGGCGCCGGGGCGGCTCGCGGAGCGCGCGGCGGTGCCCGGACTGCCCGGACTGCCCGGACTTCCGGGACTGTCGGGGCTGCCGGCGATGCCGTCAGACCCCTGCCCGATGGGCGAGCGATCGCTGAGGCGATGGATGACGGAATCCCGCGCGAGCCGCTGACCCAGCGTGAGACCGAGATGCTCTTCGCCGTCGCGGAGGGCCTCTCCAACGCTGAGATCGCGGCGAAGTTCTTCCTCTCCGAGGCCACGGTCAAGACCCACGTGCGCCGGATCCTGACCAAGCTGCAGCTCCGAGACCGGGTGCAGGCAGTGGTCTATGTGTTCCAGACCGGACTCCTCGGGCCGCTCTAGTGCCGCTCCGGCTCCGCGGAGTCGGGGCCGCTGATTAGGATGGCGGGCATGACAGCACAAGAGCTCATCGAAGATCTGGCCGCCTACGTGAGCGCCTCGCCCTCGTCGTATCACGCGGCGGCCGTGGCGGCGCAGCGCCTGGTCAGCGCCGGATTCACGCAGCTGGGCGAGCATCAGGACTGGCCCACCGAGCCGGGTCGCCATGTGGTGGTCCGTGACGGCGCCGTGCTGGCCTGGGTGGTGCCCACCGGCGCCGCACCCACCACCCCGCTGCGGATCCTCGGTGCCCACACCGATTCCCCCGGGTTCAAGCTCAAGCCCAAGTCCACGCTGATCAGCAATGGCTGGCTGCAGGCCGGCGTCGAGGTCTACGGCGGACCGCTGCTGAACTCCTGGCTGGACCGTGAGCTTTGCCTGGCCGGGCGCCTGGTCACCCGTGACGGGGCCACTCACCTGGCGGCCACCGGCCCGGTCGCCCGGATCCCGCAGCTGGCCATCCACCTGGACCGTCAGGTCAACGAGGGACTGAAGCTGGGCAAGCAGGCGCACACGAGCCCGATCCTGGGGCTCGCCGGCTCCACCGAGCAGGCCGCGGCCGCCGACGTGCTGGCCCTGCTGGCGGAGTCCGCCGGGGTGGACCCCGCCCAGGTGGACGGCTACGACGTGGTGCTCGCCGACGCCCAGGCGCCGGCGACCTTCGGTGCGGCACAGGAGTTCCTCGCCTCGAGCCGACTCGACAACCTCTCCTCGGTCCACGCCGGGCTCAGCGCCCTGATCGGGACCGCCGAGGAGGCCGAGACCGGTGCGGTCATTCCGATGCTCGCCGCCTTCGACCACGAGGAGCTGGGCTCGGCGTCGCGCTCCGGTGCGGCCGGGCCGTTCCTGGAAGAGGTGCTGGGCCGGATCTATGAGGGGCTCGGCCGTGCGGCGGGCCAGCCCGGCGCCACCGCCACCCAGCGGGCGCAGGCGCTGAGCGCCTCCTGGCATCTCTCCAGCGACGCCGGACACGCGGTGCACCCGAACTACTCCGAACGCCATGACCCGGCGAACCGCCCGCTGCCCAACGGCGGTCCGCTGCTGAAGATCAACGCCAACCAGCGCTACACCACCGATGCCCCGGGGGCGGCGATGTGGGCCCAGGTCTGCCGCGCCGCGGGCGTCCCCACCCAGGAGTTCGTCTCCAACAACGACCTCCCCTGCGGCTCCACCATCGGCCCGATCACCGCCACCCGGCTGGGGATCCGCACCGTCGACGTCGGGATCGCGCTGCTCTCGATGCACTCGGCCCGGGAGATGTGTGGGGTCGAGGACGTCGAGCATCTGCGGGACGCGGTGGCGAGCTTCTTCACCACCGAGCTGAACAGCTGAGCTCGCCCTCGACCCCACACGCGATCTCCACAGCTGAACAGGCCCGTTCGTCACGCTGGCGCAAAGCCGGTATCATGATGCAGGTTGTCTGACCTGGTTTCATCCTGCCCTCATGCCGAGGGTCGGACGGACGGGCTCAGATGCAGATGCAGATAGACCCTCCTGTTACGGAAATCCCGTGACCGCAAGGCCAAAGGAGGTGGGTTAACACAATGCGTCACTATGAACTGATGGTGCTCGTCGACCCCGAGGTTGACGAGCGCACCGTGGAACCGACTCTCGGCAAGTACATGGAGGTCGTCAAGAAGGACGGCGGCACCGTGGACAACGTCGATGTCTGGGGCCGTCGCCGCCTGGCTTATGAGATTCAGAAGAAGACGGAAGCGGTCTACGCCGTCGTCAACTTCCACTCGACTCCCGACGCCGCCGCCGAGCTCGACCGACTGCTGCGCCTGAACGAGACGATCATGCGCACCAAGATCACCCGACCCGAGGAACAGAAGATCGAATAATCCTCCAGGTGGTCCATCCACCTGTCAGGGCGAACCAGCAACCAAGGAGCACTTCCATGGCCGGCGAGACCATCATCACCGTTGTAGGCAACCTGACGGCAGATCCAGAGCTCCGCTTCACCCCTTCGGGTGCCGCGGTCTCCAACTTTGCCATCGCGTCTACGCCGCGGTTCTTCGACCGTCAAGCAAACGAGTGGAAGGACGGAGAGACTCTCTTCGTCCGCTGTTCCCTGTGGCGTGAAGCCGCAGAGAACGCCGCTGAGTCACTCACCAAGGGCACCCGCGTGATCGCGCAGGGCCGCCTGAAGGCTCGGTCGTTCCAGACCAAGGAGGGGGAGAACCGCACCTCCTGGGAGCTCGACGTCGATGAGATCGGTCCCTCGCTGCGCTTTGCGACTGCCAGCGTCCAGCGTTCGAGCGGCGGCCAAGGCGGCCGTCCGAGCGGCGGAGGCGGCTTCGGCGGAGGCAACACCGGCGGCAACGCCGGCGCGGCCTCCGGCGGCGGCTTCGGTGGAGGAGGCTCCGGCGGCGGCGCGTCATCCGGCGGCTCCGGCGGGTGGAGCAACGACTCCGCTCCGCAGGATCCGTGGGGCGGCCAGCCCTCCGGCGGCGGAAGCTGGGGCACCCCTGACAACAACGAGCCACCGTTCTGAGCCTGAGAAGCGCCACGCGCTCCTCAAGCCCGCGAACAGCGGCTTGAACTCACACACTATTCACCATCCCGCATCCCACAGGTGCGGGCTCCGAGAATGAAAAGGAGCACCACGATGGCAAAGGCTGAACTCAAGAAGCCAAAGCCCAAGGCGAACCCGCTGAAGGCTGCTGACATCACGGTCATCGACTACAAGGACACCGCTCTGCTGCGGAAGTTCATTTCCGACCGAGGCAAGATCCGCGCACGCCGGGTGACCGGCGTGACTGTCCAGGAGCAGCGAAAGATCGCCCAGGCGATCAAGAACGCTCGCGAAGTCGCACTGCTGCCGTACGCCGGCGCAGGCCGCGGCTGATCCAGGACTGACTGGGAAGGAAAGGAACAACCCATGGCAAAGCTCATCCTGACTCAGGAAGTGACCGGTCTCGGCGCCTCCGGAGATGTGGTCGACGTCAAAAGCGGCTACGCACGCAACTATCTGTTGCCGCGTGGCTTCGCAATGGCCTGGACCAAGGGCGGCGAAAAGGATGTGGAGCGCCTGCGCTCCGCTCGCAAGGCTCGCGAGATCGCAACGGTCGAGGAAGCACAGGCAGTGGCCACCAAGCTGCAGTCTGCCCCCGTGAAGATCACCGTGAAGACCGGCGACTCCGGTCGCCTGTTCGGAACCGTCGGTTCCGCACAGATCGCCGATGCAGTCGAGGCCTCCGGCCTGGGCTCCATCGACAAGCGCACCGTCGAGATCCCCGCACGCATCAAGGCAGTCGGCAACTACAAGGCGACTGTCCGCCTGCACGCTGATGTCTCAGCGACCCTCGACCTTCAGGTCGTCGGCTCGAAGTAAGCAGCACGCAGCATCCCAGCCGTTCGCGGCTGAGACCTGAGAAAGCCTCGGACTCCTTCAGGAGGCCGGGGCTTTCTCGCGCCGCGGGCGCATTCTCCGAAGGTTGGCGGGCCTCCGGAGCGGGGAATGCCGAATGGCGGGTGCCGGTTATGGTTGATGTCGTACAAATTTCAATCAGTGGCCGGCACGGCAGGGTCACCCAGGACGGCGCAGGGAGCAGCCATGCAGTTCGGCGTATTCAGCATCGGCGACATGACACCGGATCCGACCACCGGTCGGGTCCCCACCGAGCACGAGCGCATCAACTCGCTGGTGGCCATCGCCAGACGCGCCGAAGAGGTCGGACTCGACGTCTTCGCGGTCGGCCAGCACCACAACCCGCCCTTCGTGGCACCGGCCAACCCGCCGATCCTCATGGCCTACCTGGCGGCGCAGACGCACCGGATCCAGCTCTCCACGGCGACCACGCTGATCACCACCACCGATCCGGTGCGCATCGCCGAGGACTACGCCTTTGCCCAGCATCTTGCCCAGGGGCGGGTCGACCTGACCCTGGGACGTGGGAACACCGGCCCGGTCTACCCCTGGTTCGGCAAGGACATCCGCGCAGGGATCCCGCTGGCGGTGGAGAACTACGCGCTGCTGCACCGGCTCTGGCGTGAGACCGAGGTCGACTTCTCCGGGCGCTTCCGCACTCCGCTGCAGGGATTCACCTCCACGCCGCGTCCCCTCGACGACATCCCGCCCTTCGTCTGGCACGGGTCCATCCGATCCCCGGAGATCGCGGAGCAGGCGGCGTACTACGGGGACGGCTTCTTCCACAACAACATCTTCTGGAACAAGGAGCACACCGGGCGGATGATCGACCTCTACCGCTCCCGCTACGCGCACTACGGCCACGGGCCCGCCGAGCAGGCCATCGTGGGACTCGGCGGTCAGGTCTTCATGCGCCGGAACTCCCAGGATGCGATCCGCGAGTTCCGGCCCTACTTCGACCGGGCGCCGGTCTACGGCGGCGGTTCCTCGCTGGAGGACTTCAGCGCGCAGACCCCGCTGACCGTGGGCACCCCCGACCAGGTCATCGAGCGCACGCTGAGCTTCCGCGACTACGCCGGGGACTATCAGCGTCAGCTCTTCCTCATCGACCACGCCGGTCTGCCGCTGAAGACCGTGCTGGAGCAGATCGACCTGCTGGGGGAGGAGGTCGTCCCGGTCCTGCGGCGAGAGGTGGCCGCCCGCGCCCCGCAGAGCACCCCTGAGGCGCCTACGCACGCGGTGCTGGTCCGACGGCGCGCTGAAGGCCGAGACCCCGTCCCAGGAGGCGGCAGAGGGGCCGCCGCCTGACCCTGGGCCGAGCCCGAGAACTCGGGGTGGCCTGCGGCGGCTGAGCCTGAAGGTTCAGCTCAGCTGCGGCGTTCCAGTTCCTCGATGACGTTGATCCGCTCATTGCTCATCAGATGCAGCGAGAGCTCGTTGGAGAGGTGCTGGAACATCGCCACGCCCTGGACGCTGCTGCCCTCGTCATTGAGCCGCGGCGCGAAGGAGGCGATCCCGACCTGGCCGGGGAGCACCCCGATGATGCCGCCGGAGATCCCTGACTTCGCCGGAATGCCGATCTGGGTCAGCCAGCGTCCCGAAGCGTCGTACATGCCGCAGGTCGCCATGATCCCCAAGGTGGTGCGGGCAGATTCGGCCGAGACCACGCGCTGACCGTTCTCCGGGTTGATTCCGTTGTTCGCCAGCGTGGCGGCCATCCGGGCGATGTCTTTGACGTTGACCAGGATCGAGCACTGGTCGATGTATCCGCGGACGGCTTCATCGGGCTCGGTGTCCAGCGAGCCGTGGGACTTCAGCATGTGGGCGATCGCCATGTTGCGGTATGCCGTGGAGTACTCCTCCTCCGCCGCGTCCCAGTCGATCTCGAGTGCGCGTCCGGCGAAGGCCGACATGCCGTCGAGGATCCGGGTGGTCCGGCTGCGCACCTCTGAGGTGCGCGACGCGCTGTCCCGGCCACCGGGATGCTCCTCATGGCTGGTGTGGTCCACCAGGTGGTGCGTCGCGATGGCCCCGGCGTTGATCATCGGATTCAGCGGGCGCCCGGTGCCGCCTTCGAGGGAGAGCTCGTTGAAGGCCTCCCCGGAGGGCTCCATGCCGACCATCTCGCGTACCCGGTCCAGGCCGATGTCATCCAGCGCGAGGGCATAGACGAAGGGTTTGGAGATCGACTGGATGGTGAACAGGTGCTCGTCGTCGCCGGCGGAGCATTCCTGGCCGTCTGCGGTCGCCAGGGCCAGCGCCTGCAGGTTCTCATCGGCGTCGCGCAGCCGGGGGATATAGGCGGCAAGCTTGCCGCTGACATCCGCACTGGACTCCTTGAGGACCTCGCGGAGGTACGTGTTGATCGATTCTTGCACCGGGCGGCTCCTCGGGGTTGGTCTCCCCACGCTACCCGCTGGGAGCTGGGGATCTGCTGGACGGGTTCTCACCAGGGTGTGGACAACTTGTGGAAAACAGGGCGACGGAGGGGCCATACACCTAACGGCGGGGTTACGGCAAGGCGACGGAATGGTGGAAAAACTGGTATCTCTATTCCTGCGTGCACAGGTGAGTTGCTACAAAACTGCACCTCAGTGGAGATATCTACGGGTTATCCAACTGTTATCCACAGCTTCCTGCACATGTTGTGCACAAGACACGCCGCATAGTCCACATTTACTCCACAGGCTGCAGCATTTCGCTCTATTGCCCCTGCCGGGCTCGGGACCTAAAGTGTGGAAAGTCCCTCGGACGTGAATATTGGCTGGGCCCCGCCCAGCGCGCATTCACGCGGCGCCGCAGTCAGCGGCGGGAGCGGAGACACGGGGCCGGGAAGCGTTTCGCCGGCCGTCCCGTGGTCGTCGTGTCCGAGGCCTCGGAGAATCCGAGGAGATCCTGGTCCCCGCACCTCTGCGCTCCGCTGCAGGAGGCCGAGCGGCAGGATCTGAAGGCACATCGGGTCGCCGGGAGACCGGCCAAGGGAAGGGGATCACGCGCTCATGGCTCGTGATCCTGCTGCGTCCCCCGGCGATCCGATCTCCGCCACAGGCCTGGGCCTCACACGGGGTGTGCGGCGATGAACCGTGACACCCGGCGCGGCCAGGTACCCAGCTCCTCCGGGGTCTCGGCGATCTGCAGCTGCGAGTTCGGGATCAGCTGGTGCAGCTTCTCAGCGGTGGAGACCGGGTGTGCGTAGTCATCCACCCAGGCCAGGAGCAGCGTGGGAACCGAGAGCTCGCCGATCTGCTCAGCACCGGGAAGATCGCTGACCCCGGCCCCGCGAAAGATCGAGGGCAGCAGCTCCTGGCTGACTGCCGGGACGCGCTCCTTCGGCCGGTCCGCCAGGGCGGGCGGCGGAAGCACCTGTCGGCCCACCCGCACGAAGGCCCCGATCCCGTGATCCTCCACCAGTTCGGCCGACTTCTGGTAGGTCGCCGCCTGCCCGGCACGGGTGGCCCACGCGGTGGGGGGCACCATCAGGGTCAGCGTGGCAAAACGGTCGGGATCGCGCAGCGCGGCATAGAGCAGCGTCGCGGCGCCCATCGAGGGTCCCGCGGCGTGCACCTTCTGTCCGGGGGCGAGCTCATCGAGCAGCTCGAGCAGGTCATCGGCGAGCCGCGGCCAGACATAGTCCTCAGGCACGGCGCGCCCGGTGGAGGAGCCGTGTCCCCGCGCGTCGTAGCGAAGGACTCGGCAGTCTTCGAGGCTGAGCGTCATGTCCAGACCGGCGCGCTGCTCGCGCGAGGCACAAGAGGTCAGCCCGTGCAGCTGGACGAAGATCGGACCGTCGCCGGAGATCTCATAGGCGAGCTTCGCCCCGGCTGTCTGGAAAAGCCCCACGGTCTTCGACTCCTGAGTCTCAGGTGAACAACAAGTTGCGCTGGAAACATCCAGGCGAACTGAACGCCATCTACACTACGCCGTATGCGCTTGACCAATGTGGCACAGATGCACGCCAGGCCCGGACGTCTGTCCAGCTACTCGGTGGTGGCCCAGCTCGCCGTCGACGATGCGGCGGGGCGGACCTCCGACGTCGGCTTCGGGGCGGGACTCCCGGGAGCCGGGGCGCAGGCCCCCGATCCCCCCGGCGGGCTCCCGGTGTCGTTCGACCAGAACCGCCATGTCAGCTTCGGGTCCCGACCCGGATCCTGGATGGCGGTGTCCTTCCAGCTCGACGGTCCCGCTTCCCTGGACGAGATCGCCGCCGCCTGGCAGGTGGTGATCCAGCGCCACGGGACGCTGCGCACGGTCTTCGACTGGCGGCCCGAGCATTCCCCGCGCCGCAGTGACACGCATCACTCCAACACCGGGCCTGGCGGAGATTCCGGCGGACCGGTCAGTGATCTGCTGCTGCGCGAGGTCGCGATGCTGCCCGGCACCTGGGAGCAGCTCTCTGCTCCCGAGCGGCCGCGCCGCCCGATCAGCTTCAGCGTGGATCGCGGTGCGGCGCTGAAGACCGCGCACCTGGCCGCGCCGAGCAACCAGCTCAACGCGGCGGAGGTCAAGGCCGCCCTGCGCGCTCATTTCGACGCCGTCTGCGATCCATTCGGCACGCCGTCGCACCGGCTCTGCGTGATCGACGACGGTGAATCCGCGGCTGTGCGGGACACCGCCGGGTCACCACAGATCGTCATCGGCTCCGATCACGCCCACGTCGACGCCTGGTCCCTGCTGGTGCTGGTGCGGGACTTCAACGCCGTTCTGAACAACCTGCGGGCCGGCCGTCCCGCGGCACATGAGCTCCCGGTGCCGGAGTCCTTCGCGGCGCACACCACCGCGATGGAGGCCAAGCCGTTTCCCCCAGAGGAGATCGTCACCCGGTGGCGAGAAATCCTGGAGGCCGGAGGTGGAGTGATGCCGACCTTCCCGCTGCCGCTGGGGGATATCTCGCTGCCGGTGAGTGAGAAGGTCGAGGTCCGCGACGTGCTGGACTCCGCGGAGCTCAACAAGCTCGAGGCCCATGCCAGGGAAGAGGGGGTCAGGCTGATCGCCGTCGCGGTCTCGGTGATGACCCGGATCTTCCGCGAGCTGGGCGACCAGCCGCTGCGCACGGTCTTCCCGGTGCACAGCCGCGATGAGCCGCGCTGGTTCGACTCGGTGGGCTGGTTCATCACCAATGCGGTCCTGGAGAACGAAGACGACAGCCTGCGCGGCAGCTATCAGGCGGTCAAGGAGGCGATCCGGCTGGGCTCGCATCCGATGGCACCGATCATGCGGCCCTACGGCGGGATGCCCGCCGAGCCGGGGATGTTCGCGATGAGCTGGCTGGATCATCGCCGACTGCCGATCAATGTGGACGAGGCGCTCAATGCTCAGCACGTCTCCGCGGTGGTCCAGACCGACGGGGTGATGATCTGGTTCGTGGTCAACGAGACCGGACTGCATCTGCGCTGCCGCTATCCCGATACTCCACAGGCTCGCGAGACGATGCGCACCTGGCTGGATGCGGTGGTCGAAGGACTGCGTGCACCGAGTATCGTGGAGGGGTGACTACCGAGCTCTACAACACCGGATCCCCCGCAGGGGTGGACTCCCGCACGCCCCCGCAGGACATGGTGGCGGAGCAGTCAGTGCTCGGCGGCATGATGCTCTCCAAGGACGCCATCGCCGACGTCGTGGAGGTCCTGCGCGGCTCGGACTTCTACCGACCCGCGCATGAGCTGATCTACGACGCGATCATCGATCTCTACGGCCGCGGCGAGCCCGCCGACGTGGTCACCATCTCGGATCACCTGACCAAGCGCGGCGAACTTCAGCGCATCGGCGGCCCGGCGTACCTGCACAACCTGGCCCAGTCGGTGCCCACCGCGGCGAACGCCGGCTTCTACGCGGAGATCGTGCGCGAGCGCGCCATCCTGCGCCGACTCGTCGACGCCGGCACCAAGATCGTCCAGCTCGGACACACCGCCGACGGTGAGGTCGAGGGCATCGTCAACCAGGCGCAGTCTGAGATCTACAACGTGGCGGAGAACCGGCAGAGCGAGGACTATGTCTCACTCTCCGAGATCCTGGGCCCCACGATCGACGAGATCGAGACCAACTCCGCCCACGACGGGGGACTCACCGGCATCCCCACCGGGTTCCGCGAACTCGATGACCTGACCCATGGCTTCCACGGCGGACAGATGATCATCATCGCCGCTCGTCCGGCCATGGGTAAGTCCACCCTGGCGCTGGACTTCGCCCGCGCCGCCGCGGTGAACAACAAGATGACCGCAGCCTTCTTCTCCCTGGAGATGGGGCGCAACGAGATCGCGATGCGTCTGCTCTCCGCAGAGTCCCGGATCCTGTTCTCCGACCTGCGCAAGGGCAATATCCGTGATGAGGACTGGGAGAAGATGTCCGAGGCGGTGGACCGGCTCAATGACGTGCCGCTGTTCATCGATGACTCCCCGAACATGTCGCTGATGGAGATCCGGGCCAAGTGCCGCCGGCTCAAGCAGCGTCACAACCTCAAGCTCGTGGTGCTGGACTATCTGCAGCTGCTCTCCTCGGGCAAACGTGTCGAGTCGCGCCAGCAGGAGGTCAGCGAGTTCTCCCGTACCTTGAAGCTGCTCGCCAAGGAGCTTGATGTCCCGATCATCGCCCTCTCCCAGCTGAACCGCGGGTCCGAGTCCCGTCCGGACAAGAAGCCGCAGGTCTCCGATCTGCGTGAATCCGGTTCGATCGAGCAGGATGCGGACATGGTCATGCTGCTGCACCGCCCTGAGGTCTATGACAAGGAGACCGAGCGCGCCGGCGAGGCCGACATCATCGTGGCGAAGAACCGTAACGGTCCCACCCGGGACATCACGGTGGCGTTCCAGGGCCACTATGCCCGCTTCCAGGACATGGCCCGCGACTTCTAGCGGTACTGCGAGGCCTCGAGCTGTGCGGCGTCGGTGGTCTCCATCTCCGTGATGAAGCTCCAGGCGTCTGGCCGGGACCCATCGACGTCGGTCAGCTCATAGTGCTGAGCCAGCTCGAAGGAACTGGTCGACCTGGTGTTCCACCCGGCCCGCGCCGGGTCTGCGGCCAGGGCCGTGATGCCGCGGGCGAGCATCGCCGGGGTCTCAGAGATGACGAACTCATACGGCGGCACCACCTCGGTCTTCCCGCGGTTGGCCTCTGCGGCGGCGCGCCAGGTCTGCTCGGTCACCCCGAAACCGTCGAGCATCATCTCTGAACGCAGCCAGCCGGGGGAGACCGAGACGGCCGTCCCGCCATGGGGCGCCAGCTCATGGCCCTGGGCGAAAGCCAGTCGATCCACTGCGGTCTTGGTCAGGTCGAGGAAGGCGTTCTCCCGGAAGTGGGAGGCGTTGTAGCGGCGGGTCCCGTCGGTGACCTCCACCACCAGGCCGCCGGGATTGCGGATGAGCAGCGGCAGGGCGCTGTGGCTGGTGTTCAGATGAGTGGTGAATCCGGTGTCGAAGAGCTTCTTCCCCGCCGCGAGGTCGTAGTCCCACAGCGCCTTGCCGAACTCCACATAGGCTTCCCCGCCGATGTCATTGACCAGGATGTCCAGACGCCCGTGATTCTCGTCGATCCGCGCGATCAGGGCGCGGACCGCCTCGATCTCGAGGTGATCCACGATCACCGGATGCGCCGTCCCGCCGGCGTCGGAGATCAGCCGCGCAGTCTCCTCCACGGTCTCGGAACGGCCGTAGTCAGACGGCGCCTCTGGGGACGAGCGGCCGGTGCAGTAGAGAACGGCCCCGGCGCCGGCGAGCTCACGAGCGATTGCGCGTCCGGCGCCACGAGTGGCCCCGGTGACCAGCGCGACCCGCCCGGAGAGGTCGAACCGTGGGGATGCAGCAGCCGATGTGGATCGTGCGGACATGACGGGCCTCCCGGAGAAGTGATCTGGTGACTGTCAGGGTCTCAGGGATTCCCGAGATTCTCCGCCGAGGGTTCTGCTGACTCGGACGAGGATTCAGAAGGAGCCGAGGATGACGTCGATGAAGGTGAATCCCAGCGTGCCGTAGAGCAGTCCGATCCACAGTGAATGGGTCAGGGACTTCCAGAACTGGCCGGTGGCGATGAGCAGTCCGAAGGCGGCCGGGGTGCAGGCCATCGCGTAGCCGCCCACCAACATCCAGAGGCCGGTGAACTCACCCAGGGCCAGCATGTAGAAGCCCACCCCGATGGTCCAGATCATGGTGAACTCGAAGAGCAGCGCGGCGATGACCACGGTGACGACCGCTGCCCAGAGATACCGGCCCCAGTCCCCGGCGATGCGCCGCAGGGCGCTGGGCTGCTTCCGCTGTGCGGACGCGGACCGGGTCCTGCCGGTTGATCGGGCGCCGCGGTTGGGCCTCGGGCTGCCGTTGGGTCGGGGGCTGCGGGAGCCGGACTTCCCCGAGGGCCGAGACGGAGCACGGGATGACCCGCCGCGCGAGCCCGCACTGCGCGAGCTCACACCGTTTCGCGAGGCTGTGCCGGCCCGTGATCCTTTGCCGGCCCGGGGAGCGGCAGAGGAGGGTCGTCGCGCCGTCGTCGCGCTCTTCTTCCTGGTCGGAACCGAGGATCTGCCGACAGGCTTCTTGGCCGCGGACTTCTTGCTGGTGCTCACAGCCTGTCAGCGTACCGGCAGTCAGGCGTGACCAGGGGACTCTCCGAAGCGGCGAGGTGAATCCACCGGGATCCTCGGGGATTCACAGCGGCTGCCCGGCGCTGGGTCAGATGCCGCCGAGGTAGGGCAGGACCAGGAGAAAGACGATCACCCCGATGCCGACGCCCAAGGTGATCGCTACGGTGGCGTCGGAATTGGACCGTCCGAGTTCAGGGGCGCGCGCGGATGCGGGTTCGGGGGCCGGGTGATCCAGCTCCCGGTGAGTGGGACGTGCGGGATGAGATGACATTCGTGCACCTCGCTTGGCAGAGCCGTACCGGGTGGATGGGAAATGCGTCCTGACCTGGAGTCTAGGAAGTATCTCTGAAAATGAGCTGGGCAGGAGGTAAACCCTGGCCGGGCAGCGCCGGAGCTCAGTGCAGCAGGCCGGCGGGCACCTGGAGATCGGGTCCCTGGTGCAGCGACTCGGTGATGAGCAGGTCCACGGCTCGCGCGGCCTGCGCGCGGCTCACCGGAGATCCCGCGCGGGACAGATCCGGGACATGGAGGAAGCCGGCGGGCACGGATGCCGGGGCCGCGTGCAGCAGCGTATAGAGCAGGCTGTTGCACACGAAGCTGCCCGCGCTGAGCGAGAGCGCCACGGGGATTCCTGCGCCGCTGATCGCGGCGTGGGCGGCCTTGAGCCGCAGGGTGGCGAACAAGGCCGGAGGCCCGCCCGGCACGACGGGCTCCTCGGTGGGCTGATGCCCGGCGTTATCCGGTATCCGGGCGTCGCGCAGATTCAGGCCGACCCGCTCCAGCCGCACCGCCTCCGTGCCGGCTGCCAGGCCCACGGAGATCACCAGGTCCGGTGCGGCGACGGCCATCTGTTCGAGCAGGAGCTCGGCGCTGACGTGGAACTCCACCGGCAGCAGCGCCGTGCGCACCGTGACGTCGCCGTGGACCTCCTGGGCCCGCAGAGCGCCTCGCCCAGCGGCCTCGGAGAGCTCGGCGACCACGTCCCAGGAGGGGTTGTGGTCCATCCCGGCGAAGGGCTCGAAACCGGTCAGCAGCACCGTGCGCGGGGAGTTCATCGGGCGCACGGATCAGCGGCGCGACCGGCGATTCCGGTGCTGCGGGCGGTCTGGGGCGAGGTCACAGCGCCTGGGCGGCGGCGGAGGGTGCGACGTCGAGCAGCCGGATGCGGCGGCTGATGCGCTCCAGCGCCGCGGTGAGCTTGGGGATCGCCGCGGGGGTGATCAGCACCAGCACCGAGCCGCCGAAGCCACCGCCGATCAGCCGGGCGCCTTCGGCGCCCTGGGCCAGCGCGGTCTCCACCACGAGGTCGGCGATGTCGAAGGAGACCTCCGCGTCGTCGCGCATGCTCATATGTCCGGCAGTGAGGATGTCTCCGACCGTGGAGGCGATGTGACGCACGCCGTAGGCCTCCCCCGAGAGCAGGTGATGCAGCTTCTCGGATCGCACCATCTCGGTCAGGGCATGGTGAAGCCGACGCCGGCAGGCCTCGACGCTGCGACCGTCGAGGGTCTCCAGCTGTTCCGCGAGCCGATCGAACTCCTCGAGCACGTGGGAGACATCGGCCTTGCGCGGCTGCTCGGGCAGCGCATCACGGAGCCGGTCGAGACCCAGCAGGCGCGTCGCGGCCTCGGCGTCTGCCCGACGATCCCCGAACTGGCCGTCGGCAAGCCGATGCGCCTCTCCGGTGTCCACCGCGATCAGTCGGTAGCCGCGCAGGATGCAGCCGATGTCCAGCGGGGTGACGCTGAAGTCCCGGCAGTCCAGCGAGAGCACCTTGCCCGGGCGGGCGCGCATCGCAGCGGTCTGATCGAGGCCTCCGGTGCCGGCGCCGACGACCTCCACCTCGGCCCGCACGCAGGCGGCGGCCAGGTCCTTGCGGTTCTCCCGGGTCAGCGCGGCGTTGAGATCCTGCAGAGGATTGTCCTGGCCGAACGGAGTGCCCAGAGCGAGGAACGCGAGGATCGAGGCACATTCAAGGGCAGCCGAGGAGGAGAGCCCTCCGCCGATGGGCAGCGTGGACACCACCAGCAGATCGGCGCCGAAGTCCGCATCGACCGCAAATGCCGGCTGGGACCTGCCCAGTTCGCGCAGCGCCCAGAGCACCCCGGAGACGTAGTGGCTCCAATGCCCCGAAGCATCCTGTCCGGAGGCGGCCGCGGCGGGTCCGATCTGGTCCGGGGTCACCGTGGTGATCCCGTCGTCGAGTGATGCGTCCAGCGTGCGCAGCCGAAGCTGGCCGTCGGTGCGCGGAGCCGCGGCGACGTAGGTGCCGTGGGCCAGGGCCATCGGCAGGCAGCGGCCGGCGTGGAAATCGATGTGCTCGCCGTTGAGATTGGCTCGGCCCGGGGCGAACCAGGTACCAGAAGCTGCCCGGCCATACTCCTGCTGGAAGCGGCTGACCAGGTCAGATTGGATCTCTTGTGGCTCGCCAGGGGCAAGCCAGACGGCATCGGTAGTTCGCACGGTGTTCCATTGTGCCAGTAACAGTGGCTTGGTGTTCCATGGGGATGACCGGCGGTGCCGCGGATTCGCCGCGGCAGCCGGAGGCGATCGCGGAGAAGGCCCACGCCTTCTGCCCCTGTTCCAAGGCCGCCCGCGGCAACACCAAGGTCGAGGTCACCGTCACCGACGACTGACGCCCTGCGCCTGGAGCGGAAACTCTGGGCTTATTGATTCAATATTGAAATACTCGACTTCGAACCCGGTCATCAGGATGAGGAGACGGCGATGAGCACCACCGAGCGCGAGCCCCAGGAACAGGTCTGCATCAACGGGCCCTACACCTTCGAGGGTCTGCGTGACGGTGTGACCCGCGCCCAGGACGGAGTCGAGCTGCTCGAGCCGCGCACGGTCCCGCTGGGCGGTCCGCGGGCGATGACCGTGCGCCGCACCCTGCCGCAGCGAGCCCGCTCACTCGTCGGGGCATGGTGCTTCCTTGACTTCTACGGCCCCGACGATCTCACCGAGGCCACGCCCATGCGGGTGCCGCGGCATCCGCACACCGGGCTGGCCACCGTCTCCTGGCTCTTCGAAGGCCGGATCGACCACATGGACTCCGCCGGAAACTGGGCCACCGTGCGCCCCGGCGAAGTGGCGCTGATGAACGCCGGCAGCGGGATCAGCCATTCGGAGTACTCCTCTGCGGACACCGCAGTCCTGCACGGCGCCCAGCTCTGGTACGCCTTCCCCGATGCGCATCGATTCGTGGAGCCGTCGCTGGAGACCCATCGCCCGGAGCCGGTCCAAGGGCCGGGCTGGGAGGCTCAGGTGTTCCTCGGTGAGCTGCTGGGCCGGCGCTCGCCGGTGAGGACCTATATCCCGCTGACCGGGGCCCAGCTGCGGCTCGAGCCCGGCACGGTGCTTCAGATCGAGGTCCCCGCGGCCCACGAGCACGGACTGCTGCGGATCTCTGGCGCGGTCCGGCTGAACGGCGCCCTGGTGGGGGAGGATCATCTGGCGGTGACCGAGGTCGGGACCACCACGCTGCGGGTGGAGGCCCTGGACGAGCCGGTCCTGGCCCTGCTCATCGGCGGAGAACCCCTGGGCGAGCAGATCGTGATGTGGTGGAACTTCGTCGGGCGCAGCCACGAGGAGATCGCGGCCTTCCGCAGCGCCTACCAGGCCGAGATGGGCTTCGAGCCACCGGCGGAGGGTTCACCGCTGCGCGACCAGGTGGGTGCGGCTGAACACGCTCCCGACGGCGACGACACAGGGGGCGACGCAGGTGACGACAGAGGCGGCGCCACGGAGGGCGGCACCACTGAACGGGCGGCCCGCGCCGATGGTTCGGAGCACCAGATCCCGGTTCCCGCCGGGGCGCTGGGGAACCCGGTGCACGGGAGGCTCCGCGATGCGCTGGCCGAGGCCCACTACGACGACGGCCGGATGTTCCCGCAGTTCGGGGACTTTCCACCCGGTCAGGCCGCGCCGCTGCCGGCCCCGGAGCTGCCCAACACGCGGATGAAGCCGCGCGGCTGAACCGGCAGGCTCAGGCGCGACAGGGTCTATCGAGCGCCATCTGCTGGCGGCGCAGACGCGCCCGAGAGGCCCAGGCCGGGAGGCGGCTCAGCACGCACATGGTGAACATCGTCGACCGCGAGGCTGTGGACGAGCTTCCCGGACTCATCACTCAGGCCCATGGGCCCGTGGACGGGCTGATCAATGTGGCCGGGATCATCCAGCCCTCCGTCCCGTGGAGGACCTCGACCTCGAGGTCATCGAACGCGTCTTGGACGTGAACTTCTGGGGCACTCTGCACATGGTCAAGGCCTTCCTGCCCGGGCTCAAGGCCCGCCCCGAGAAGGGGGATCGCGATGATCGCCAAGAAGATGAATCACCTCGTGGTGGAGGGGTCCGTGAAGGCCGCCGCCTGAACCACACAGCTCGGTCGGGGTTCTCGCCGCTGTGAAAGACTTGGGCTCGCCGACGCAGTGATGCAGCACCAGGACCAGCGAGCAGGAGGCTCAGTGAGCCAAGACCCCTTGAGCGAGGATCAACCGCGGGGACGACTGAGCTCTCGCCTGCTTGCACACGGCCAGGAGCCAGACCCACGCTTCACCCTCGCCAACGAACGCACCTTCCTGGCCTGGATCCGCACCGCCCTGGCGTTCCTCGCCGGAGGCGTGGCTGTGGAGGCCTTCGCCGCCGATGTATTCGCCGATCCCTACCGCACCGTGGTCTCGGTGCTGACGATCAGCGTGGGACTGCTGATCAGCGTGGGCGCGGCGATGCGCTGGCTCAACGTGGAGCGCAGCATGCGTCTGGGGCATCCGCTGCCGATGCCGCTGATCATCCCGCTGCTGAGCTTCGCCTCCGGGGTCGCCATGGCTGTGGTCATCGTGCTGGTGGTGCTGGACTGATGTCCCCGGCGGCGCCGATGCACGCGGATCCGGGCCTGCAGCCCGAGCGCACGGTGCTCTCCTGGGGCCGGACGATGATGCTCTTCGCGCTGGTCGGAGCGGTCTTCCTGCGCTGGCTGCCGCACTACGGGTTCTGGACCGTGGGGTTGACGCTGAGCTGCGCCGTCGTCGCCGGCGCCATCTACCTCACCCAGCGGCGGCGGTATTCGCGGCAGTCCCGGGGCATCGCGGCGGAGCGGGTGGAGGCGGACGTGCCGGCGGTGCTGGTCACGACGCTGGCCGTTGTGGTGCTCGGCATCCTGGGCCTCCTCGCGGTGCTGGCCTGAGCCGGACGCCTGACCTGGACCTTCATCGTCGGCCTGAACTCCAGCTGAGTACAGGCTGGTCCCGGCGTTGGGCTGCGCGTGCTACGTTTCGCGCTCGACTACCAATGAGGAGGTCCTTGCCTTGTCGATGAAGATGATCACCACAGGTTTCGCCCTGGCCGGCGTGCTGGCCCTGGCCGCATGCAGTGATGCACCCGCCGCAGAGAACGACGATGCGAGCGCGCAGGAGCAGAGCGCCGAAGCGGGCGCCGAGAGCCCGGAGCAGGGCGCCGACGGCGAGCAGCCCGAGCTGCCTGAGGCTGACACCTCTGACGTTCCGGAGGTCGTGGCCGAGGTCAACGGCGAAGAGATCACCGGCGAGGACTTCACCGTGCTCTATGAGTCCCAGTTCCAGCAGATGGCGATGGAGTCCCAGATGACCGGCGAGGAGCCGGACCAGGATCAGCTCAAGGAGCAGACTCTGGAATCGATGATCGGCAACGAGCTTCTGCTCCAGGACGCCGAGGACGAGGGCTACGAGGCCTCCGAGGAGGAGATCGACGCGCTCATCGCCGACGCCGCCGAGACCGCAGGCATGGGCTCCTCCGAAGAGTTCATCGAGGCCTATGAAGAGCAGGGCATGGACGAGGAGCAGCTGACCGAGGACGCCGAGAGCCAGGTCCTGATCAACCAGGTGCTCGCGCAGCTGGAGGTCCCGGAGCCCTCAGAGGAGGAGCTCCGCGAGACCTATGACGAGGCCGTCGCCGCCCAGGAAGGCGCCGAAGGAGCAGAAGGCGCTGAGGGTGCTGAGGGTGAGGAAGCGGCCGAGATCCCACCTTTCGACGAGGTGCGCGATGACCTCGAGGCGGACGCCACCGATCAGGCCCGCAATGAGGCAGCCCTGGACCATGTCGAAGATCTCCGCGCCGAGGCAGACGTCCAGACACACCTGTGATCTGAGCCGGACGCCGCCTCCAGGCGCACCTGCGCCTCAGCGAAGACGGGGTCTCACGAAAGGCTGTGACTCAGCAGCCCGCAGGCCTGGGCCGCCGTGTCTTCGATCAGCTCCGGTGCTCGGCGCAGCAGATCCTGCAGCGAGGCCGCGCCCGGGGCGATCGAGAACGCGGCCGTCAGCCCCGCGGCGCGGCACTGCTCCGCGCTGAGCTGGACTGCGCCGGCGATCACCAGCACCGCCGCGTCGTGCGGGGCATAGCCGCGCACCGCCTGGACCACCTTCCCGTCGAGGGACTGTGCGTCCAGGGAGCCTTCTCCGGTGATGATCAGATCGGCCCGGGCGAGGGTCTCCTGCAGGTCCAGCGCCTCGGCCACCATCTGCGCGCCGGGAAGGACCTCGGCACCGAGCAGCACGGCCAGGCACACCGGCGTTCCGCCGGCGGCGCCGAAGCCAGGGGTCTCGCGCAGCCGCTGAGGCTCCGCGCCGCTCATCTCGCCCAGCACCTGGGCGAGGTGGCTCAGGCCGGCGTCCAGGAGGCCGACCTCCGCTGCCGTCGCGCCCTTCTGGGGCCCGAACACCGTCGCGGCCCCGCGCTCGCCGGTCAGCGGGTTCTCCACGTCCACGGCGATCCGCCAGCCCACCTGGCTCGCCCTGGGGTCCAGCCCGCTGAGGTCCACGGCGCTGATCTTCCCCAGGCCCGCACCGCCGGGAGCCACCGGGGCTCCAGCGGCGTCGAGGAATTCGGCGCCCAGAGCGCGCAGCAGCCCCGTGCCGCCGTCGGTGCTCGCCGATCCGCCGATGCAGAGCAGGATCTCGGTACAGGCAGGATCGGCCAGCAGTTCCCGAGCGATGAGCCCGACCCCGAAGGTGTCGGCCCGCAGCGGCTGCAGCCCCACGTCGGAGACCTGCGGGAGCCCGTTGCCCTGGGCCGCCTCGATCACTCCGGTGCGTCCGTCGGCGGAGCGTCCATACTGCGCGGTCGCCGGTCGACCCAGCGCGTCACGGACCTCCACGGTCTCCGGCGCGCGCCCCCACGCGGCGAGCAGCGCCTCCAAGGTGCCCTCGCCGCCGTCGGCGAAGGGCAGCTCGAGGATCTCTGCCGCACCGAAGACCTGGCGTGCTCCGCGGGCCATCGCCGCGGCGGCCTGCGCCGCGCTGACGGAGCCCTTGAAGGAGTCGGGGACGCAGACGATGCGCTGCACGGCAGGCGCGGTGGAACTCATGACGTGCTGATCTGTGCTGGTCCGCCGTTCTCAGTCGCCATACGTATTGGCGATGTAGACGTCGCAGCCTGCGGTGTGGGACACCGAATTCGCCACGCTGCCCAGAACGCGACGGGCGCCGCGCATGCGCTGATTGCCCACCACGATCAGCTGCGCGCCGGCCTTCTCTGCGTAGTCGATGAGCGCCTCCGCGGGCTTGCCCTGAGCTGACCCCGCGCTGATCTTCAACCCCGGAGTGCGCAGACCCCGGACCACCTGCTCGGCGATGTAGAGCGCGTTGTCGGTGCCCGAGACCACCCACTGGTCCGAGCCGCTGTTCACGTGCTCGATGGTGGCATCGGTGTGTGCGGACACGACGTGCAGCGCGACATCGAGCTTCAGCGCGAGATCGCGGGCCTTCTGGGCAGCGCGCTGGGCTGTCGGACTTCCGTCCACACCGACGACGATCGGACCTGCCATGATGTTCTCCTTCTACGAATGGTGAGCGTGACCACGGATCAGCGTACTGGAGCCTCGTTCCGAGCAGGGAGCGTCGACTGGACGTGGGGCGGGTCGAACCGGTGCGCGGATGTGGCAGGATCATCTCGAGCAGGGGGAGAGGAGCCGCTGGGTGAACGGGGCGAAGCGCAAAGGTGCCAGGCGGCCTTCGATGATCGACGTCGCCAAGCATGCCGGTGTTTCGCACCAGACCGTCTCCCGCGTGCTCAACGCCCCGGAGACGGTGCACCCGGACACCCGGGAGCGGATCGAACGTTCCATGCAGGCCCTGGGGTACCGGCGCAACAGCCAGGCCCGGGCGCTGAAGACCCAGAGCACCGGGCTGATCGGCGTGGTCAGCCAGGGCGACACCGACTTCGGGCCCACCCGGATGACCTGGGCCATCGAGAACGCGGCACGGCAGCGCGGCTACGCCACCGCGCTCAGCGTGGTCCGCGATCAGCGCGCCGAGACGGTGGACTCCACGCTGGACTTCTTCCTCAGCCACGGGATCGAGGGGATCGTGGTGATCACCCCGGTGCCGGCCCTGGCCGAGGCGGCCAAGCAGCTCTCCACCCGGGTCCCGCTGGTGCTGGTCACCTCCGGGCTCTGGCCCGCCGGGAACATGAACGTCGCCGGCATCGACCAGGAACTCGGCGCGCGCCGCGCCACCCAGCACCTGATCGATCGCGGGCACAAGTCGATCGCGCATATCGCCGGACCCATGGACTGGTTCGACGCCCGCGGTCGCGTGGTCGGGTGGCGGCAGGCGCTCGCCGTCGCGGATCTCAGCGCACCACGGATGATCCGGTCCGCCGGCTGGACAGCGGAGGCCGGCTACGACGCCGCCCAGCAGCTCTTCAGCGAGGCTCGACTGCCCGACGCGATCTTCGCCTCCAACGATTTCATCGCGCTGGGCCTGATCCGCGCGCTGGCCGAGCGCGGGCTCTCGGTGCCGGGGGACATCTCGGTGGTCGGGTTCGACGACGTCGACGCCGCCGGGTACTTCTCCCCGCCGCTGACCACGGTGCGCCAGCCCTTCGAAGAAGCCGGACGTGCGGCCCTGGAGCTGCTCCTCGACGTCAGCGACGGGCTGACCCACGTGCCGAACTTTATCTCCCCGGAGCTGATCACACGCGGTTCGACCGCCTTCCGCGACTGAGATAAAAATTTTGAGAAGGTCTTGACGCGCAAGGCGATGTTAACGTTAACATTGCTGAGACGTAGATCACGTGACTCAGGTCATGTTCACGTGCAGCTCGTGGCCATGCCCGGCCCGGAGCCAGATCCAGTGCAAGGAAGAACGGTGTTCCATGTCTGTTGCGGACGCGGTCGTCATCGGTGTCGACTACGGCACGCTCTCGGGACGGGCCCTGGTGGTCCGGGTCAGCGACGGCGCAGAGCTCGGCTCCGCCGTTCATGACTACGGCCACGCGGTCATGGACAGCCGACTCACCGCGCACCGCGGGGAGCCGCTGCCCCCGGAATGGGCGCTGCAGGTGCCCGGTGACTACGTCGACGTGCTGAAGACCGCGGTGCCTGAGGCGCTGCGCCAGGCCGGGGTCGCGGCCGAGAAGGTCATCGGCATCGCCACCGACTTCACCGCCTGCACCATGGTGCCCACCACGACCGAGGGCACCCCGCTGAGCGAGCTGCGCGAGTACGCCGACCGGCCCCACGCCTACGTGAAGCTCTGGAAGCACCACGCCGCCCAGGCCCAGGCCGACCGGATCAATGAGCTGGCCCATTCTCGCGGGGAATCCTGGATCCGACGCTACGGCGGATTCATCTCCTCCGAATGGGAGTTCGCCAAGGGTCTGCAGGTCCTCGAGGAGGACCCCGAGATCTACGCAGCGATGGACCACTGGGTGGAAGCCGCCGACTGGATCGTCTGGCAGCTGACCGGGGAATACGTGCGCAATGCCTGCACCGCCGGCTACAAGGGCATCTACCAGGACGGGACCTACCCGGACGCCGGCTTCCTCGCCGCCCTGAACCCGGAGTTCTCCGGCTTCGTGGCAGAGAAGCTCGACCACCGCATCGGCCAGCTCGGCGAGCGTGCCGGTGGGCTGAGCGCCACCGCGGCGGAGTGGACCGGGCTGCCCGAGGGCATCGCCGTCGCCGTCGGGAATGTGGACGCCCACGTCACTGCTCCGGCCGCCGACGCTGTGGCGCCCGGGCAGATGGTCGCGATCATGGGCACCTCCACCTGTCACGTGATGAACGGAGACCACCTGGCCGAGGTGCCGGGCATGTGCGGCGCCGTCCACGGCGGCATCACCGACGGGCTCTGGGGCTATGAGGCAGGACAGTCCGGCGTCGGCGACATCTTCGCCTGGTACGTGGAGAACCAGGTGCCGGGAAGTGTCAGCGCCGAGGCCGAGACCCGCGGCTTGAGCGTCCACGAGCTGCTCACCGAGAAGGCTGCGGCCCAGCCGGTCGGCGCCCATGGACTGGTCGCCCTGGACTGGCATTCGGGCAACCGCTCGGTGCTGGTGGATCACGAGCTCTCCGGGCTGGTGCTCGGCCAGACCCTGGCCACCAAGCCTGAGGACGGCTACCGCGCCCTGCTGGAGTCCACCGCCTTCGGCACCCGCACCATCATCGAGGCATTCAACGCTTCCGGCGTCCCGGTGACCGAGCTCGTCGTCGCCGGGGGACTGCTGCGCAACTCCTTCCTGATGCAGCTCTACGCCGACATCACCGGGCTTCCGATCTCGACCATCGTCTCCACCCAGGGGCCCGCGCTGGGCTCGGCCATCCACGCCGCGGTCGCCGCGGGCGCCTACCCGGACGCCTCCGCCGCCGGCGCCGTCATGGGCGGCCGCCGGAAGAACGCCTACACCCCGCAGCCGGAGGCGGCCGCCGCATATGACGAGCTCTACGCCGAATACCGCGCGCTGCACGACCACTTCGGCCGCGGCGGGAACGACGTGATGCGCCGGCTCAAGGCCATCCGGCGCCGGGCACACCACCAGGAGGTCAGCGCATGAACGCCCTGCATCTGAACGCCTTCTCGGCCTCGGCCAGGGAGGCCATCGCTTCAGCCCGGGAGACCGTGGCCGGCCTGCATGCCGAGCTGCCCCGCAATGACCTGGTGGCCTGGACCGCGGGCAACGTCTCGGCACGGGTGGACCTCTCTGAAGAGGCCGAAGAGCTCGCCGCCCACGCCTCGGAGCACGTCTCAGGTGAGACCTCGGGACTCTTCGTGATCAAACCCTCCGGGGTCAGCTATGACGAGCTGAGCCCGGGGAACATGGTGGTCTGCACTCTGGACGGGGTCAAGGTCGACGACGACACCTCCATCGGGCTCAGCCCCTCCTCCGACACCGCCGCCCACGCCTATGTGTACCGGCACATGCCCCACATCGGCGGGGTGGTCCACACCCATTCCCCGTATGCGACCTCCTGGGCCGCCCGGGGCGAAGCGATCCCGTGCGTGCTGACCATGATGGCCGATGAGTTCGGCGGAGACGTCCCCGTCGGGCCCTTCGCACTGATCGGGGACGACTCCATCGGCCGCGGCATCGTGGAGACCCTCCAGGCCTCCCGGTCGAAGGCGGTGCTGATGGACCGCCACGGTCCCTTCACCATCGGCGGTGATGCCAAGGAAGCGGTGAAGGCGGCGGTGCTCTGTGAAGAGGTCGCGCGCACCGTGCACCTCGCCCGCGCCTACGGGGAGCCGCAGCGGATCGCCCAGCACCAGATCGACGCGCTCTACGCGCGGTATCAGAACGTCTATGGACAGAAGGACCACGCATGAGCTTCCACACCCCGGCTTCCTCGCCTTTCGAGGGCAGGTCCATCTGGTTCCTCACCGGCTCCCAGGGCCTCTACGGGCCCGAGACCCTGGATCAGGTCGCCGAGCAGTCCCAGCAGGTCACCGCCGCCCTCGACGGCGCGGACCAGATCCCGGTGGAGATCGTGTGGAAGCCGGTGCTCACCGAGCGCGACGCGATCCGCACCGCCGCGTTGGCGGCCAACGCCGATGAGAACTGCCTCGGGGTGATCGTGTGGATGCACACCTTCTCCCCGGCGAAGATGTGGATCGCCGGGCTCGAGGCGCTGGCCAAGCCGCTGCTGCACTTCCATACCCAGGCGAACATGGCGCTGCCCTGGGGGCAGATCGACATGGACTTCATGAACCTGAACCAGGCCGCCCACGGGGACCGCGAGTTCGGCTACATCGCGACCCGCACCGGGGTGCGTCGGAAGACCGTGGTCGGACACAGCACCGACCCCCGGGTCCAGACCGAGGTGGGCACCTGGGCGCGCGCCGCCGCCGGGTGGAACGCGCTTCAGAACATGCGGGTGTGCCGGTTCGGGGACAACATGCGCAACGTCGCGGTCACCGAGGGGGACAAGACCGAGGCCGAGATCCGGCTGGGCACCTCGATCAACACCTGGGCGGTCAACGACCTGGTGACACGCGTCGAGGCCGTGTCCGAAGAAGAGGTGCAGGCGCTGCTGGCCGAGTATGACGCCCACTACGACGTCGCCGCTGAACTCCAGGCCGGCGGTGAGCGTCGGGAGTCGCTGGCCTACGCGGCCCGCCAGGAGGCCGGGCTGCGCTCCTTCCTCCAAGAGGGCGGGTTCTCCGCGTTCACCACCAACTTCGAAGACCTCGGCGGGCTGCGCCAGCTTCCCGGGCTGGCCGTGCAGCGGCTGATGTCGGCCGGCTACGGCTTCGGCGCGGAGGGGGACTGGAAGACCGCCCTGCTGGTCCGCGCGGCGAAGGTCATGGGGCACGGTCTGCCCGGGGGTGCCTCGCTGATGGAGGACTACACCTACGAGATGACCCCGGGGAAGGAGAAGATCCTCGGTGCGCACATGCTCGAGATCTGCCCCTCGCTGACCACGTCGACCCCGCGGATCGAGATCCACCCGCTGGGCATCGGGGGCCGGGAGGACCCGGTGCGGATGGTCTTCGACACCGATCCAGGCGAGGGCGTCGTCGTCGCCATGTCTGATCTGCGCGAACGCTTCCGGCTCACCGCGAACCTGGTGGACCTGGTTCCCCCGGACGAGCCGCTGCCGAATCTTCCGGTGGCCCGTGCGGTGTGGGAGCCGCGTCCAGATTTCGCGACCTCTGCGACCTGCTGGCTCACCGCCGGGGCGGCGCACCACACGGTGCTCTCCACCGGCGCCGGAGTCCAGGCCTTCGAGGATCTGGCCGAGATCGCTGGGATGGAGCTGGCGATCATCGATGCGGCCACCACCGCCCGCGGGTTCGCGAAAGAGCTGCGCTTCAATGCCGCCTACCACCGACTTGCGCAGGGACTCTAGCCCAGCGCGCACATGACCCACTCATTCGCACCACGTGTCTACCGCAGGGGCAGGCACGAAACCCAGGAGGAAAAAATCATGCAGAACCGATCAATGAAGATGCTGGGCGTCTCGGCCGCCCTGGTTTTGGGTCTCACCGCATGTGCGGGAGGCGGCGCTGGCAGTGAAGGCGGAGACGACACCGGCGGCGGAGACGCCGCACCCGAGGACATGACAGTCGGCGTGTCGATGCCGACGCAGACCTACGAGCGCTGGCTCAACGACGGCGCGGCCGTGGAGGACGGCCTGGAAGAGCTCGGCTACAACGCGGACCTGCAGTACGCCGACGACGACATCCCCACCCAGCAGCAGCAGATCGACCAGATGATCACCCAGGACATGGACGCGCTGATCATCGCCTCCATCGACGGCTCGGCGCTGACCAGCCAGCTCGACGCCGCCGATGCCGCGGGGATCCCGGTGATCTCCTACGACCGACTGCTCACCAACAGCGAGAACGTCGACTTCTACGTCACCTTCGACAACTTCGCCGTGGGCCAGGAGCAGGCCAATGCGCTGCTCTACGGCCTCGGAATCCTGGATGAGGACTTCGAGCCCGCCGAGGACGCCCCGGAGGAGACGCTGAACGTCGAGCTCTTCGCCGGCTCCCTCGATGACAACAACGCGCGGTTCTTCTGGGACGGCGCGATGGACGTGCTCGAGCCCTATATCGAGGATGAGACCATCGCTGTTCCCTCGGGTCAGACCACGATCGACCAGGCGGCCACCCAGCGCTGGGAGCAGGAGACCGCCCAGGAGCGCATGGAGAACCTGCTCACGAGCACCTACCGCGGTGAGGAGGAGCTGCACGGCGTGCTCTCCCCGGCGGATCCGCTCTCCCGCGGCATCATCAACGCCCTGCGCAGCGACGGGCTGGGAGACACCATCGAAGACGGTCTGCCGATCGTGACCGGTCAGGACGCCGAGATCGCCACGGTCTCGCTGATCGCCGAAGGCGTGCAGCACTCCACCATCTTCAAGGACACCCGCCTGCTCGCCGAGCAGGCCGTCAACGCGGCGGACACCTTCCTCAACGGGGAAGAGCCCGAGGCCAATGACACCGAGAGCTACGACAACGGCTCCGCCGTCATCCCCTCCTACCTGCTGCCGGTGGAGATGATCCTGCAGGAGAACTACGAGGAGATCCTCGTGGACTCCGAGTACTACACCGAGGAGCAGGTCGAGTCCGGCCAGCAGTGACCCTGATGTGGCGCTGAGCCCGATCTACCACTGAGCTGAGCGCCGCTCAGCAGTCTCACCGGTCGGGTCCGGGGTGGAAGCCCCGGGCCCGACCTTCTGCAGAGGTCCTAAGGAGGGCCCATGAACGAGAACATCCTCGAGATGCGCTCCATCACCAAGACGTTCCCAGGGGTGGTGGCGCTGGACGACGTGAACCTTCAGGTGCGTCGGGGGGAGATCCACGCGGTCTGTGGCGAGAACGGCGCAGGAAAGTCCACCCTGATGAAGGTGCTCTCCGGGGTCCACCCGGCGGGGACCTACGAGGGCGAGATCCACTTCGAGTCCAAACAGGTGAGCTTCTCCTCGCTCAACGAGTCCGAGGCTCTCGGCATCGTCATCATCCACCAGGAGCTCGCGCTGGTGCCGCATCTCTCCGTGGCGGAGAACATCTTCCTGGGCAACGAGAAGAGCCGCGCAGGAATCATCAACTGGCACGAGGTCAATCTGGAGGCTGCGGCCCTGCTGGACAAGGTCGGTCTGCGTGAGAACCCGGTCACCCCTGTGGGCCACCTCGGCGTGGGCAAGCAGCAGCTGGTGGAGATCGCCAAGGCACTGAGCAAGAACGTCAAGCTGCTGATCCTCGACGAGCCCACGGCGGCATTGAACGACGATGACTCCGCCCACCTGCTCGGTCTCATCCGAGATCTGCGGGAGGAAGGTGTCACCTGCATCATCATCTCGCACAAGCTCGGCGAGATCGCGGCGGTGGCCGACTCCACCACCGTGATCCGTGATGGCAGCACCGTGGAGACCATCGACATGGCCGAAGCCACTCGCAACGGTGAGGATCTCACTCGCCGGATCATCCGCGGCATGGTCGGCCGGGACATGGAGAACATGTACCCGGGGCGCGATGTGACGCTGGGCGAGGAGGTCTTTCGAGTGGAGGACTGGCACGTCAGCCACCCGACGCAGCGGGAACGCAAGGTCGTCGACGGTGCCTCGCTGAACGTCCGCGCCGGGGAGGTCGTCGGCATCGCCGGCCTCATGGGCGCCGGCCGCACCGAGCTGGCGATGAGCGTCTTCGGGAAGTCCTACGGGCGCGACATCAGCGGCACCGTCTATATGCACAAGAAGCCGGTCAAGGTGGACAGCGTCGCGGACGCGATCAAGGCGGGCATCGCCTACGTCAGCGAGGATCGCAAGCGCTACGGGCTCAACCTGATCGATGACATTCGCCGCAATATCACCGCGGCGGCACTGAAGCGGGTCGCCCCGCGAGGGTGGATCAACGACAACGAGGAGATCGCGGTCGCCGAGCGCTACCGCACCTCGATGAACATCAAGGCACCGACGGTCATGTCGGTCATCGGCAAGCTCTCCGGAGGCAACCAGCAGAAGGTGGTGCTGAGCAAGTGGCTCTACACCGAGCCCGAGCTGCTGATCCTGGACGAGCCGACCCGAGGCATCGACGTCGGCGCGAAGTACGAGATCTATTCGATCATCAACAAACTGGCTGCCTCGGGGAAGGCGATCATCGTCATCTCCTCAGAGCTGCCCGAGGTGCTGGGCATGTGTGACCGCGTCTACACGCTGTCCGCAGGCCGCATCACCGGGCAGCTTCCCGTGGAAGACGCCACCCAGGAGCGCCTCATGGAGCTCATGACTATGGAGAGGGACTGAGGCATGACCGGTACATCTAATCTCATCGAGCTCATGACGCGGAATCTGCGTCAGAGCGGCATCTACATCGCCTTCGTGTTCATCGTCCTGCTCTTCACGGTGCTCACCGGTGGCACGCTGCTGAGCCCTGGGAACATCACGAACCTTGTGCTGCAGTACTCGTACATCCTGATCCTGGCGATCGGCATGGTGATGATCATCGTCGCCGGTCACATCGACCTCTCCGTAGGTTCGGTGGTGGCGCTCACCGGGGCGGTGGCCGCCGTCGTCGTGATCCGTGAGGGAATGCCCTGGTGGGTCGGCATCATCGCCGCACTCATCACCGGTGTCCTGGTGGGCATCTGGCAGGGCTTCTGGGTGGCGATCGTGGGGATCCCGGCGTTCATCGTGACCCTGGCCGGCATGCTGATCTTCCGCGGGCTCGCCATGCAGGTGCTGGACAACGTCTCGCTCTCCCCGTTCCCCAACGAGTACCGGCAGATCTCCGGCGGCTTCCTCAACGGCCTGCTCGGTGGTCCCGGCTATGACGTGTTCACCCTGCTGATCTTCGCGCTGGCAGCAGTCGGCTTCGGTGTCCAGCAGTGGCGGGTGCGGATGCGCAAGCTCGAGTACAAGCAGCCTGTGGAGGCGCTGTGGCTCTTCGCCGTGAAGGTGCTCCTGGTGACTGCTGTGATCATGGCCTTCGGCTGGCAGCTGGCCAATGCGCGCGGCATGCCGATCGTGCTGATCCTGCTCGCCGCACTGGTGCTGATCTACGGATTCGTCACCCAGCGCACCGTCTTCGGGCGCCACATCTACGCCATGGGCGGCAACCTCGAGGCCGCCAAGCTCTCCGGCGTGAAGACCAAGCGGGTGAACTTCATGCTCTTCGTCAACATGGGCGTGCTGGCGGCCATCGCCGGCATCGTCTACTCGGCGCGGTCCAACTCGGCGCAGCCGGCGGCTGGCAACATGTTCGAGCTCGACGCGATCGCTGCGGCGTTCATCGGCGGCGCGGCGGTCACCGGCGGCGTCGGCAAGGTCCAGGGCGCCATCATCGGCGGCCTGATCATGGCCGTGATGTCCAACGGCATGCAGATCCTGGGGATCGACCAGTCCACCCAGAACGTCGTCCGCGGCGTGGTGCTGGTGCTGGCCGTGGCCTTCGACGTCTGGAGCAAGAAGCGGTCATCTGTGAGCAGCTGACGCCGCTCGGAGGTAGACCCGGTGAGGCCATCGAGTGTGCGATCTGGGCAGGTCTTCCGGCCGGTCAGGCCGGGTGCGGGCCCCAACCCACACACCACAGCGCCCGGGGGCGGCGGGTGTGCCATTCTTTTGGGCTTGTGGGGCTGTTCTTCCGGCGTGTCTGGCCGGTTCCTGCCCAGATCGCACACTCGACGGCGACTGGGCGAGGTGCCTCACTGTGACGCCGCCTGCTTCTGGAAGTATGAGGGAATGAACATCGATTCCGCACGGCACACATCGGTAGTAGTCAGCGGTTGGGCCCCGGTGGACGAGCGGCGACTCTTCCTCGGCGAGGGCGCGCGCTTCCTGGAGACCGGCATCAGCCCGGTCCCGCAGCAGGAGCAGCCGGGCACCGCCCAGCACCCCTTCGTGCTTGTCGACATCATGGACGGCTGCCTGTACTCCACCTCGGCCGAACCCGGCGCCGGACTGACCCTGCAGGGGCGTGTCCAGGAGCCGCTCGGCGCGGTGGCCCCGGTGCGTCAGCACAGCTGCGCCCCCGACGGCCGCTGGGTCGCCGCGCTCGGCAAGGGCCTGGCCCTGCTGGATCGCTCAGCCACCGGTGAGCTGGAGGTCGTCGAAACGCTGGGTGAACCTGCCGCGGACCGGTCCTCGGTGCCGCTGCGGATGAACGACGCCGTCGCCGACCCGCACGGCCGCTTCTGGGCCGGCGCCATGGCCTATGACGGCGAGGCCGGGCAGGGCTTCCTGCTGCGCCTGGACCCCGATGGGTCCATCCACATCGTGCTCGAGGACCTGGCCATCCCCAACGGACCGGCCTTCAGCGCCGACGGCAAGACCATGTACCTCTCCGACACCCCCACCGGGTGGATCCGCCGCTACCGGGTGGACATCTCCACCGGTGAGCTCGACGCCGGCGAGGACTTCATCCACATCAGCGAGGGCGGCCCCGACGGGATGACCGTCGACGCCGAGGACTGCCTCTGGTCCGCCGTCTGGGGAGCTTCCGCCCTGCACCGCTACTCTGCGGAGGGGAAGCTGCTCGAACGGATCCCGGTCCCGGTGCGGCAGCCCACCAGCATCGCGCTCAGCGCGGCACCGCCGTACCGGGTGATGGTCACCTCCGCCACCGAAGGCCTGGAAGAACCCGCCGACCACGACGGCCGAGTGATCACCGCCGAGGTCAGCGTGGCAGGCCGCCCCGCAGTCAGCCATCTGCGCAGCTCCGCGCAGGAGCCCCAGGTCAACTGGGCCGGGAACCTGACGTACTCCGCGGCCCGGTTGGAACGTCCACGCTCCCTGGAGGAGCTTGCCCGTCTGGTCGCTGAGTCCGCACAGGTCAAGGCCTTGGGCAGCCGGCACAGCTTCAGCTCCGTGGCAGACACCACCGGCACCCTGATCGAGCTCACTGCCATGCCGCGGATCTTCACCCTGGACGCGCAGGCGCGCACCGTCACCTTCGACGCGGCCACCCGCTACGGAGACCTCGCCGCCGCGCTGCAGGCCGAGGGATGGGCACTGCCGAACATGGCCTCGCTGCCGCACATCACCGTGGCCGGCTCGGTGGCCACCGGCACGCACGGTTCCGGTGACCGCAACCCGCCGCTGGCCTCCTCGGTGCGCAGCCTGGACCTGGTCCTCGCCGACGGCAGCGTGCACGCCTTCAGCCGCGGCGACGCAGACTTCGACGGCGCGGTGGTCAGCCTCGGTGCCCTGGGCGTGGTCACCACGCTGACCCTCGACGTCGTCCCCAGCTTTGAGGTGCGCCAGGACATCTATGACGGGGTCAGCTGGGAGGGCGTGCTGGAGAACTTCGAGGAGCTCACCAAGGCGGCCTACAGCGTGAGCCTGTTCACCCGCTGGGCCGGAGAGGACTTCGGACTGGTCTGGATGAAGTCCACCGAAGAGCCTCCGGCGGAGGTGCTCGGCGTCGCCGCCCGGCGCGAGGACATCGGGCTGGCCGGAGGGCCCCCGGAGTTCGCCACCGAGCAGGGTGGGCGGTGGGGCAGCTGGGACCAGCGCCTGCCGCACTTCCGGCTGGACTTCACCCCCAGCAACGGCGATGAGCTGCAGAGCGAGTACCTGCTTCCACGCGAGCACGCCGTGGAGGGGCTGCGCAGGATGCGCGCCCTCGCCGCGGAGATCGAGCCGCTGCTGCTGATCAGCGAGATCCGCACGATGGCAGCCGATGAGCAGTGGATGAGCGGCGCCTCAGGCCGGGAGACCGTCGGGTTCCACTTCACCTGGCTGCAGCGTGAAGCGGAGGTGGCCGCGCTGCTGCCACGCCTGGAGGAGCAGCTGCTGCCGCTCGGAGCCCGGCCGCACTGGGGCAAACGCTTCGCCACCACCGACATCGCCAGCTTCTACCCGCGGGTCGGGGACTTCACGCGCCTGGCTGAGAGGCTCGACCCGCAGGGCACGTTCCGCAATGCGTTCCTGAACGAGCTGTTCTTCGGCTCGGAGCCGCGCAGCTAGGACATCCCCGACCGCAGGGCACCAGCCAACCAGGGCGTCGCCGACGCCGGAGAGTGAGACGCACATGTGGTTCGATACGTGGTCAGACCTGGGCCGGGTGCTGCTGATCGGCATGGCCGCCTACGCGGTGCTGGTCCTGGTGATCCGCCTGTCGGGGAAGCGGACGCTGAGCCAGCTCAATGCCTTCGACTTCATCGTCACGGTGGCTCTCGGCTCCGTGCTGGCGACCATCCTGCTCAGCAGCGACGTCTCCTGGTCCGAAGGTGCGCTGGCGCTGGTTCTGCTCGCGAGTCTGCAGTTCGTCCTTGCCTGGATCTCTGCCCGAGCCCCGAAGTTCCGGACGCTCATCACGGCCCGTCCCGCCGTGGTGTTCCACGAGGGGCAGATGCAGCAGGAACAGCTGCGCCGGAACCGGCTCTCGGCCTCGGAGGTGCACCAGGCCATTCGCAGCAGCGGCTCGGGAGACCTGAGCAGCATCGCCGCCGTCGTGCTCGAGACCAACGGCACGCTCAGTGTGATCTCGACGCAGAACATCGGTGACAGCTCAGCCCTGAGCGACCTCGACTGAGCACCCTCGCTTGAGCGACCTTGACTGAGCACCCGCGCGGCACCTCCGGGTCGAAGCACCCGGGCCGAGCCGGGCCCCCGGAAGGTTCAAATGGCATTCGTTGCGCGGTGACGCAGCGCGCGCCTGAAGACGGAGGGATCACATGCAGGTGCCGCCGAGGAGCCCGGTTGACCGATTCGACCGAAGTTCACCAGCCCAGCTTGCGGCCTGCCGGCCGCCCCGATCGAGGTCCACGGCACCGAAGGCTCGATCGCGGTCCCACGCTCGGCCGCGCCCTGGGTCTGCATGTGCTCGAAGTGATGGCCGGGGTGCTCGCCGTCGCCGAGACCGAAGCATCGGTGAGCATGGCCTCCCGGGCGGATCGCCCGAGTGCGGTCCCGCTGGATCCTCGACGAGCGGGTGTCGTATTGAGTGGGGCCACCTGTAGATGACCAGGTGGTGGGCTTCTGGCCGGTTCGGTGGCATCGTGAGAGCCAAGTACGACATCAGATGCGCGTCATCACGTACCGCCCACAGTCCTGAGACCGGTCTAGGAGCATTCAATGGTTCAGCGTCAACTGCCCAAGCCGCGCGACATCGCGCCGCTGATGAAGTTCAAGAAGTTCGACTTCAACGCCTCCCGCCGACGGCTCGCCGCAGCGCTGACCATCGAGGATCTGCACAAGATCGCCAAGCGGCGCACCCCGAAGGCCGCATTCGACTACACCGACGGCGCCGCCGAAGGCGAGTTCTCGCTGACCCGGGCGCGGGAGGCGTTCCAGGACATCGAGTTCAACCCTTCGATCCTGCGCGATGTCTCGCAGGTCGACACCTCCTGTGAGATCTTCGGCGGGACCTCCGCGCTGCCCTTCGGGATCGCCCCGACCGGGTTCACCCGGCTGATGCAGACCGAGGGCGAGATCGCCGGGGCCACCGCGGCCGGGGCGGCGGGGATCCCGTTCACCCTCTCCACGCTGGGCACCACGTCCATCGAGGCGGTCAAGGAGGCGAACCCGCACGGACGCAACTGGTTCCAGCTCTATGTGATGAAGGACCGGGAGATCTCTTATGACCTCACCGAACGCGCTGGCAGGGCCGGGTTCGACACGCTGTTCTTCACCGTGGACACCCCGGTGGCCGGGGCCCGGCTCCGGGACAAGCGCAACGGGTTCTCGATCCCGCCGCAGCTGAGCCTGGGCACCGTTCTCAACGCGATCCCGCGGCCCTGGTGGTGGTATGACTTCCTGACCACCCCGCCGCTGGAGTTCGCCTCGCTGACCTCCACCGGGGGCACGGTGGGGGAGATGCTGGACAAGGCGATGGACCCCTCGATCAGCTTCGATGACCTGAAGATCATCCGCGACCTGTTCCCCGGCAAGCTGGTGGTCAAGGGGGTCCAGAACGTCGAAGACGCGAAGAAGCTCGCGGGCCTCGGGGTGGATGGGATCGTGCTCTCGAACCACGGTGGCCGGCAGCTGGACCGAGCCCCGGTGCCGTTCCACCTGTTGCCCGAGGTGGTGCGTGAGGTCGGGGAGGATCTCGAGGTGACCATCGACACCGGGATCATGAACGGCGCGGACATCGTGGCCTCGATCGCGCTGGGCGCGAAGTTCACCCTGATCGGGCGGGCGTATCTCTATGGGCTGATGGCCGGTGGTCGGGCCGGGGTGGATCGGACGATCGAGATCCTGGCTGATCAGGTCGAGCGCACCATGAAGCTGCTGGAAGTGCCGAACCTCGCGGAGCTCCAGCCCAAGCACGTGACCCAGCTCGAACGCCTGGTCCCCCGCGCCCGCTGATGCTGCCCACCCTTCCTGGGTGGTTGAGTTCTCCGGTGGTTATGTTGTGACCGGATTACTCAACCGCCCGGGAGGAGTGGGGGCTCAGCGCTTGGACTTGCGGTACCCGGCGTTGCGGGCGGCGGCTTCGGTTGCGAAGCACTCCTCGGGCTTGGTCCGGGTGTAGTAGGCCCCGCTGGGCACGTGGTAGATCCCGGAGTCCGCGTTGCCCTTGACCGGGTAGCCCTTCGGGCAGTGGAAGGTCGAGGACGTGATCTGCACGCTGGTCGCCTTCTTCACCGCCGCGGTCGACGCCGAGGTGCGGGTCAGGGTGGTGTGCCCGGACTTCTTGCCGGTCACCCGCACCGAGAGCTTCTTGCCCTGGTGGGCGTTGGCGACCGTATAGGTTCGGCTGGTCGCCCCCTTGATCGAGGTGCCGTCGGCGCGCCACTGGTAGGAGAACGACGTCGAGGGCGTCCAGGTCCCGACGCTGGCCGAGACGGTCTTCCCGGTGACGGCCGAGCCGGTCACCCGAGGGGCGGAGGATCGCGCCACCTTCAACGTGGCCGCCGAGGTCTTCGACGCCGTGGCGTATCCGGAGAGCTTTCCGGTCACCTGCACGGTGATCCGTTTTCCCTGCTGCGCGGTGCTCGGGGTGAAGGTGCTTCGCGTCGCGCCGCTGATCGCCCTGCCCTCGGCATGCCAGCGGTAGCTCAGCGAGGTCCCGCTGGTCCAGGCGCCCGGCCTCGCGATGAGCTTCTTACCCACGGCGGCCGCACCGGAGATCGCAGGAGTGGGAGCCGGCAGGGTCTTCGCCGCGGGGCGGCCCGTGGTGGGCGCGACGGCGGGCGCGACCGCGGGCGCGGCTGAGATCATCGACGACACCGGGGCCCCGGTCACCTGGACCGCTGCCGGCGCGGAGGCGCTGAGCACGGAGTGGGTGAGCTGCGTCGTCGTCGCTGGGGGCGGCGCGGAGGCGCCGATCAGAGTGGCGGCCAATACGGTGGTGGTCAGGACCGTGGTGATGGTCCGCCAATGCTGGGAGGTCCCCGTGGCATTCGTCTCCAGTGTGAGGCGTCCACTGCGCGGAACGGGGCGGCACCAGGATCTGCTCCTGAACAGAGTGATCATATAGTCAAACAAGCCGATATTCACCCGCCCGTGGACCCCAATCCCTCCCGGCTGGTTGAGTTTTCCCGCGGGAACGTATCCACCGGAGAACTCAACCACCCAGGATGGTGGGGCGGGCGGGGTTCTAGGCCGGTGTCGCAGGGCTTCACGACCCTGCCAGGAACCGCGTTTCATGCGACCATGGACAAGGTCTGATACTCCACACATTTCGAGAGTGAGGCGGGAGCACCGCATGGTGAATGCACCCCTGCACATCATCACCCTGGTTAAATGGGTCCCCGATGCCCAGCTGGAGCGCCGGTACGACGCCGAGGGGCGCATCGACCGCTCCGAGGGCGTGCTCAGCGAACTGGATGAATACCCGCTGGAGGCCGCGCTGCAGCTGCGCGAGGCCGCCCAGGACCGTGAGGTCCGGGTCACCGCGCTGACCATGGGCCCCGCCGGATCCAGCACCGCCGTGAAGAAGGCCCTGCAGATCGGCGCCGACGACGCCTACCAGCTCACCGACGAGGCCCTGATCGGGGCAGACATCTGGGCCAGCTCCGTGGCGCTGAAGGCCGCCGTTGAGGCCGTCGCGGGAGCCGGCGAGTTCGACTCCGGCGAGCCCGAGTACCTGGTGCTCACCGGCATGGCCTCCGAGGAGGGTGAGTCCGGCGCGATCCCCGCCCAGCTGGCTGAACGTCTTGGCGCCCACGTGGTCACCTACGCCACCAGCCTGGAGCTGGCGCCGGACCGGCTGCTCGTCACCCGCTCCGGCGGCACCGAGTCGCAGAAGGTCGCGGTGCGGATGCCCGCCGTCGTCTCGGTCACCGATCAGGCCAACGACCCGCGCTACCCCAACTTCAAGGCCATCATGGCGGCGAAGAAGAAGCCGCTGACCCGATGGAACCTCGCCGACATCGGGCTGCGCCCCGAGGAGGTCACCGCGAAGGTCCGCGTGCTGACCACCACGGCGCGCCCGCCGCGCACAGCGGGAGAGATCATCATCGATGAAGGGGACGCCGGCCTGAAGGTCGTCGAATTCCTGGCGAAGGAGCGTCTGCTGTGAGCAATGTCCTGGTCTTCTTCGATGAGCTCGGCGACGCGCTGAGCCCGGCCCAGCGCGAGCTGATCGCCCAGGCGCAGTCGCTGGGCGATGTCCATGTGGCCGTCGGCGCCTACCAGGGGGATCCCACCCCGGCGCTGGCGATCAGCGACATCGGCGAGGTCTACTTCGCCGAGAGCAGCCTGCCCGCCCCCGAGGTCGCCGTGGTGGACCTGCTCGAGACCGCCGTCGCCGAATGCGGCGCCGAGGTCATCCTGGGCTCCTCCACCGCAGACATCACCGACGCCCTGGCCCGACTCGCCGTCCGGCTGGACACCGGGATCATCTGCGGCGTCGGGGCGCTCAACGGCGAGCTGGTCGCCACGAAGTCCGAGCTGGCCGGCTCCTACACCACGATGTCGCAGCTGATCCCCGCCCCGGGCCGGCCGTTGGTCGCGACCTTCAAGCCGAACAACCTCGACCCGCAGCGCGTCGACGCGCTCCTGCACGCCGGGGATCAGCCCGACGGCACGGTGCTGCCGGTGCGGCCCTCCGTCGGCGGCGTCGAGATCCTCGAACGCACCGCTCTGAGCGTCTCCGCACGCCCCGCCCTGGCCGAGGCGCGCGTGGTCGTCGCCGGCGGCCGCGGCGTCGAAGGTGACTTCACCGCGTTGGAGGAGCTCGCGGACGAGCTCGGCGCGGGACTGGGCGCCTCTCGCGCAGCCACCGACGCCGGCTGGATCGAACACGCCGCCCAGGTGGGCCAGACCGGGGTCACCGTCTCCCCGCAGCTCTACATCTCCGCAGGCATCTCCGGGGCGATCCAGCAGCGCGCCGGCATGCAGACCGCGGGCACCATCGTGGCGATCAACAAGGATGAGGACGCCCCGGTCTTCGAGATCGCCGACTTCGGCGTGGTGGGGGACCTGCATGATGTCATCCCGCAGATGATCGAGGAGCTGCGCCGGCGCAGGGGATGACCCCGCGCGGCCGCACCGCACCAGAGCCGGCCTCACGGGAGTCCCGGCACGCCCACGCTCACCACGCCGATCACGCTCGGAGAAGACACATGCCTCACCCCACCAAGGCCCGCTTCGCGCTGGGCCCCGCCCTGATGTTCTGCCCGGCCAGTCGCCCCGAGTTCTTCGTGAAGGCCGCCGGGTCTGCTGACGCCGTGATCATCGATCTCGAGGATGCCGTGATCTCCGGGGAGAAGGACATCGCCCGGAACAACATGGTGCAGGCGCTGAACTGGGGAGACCAGTCTCTCGACCCGCGGCGGACCCTGGTGCGGGTCAACGCGCCGGCCTCGGGCGAGCTGGAGGAGGACCTGCGCGCGATCTCCGGCACCGAGATCAGCCATGTGGTCATCGCCAAGGCCGAACGGACCGAGGTCCTCGACCAGGTCGCCGCAGCGCTGCCCGGCGTCGGGCTGATCCCGCAGATCGAGACCCCGGTGGGGGTGCTCAACGACCTGGCCCTGGCCCAGCACCCGGCCACCGTGGCGCTGCTCTGGGGGACCGAGGACCTGATCGCCGGCATCGGCGGGACCACCTCGCGCAACAACGACGGCTCGCAGCGCGAGATCATCCGCTTCACCCGCAACCGGCTGCTGCTCACCGCCGGCGCCGTGGGGGTGCCGATCATCGACGCCGTCTTCACCCGGGTCCCTGACCTGCAGCGCCTGGCCGTGGAGACCGAGGACGCCTGCGCCTCCGGGTTCATCGGCAAGGCCTGCATCCACCCCAAGCAGATCGCCCCGATCCGCAAGGCCTATACGCCCACCGCCAGCGACCTGGAATGGGCCAAGGGCGTCATCGCCGCCTTCGAGAACGCCGCCGGACTGGCACCCGGCGCCGGGCATCGGGCGGACCCGGAGCTCGCCGGCGCGTTCAGCTTCCGCGGTGAGATGATCGACATGCCGGTGATCATCCAGGTCCAGCGCATCCTCACCCGCTTCGAGTCCATCGGCAAAGTCGCCTGAGCCTCGCCGCACCGCACCGCACCGCCCGCCTCGCCCCACCCGCCTGAGTCTCAGCGCAGGCTCCCCGCACCGCCCGAAAGGTGACCCGCCCACGATGTTTGCCGGTTTCTACGAGGAGATCCACGAGGAGTTCCGCGAGGTGGTGCGCGAATTCGTCGCCCGCGAGGTCACCCCGCATCACCAGGGCTGGGAGTCCGCGCACATGATCGACCGCTCGCTGTGGCTCGCCGCCGCGGAGAACGGGCTGCTGGGGCTCGCTGTGGACGAGGAGCACGGGGGCATGGGGCTCGGCGACTACCGGTTCCGGATGATCCTCGATGAGGAGCTGGCCCGCGCCGACGCGCTCGCGGTTTCGCTGGCCCTCCACCTCCACGACGACTGGGTGCTCCCGGCGCTGCTGAAGTTCGGCTCCGCCGATCAGCAGGCGGCCTGGCTGCCCCGCTTCATGGACGGATCCTTCGTCTCCTCGGTGGCGTTCACCGAGCCCGGCGCCGGATCAGACCTGCGCGCGGTGCGCACCAGGGCAGTCAAGAACGACGACGGCGGCTGGACCCTCGACGGGCAGAAGACCTTCATCGGCAACGGGATCTCCGGCGACGGCGCCCTGGTGCTGGCCCGCACCGACGGCTCCGATGTCCGCCAGCGCGGGACCGAGAGCTCCTTCAGCCTGTTCCTGGTCGAGAAGCAGGACAACCCCGGATACCAGCCCGGACGCCAGCTCGAGAAGATGGGGCTCAAGGCCTCCGACACCGCCGAGCTGTTCTTCGCCGGGGTGCAGATCCCCGCGGCGAACCTGATCGGTGAAGCGGGCCGGGGGCTGCAGCACGCCAAGGCGATCCTGCCCCAGGGCCGGCTCGGCATCGCCACCTCAGCCGCGGTGATCACCGCCGAGGTGCTGCGCCAGACCCGCGGCTACGTCGCCGAGCGGCAGACCTTCGGCCAGCCGGTGAGCGAATACCAGCACACCCGGTTCCAGCTCGCCGAGCTGCAGGTGGGACTCGAAGCCACCCAGCGCTATGTCGCCGCGGCCGTGGCGGACTTCAATGCCGGAGAGCTGGACCTGATCAACGCGTCGAAGGCGAAGCTCTGGGCCAGCGAGCAGGCCAAGACAGCGGTGGATGCGTGCCTGCAGCTCCACGGCGGCTACGGCTACATCCTGGACTACCCGGTGGCGCAGGCCTACCTCGCGGTGCGGCTGCTCACGATCTTCGGCGGGACCAGCGAGATCCTCAAGGAGACCATCGCCGCAGAGCCGCGCTGACTCAGAACCGCGCTGACTCAGAGCTGCGCTGACTCAGAACCGCGCTGACCCAGAACTGCGCTGACCCAGAACCGCGCTGATCAGCCCAGCATCCGGGTCATGAACACGCTGTTCGGATCCGGCACGTAGCTGCCAAACGGTGGGCACTCGGTGAACCCGTGCCGCCGGTAGAGCCTGCGCGCGGCGGCGAAATAGTCCTCCACGCCGGTCTCCAGGCTCAGCCTGGCGTAGCCGCGAGCACTCGCCACGCTCACCAGATGCTCCACCATCGTGTCGGCCACGCCCCGCCCGCGCGCCGCGGCGCAGGTGCGCATCGTCTTGATCTCCCCGTGCGCGGGATCCAGCTCCTTGAGCGCGGCGCACCCGGCAAGCACCTCCTCGGGGTCGAACCACGCGCTCCAGAACGTCATCCCGGGCCCGGTCAGGGCATCGAGGTCCAGCGCATGGATGCTCTCCGGCGGGGAGGTGGCATGCATATCGCGCAGGTGCTCGGCGATGAGCTCCCGCACAGCCGGATGATCCAGGGTCCCCTCGGTGATGCGCATGCTCGACATTCTGCCACCGGTGGCTTCGCAGACTAGTCTGACTTGCGTTCCATGCGCAGGTCAGCGCCTGGGACCTGGAGCACAGCAGCAGAACGGAACAGCATGAGCACAGCAGCACCCACGGCCACGCAGCGACGCCGAGGCTCCACCCTGATCTATCTCTTCGGCGCCCTCGGCGGACTGAACTGGGGCTATGACACCGGAGTGATCTCCGCGGCGCTGGTATACCTGCGCCGGGACTTCGAGCTCAGCAGCTGGGCTGAAGGCGGGATCGTCACCGGCCTGATGGTCGGCGCCGCCATCGGCGCCTGCCTCGGCGGTCAGCTCTCCGACCGCTACGGCAGACGAGCCGTGCTGCTGGTCACCGCTGCGCTGTTCCTGATCGCCCCGCTGGGCATGGCCTTCGCACCCAACGCTGAGGTGCTGTTCGCCGCCCGGCTCGTGGTCGGGCTGGGCACCGGTCTGGCCGCCGTCGTACTCCCGGTGTATCTCTCCGAGATCGCTCCGGCGCGGATCCGCGGACGAGTCACCGCCTCCTATGTGCTGGCGATCGTGATCGGTCAGTTCCTCGGGTTCGTCGTCGGAGTGGCCTTCGCCCCGGTGGAGTCCTGGCGCTGGATGCTGGGACTCTCGGTGATCCCCTCGGTGCTCTTCGCGCTGGGACTGACCGTGGTGCGCGAGACCCCGCGCTGGCTGGTCCACCGCGGCCGGGAGGCCGAGGCCGAAACGATGCTGCTGCGCGACCGCACTCCCGAGGAGGCCCGCCGGGAACTCGGTGAGATCCACGAGGTCCATGAGGCGGAGAAGCGCGACGGCGTCTCAGGCCTGCGCGCGCTGCGCCGCCCCTGGGTGCTCTCGATCCTCGGGGTGGGGTTCGGGCTGGGGGTCTATCAGCAGGTCATGGGCATCAACGCGGTGCTCTACTACGCGCCCACCACGCTGCAGAACGTCGGCTTCTCCGATGAGGGAGCGATCGGCTCCAACCTGATCATCGGTGCGCTCAACATCGCCGCGGTCTGGGTCGCGATCACCTACACCGACCGCTGGGGGCGCCGCCCGATGCTGCTGGTCGGCGCGCTGGGCACCTCGCTGGCGCTCGCGGTGCTCGCCGTGGTGAACCTGGTCATGCCGGCTCCCGACGGACTCGGCGCGCTGGGCATCGCCACCCTGTCCTGCCTGGCGGTGTTCATCTTCATGTTCCAGGTCAGCTGGGGCGCCCTGGTCTGGGTGGTGCTCGGGGAGATCTTCCCGCTGGGCGTGCGCGCGGCCGCGATGGGCGTGGTGACCACCGCGCACTGGCTGGCCAACGGCCTGGTCTCGCTGCTGTTCCCCACGGCGCTCGCCGCCTTCGGGGTGGGCTGGATCTTCGCCGGGTTCGCCGTCATCTGCTTCACCGCCTTCATCTTCACCTGGAAGAAGGTCCCCGAGACCAAGGAGCGCACGCTGGAGCAGATCGAGACCGCGTTCCGCCGAGCGGGCTGAACGGTGCAGGAAAAGGTCAGGGTGATCGGCGCTGACCAGGACTGAAGGCAATCAACACCACTGCCTCGAACCGGCGAACCCTTGACAGGCGATGTGGTTCACGCCACATAATGGCCCTCGGACAGCTGTCCGAATCTTGCGGCGCCCTCACAGCGTCTGCAGTCCTGACGCCGCCGCGGGAGAAGAGACCACATGACCATGAGCTTCAGCCACCATACGCTGGGTCAGCGGGTGCACTTCGGCGCCGGGAACCTGACCGCCGATGTGCGCAGCGAGACGAAGCGGATGGGCGCCCAGCAGATTCTGCTCATCGCCTCGGGCAGCGCCGAGGCCGCCGCCGACGCGCTCCATGCCACGCTGCGTATCGCCCACCGGCTCGACGGCGCCCGTCAGCACGTCCCGGTGGAGGACGTGGAGCGGGCCTGCGACGCCGCGACACAGGCCCAGGCCGATCTGATCCTCTGCGTCGGCGGCGGCTCCGCCATCGGGCTCGGCAAGGCGGTCGCCCTGAAGACCCGCGCCCCGATCATCGCGGTGCCCACCACCTACGCCGGCTCGGAGGCGACCAATATCTGGGGCGTCACCGAGGCCGGGGTCAAGGCCACCGGCACCGACGACGTGGTCCTGCCCCGAAGCGTGGTCTACGACGTCGAGCTGGTCCGTGATCTTCCGGCCGAGCTGGCCAGCGCCTCCGGGATGAATGCGCTGGCCCATTGCATCGACTCCTTCTGGGCCCCCCGCGCGGATCCGTTGAACAGCCTCTGGTCCGCAGAAGCCATCCGCGCCCTGAATCGGGGGATGGCGCAGCTCGCCGAGGGGTCGATCCACAGCCCCGAGGGGAGCCAGCAGCTCCAATACGGCGCGTATCTCGCCGCCACGGCCTTCGCCTCAGCGGGCTCAGGCCTGCACCACAAGATCTGCCACGTGCTGGGAGGATCCTTCGGCCTGCCCCACGCCCAGACCCACGCCGTGATGCTGCCCTACGTGCTCGCGTTCAACCTGCCGTCAGCACCTGAGGCTGGGGAGCGCATCGCGGCGGCGCTCGGTGTCGCGGACCCGACCGCCGGACTGGAACGGCTGCGCAGCAGGGTCGAGGCCCCGCGTGCGCTGCGCGAACACGGACTGAAGGAAGCGGACCTTGGACGTGCTGCGGAGCTGATCCTCGGCGTCGTCCCGGCGAGCAACCCGCGCGCGATGACTCCAGACGACGCCGTCCGGCTGATCCGCGCCGCGTGGGCCGGCGATGATCCCGCCACGCTGGCCGGGCCCTCCCAGCGCGACGACGACGCCAGATCACTCCAGTCCCAGATCAACTCAGTCCCAGATCGCAGCAGTCACCTCCATGGAAGGGCATCATCATGACGTATCTGCTCGGCTCCCACCACGTGACGCTCTCCGTCGGCAGGGCGCAGGAGGATGTGGACTTCCACACCAAGGTCTTAGGCATGCGCTTCATCAAGAAGACGGTGCTCTACGACGGCTCCATCCCGATCTACCACCTCTATTACTCCAACGCCGACGGCGACCCCTCCGCCGTGGTCACCACCTTCCCCTGGGCGCAGCAGGGCCGCTTAGGCACTCGCGGCACCAACCAGGCCCGCGAGGTGATGCTCGCGGTGCCCGCCGGCTCGATGGACTTCTGGGCGCAGCGACTGAGCTCCATGCAGATCGAACACCAGCAGTCGGAGCTCTTCGGCGAGCGGCGCCTGGCGTTCAACCACCCCTGTGGGCTCGAATACGTGCTCGTGGGCGTCCACGGCGACTCCCGCGTGGGCCACCCCGGCCACGGGGTGCCGCCGGAGCACGCGGTGCACGGGATCTACGGCATGGGCATCCACGTCTATGACCAGGACCGGATGGTGGACTTCGCCAAGGACGTGTTCTTCCTCGGCGGGGAGATCGCCGAAGCCGGCGACGTCGCCCGGTTCAAGGTCGGCTCCGATGAGTTCGGCAACTGGGTGGAGCTGCGCGGCAATCGCACCGATGATCAGGGCACCTGGCGCTTCGCGGCAGGAACCTATCACCACTTCGCCTGGAACTTCGACACCCTGGAGAACCAGGAGGCCTCGAAGTTCGAGATCGAGGGCGCCGGCTACACCGACATCTCCGAGCTGAAGGACCGCACCTACTTCAAGTCCCACTACGTGCGCACACCCGGTGGGGCGCTGTTCGAGCTCGCGGTCACCCACGCCGACGGCGGCTGGGACTGCGACGAGTCCCCCGAGGAGCTGGGCCGGAAGTTCATGCTGCCCGCGCAGTTCGAGCACGAGCGCGAGCACATCATGTCCCAGCTCGAGCCGCTGCGCGTGGACGACTGATCCGCCGTGGCCACCCATGACCAGATGAACCTCGTGCACCACGGCGTCGCCGCCGAGGCCGCACGGCTGGTGGTGTACGGGGTGCACGGCCGCACCCAGAGCCCGCAGCTCTTCATCGACCTCGCCGCGCGCCTGTCACTGGAGGGCATCTGCTGGTGGCTGCCGACGGCGGCTGAGCACTCCTGGTACCCGGGGAGGTTCATGGAACCCCGCGAGTCCAATCAGCCGCAGCTGGACCAGGCACTGGGGGTGCTGGAGGCTCAGCTCGCCGAACTCCTCCAGACACGCGGCGCAGGCGGCGCCCCGGTGATCGTCTTCGGCTTCTCCCAGGGCGCCTGCCTGCTGGCCGAGCACCTCCTCACGGTCCAGCCGGCGGTGGACGGCGCCCTGCTGCACACCGGCGGATATCTGGGCCCCCGGCCGCGCAGCTTCACCCGGGCGGCAGCACCTGGGCTGAGCGGGCTCGCGGTGGAGCTCTTCTGCGCCGATGAGGATCCCTGGGTGCCGCTGCACCGGGTGAAGGACACCGCCGCGGCGTTCGAGGGACTGGTCGGGGTGACCACGCTGAACGTCTACCGCGACGAGGAGCATCACATCACCGACGACGCCGCCGCCCGGATCCGCGAATACCTCCGCCGGCACGCACGGGACTGAGCAGCGCCGCTGCGTCAGCTCAGCTCGTGCGCCAGGCGTTGGATCGCTGCCCGGCCCACCAGGTCGCCGGAGAGCAGCGGCAGCGTGTCCACCGGGACCCCGGGGAGCAGCTCGGTCAGCGAGTCGAGATGGCGCTGTTCCTGCTGCCGCCGCTGGGCCAGGTACTCCCCGGCGTCGGTGGGGGAGAGGCGGTTGACCACCAGCCCGCCGACGTCGACGCCGGCCTCACGCAGCTGTGCGCAGAGCTCCGTGGACTCCAGCACCGGAAGTCGCTCGGGGGTCAGCACGATCACGAAGCTGCAGGCCCTGGGGTTGGCGAGGACCTCGCGCATCATCTCGAAGCGCGCCTTGCGGCGGGTCAGCACCTGCCGGATCCGCTGGTCGCGATTCGTCGGAGAGGTCTTCGCCGGGTCGTCGTCACCGTCGAGGACCCGCACCGCCGCGCCGAAGCGCTCGGCCTTGCTGCGCCGGGTCAGCAGGCCCGACATCCAGGTGGACATGATCTCTGGCAGCGCCATCAGCCGGGCTGTGTGGCCGGAGGGGGCGGTGTCGAACACGATGAGGTCGTGGGAGTCCAGGCCGTACTCGATGAGCACCGCGATCCGCTCCAGGATGGCTGATTCATGGGTGCCCGGTGAGTGGGCGGAGAGCTTCAGGTGAGCGGCCACCTGGGGGTGGAGGTGTTCGGGCATGAAGTCCCGCAGGTTGGCTCCGACCTCTGCCAGGTGCTCATCGATGGTGCGCTGGGGATCGATCTCGACGCCGCGCAGCACTCCGCCGCTGGCGTCATCGCGGTAGAGCTCCACCGGGTCATCACCCACGGCCTGGTCCCACAGGTGGCCCAGGTTGTGCGCGGGGTCGGTGGAGACCAGCAGCACCCGCCTGCCGGCGGTGGCCTGGTGCAGCGCCGCTGCCGAGGCGGTGACGGTCTTGCCGACTCCGCCCTTGCCGCCGAGAAAGATCACGCGGCGTCGTTCAATCAGGTCCAGCAGCATCTGTACCGAGTCCTTTCAGCAGCAGCCGAGTCCGTCCATCGGGGAGTGGTCCAGTCCCTGACGGGTGTGCCATTCATGCATCCGGTCCAGCATCTCGGGCAGCAGCTCCAGCGTCATCCCGGAGGCGGGGTTCGGCAGGCCCAGCGCCTCGGAGAGCACCAGCATCATGAACAGGTCTTCCTCATCGCGCTTGGCGCGGGCGAAGACCCGCCGGTAGGGGGCCACGTAGAACTCGTGGAGTCCGGCGTTGAACCGCTTCCACAGACTTGCCGGCTCGGTGGCACGGGGGTCATGGGCGCGGGGATCCTGTCCGGCTGAGCTTGTGACGGTGTCCCCCTTCCTCGCATGACTGGGTCATCTCGTGTGAGGCACCTCATGTTACGCGAGAGCAGCCGCGACGTGCCGAGGCCCTTGACGAGGCAGGCCTGCCGGACGACACTGACTTTAGCGGACACTCGTCCGCCCGATGAAAGGTGATCATGGAGATCGGTCTGCTTCTGCTGCGCCTGGTGCTGGCGCTGGTCCTCTTCACCCACGCCACCCAGAAGCTCGCGGGCTGGTTCGGCGGCCAGGGTCTGCACCGCCAGGGGGAGATCTTCGCCAGCCTGGGGCTGCATCCGGGCCGCGGCATGGTGCTCGCGGCCGGGCTCTCCGAGCTGATCGCCGCATCCCTGCTGTTGTTCGGCTTCCTCACCCCGGTCGGGGCGCTGCTGGCGGCCGGGACCATGGTGGTCGCCGGGGTGACCCTGCAGCTGAACTCCGGGAAGTTCTGGAACATCGCCGGCGGCGGGGAGTACCCCTACGTGTTGGCAGCGGCCGCCGCGGTGCTGGGCTTCACCGGCGCCGGGGCCTATTCGCTGGACGCCCAGCTCTCCGGAGAGGCCTGGACCACGCTGATCCATGAGCCTGCCAGCTGGGTGGGGGTCCTCATCGTGCTCGCGGCACTGGCGGCGGCGGTGCCCTTTGCGCTGGTGGTCCGGCGCGCCGCGGCCCGATGAGCCTCGCCACCCTCGATGCACACGACTGGGGCTGCGCTCCCCTCGAGCGCAGCCCCAGTCTTGCCCGCATGTGATCGGCGCGAAGGATCACGTGCGGGCACTGCGCCCCCTCAGGCGTCAGGACCCCGCCCCTGCGCGGCATGGGTCTTCTCGGTGCGATATTCGGTGTAGGTGTACGGGTTGTCCAGGATCTTGGTCTCGGGAACCTCGGGGCTCATCCCGGCCTCCCATTCCTGTTGGCCCAGCTCCGAGGCGATGTGCTCCACGGTCGCCTCGACGGTGCGGCGCACCTTGGCGAGATCCACATCCACCAGCTTGTGCTGGTGCTTCACGATCCGGCCGTTGACCATCACGGTGTGCACATCCCCGCGCTGGGCCTGGAAGACCACGTGTCCGTGCGGGTTCAGGATCGGGAACATCGCAGGGGAGTCGTCGTTCTTGATCAGCACGATGTCGGCCTTCTTGCCGACCTCGAGGGAGCCGATGGACTTCTCCATCCCCAGCGCCTCGGCCCCACCATGGGTGGCCCAGCCGACCACCTGGTCGGCGCGCAGGCCGAGATTGGTGCAGGTCTCACCGGTGGCATGGTGCTCGAAGTGCTCCCGCGCCCGGTCCGAGCTCAGCGTGGAGCGCATCGCCGCGAACGGATCCGCGCTCCACCAGACCGAGGTGTCCACCGAGAGGGAGACCGGGATGCCATGCTTGCGCAGCTGCCAGGAGGAGGGATAGCCCTGCCCGCAGCTGGACTCGGACTCCGCCGAGACCGAGGCCGAGCCTCCGGTGGCTGCAATGCGCTGATAGGAGTCCTGGTTCAGCGTCGCCGCGTGGACGTAGACGGTCTTCTCGTTCATGAACCCGTGCTCGTGCATGAGCCGGATGCCGTCGTCGTTCGTCGCGCCCCAGACGCCGGCGTGGGTGGTGACGCCCACGCCCAGGTCCCGGGCGACCTCGAAGGCCTTCTTCTCGGGGAACTCCGGGTCGCCCGTGACGTCGAAGGCCATCTGGAAGCCGAGCATGTCATCGCCGAGCTGGCCGCCGGAGCGAGGGATCCGGCGGTCTACGAAGTCGTGGAACTCCGGCGAGGCGGACCACTCCCAGGGCCCGGCGTGGATGTTGCCGTAGGCGAAGACGAAGCGGCCGGCGACCTCTTCGAGGGCGTCCACGGCCGCGTCGGCATGATCCACGGTGGAGAGCCCGTGGGACCAGTCCACCGAGGTGGTGACCCCGGAGTCGATGGCTTCCACGGCGGAGAGCAGATTGCCGGCGTAGATGTCCTCGGGGCGGAACTTCTTGCCATGCTCGAGGTAGTTCCAGACGAAGTACTGGGTCAGCGTCCAGTCGGCCCCGTAGCCCCGCATGGCGGTCTGCCACATGTGCCGATGCGTGTCGATGAAGCCGGGGGTGATCATCCCGCCCGCGGCGTCGATCACCTGGGCGTGCTCAGGCACCTCGAGATCAGGGCCGATGGCCGCGATGGTGTCACCCAGCACCAGGACGTCGCCCCTGGTCAAGACGCTGTGCTGCTTGTCCATGGTCAGCACGATCCCGTTCTTGAAGAGAACGGGCGCGCCAGTGCCGTTGGATGCGGCTTCAGAACTCATGTCAGCCTCCTGTGAAGATCTCTGTGATGGCCCTCACGATAGCGCGCGTTCGCACAGTGGACAAGAGTCCGATTACTTTGTGACTCCGATCTCACGGACCCCGCTCGAGGGAATCTCGACCAGGCGCGCCCGGGGTTGACGGCCCCGCCCAAGCGGTGTGAAACTGGCCAGGAGATAAGCGGACGGGTGTCCGCATGACGACACGCAGGGTGGTGACGCGGCCTGGGTGGGAATCACAGAAAGGGGACTCCGTGATGAGCCAGCACCATCCAGATGAGACCAGCGCCCTGGGCGCGCAGCCCGGAAGCGAGGAGGCCGCGCAGACCCCGCGGGGAGGCGGTCGGCTTCCGCTGGACGGGATCCTGATCGCTGACTTCTCCCGGGTGCTCGCGGGACCCTACGCCACCATGCTGCTGGCGGACCTCGGCGCCGAGGTGATCAAGGTCGAGGGCACCGGCGGAGATGACACGCGCACCTGGGTCCCGCCGCGTCGCCCGGACGGGGTCTCCACCTATTACGCGGCGATCAACCGCAACAAGAAGTCGATCGTGCTGGACTTCAAGGACGGCGACGATCTCTGCGTTGCGCAGCGTCTGGCCGGGCGCGCCGACGTCGTCATCGAGAACTTCAAGCCCGGCGGACTCAAGAAGTTCGGGCTGGACTACGACTCGGTTTCGAAGACCAACCCCAGCGTCGTCTACTCCTCCATCACCGGCTTCGGCACCCAGGGCGAGGGTGCCAAGTACCCCGGCTATGACCTGATCGTGCAGGCGATGTCGGGGCTGATGAGCCTCACCGGGTCCCCGGACGGCCCGCCCTACCGCGCCGGGATCAGCGTGTTCGACGTGATGGCCGGACTGCATTCGACCATCGGCATCCTCGCTGCGCTGCGCCAGCGCGACCACACCGGCGACGGCGCCCATGTGGAGGCTTCCCTGATGGCCTCGGCGATGTCCGGTCTGGTGAACCAGACCCACGCCTACGTGGGCGGCGGCACCACCCCGATGCGGATGGGCAACGCCCACCCCTCGCTCTATCCCTACGAGGCCATGCCCACCGCCGATGACGACGTGATCATCGCCGCCGGCAACAACACCCAGTTCGGCAGGCTCTGCAAGGTGCTGGGGATCCCGCAGATCGCCGAGGACGAGCGCTTCGCCGACGTCGGGGACCGCACCGACCGCCGCGACGAGCTCCGCCCGATCCTGGAGGCGGAGCTGGCCAAGCACACCGCCCAGGAGCTCTTCGAGAAGCTCAACGACGTCGGCGTGCCCTGCGGCCCGATCAACTCCATCAGACAGGGGGTCGAATACGCGGAAGCGCTGGGCCTGGAGCCGGTGGTGCAGGTGGGCAGCGGCGACAGCGCCGTTCCTGGGGTCCGGCACCCGCTGAGCTTCAACACCATGACCCCGCGCTATGAGCTGGCTCCGCCGAAGCTCGGCGAACACACCGAGGAGATCAAAGCCTGGCTGACGACCGAAGAAGGGACGCAGCGATGAGCGCCGCCGAGAACACGAATCAGACGCCCAGCTACCCCACCTCGCTGGGGACCTCCACCACCGAAGAGATCAGCCTCATGGGCCAGTCCCTCTCCGAGGACCTGATGGGCAAGGTCGGGTTCGCCGAGCTGGCGTTCTGGATGACCGCCACCCGCCGGCCCACCCCCGGTGAGCTGCGGACCTTCGAGGCGGTGCTGGTCGCGCTGGCCGATCATGGCTTCACCCCCACCGCGATCGCCGCCCGGCTGACCTACCTCTCAGCCCCGGAGTCCATCCAGGGCGCGATCGCCGCGGGTCTGCTCGGCGGCGGCTCCCGCTTCCTCGGCGTCACCGAGGACACCGGCAGGTTCCTGCACCAGGTCCTGGAAGCGGACGACGGCGAGCGCAGCACCGACGCCGACTTCGAGTCTCTGGCGCGGGAGGCCATCACCCGGGCGCGGGCCGCCAAGCAGATCGTCCCCGGCCTGGGCCATCCGGTGCACAAGCAGGGAGACCCACGCACCCCGCGGCTGATCCAGATCGCCGAAGAGGGCGGCACCCGCGGGGAGCACCTGCGCCTGTTCGAGGCCATGGGCCGGGTCAGCGAAGAGGTGCTGGGCAAGAAGCTTCCGCTCAACGGCGCCGGGGTCTGTGGGGCAGCCCTGGCTGACCTGGGGCTTCCGGTGGACTTCCTGCGCGGGTTCGCCCTGCTCGCCCGCACCGCCGGGCTGCTGGGGCAGATCGCGGAGGAGCGGCGGAACCCGATCGCCAACGACATCTACATGCACGTGGACCGGAATGCGACGTTCGTTCCGCTGACCCCGGACGATTCCAAGGAGAACTGAGCATGGCAGAGCTGACAGCGGTGCTGGCGAGCACCCACCACCCGTTCTACTACAAGGCCACCACCTCCCCTCAGGATCAGCGCCCGCCCTATGCCGCCGACTGGCAGCGCAAGGTCGAGGCCTACCGGGAGACGCTCACCGCCGCGGAGCCGGACATCCTGGTGATGGTCGGTGCGGATCACTTCCACCAGCTCTGGCTGGACAACTATCCGCAGTTCCTGATCGGCAAGCAGGAGACCTATGACGCCACCTTCTACAACGAGGAGCGCGAGTTCGGAATCCCGAAGTACACCCTGGCCGGAGACCTCGAGCTCTCTCGCTACATGCACGAGGAGCTGCTGGTCAAGGAATTCGACTTCTCGGTCAGTCATGAGCTGAAGATCGATCACTCCATCATCTGCCCGATCATCACGGTCCGTCCCCAGGCGGATCTGCCGATCGTGCCGATCTACACGAACATCTTCGTGCCCCCGCTGCCCTCCCCGCGCCGCTTCTATCAGGTGGGACGGGCGATCAGGGAGATCATCGACAGCTTCCCCAGCGACAAGAAGGTCGCCGCCATCGGCACCGGGCACCTCTCGCTGGAGCTCGGCGGGCCGCGCCAGTTCGGCGAGCACGGGCCGGATCCGCTCTTCGACGCCGATGCCATCGAATGGCTCTCCACCGGCAACATCGACGCGATCCTTGCCAACGTCACCCATGAGTCGATGGCCGGGGCGGGCAACGCGACCCATGGCTTCATGGACCTGCTGCTCATGATGGGCATCGCCGGTCCCGGAGTCCACGCCGACTACGTCGATCACCTGGACCTGTTCCACACCCGGGAGATGTACATGACCTGGTACCCGAACAGGACCCAGGACCAGCTCGACGCCGCCGCCCGGGCGGCCCAGACCGCCCAGGCCAGCACCGGGCCGATCTACGCCACCGATCCGGCCTGGGAGCAGTTCCGCACAGAACACACTGCCCCGGCCGTCGGTGCCTGAACGAGGAGCGAGCATGAGCAAGTACTACGTCAACAAGTTTCTCTTCACCATCGACCGGGACCCCGAGTGGGTGGCCAGCTATCGAGATGATCCACGGGCCACCGTGGAGCGCTGGGAGAAGGACGTCGGGCGCTGGCTGAACCCGGTGGAGCAGACCAGCTGGTTGGAGTTCACCGCTGAGGAGCGCGAGGCGCTGGCCACCCATGACTACGTGTGGCTCTTCGACCACGGCGCCCACTTCTTCTTGAACCTCACCCTGTTCATCGCGCTCTTCGACGAGGAGTACGCCGCCGCCAGAGGCCCCTTGGCGTTCCAGACCGAGATGGCGCAGAAGCTGGACCACTGGACCGGACGGGACTACCCCTCCGTGGCGATGTGACCCGTGCGCAACCCTCCCCGCACAGCGGCTCACCACTGGCAGTTCAGGCCGAGTCGATCAGGCCTCCGGTGAGGCCAGCAGCGGGAGCCGTCCGACGTCGGCGGCGTCGCGCTCGCGGGTGTGGCTGGGCAGCGACTGCCAGCGGGTCCAGTCCTCGGTGACTGCGGCCGCCGCCTCGCGCAGCGGCGGCAGGTGCTTCGTCAGCAGGGTCTCCACGCTGGTCTCGGCGGCGTGCACCGTGGTGTTCATCGACGCCAGCACCCGGCCGTGGGCATCGCGGACCGGCACGGCGATCGAGCGGATGCCGCGGGCCAGCTCTTCATCGGCCAGCGCATAGCCCTGCCGCTGCACGCGGTCCAGCTCCTCCAGGAATGACTTCTGGTCCCACTGCACCACAGGGATGACCGAGGAGCGGGAGGGTTCCGAGAGTCGCTGCAGGATCGCCCGGCGCTCCATGTCCGCGAGGAGCACCTTGCCCTGGGAGGTCGGCGGGGCCGGGAAGCGGGTGCCGATGTCCACCCGCAGGCCGATCAGCTTGGGCACCGCCACCCGGGCCACATAGACGATGTCGGGACCGTCCAGCTGAGACATCGAGGCCGATTCGTGGGTGTGGGTGACCAGCGCCTCCAGGTGGGGCTTGGCCACGTCCCAGAGCCCCAGGGAGCTCACGTAAGCCATGCCCAGCTCCATCACCCGCGGGGTCAGGGCGAACAGGCCGTTCTCCGCTCGGACATATTCCAGCTCCTGCAGCGTCATCAGGATCCGCCGTGCGGTGGGACGCGCCAGATCGGTGGCCTTGGCCACCTGGCTCAGGGTCAGGCTGGGGTATTCAGGGGTGAATGCCGTGATGACGGACAACCCGCGTGAGATGGCCTCGATGAATTCGGGACTTCGCTCCGGTGACATCTGGTTCCTTTCAGTGGAGCTGGGTCTGGGCGTGATCGGCGCGGGCTTCGCGCAGTCTGGTCCAGGTCTGCACGAGCTGGCTGAACTCCTTGACCTGCACCAAGACGTGGTCCCGGGCGGTGTCCTCCGCAGTCTCACCATCTCCGGTGCCGATCGCGTTCACGATCGCGAGGTGCTCGGCCAGAGAGCGGCGCATGCGGTCGGGGGCGCGGAGCTGGAGCCGCCGGTAGGGCTGCAGCACCCGGCGCAGGTCGTGCGCCTGCTGCCGCAGATACCCGTTGCCGCAGGAGTCGTAGATGATCCCGTGGAACCAGGCGTTGGCGTAGTAGTAGCCATCGGCGTCCCCCAGAGCCTCGAAGCGCTCACATTCTCTCAGCGCCTCGCCCAGCTCCGCCAGGGGCTCGCGCTCGATGCGTCGTGACGCCAGCCGTGCGGCCATGCCCTCGAGCTCAGCCATCAGCTCAAAGCGCTCGGCCAGCTCGGGCAGGCTCAGCTCGGTCACATAGGTGCCCTGCTTGGGGCGGATTCGCACCAGTCCGGAGCGCTCGAGCGCCTGCAGCGCCTCGCGCACCGGGGTGCGCGAACAGCCGAATTCCTGCTGCAGCTTGGCAGGGTCCAGCCGCTCGCCGGGACCGTATTGTCCATCGACGATGGCGTTCTCCAGCGCATCACGCACACGCTGGGATTCCGGGACTCTGACCATGACACCTCCTGCGACGAGCATATCGCCAGGAGCAAATTGTGGCGTGGATCACGTTCATGCCCTATAGTCCCTGTTATATACATCACAGTCATTGATATACACGTAGGGAGGGATCATGGCGACCACTCAAGGCTGGCTCCTGGCCGATCTGCTGCGCAGCCTCGGCGGGCACAAGACCCAGCAGGGCGCCGAAGCACCAGCGTCCGCACCCCTCGAGCAGCTCACCGCTGCCTGCGCAGCGCTGATGGGGGACCTGGGCGAGGCGTCCATGCGAGCCGTGGCCGAACGGGCCCTGGCCACATACCGCGAACTCGACGACGACGCCCGGACCGAGTTCTTCGCGCACATGCTCCATGCCTATGCAGTGGAGCCAGACGCGCTGCGCCGCGCCTACGCGAAGTGGGACTCCAGCGAGGGTCAGGTCGAGCTGGCCGATCTGTTCGAGGCCAGCGAACCGCGGCGCCAGGCGCTGCTGCGCCGGCTCAACCACGCCCCCGACGGCACCCTGCACCTGGTCAACATGCGCGCCGACCTGCGCCGGATCCTGCGAGACCGCGCGGATCTCACGCCTCTGGACCGAGACTTCCGGCACCTGCTGAGCTCCTGGTTCAATCGCGGGTTCCTGCGCATGGAACAGGTCGGCTGGGACGCCTCGCGGGAGATGAAGAACCACCTGCTGCGCTACGAGAAGGTCCACCCCATGCGGGACCTCAACGAGCTCAAGCGACGTCTCCGTCCCAAGGACCGCACCTGCTACGCGTTCTTCCACCCCGCCACCGGGGACCTCCCGCTGATCTTCGTCGAAGTGGCGCTGGTCAAGGGGGTGCCCGGTGCCGTCGAGCCGCTGCTGACCCCGACCGAGGCGCTCTCCCCGGCCAAGGCCGACACCGCGGTGCTGTACTCGATCAACAACTCCCTGGATGGCCTGGCCGGCATCTCCTTCGGCAGCCTGCTGATCAAGCAGGTCATCGACCAGGTCTCCACCGAGCTGCCGCATCTGGAGCATTTCGTCACGCTCTCACCGATCCCCGGTTTCCGGCGCTGGCTGCGCGAGCAGGCCCGCACCGCGACATCCGCTGAGCTCGCCGCGCTTCACGTCGACCTTGCGGAGCTCACGGGACCGGCAGATGCGCGCGGCGCAGCGAGCATGAGGGGTGCGTCCAGCCCGGGCGAGCCCGCCGCCGCGGAGCTGCGCGAGCGGCTCTGCGCAGCGCTGGCACGCTACATCGCCGTCGAACGCCGGTCGGATGGGCAGCCGCTGGATCCGGTGGCCCGCTTCCACCTGGGCAACGGCGCCACGGCCTGGCAGCTGCACTGGCCGGCCAGCGGCGCGGACTACATGTGGGACCAGTCCTACGGGGCGATGATCAACTACCGCTACGAACCATCCCTGGTGGAGCAGCGCCACGAGAACTACGTCCGGCACGGGGTGATCGCCCTGGGTGACCACGTCACGGCGCTGCTTCCAGACAGCACAGACCTGAACAGCCCACACACCAGCAAAGCCACCACCAGCACAGACAGCAGCAGAGAAGACAACCGCAGCGAGAAGGGAACCTCACCAGTGGACAACCACCCCGACGGCATCTACCAGAGCTTCATCCAGCAGGCGCAGGCGCACCCGGAGAAGCCGCTCTTCCATCTTCCAGGTGGGCGCACGCTCACCTACGCGCAGGTGCTCCACACCTCGCGCCGGATCGCCACGAAGCTGATCGGCGACGGCGTCGTCCCCGGTGACCGGGTGGCCGCGCAGGTGGAGAAGTCCCCGCAGGCCATCGCGCTCTATCTGGCCACGCTGCAGGTGGGCGGGGTGTACCTGCCGCTGAACACCGCCTACACCGGGGCCGAGATGGACTACTTCATGTCCGACGCCGCCCCGCGGGTGCTCGTCTGTGACCCGAGTCAGACCGCCGAGCATGAACAGCGCGGCAAGGACGGCATCGTCGTCGAGACCCTCGGCACGTCCGGGGAGGGCACGCTGCTCGCCGCCGAGCAGGAGCACGCCGAGATCACCCAGATGCGCCCTTCAGACCCCGGCGCGATCCTCTACACCTCCGGGACCACCGGCCGCTCCAAGGGTGCGGTGCTGACCCAGGGCAATCTCGCGGCGAACTGCGCCTCACTGATCCAGTCCTGGGAGTACACCGGAGAAGACGTGCTGATCCACGCGCTGCCGATCTTCCACATCCACGGGCTCTTCGTGGCGGTCAACATGACCCTGGTCTCGGGAGCCTCGATGATCTGGCTGCCCAAGTTCGACGCCGACGCGGTGCTCGACGCGATGCCGGGCGCCACCGTGCTGATGGGCGTGCCCACCTTCTACACCCGGCTGCTCAGCACGGACCGGCTCAGCGCGGAAGCCTGCTCCGGGATCCGGCTCTTCGTCTCCGGCTCCGCTCCGCTGCTGGCCAGCGATCACGAGGCCTTCGAGGCCCGCACCGGCCACGCCATCCTCGAGCGCTACGGGATGACCGAGACCGGGATGAACACCTCGAACCCCTACCGCGGGGGACCGCGACGCCCCGGCACCGTGGGGCATCCGCTGCCCGGCGTCGAGGTGCGGATCGTGGACCGGGAGACCCAGGCGACGCTGCCTCAGGGCGAGGTCGGCATCATCGAGGTCCGCGGCCCCAACGTCTTCGTCGGGTACTGGAACATGCCGGAGAAGACCGCCGAGGAGCTCCGCGAGGACGGCTTCTTCATCACCGGCGACCTCGGAGTGATCGATGACCAGGGCTACCTGAGCATCGTGGGCCGCGACAAGGATCTGGTCATCTCCGGAGGGTTCAACATCTACCCCAAAGAGGTGGAGGGACTCATCGATGACCACCCCGGCGTCACCGAATCCGCCGTGATCGGGGTGCCCCACCCGGATCTGGGCGAGGGCCTGGTCGCCGTGGTGGTCCCCGCCGGAGGCGACGCCCCCGATGAGGCGAAGATCCTGCAGTCGCTCGCCGGCGAGCTGGCCCGCTTCAAGCAGCCTCGCGCCGTCCGCTTCGTGGAGGAACTGCCGCGCAACGTGATGGGCAAGGTCCAGAAGGCCGAGCTGCGCAAGCAGTACACAGAGCTGTTCAGCAGCTGAATGCTCGCTCAAGAAACTTCAACCGCAAGTCAGGAGTAGACGATGGTTCTCTATGGAGTCGCAGCGCTGGCGCTGTGCTTGCTCGTGGGAAAGCTGATCGGTGACGCCCTCGGGGTCGCAGTAGGGGTCGACGCCAATGTCGGCGGGGTGGGCTTCGCCATGATCCTGCTCGTCGTGGCCACCGACAGGCTGCGCAAACGAGGCCTGTTCCCCAAGCCGACCGAACAGGGCGTGCTGTTCTGGTCCGCCCTGTACATCCCGATCGTGATCGCCATGGCGGCCACCCAGAACGTCGCCGACGCGATCGGCGGCGGACCGATGGCAGCGCTCGCCGGTCTCGGCGCGCTCACCGCAGGTGCAGCGCTGGTGCCGGTGATCTCGCGCATCGGAGGACAGTCTGAACCGCTGCCCGCGATGACCGAGGCAGAGAAGCAGGAGGCCTGAGATGGACATCATTGCTGATGTGCTCGAACGCAACGGACTGCTCTTCGCCTTCGTGGTGGTCGGCGCGCTGATGATGATCTCGGGCTGGCTGTCCAAGACGCTGACCCGAGGACGCCTGCAGGGCTCCGCCATCGCCATCATGCTCGGCCTGGTGCTCGCCTACTTCGGCGGCATCAACACCGGAGGCGAGGCCGGCATGGCCGATATCGCCATCTTCAGCGGTCTGGGCCTGATGGGCGGCGCGATGCTGCGCGACTTCGCCATCGTGGCCACCGCCTACGGCGTGGACCTGGACGAGATCAAGAAGGCCGGCGCCGCCGGCGGGCTGGCCCTGCTGGCAGGCATCGTCGTCTCCTTCGTGGTGGGCGCCGCGGTGGCCGCCGCGTTCGGCTACACCGACCCCGAATCGATGGCGACCATCGGATCCGGGGCCGCGACCTACATCGTGGGACCGGTCACCGGCACCGCGGTGGGCGCCAGCTCCGAGGTGATCGCACTCTCGGTGGCCGCCGGCCTGATCAAGGCCGTGGTGGTCATGGTGGGCACCCCGATGATCGCGCCGTTCATCGGGCTGAACAACCCGAAGTCGGCGATGGCCTACGGCGGGCTGATGGGCACCACCTCGGGAGTGGCCGGCGGACTCGCCGCCACGGACAAGCGGCTGGTCCCGTACGGGGCGATGACCGCGACCTTCTACACCGGACTCGGCGCCCTGCTGGGCCCCTCGGTCTTCTACTTCACCCTGGTCGGCCTCTTCGGCTGATCGACCTCTGCAACACAGACGACGGCGGCCGCGCACCTGGAACCAGGTGGGCGGCCGCCGCCGTCGTCGTCCTTGAAGCTCTACCTCGAAAGCTACTTGTACCCGTCCACCATGGCAGCGGCGATGTTCATGTACGCCCGGCGGGTCTCCGCCTGAAGCATGTCCAGGTTGATCCGGTCCCCGTCCACCACGGCGCGGTCGAAGGGCACCACCACCAGCTTGCCGCAGTAGCCGCGCAGGCTCTCCTGGATGGCCTGCTTGTCCACCCGGTCTGAGACGCGCTCCTTGTCGGTGATCACCACGATGGATTCCCGGGCCAGCTGCTGATAACCGTGGTTCGCCAGCCAGTTCAGCGTCTGCAGCGCGCGCTGGGCCCCGGAGACCGCGAAGCCCGCGGCGATGACGATGTTGTCCGCGGTGTGCAGGATCCCCTCCATGGCGTTGTGGGTGACCCCGGTCCCGCAGTCGGTGACGACCACCGAATAGTACTTCGCGAACTCCGCATGGATCCTGCGCCATTCCTCGGCGGTGAGGCTGTCCGAGAGGGCCGGGTCCTGCTCCCCGGCGAGCACGTGCAGCCGCCCGGCCTGCTGCAGGTACCCCTGCAGCGCGGTCAGCGAGTTGACGTGGTCGAGGTTCTCCAGCAGATCGGTGATGCTCGGCGGCTGGTGCGCCTGGGTGGCACGTTCGCCCAGGGCGCGCTCCACCAGGTCCCCGGAATCCGGGTTGGCGTCGATGGCGCAGGGGATGTCGCCGCGGTGGTGCGCCAGGGTCATGCCGATCCCCACCGTGGTGGAGGTCTTTCCGATGCCGCCCTTGAGCGAGAGCACGGCGGTGTTGTGACTGCCCTGCAGCGGCCGGGCGATCCGCTCGATCAGCTCCTGCTCCTGGAGCTCCTTCTGGCTGGGCCCGATGTTGATCACCCCGCCCGTGGCCGTATAGAGGAATCTGCGCAGTCCGCCCTGCGGCTTCTCCGGCGCCACGGCGATGAAGGGTCGTCCCGCTTCGGCGAGACGACGGCGCTCAGCCCGGGTCGGAAGGTCCCTGGCGTCGGTGCCGAGCTGTGGCGGGGCGATCACCTCAGGGACGAGGTCGGCGCCGCCGGGGTGCTCAGCCGGACTTCGTGACTCAGCCGGACTCTGTTTCATGGGAACCCTCCTGTTCAAGGATGAGACGCCTGAGGATTCCCTGCCCGCGCATTCTGCTGGACCCTGTGCCGCATAGTGCAAGCAGGCTGCGGCGTGGTTTGAACAGTTGCACAAACGCAGTAGAACCTGTCCATACACTACGGGATCTCGTGGTTTCCGGAAGGGGTCCGAGGAGGATTTCTGGTCTGCTGAACATGCCCGGGACGTCGCGAAGAACGACGACGGCCCACCCGGGAGAACCGGGTGGGCCGACGTCTTCGTTCCTCGTGTTCTATATTCCCAGCGGCTCAGACCTCGGCGGGCTGGCGCTGATGCACTCGTGCGGAGTGCGCCAGCTTCACCGTCCAGGTCTCACCCGGGGCCATGGTCTTCGGGGTGCCCTCGACGTTGACGTCGATCGGCTCGGCCGAGCCCTCGGAGAGCTTGAGCTCGACGACCTCGTGGTTGATCGAGACCACGATGGGCTGGTTGCGGTAGCGCATCCGGAAGGTCAGCGCGGGCAGCTCATCGGGCAGCAGCGGGTGCAGCCACAGCGCGTCGGCGCGGGTCTCCACGCCGCCATAGCAGCGCAGCACCATGTCCACGGTGCCCGCCATCGCGCCCAGGTGCACGCCCTCGCGGGTGGTGCCGCCCTGGGTGTCGGCGAGGTCGGCCTCCAGCGCCTCCTTGAACAGGTTCCAGGAGCCGGAGCGGTCGAACCGGGCCGCCACCCAGCCGTGGACCAGCCGGGAGAGCGTGGAGCCGTGGGAAGACCGGGCCAGGTAGTACTCGACCGTGCGGCCGAAGTCTTCCATGGAGAGCTCATAGCCCATGTGGTTCAGCGTCTCGATGAGCTCATCGGCGGAGAAGATGTAGCAGAGCATGAGCACGTCGGCCTGCTTGGAGAGCTTGTACCGGTTGGTCGAGTCACCTTCGGCCTGCAGGATCAGGTCCAGCCGCCCGATGTTGCCGTATCTGGCGCGGTAGCCCTCCCAGTCGAACTCCTCCAGCGCCTCGTAGCCCTCGAACTGGCTGATCACGTTGTCCTCGTGGAAGGGAACGTGCAGCCGCTTGGCGATGTGCTCCCAGTGGTCCAGCTCGTCTTCGAAGATGTCGAGCCATTCCGAGAGCGGATCGTCGCGGCCGTCGAGATCGCGCACCAGTCGTGAGGTGTGGCGCAGCATCCAGGAGGTCAGCACGTTGGTGTACGCGTTGTCGCGCAGACCCGTGCCGGGCGCCTCGGCGGTGCCGTCGTGGTATTCGTCGGGGCCCATCACGCCGTCGATGCTGAACCGGTCGGACTCGGCGTCGTAGGTGGTCATGGACACGAAGAACCGGGAGATCTCCACCAGGATCTCAGCCCCATAGTCGGCCAGGAAGGTGTAGTCCTGCGTGGTCTCGAAGTACTGCAGCACCGAGTAGGCGATGGCCAGGGAGACGTGGCGCTGACGGTGGGAGTTGTCCGGCATCCACATCCCGGAGCGCGGGTTCCACAGCTCGCTGGGGGTCTCCTCGCGGCCGTCAGAGCCGGCCTGCCAGGGGAACATGGCGCCGTCGTAGCCCTCGCTGCGGGCCATCGCGCGGGCCTCGCTGAGCCGCCGGTAGCGGTAGAGCAGCAGCCCACGGGTCAGTTCGGGTCGGCGCAGGGTGAGCATCGGGTACATGAACATCTCGTCCCAGAAGAGATGTCCGCGGTAGCCCTCGCCGGTGAGCCCGCGCGCGGGCAGGGTCGCGTCCAGATCGTGGCGGGCGCCGAAGGCGGTCTGCAGCACGTGGAAGGTGTGCAGGTTCAGCGCCATCTGCTGGCGGGAGGGGTTCGCCCCGATGGAGACGGCGAAGCGGTGCCAGAGCACGCCCCACATCTCCTCGTGGTAGGTCAGCATGGTGCGGAAGCTCGAGGCCCGCTGGACCTTCTTGACCGCGTTGTGCCACACGGTGGAGATCGCCTGGTCGTGGGAGTTCGAGACCGCCGCGATCTTCTCCAGGATCACCGGCCTGCCGGATTCCAGCGCCAGCGAGATGTCGTGGCCTGCGACGAGTTCACCCTCGTGGATCGCCCGACGCATCGGGTTGCTGGACCCGGAGGTGGTCACGGAGGTGCGGGTCGCCAGGGCGATGCGCACCTCGGACTGGTTCGTCTGGGTCTCCAGCAGCACCGTCTCGCCGTCGACCTCGCGGGACTGCACCGGATCCAGGTGGTTGCCGGCGAGCTCGCGGTCGGCGTCGACGTTGCGGTTGGCCACCCGGCCGTCGATCATCGAGCGCACATTGACGTTGCCGGACCAGTTCTCGGCCTCGATCTTCATCTCCAGCGCGGCGATCTGCACGCCGGCCAGGGACTGGAACTGGCGCATGGTCACCTTGGTGCGGCGTCCATGGAGGTCCTGATAGCGGGCGATCCTGGTGGCCACACCGCGGCGCATGTCGAGTTCCTGGTGGTAGTGGATCAGCTCGGGGGAGCCCGGCAGCAGCGGGGTGCCGGCATCCGGGGTCACCTGCAGGAAGGTCCAGTCCGGCACATTGACCATGTGCTCGGTCTCCACGGTCTTGCCCATCAGGTCGGTCTTGAGCCGGTTGAACACCCCGGCGATGTAGCTGCCCGGGTAGTGGGTGGCGTCTGCTGCGGTGCCCGGGTAGTGCCCGCGGGTGCCCCAGTAGCCGTTGGCCATCGCCATCAGGACCTCGCGGGTGGGTTCCAGCTTCGGATCGAAGCCGTCATAGGAGAGCACCCAGTCCGAGTCATAGGGGCGGGTGGTGCGGGAGGAGAGGTTCATCACGGCGAGATCGGTGATCACGACGTCGGCGCCGGCCTCCTTCAGCCGGGCCGGGTCATCGCCGCGGTTGAGCCCCACGACCATGCCGAAGTCCCCGGCGCGTCCGGCCTGGACCCCGGAGGCCGCATCCTCGACCACGATGGTGTCCTGGGGCTCCACGCGCAGCAGCTCTGCGGCGTGGAGGAACATATGCGGGTTGGGCTTGCCCGGCAGGCCCAGCTCCAACGCGTCGGAGCCGTCGACGATCACGGTGAACGCGTCGAGCAGCCCGGCGATGGTGAGCACCTCGCGGCCATTGCGCGAGGAGGTCACCAGGGCGGTGGGGATCCCGTCCTTGCGCAGCTGTTCGATCAGTTCCACGGTGGTGTGAAAGACCTCCACACCGTCCCTGGCGAGCACGGATTCGAAGTAGCCCTGCTTGCGCGCGGCGAGCCCGTTCACCGTCAGCCTGTCGGGGGCATCATCGAGGCTGCCCTCGGGCACGTCGAGATTGCGTGCGTTCAGCAGCGACCGCACGCCGTCCTCGCGGGGTCGGCCGTCGACGAAGTTCAGGTAGTCCTCTTCGGTGAACTCCGGCTGCGGGGAGCCGGCGATCTCCGGCAGAGCCGTGTCGAAGAGTTCCTTCCATGCGCGCGTGTGCACCCCGGCGGTGTCGGTGACGACCCCGTCCATATCGAAGATCACGGCACGGAAATGACGCAGCGCGTGGCGTTTAGCTTCGGCGCTGTGTCGGAACGGATTCTCAAAGGGGTGCATATCTGCCTCACGCTGAGATGGTTCTAGGGTCGGATGGCGGCCCAATGACGGGGGCGTCTCCGATTGGGCACGGTGCCCCATCCTAGGTCTCTAGGGTCCACGATATACACCCGCGCGGTGACCACCTATGGCGCGGGTCTCGCACGCGGGGGTGCTAGCGTCGTGGTCATGGCGCGGCGAAGCAGCATCGAACTGACATTTCGAGAGGTGGCGGGCACCTCCCCGGACTCCTTCGTGGCCGCTGGCACGGTGGTGGACTGGATCGACAAGACCGCCTACGCCTGTGCGGCCTCCTGGACCCGGACCGACTGCGTGACCTCCTATGTGGGGAACATGCACTTCACCGTGCCGGTCCCACGCGAGACTCCGGTCACCGTGCAGGCCCGGGTGGTCCACACCGGGCGCACCTCGGTGCACATCCAGACCCGGGTGCTGATCCGCAAGGATGAGGGCTGGGTGGTCTGCACCGAGTGCTTCATGATCTATGTCGCCGTGGGCGACGACGGCGAGCCCGCTGCCGCCGCCGCCTTCGAGCCGCAGACCGAGCTGGAGCGACGGCGCGACCTCGACGCCTCCCAGCGGATGGTCTACCGCCGGCAGATGGAAGAGACCATCCAGTCCCTGCCCGAGGGCATGGGCAGCTCCGAGGCGCTGACCATGCGCTTCCTCGCCGACACCGACGAGCGGTACCCCGATGGCAAGATCCGGGGCGGCGCGGTGATGAAGTGGATCGACAAGACCGCGGAGATCTGCGCGGAGCGGTACAGCGGCCATGAGGTCGCGGCGGTGCTCACCGGCGGAGTCCGCTTCTACCGGCCGGTGACCGTCGGGGACCTCGTAGAGGTCGACGCCCGGCTGGTGCTCACCGGTTCCAAATCCATGCACGTGCTGGTCCGTGTCCGCGCCGGGGACCGCCGCGAGAAGCACCCCGCGGTGGTGGCCTACGGGCTGCCGGTGATGGTCGCCCCGGACGGCACCGGCTCGGCGCGGACGATCGCCCCCTGGGAGCCGATCACCGACGAGGACCACGCGGTGGCGGCCCAGGCGCGCAAGCTGCGTGACCTGCGCAACGCCACCTTGCTGACGCCCAGCCCCATCACCTCGCAGAACTGACCCGATCACCGCGCAGAACTAAACTGGTACGTGATGACTCAGCCTCCGCATAACCCCTATGGCCATGATCCGCGCTACCCGGCGCCCGATGTCTACGGTCCTCAGCCCGGTCTTCATGGCGGACCGCCGCAGCACTACGGCCAGCCGGTCCACCCCTACGGCGAGCCGCCTCACCCGCACGCCCAATCGCTGCAGCCCGGTCAGCAGCCCGGCCAGCCGCCGCAGGGCGGGTGGCCGCCGGCGTCGCACCCGCCGCGCAAGCGGCAGCGCGACGCCGAGCCTGGCCGCTTCATCTGGGGTGATCTCATCGCGGTGCTGGTCTATGTGATCGTGATGCTCGTCGGCGGCGTGAGCCTGCTGGCCCTGCTGCCGCCCTTCTCCACCATGCTGGGCTCCGGGGTCGAGCAGCAGGAGCAGCAGGCGCTGTTCCTGATCAACGTCATCGGCTACGCGGTGATGGTGGTCATCGCTCTCGCGCTCTCCGCCAAGGCGTTGTGGCGCTCGGTGCGCGCCTTCGGCTACCTGTGGTGGCTGAAGCTGCTGCTGGTGCCCGTGGCCTGGGTGGTCACGCTGATCCTCACCGCCCTGCTGGTGCTGAGCCTGGGCGGGGAGCCGGAGACCTCGGAGAACCAGCTGGCGATCGAGTCCATGCTGGCGTTCGTGCCGTTCCTCGCCGCAGTGCTGGTGATGGGACTGCTGGGCCCCTATGTGGAGGAATACTTCTTCCGCCACCTGCTCATCGGGAAGCTCTCCCGCTATATCAACATCTGGATCTGCGGGGCGATCTCGGTGATCACCTTCCCGCTGCTGCACTTCATCCCGGCGCTGGTGGCGATGCTCGCCAGTCCCGGCGCGGCCACGGACCTCACCGTGGTCTCGGTGGTGCCCTACGTGGTGATGGGCTCGGTGTTCACCGTGGCCTACATCCTCACCGGGCGCTCGCTGGTCTACGCCTGGCTGCTGCACGCCTTCAACAACGTCATGGCGCTGGTGATGGCCTACTTCGTCCAGCCCCAGCTCGAGCAGTTCCTCGAGGACAGCGGGATCGACGACCTCGGCGGTCTGGTCTGGCACACCGGCGCGGTGCTGCGCGTGCTCACCGAGACGACCCTGGCGCTGGCCGGGAGCAAGTGAACCAGCTGCACCTGAGCCGGCGCGCAGGTCACCGGCGCCAGGGTCCGCGCTGATGGCGGCGAGACCGGCACCGGAGTCTGTGCCGTCCCGCGATCCGCGGCCGATGGGCCGGCAGATCCTCGCCCTGGCGGTCCCCGCCCTCGGGGCGCTGGTGGCCGAGCCGCTGTTCCTGCTGGCGGACACCGCGATCATCGGCCGGCTGGGCGTCGACGAGCTCGCCGGAGCGGCGCTGGGGATCACCGTGATGCACACCGTCACCGGACTGATGATCTTCCTGGCCTATTCGACCACCCCGGCGGTGGCGCGCTTCGTCGGCGCCGGTCGGCTCTCCCGGGCGCTCGCCGCGGGCCGCGACGGGCTCTGGCTCGCGGTGATGCTCGGGGCGGTGCTGGCCTTCGCCGGACTGGCGTTCGGTGAGCAGCTGCTCCTGGCCATGGGCAGCTCCGCAGACATGCAGGTCCACGCCTGGAACTACCTGCTCTGGTCGCTGCCCGGGGTCCCGGCGATCCTGCTGGTCTTCGCCGCCGTCGGAATGCTGCGCGGGCTGCAGGACACCAGGACCCCGCTGGTGGTGGCCGCCGTCGGCTTCGGCGCGAACATCGTGCTGAACCTGATCCTGGTGCACCCGCTGGGGCTGGGCACCGCCGGAGCCGCCCTCGGCACCTCCATCGCCCAGTGGGGGATGGCGATCACCTATCTGGTGATGCTGATCCCCAGGATGCGGGCAGTCGGAGTGCCCTTGGGCGTGGACCCCATCGCGCTGCGCCAGGCGGCCAGCGTGGGGTCCTGGATGATGCTGCGCACGGTCTCGCTGCGCGCGGCCATCGTGGCCACGGTCCTGATCGCCACCGATCTCGGACCGCACACCCTCGCCGCGCACCAGGTGGCCTTCACCATCTTCTCCACCCTGGCCTTCGTGCTCGACGCCCTGGCCATCGCCGCGCAGGCACTCATCGGCAAGGAGCTCGGCGCCTCCCGGGTGCAGGAGGCCAAGGCGATGACCCGCACGATGACCCGCTGGGGACTCGGGTTCGGCGTGATCACCGGCGGGCTGATCGCGCTGGCGGCGCCCTTCGCCCCGGCCCTGTTCACCCCGGACGATCGCGTCGCCGCCGGCGTCACCGCCGCGCTGCTGGTCATGGCCGCGGCCCAGCCGCTCGCCGGCTTCGTCTTCGTGCTCGACGGCGTGCTCATGGGCGCCGGCGATGTGCGCTACCTCGCCGTCGTCGGGCTGCTGAACCTCGCGGTGTACCTGCCGCTGCTCTGGTGGATCTCCAGCGCCGGTTTCAGCGGCACCGAGGCGATCGTCTGGCTCTGGGCCGGATTCGCCGTGGTGTTCATGGGTGCCCGCGGGGTCACGCTCGGGGTCCGGGCCTACGGGGAGCGCTGGATGATCGCCGGCGAGCAGCGCTGAGCCGCACCGCTGGGCCGGGCACCCTGCCTGGGTCGGGCCGCCGGGCCGCAGCGGTAGACTCTGCTGCGTGCCTGTGAAGAAGATCCCCGCCGCCACCGCCGAAGAGCTGACCCGACCGGTCTGGCTCCGCGCGGTCATCACCGTGATCTTTGCCGTGGTCGCGATCTTCTGGCAGGAAGAGACCGTCACGTTGTTGAAGATCTCCATCGCCGGGTTCTTCGTGCTCGGCGCCACGGCCGTCTGGGACTACGCCAAGGTCGAGGCGGTGCCGATCAGCCTGCGCGGACCGCTGGCCATGGGCGCCGCGGCCTGGGTGCTCGCCGGGGTCGCTGTGATCTTCGTCAACACCGCCGCCGCGGCCGCCGTGATCGCGGCCATCGGGTTCGCGGCGATGGGCGTGGCCGAGCTCGTCGGAGGATTCAGGGCCCGGCATGACTTCGTCCCGGCGCGGGATCAGATCATCCTGGGTGCCGTGGGCGTGCTCACCGCGCTCGGTCTCGCGATCGGCCTCCAGCTGGACCCCCATGGGATTCTCGGGGTCGCTGGGATGGGCGTGGTCATCATGGCGGTGGTGCTGCTGATCAGCGGCGCCGGACTGCTCCATGACGCCAAACGGGGGCGTGCGTCGACTCAGTGAGTCGCTGAATCGTCGCCGTTCTACTACAGGACGTAGAATTGACCTGGTGGTGCCACGCCGCAGGCGCAGCCCACCCGAGACCAGATACCGATGCTCAGGAACGAGGAACTCCCAGTGGCTGAAGACGATAAGGGGCGCCGATCTCTGCTCGAGACGGTCAAGGCTCCGCTGATCTTCTCCTTCGCCATGGGATTCGTGGCGGGATTCGTCACGCTGATCACCTCCTCCGGCGGCACCGAAAACCCGGCACGGCTTGACCTGGGGCTGATCGCGTTCGGGATCGGCTTCATCGCCACGCTGCTGGTGATCTCGATGCTGCACCTGGCCTCGCGGGACAACCCGGAGCACCTCTCGGAGGGCTCGGGTGTGAATCGGAACTCCGAGGAGCTCTACCGCCAGCAGGTGGCGACGCGCCGCGAAAAGGCCCGCCGCAAGAAGGCTGACGAAGCGGCCCAGGCCCGGCGCGACGCCGGGGAGCCCGAGGACGGCGACGAGCCGACCTACGGGCGTCGCGACGACCGCCGCTGATCCTCGACCTCCACCAGGTCTGGCCGCGCTGCCCCCTCAGGAGGGCACTCGACGCTTCGAGGCGCGCTGCGCCCCCAGCGGGCACGCCGTCACATCTCGGATGCTCGAATCTGGGCACGCATGAACCCCGCACCCGCCGAGTCCGGCGCAGCAGCACCTTCCTCGGCCGGCCCGGGGTTCATGCCCCCGACTGACAAGCACGTCACAGCCTCCTGTTTTCCGTGACGGTCCCTCAGTCGTGCGGCTACGTCTTGGCCTTCTTCTTCTCCTTCTTCAGCTTCTTCGCTGATTTCTTGTCACGCTTCTCCATCAGCTCATCACGCATCCGGTCGCGGAACTCCTTGGCCGCCCTGGCGGACTGAGAGGTGGGCACTTCGATCTGTGCCGCCTTCTCTGCCGCGCTCGGCTTGACCAGTCGCGGACTGTCCAGCGTGTCCGAATGCGCTACAGCGTGCCGACTCGAGTGTGCGACGGGGGCCGCCGCCTCGGGTGCGGTGGAGAACGTCTTGCGGTGTGCTGCCTGACGGGCCCGGTAGGCCCGCACATGGGCGCGGTTGGCGCAGTTGCCGAAGTCGCAGAACAGCCTCGAGCGATTGCGGGTGAGGTCGATGATGACCGCATCACAGCCTTCGCCCTTGCAGGTGCGCATCCGCGCCGTCTCATCCCGCACCACCAGGTGCTGGATGGCAGTGGCCATACTCGCCGTCATCACATCTGCGAGCTCCTTCGACGCCGGCACCGGCTCAGCGCGGTACTCGCCATCTGAGCCGCGGGCGACCTTCAGTCCCACGCCGCGCAGGAGCTCGTTGAGCACCTGGATCGGGGCGTCGGATTTGATCGGGGTCGCGCTCCAGATTTGCTGGACCTTCTCACGCAGGTGCTGGATCTTCTCCAGCTGCGTCCGGTCAGCGCCGGAGGGTGGCCAGCGCAGGGCCGGATCCCGCGAACTCAGATACTCCTTGAGCTGCGTCACCGTGGTGAGCTGATCCAGACCGGGCGTGGCGCTGCGCAGTCCTTCGCCGGTATTGACCAGGTCGGCTGCCGCTACGAGGGTTCGGTCAGTATCCACATCGAACATGCATCTCCTCTCCCGAGGTCATAGCACCCGGCCGAGATCCGCGGCCTCGCGGCGGCGGGCGCTGGTGTGCCGCTAATGTTAGTCCATGTGGGGTCAGGGCCGGGGGTCCTTCCGCCGGGCTGAAGGACGTTCAGTCGTCAGGGCCGAACCGTTTCTGCAGCCTGGAGAGTGAGGCCTCGATCCCTCGACCGTTGCGGGAGTAGACCTTCGACGCCGTCAGGGCCGCTCGCATGAGTCGGTTCTGAGCACGTGCGTCGTAGGACTCGGTGACCAAGGTGCTGTCCGTGCCCGGCCGGATCGGAGTCATCTCCCAGCGCCACCGGTGCCCTGTGGGCTGGACCCATTCCAGCACCCCCGGTCGCTGCGCCGTCGGCAGCTGTGAGGTCAGCACCCGAAGCGGCAGCGTATAGGGGACCCCGAAGACGCGCATCCGGACGCTGAAGCGATCGCCGGTCTTCAGCTGATGCGGCCCGATCGCCTGGCTCTGGACGGTGCCGGATCCGTCGATCTCGTGGTGACGATGCGGATCTGCGACCAGTGCGAAGATCTCCTGCGCCGAGGCGGCGACTTCGGCGCTGAAGGCCACCACGTGGACGCCGCGGTCTACCTGCTCGGGTGGGCGCGGAGCGCTTCGGGGGTCAGATGGTGAGGATGCGGGTGTGCTCATGGGCCTCAAGTCTAGGCCGGCGGTCCTGACAGCAGAGGTCCGTTCGCCGGGAGTTCACCGCACCAGCTTGCAAGAAGCTCCCCCTGCGGCAAGGCTTGGGCTGTGATCAACTCCACCTCCACCCACGGCACAGCTCGCCGGCTCGCGGCGCAGGCCGCGGTGGAGGAAGCCTCCCATCCGGCGGAGACCACCCGTTCCCAGGCTGAGACGCAGGCCCGGCTTCAGGTGCTGATCGAGTCGCGCGCCATCTGGTGCGCCATCGGAGGGGCGCTCATCGGGCTGGGAGCTGGATTCTTCGTCTTCACCGATCATCGGCCGCCGCTGGCCGGAGACGGGTCGATCCAGGTGTATGGATCCATCGTCGGCGGGGTCACCGCCGGGCTCGCCTTCCTGCTGGGCTTCTCGCTGAACACCAGACTGGCCAACATCTGGCTGGGGCAGCGGCCACGGATCCGCCAGGTGATGGACACCTTGGCGCTGCTGGTGGTCCATTCCTCGATCGCGGTGATGGTCGCGCTGGGACTCTTCCGGGTCTTCCAGGAGGCGTTCATCGGGCTGACCGTGGACTACATCGCCGGTGCCGTGCTGCTGGCGATCGTCGGCGGCACTTCGGGGTACTTCAGCTTCAACTCCGGCGCGCGGATCAATGCGTTCACGCTCTCCACGCTGCTTGCGCTCTTCACCGCCTCAGGGGTGCTGGTCTCGATGATCTTCGCCGAGAACCCCTTCTGGTGGCATGTGATGTTCTCCGAGCTGGGCACCGGCCAGGCCGGGCTCACCTCCTTCTGGACCTTCAACACCACGCTGGTGGTCTCCGGGACGATCATCACCACACTCACCGCGTTCATCACCCGCGACCTGGAGATCTGGTCTGACCACATCACCAGCACCCGCGAGCAGGAGCTGCAGCGGCGGCAGGAGGAACGCCGCCGGCGCAGCGGCAGGCTGCCGGTGGGGGCGCGGCTCGCCGCCGCGATGACCCGACACGTCTGGCGGCCGCGGATCGGGATGCTGCGAACGGTGATGATCAGCATGGGCGTCTCGCTCGCCGGGGTCGGACTGGTGCCGATCAGCCTGCACCATGACATCCACGTGGTCTTCACCGCCGGCTTCGGACTGTCCTTCTTGATCTTGCTGATCGGCATGCCCTATCTGCTGCCCGGCTTCCCGCGCACCTTCTACCTGATCAGCTACCTCGCCGCGGCGGCCGTGCTCTTCGCCGTCGCCCTGTGGGAGCCCATCGGCTATTACAACCTGACCTCCCTGGAGCTGATCGGAGCCGCTGTGCTCTTCTCCTGGATGGTCGTTTTCATCCGCAACATCGCCGCCCTGGTCGCCCAGCTGAAAGGTCCCCACACATGAAGCGAGCCGCCGTCGTCGGGTCAGGTCCGAACGGACTGACCGCCGCCTGCCTGCTGGCCCAGGCCGGATGGGAGGTCACCGTCTACGAGGCCGCCGCCGCACCCGGGGGCGCCATGCGCTCGGCCGAGCTCTTCGCCGGGGAGCTCGGCGGCGCGGTGCCCGGCGGGGAGGGCGTGATCAGTGACCTCGGGGCCAGCGTGTTCCCCTTCGGCCCGCCGCCGGTCCCCGGCGTCATGCGCCACGGCCTGGAGTACGTCCACGCCTCGATCCCCGCCGCCCACGGGCTCGACGACGGCGCCCCTCCAGCCCTGCTGGAGACCTCGGTGCGTGCCACCGCCGCCGGGCTCGGCCCCGACGGTGCCGCCTGGACCCGAGTCTTCGGACCGGTGGCCCGGGACTGGGACCAGGTGCTGCGCGCAGGGATGACCCCGATCACCGCGCCGTGGACCAACCTGCAGTCCGACTCGGCAGCGCGTCGACTGCAGTCGCTGCTGCAGATCGGTGCCCGCGGCGCCTGGCCCTCGACCTGGCTGCAGCAGATCTTCGCCGAGGCGCCGGCAAAGGCGCTCTTCGCCGGTCTCGCCGGGCATGCGACCACCGACCTGCGCAGGCCGCTGACCTCAGCCTTCGGGCTGCTGCTGGGGACCGCCGCGCAGGTGACCGGCTGGCCGATGGCGCGCGGAGGCTCCGGCGCGGTGGTGCGCGCCCTGGTCGCGGAGCTTGAATCCCACGGCGGCACCGTGGTCACCGGCCGCCGGATCCTCGGCCTGGAGGATCTGCGCGAGCCCGGCAGCACCGGTCCCGGCGGACACGTCCCCGACGCGGTGCTGCTGGACCTGACTCCGCGCCAGCTGCGCAGCTTCAGCGGCCTGCGGCTGCCGCGCGGATATTCGCGGGCGCTGAGCAGCTGGAACTACGGCACCGGCATCGTGAAGATCGACTATCTGCTCGAGGGTCCGATCCCGTGGCGGCACGAGTCGATGGGCCGGGCCAGCACGGTCCACCTCGGCGGCGGCGCGTCCCAGATGGCGGCTTCGGAGGCCGCAGCTGTGCGCGGCACCCTGCCCGGGCGGCCCTATGTGCTGCTGACCCAGCCCGCCGCCGCCGATCCCTCCCGGACCCCTGATGAGCGGACCGTGGCCTGGGCCTACGCCCATGTCCCCGGCGGGCTCTCCGGGTCTGCGGTGCCCCGCGCCGCGAAGATGATCGAAGCCGAGATCGAAGCTCAGGCCCCCGGGTTCGGTGCGTCGGTGCAGGCACGCAAGCTCTGGAGCCCCGCGGATCTGCAGGAGTGGAACCCGAACCTGGTGGGCGGCTCCATCAGCGCCGGTGCGCCGACGCTGCGACAGTTCCTGGCCCGGCCGGTGCTGCGCGCAGATCCCTACCGGGTGCCCCAGGCCGGTGGCGAGGCGCCGGGAACTCCCGGGCTGGCACGCTCCGGCGGCCCAGGACCCGAGGTCTACCTCTGCTCCGCCTCGACACCTCCGGGCGGAGGCGCCCACGGGATGGCCGGGTTCCACGCGGCCCAGTCAGTTCTGCGCCGGCACTGACCGGGCAGCACTGACTGGGCAGCGCTGACTGGGCGCGGGATCAGAAGCCGCTGAAGGCCAGCAGCCCCGCGACCACGACCATGATGGCACCGACGAAGATGTCGAGCACCTGCCAGGTGCGCGGCCGGTTGAGCCACTTGGAGAGCACCGCCCCGCCGAGGGCCAGCGAGCTGAACCAGACGATCGAGGCGATCACCGCACCGGCGGCGAAGAGCCAGCGCTGATCCCCGAAGGTGTTCGCCATGGTGCCCAGCACCACCATCGTGTCGACCCAGGCGTGCGGATTGAGGATGCTCACGCTGAGCCCGGTGGCGGCGATCGAGGAGATCCGGGTGACCTGGACCTGCTGCGCCTGCTTCACGGCGGTGCCGCCTGCGCCGGAGGAGCCGGGCGCGCCATCGTCGTCGGCGTCCTGGCTGGAGAGTTCGACATGGACCCCGGGCTTCAGCGCCTGCCCCGCGCGGCGGGCCGAGCGGAAGGAGCGGAAGGCGAACCAGGTCAGGTAGGACACGCCCAGCCAGCGCAGCACCTCCATCAGCCACGGCGCGTGATCGAGCACCGCGCCGACGCCTGCGGTGCCCAGCGCGATCAGCAGGATGTCGCCGAAGACGCAGCAGGCCACCGCCAGCAGCACGCGATCGCGACGCAGGCCCTGGCGCAGCAGCCAGGCGCTCTGCGGGCCGATCGCGACGATGAGGGCCAGGCAGGTCAGGAGTCCGGTGAGGAAGATGGTCATGGCTCCATCTTGGAGTCTGCACCACCATCCGCACCAGCTCAGGATCCTTCACTATCTGAGGCAATGCTTCAGATATGCCGGTAGGCTTGACCCATGAACACTGATCACCTGCGAGCCTTCGTCGCGGCGGTGGATGAGGGGACCTTCGAGTCCGCCGCCGCGCTGCTGCAGATCTCCGGATCCGCCTTCTCCCAGCGGATCAAGGCGCTGGAGAAGGAGGTGGGCCACGTGCTCGTCACCCGCACGGTCCCGGTGGTGCCGACCGAATCCGGGGCGGAGCTGCTGCGGATCGCCCGGCAGACCGTGATGCTGGAGGACGAGGCGCGACGCAGCCTCGGCTTCCACCGGATCCCCGGCGAGGCGGCGCCCACGGTGACCCTCTCTGTGGCGGTGAACGCGGATTCCCTGGCCAGCTGGTTCCTGCGGGTGCTGCAGGAGGCCGCCACCTGGGACGACGTGGAGCTGCACTTCTACGCCGAGGACCAGGAGCACACCCACGAGCTGCTGCGCAACGGCACGGTGGCCGCCGCGGTGGCGGAGAATCCCTCGCCGGTCTCCGGGTGCCGCTCCACCGTGCTGGGGGTCATGCGCTACTGGCCGGTGGCCAGCACCGAGCTGCTGGACCGGCACCGCTCCGCGGCGGGGGTGGTGGACTGGCAGCGGGTCCCGCTGGTGGAATACGGCATCCGGGATTCGCTGCAGCGCACCGGTCTGCGCCGACTTGGGGTCTCCGGAACCCCGACGACCCATATGGTCCCCTCGGTGGAGGCCTATAACGCAGCCGTCGGCTATGGGCTGGGCTGGGGGATGATTCCCGAGTCGATGATGCCGCCCGGGGTGATGGAGGGGACGCACCGGGATCTGGTGATCGTCGAGGAGATCGGACTGCAGGAGACCACCCTGCACTGGCAGCACTGGTCCAGCACCACCTCGGCGATGGATCGACTGACCGCCGCGGTGCGCCGGGCCGCCGCGCGCATGAGCTGAGCGTCCCGGCCCGGAGGTGCTGAGGGTTCCGGCCTTGAGGCGCTGAGCCGCGAGGGATCCAACAACCTCTAAGTCTTTAAAATTTTGAGGAATGGAGCGGGAATGAGTGGTGTTGCACCAGCCATGAGCATCAGCACAGAGCGCCACAGCGACCAGTTCGAACTCGGCCTGCACACCTTCGGAGACGTCACCAAGACCCTCGACGGTGAGCAGGACGTCCCGCAGCCTCAGGTGCTGCGCAATGTCCTGGCAGAGGCCAGGATGGCCGACGCCTCGGGGGTCGACGTCATCGGCATCGGCGAGCACCACCGCCCGGACTATGCGATCTCGGCACCCGATGTGGTGCTCTCCGCGATCGGCGCCGCCACCGAACGGATCAAGCTCACCTCCGCGGTCACCGTGCTCTCCTCCGACGACCCGGTGCGGGTCTACCAGCGCTTCGCCACCATCGACGGGCTCACCAATGGCCGTGCCGAGGTCTCGCTGGGCCGCGGCTCCTTCATCGAGTCCTACCCGCTCTTCGGCTATGACCTCTCCGATTACGAGCAGCTCTTCGAGGAGAAGGTCGAGCTCTTCACCCGGCTGCGCTCCGAGACCGCGATCAGCTGGCAGGGCAGCACCCGCGGCCCGCTGAAGAACCAGGAGATCTACCCCAAGACCGATCACGAGCACGGTCTGCCCACCTGGATCGCCGTGGGCGGCACCCCCAATTCGGTGGTCCGGGCCGCACGGCATGGCCTGGGACTGGAGCTGGCGATCATCGGCGGCGCCCCGGAGCGTTTCCGCCCGCTGGCCCAGCTCTATCAGAAGGCGCTCGATGAGTTTGGTCACAGCGGCAACCGTCGCATCGCCGTTCACTCCCACGGATTCGTGGCGCCCACCGACGAGGAGGCGCTCGACGTCTTCTACCCGTCCTGGGCCGAATCGATGGCGAAGCTCGGCCGTGAGCGCGGCTGGGGCAACGGTCATCCGTCCCGGGCGCAGTTCGAGCAGGAGGTCCACCAGGGAGCCCTGTATGTAGGCTCCCCAGAGACCGTGGCCAAGAAGATCGCGCGCACCCAGAAGCTGCTGGGCAACAGCCGCTTCGGCATGAAGTACGGCAATGCCAGCCTGGCGCACGAACACATGATGAGCGCCGTCGAGCTCTACGGCACCCGGGTCAAACCTCTGGTGCTGGACATGCTCAGCGACTCCTGAGCACGCCGAGGCAGTGTCAGCGCGCCGCGAGCGCGCTGACACTGCCTCGGAGCAGAACGGTACTGTGATGACATGGCATCGCAGGAGACGTACGAAGACACGCATGAGGAACACAGCACGGGAACGGCGCCAGGGGAGCAGGACACGCAGAACCAGGGCCAGGTCGACCAGTACAGCGGAACGGATCTGCCCGTCCGTGACGGCAGCATCGTGGTCTACTCCGACCCCGGCCGCACCTCGCTGCTCGTGCGCAAGATGCTCCAGCAGCCCCAGCGCGGCCGCAACTCCGGCTGGGCGCGCGGCGCAGAGGTCACCCAGGAGCAGGTGCTGATCCCGCTGCGCGAGGATGCCACATTGGACCTCGTCGTGGCCAAGCGCTGGGCCCGCGAGGCCGAGGCCGATATGACGGTCATCGTCACCGAGATCCCCCGCATGGCCGGGGAGCGGCCCAAGACGGCGGAGCTGCACTTCGCGGACAGGCTCGCCATCATCTCGCTGCCCGCGCTGGGACCGGCGTTCATCATGCATTCGCTGCGACGGGAGCTGCATCGAGTGGTCACCGCGCTGTTGAACGAGTCGGTGGATGCCGCGCGCCAGTACGGCGGCTACTACGCCCATGTCGAGGAGCAGAAGGGCGACGACACGTTCTTCATCTCCCCAGGGATGCTGTTCCCCGGGCGGCTCTGGATGACCTTGGGCATGGTTGCGGCCAACGAGCCGCTCTGGTCCCTGCCCAAACTCTCCGGCGTCTTCGCCGCCGCCGCCGCCACCGGCGCGTTCGGCATCTTCTTCACCACGATCTGGGAGATGGCGAGCTTCCTGCCGCACTGGCGGCTGGCCATCGTCTCGGTGGCCGCGGTCGGCATCGTCAGCGCCTGGCTGATCATCAGCAACCGGCTCTGGGACCGGTCCGCCGTCGTCGGCGGTGCCCGGGAAGCGGCCATGTACAACATCTCCACCGTGGTGAGCCTGCTGACCAGCGTCACCGCGCTGTACTTCGTGCTGTTCGTCTCGATCCTGGTGGTCGGGCTGCTGCTGATCGAACCCGGGTTCATGGCCGACGTCCTCAGGCAGGAGACCGGCTTCATGAACTATGTGGAGATCGCCTGGCTCTCGGCCTCGCTGGGCACCTTCGCCGGCGCCATCGGGGCCAACTTCGACGACAGCGTGAACCTGAAGAACCTCACCCAGGGATCCCGAGAGCTGCAGCGCTACCCCAAGGACGCGGAGCAGCGCTGAGGTGCTTCCGGTCTCTGCGCTGGGCTCCCTAGGCGATGAGGGTGAGTCCCCAGACGGTGAGCAGCGCGAACCCGGCGCCCCAGAGGATTACCGAGACCAGCATCCAGGCCATCACCGCGTGACGTGAGGCGCCGAAGGACACCATCAGCGGGGCCGTGAACTGGCTCGGCAGCGCGAGCGGCCCGAGGATCGAGACCCCTGGCACGCCGAAGCGATCAAAGATCCGCCGGACCTTCTCGCGTTTGGCGGACTTCTCCGGGTCCATCTGCTGCGGGCGCTTGTGCAGGATCGCGGTGCGCACCCAGTGGGCGACGTAGACGACCAGGATCAGCGAGAGCATATTGCCGACGACGGCGGCGATGAGCGCCACCGCCGGGTGCATGCCCGCGAGGATTCCGATCGGAGCTCCGAAGAACGACTCCACAAAGGGAATGGCGGAGACCAGGATGACGCCGAGCCACTGAAGTGCCGCTGGCAGGCCCTGGGTCCAGTTCTGCAGGCCTGCGACCCAGCTCTCCCCGTCCACGGTGGTGGCGACGTCGGTGGCAAGTGTGAGTGATTCGAGCATTGCCTCAGTATTTCGGAGTATCGCCCGGGCTGCGTCAGCCCGAGGGGTGATCCGTGGAGAGTCTTGGCCTCATCTCCTTGCACTTGTGCAAAGTTGTATCGGTGCATAAGATGCACTAGTGCAAGAAAATCTGACGCAGCGCAGGCGCAATCAGCGCGACACCTGGAACGCCATCCACCAGGCCGCCTTCGCCCTGGCCTCGTCCGAGGGACCCGGCGCGGTCACCGTGGATGAGATCTCCGCCAGGGCGGGCGTCTCCCGCCGAACGTTCTTCAACTACTTCCCGGTGAAGGAGGACGCGGTGCTGGGGACCCGGTCAGCGGAGCTGGACCCGGCCGTCGTCGAACGCTTCCAGGCCTCCACCGAGGATGAACTCACCCGCGTGGTGCATCTCTTCGTGTCCGTGGTGCGCACCTGCCTGCCCGAGGAGACCGCCGCGCAGCGCCGGGCGATCATCGCGGAGCACCCGCAGCTGCGCGCCAGGCTCGCCGAGCTGCTCGCGCAGGTGGAGCGGCTCGTCTATTCGGCCGTGCACGCCGAGGCAGACCAGGGCGGGATGCACCTGCCCGAGGGAGCAGGCACCCACGCCTTCGAGGCGCTGCTCGCGCTCGCCGGCGGCATCACCAAGTTCGCCTTCACCCGTTATCACGAGGCCGGCGCGGAGAGCCTGGATCCCTTCATCAGCGAGAGCATCGCCCTGTTCAGACAAGTCGTGGAGACCACCCGATGACCAGCCCCGAGACCTCTTCGACGCCGAAGCTCACCCCGCCGTCCGAGGCGAGTGCCACCGCCGAGGCGAGTGCCACGGCCGAGGCCGCGGCGCCCAACGGTGCTGCGGAGCCCGACGCGGGCGGCGCCGACGCCAGTGCCCCGCCCGAGACCGGACACCTGAAGTGGATCTTCAGCGCCCTGATCCTCGCCATGCTGATGGCCGCACTGGGTCAGACCGTGCTGGCCACCGCGCTGCCGACCATCGTCGGTGAGCTCGACGGCGTGGAGCACATGGCCTGGGTGATCACCGCGTTCATCCTCGCCTCGACGGTGATGATGCCGGTCTACGGCAAGCTCGGAGACATGTTCGGGCGCAAGCCGCTGTTCATCTTCGCGATCATCGCCTTCGTCATCGGCTCCGCACTTGGGGGCGCGGCGGACAGCATGGCCCAGCTCGTCGGGGCCCGGGTGATCCAGGGGATCGGCGGCGGTGGACTGATGATCCTCTCCCAGGCGACCATCGCCGACGTCGTCCCGGCGCGGGAGCGCGGCCGCTATATGGGCGTGATGGGCGGGGTCTTCGCATTCGCCTCGGTCGCCGGGCCGCTGCTGGGCGGCTGGCTCACCGACGGTCCAGGCTGGCGCTGGACGCTGTGGATGAACGTGCCGCTCGGCGCGCTCGCGCTGATCGGGATCGTGCTGCTGCTGAAGCTGCCGCCGCGACCCCCCGAGGCGCGCGGCCGGATCGACGTGTGGGGGATGGCGCTGCTGGGAGTGGCCACCACCGCCGTCGTGCTGATCGCGACCTGGGGCGGGGGAGAGTTCGCCTGGACCTCGCCGATGATCCTGGGCCTGCTCGCCGCGATGGTCGTCTCGGGGCTGCTCTTCACCTGGATCGAATACCGGACCCCCGAACCGATCCTGCCGCTGATGCTCTTCCGCAACCGCAACTTCGTGCTCACCATGGTCGCCGGACTGATCACCGGTGTGGCGATGTTCGGCGCGCTGGGATATATGCCCACCTACCTGCAGATGGTCACCGGCTACACCCCGGCCCAGGCGGGGATGCTGATGATCCCGATGATGGGCACGCTGCTGGTGGCCTCGGTCGTCGTCGGCCGCAGGGTGAGCAAGTCCGGGCGGTATAAGCGCACGATGGTGGTGGGCAGCGTGATCACCGCGCTGGGCCTGGGGCTGCTCTCCACGGTCAGCGCCGACTCCCCGGTGATCCTCGAATGCCTCTACCTCGGCGTGCTCGGGCTCGGGCTGGGCTGCACGATGCAGCTGCTGACCCTGGTCGCGCAGAACTCCTTCGCGCTGCGCCATGTGGGCACCGCGACGGCGGGACAGAACTACTTCCGCCAGGTCGGGGCCACGCTGGGCGCGGCCGTGATCGGCTCGCTCTTCGCGACCCGGCTCACCGAGATGCTCACCGAACGGCTGCCCGCCGACGCCGCCGGCGGGGTGGGCGCGAACTCGCTGACCCCGGAGCTGGTGCGCGGGCTGCCGGACTCGATCCAGGCGGTGGTCGTGGAGTCCTATAACGAGGCGCTGGTGCCGCTGTTCCTCTGGATGGTGCCGCTCGCGCTGATCGCCACCGTGATGCTGCTCTTCGTGGAGGAGAAGCCGCTGGCGACGACGCTGGACCGCTGAGGCAGGCGCTCCTTGCGCCGCCGCGTTTCATCTACTGGGCGATTTGAGGGAGTTTCCGGGTGGGATTCGGTCCGAAAAGCCCCCAAATCGCCCAGTAGATGCAGGCTGGGTGGTCAGGGCTGACGCAGCCGGGTCCACCAGCACTCCCGGCCCCCGGCCCCCGGCTCGCCACCCGAACCAGGCTCCGGCCGAGCCGGGGATCACGAAGGCGGCCCAGGCCAGGAATTGGGAGCGTCTCCCTGGGGGCCTCGCTGAGGCGATCTCGTCCAGCGGAATCCACCCCCGCCACCCACGCCCCCCCCCCCGAGTTCTACACGCTGTAGTAGACTCGCCCGCATCAGCCGAGGGAAGGGGGATCCTGTGGTCAATGCCGCGGACTTCACCCTTTCACCGCGTCCCGTGACCGGGACCGCTCGGCTGACCCGCGGGCTGCTGGCCGCGACCCTGGCCATCGGTTCCGCTGCGATCTCCCACTCGGCCGCAGGCCACCACATGCCGCACTGGATCGTGCTGGTTCTGGCGCTCGCGGTGAGCCTTCCCGTCTGTGCCTCGCTCTCCGCCGTGCGGCTCAGTCGGGCCCGGCTCGGCGCCGCGGTCGGGTTCAGCCAGGCGGTGCTGCACGGTCTCTTCGCGCTCTTGCCTGCCACGGGGGCCTCCGCCAGCGCGACTGTGAACAGCGACGCGGCAGCGCACGCCGGGCATGCGGCCCATGATCACGCCGTCACGGTGGTCGGTGCGGCGCAGACCAGCACGGTCGCTCAGGTGCTGCCTGATGCGCCGATGATCATCGCCCACGTGTGCGCCGCAATCTTCAGCTTCGGGGTGATCCGCCGCGGCGAACTCATTCTCCAGGCGCTTGTCGCCCTGCTGCTGCTGCGCCCGGTCTTGCTGCTGTTCCTGCGTCCGGTCTCGCTGACCGGGCCCCGTGCCATCCGCGCGCACGATTCCTTCTCCACGGTGATCCTGCGGGACCTCTGGCTCGGCGGCGGCGCGCAGACCCTGCGCGGACCGCCGGTCCTCGTGAGCTGACATCGCCATATGGTTTCCACGGCTCGACGCCGGGGACCAGTCACTTCACGACGGAAAGCACTGAACTCATGTCATCCCGCACCCCCGCACACCGCACATCCACCACCTGGCGCCAGCGCGCCGGCCGCGTGACCGCACTCTCCGCGACCGCCGCGCTCGGCCTGGCCGTCACCACCATGGCGGCTCCCGCCTGGGCGCACGATTCACTCATCTCATCCTCTCCGGAAGCCGGTGACCTCCTCGAGGCGAGCCCCGAGGAGGTCACCCTCGAGTTCTCCGGCGGCGGACTGACCACCGGTGAGTCCATCACCAACATCATCGCGGTCAGCGATGAGGATGGTGAGAACTGGGAGGGCGAGACCGAGATCGAGGGTGCGACCATGTGGACCGAGCTCCCCGCGGAGCTTCCCGGGGGCGACTACACGGTCGCCTACCGAGTGGTCTACTCCGATGGGCACGCCGAGGAGAGCTCCTTCGACTTCGAAGTGGCTGCGGCAGAGCCGGATCCCGAGCCCACGCCGGAGCCTTCAACTCCCGCTGAGACCGAGACCGAGACCGACGCCGACGCTGAGACCGAGACTGAGGCTGCTGCTCCGGCAGAGGACGACGACGTCGCCGACTCCACCTCCACGGACTCCGCCGAGGCGGATGAACCGGTGACGGGGGACGCGGCTGCGGACACCCAGCAGGACCCCGGCCTGCCGGTCTGGGCCGTCGTGGTCGGTGCTCTCACGGTGCTCGGTCTGCTTGCTGCGATCGCGATGGCTGTTCTGCGCGGGCGCAAGACGCCCCGCGCCTGATCCGCCTGATCCGCCTGATCCGCCGCGCCCGACCCCGGCGCGCCTCCACGAGCCCGAACGCGCACGCCTGACTCAGCGCTGCTGATGCGCAGCCTCTGATCAGGCTCCCGCCGGCCTGCCGCTTCCCCGCGGTCAGGTCCAGCTGGGGCGACCCGCTTCCCGTGGATCGCTCTCCCACCCAAGACATCTATGCCCACCGCGCACGAGTGCGCGTTCGGGTTGAAGGGCCATGCGCCCGGAAGGAACACCACTGTCATGAAGAATCCCATTTGGACTCTCTCTGCCCTGGCGACAGCCGCAACACTGACGCTCACCTCTTGCAGCGAAGGCGGATCAGAAAGCACAGCGTCCGAGAGCCCGCAGACCGAAGCAGCCCAGGCCGAAGCGAAGGAGGATGCGCGCATCCAGAGCAGCCAGGACGACATGTGGGCGCGCGCCACCGATTCCGAGATGACCAGCGTCTTCGGCACTATCGAGAACCTGACCGATCAGGACCTCACGGTGGTGGCCGCCAGCTCCGAGGTCGCGGGAATCACGGAGCTCCACGAGATCGTGGAGGAGGACGGCCGACAGATCATGCAGGAGATCGAGGATGGCTTCATCATCCCGGCCTCCGGCTCCCTGGAGCTGCAGGCCGGGGGTGATCACCTGATGCTCATGGACCTGCAGCAGGAGCTGCTGCCCGGAGAGGTGTTCGACATCTCGCTGGAGTTCGAGGACGGCACGCAGGAGAGCATCAAGGCCATGGTCCGTGACGACGGCGGTCAGGACGAGCCCTACGAGCACGGCGGCGATATGGATCCCATGGACCACGGGAACGGCTCCGAGGGCGACGGCCCCGCGAGCCACGGTGACGCCAGCGGTCATGAACGCGATCACGAGTCCGATGATCATGAACGCTGAGGGGCCGCACGAGACCGACTCTGCGCGGACGGACTCGGGGCTCAGAGGCTCCGACCGAGCAGCTTCCCGGCATGGCTTCTCTCGCCGCGGCCTCCTGCTCGGCGCCGGGGTCGGCGGAGCAGGTGTGGCCGCGGCGGCCAGCATCGGCAGCGGGCTGCGCTGGGGTGACCCTGAGCCCGAGGTGCGCACCAGCAGATACGGCTCCGAGACCGTGCCGTTCTTCGGGGAGCGGCAGGCGGGCATCGACACCCCCGCTCAGGCTCATGCGCTCCTGATCGCGCTTGATCTGAGAGAGCCCCGCAATGCCGAAGGCATCCAGCGGCTGCTGCGGCTGCTCAGCGATGACGCCTCCAGGCTGACCGCCGGTCGACCGGCGCTCGCGGACACGGAGCCGGAGCTCGCTGGTAATCCTGCGAGCATGACGGTCACCTTCGGCTTCGGCCGACGGTTCATCGACAGGCTGGATCCTCGAGCCGCGCCCGCGTGGCTGAAGGATCTGCCGGACTTCGAGATCGACGAGCTCGAGCCCGCGCTGTGCGGCGGAGATCTGCTGCTCCAGCTCTGCGGCAACAACCCGATCTCGCTGGCTCATGCGCGCAGGATCATGCTCAAGAGCGCGCGAAGCGAGGCGCGGCCCCGGTGGATCCAGAACGGTTTTCGTTCAGCACATGGGGCCCAGGAGCAGGGATCGTCCATGCGAAACCTCTTCGGTCAGGTGGATGAGACCGTCCAACCTGAGCGCGGCGGGGACGGCAACGAGTTCGCCGTCTGGGGCCACCCGCCGTCGGGCTCTGCCAGTGCGCTCACCCCGTGGGTGGAGGGCGGCACATCGCTGGTGATCCGGAGGATCCAGATGGATATGGACGGGTGGGATGAGCTCGCCCGCAGCGGCAAGGAATCCTCGGTGGGGCGGGACCTGAGCGTCGGAGCACCGCTGACCGGCACCCGCGAACACCAGGATCCGGACTTCGAGGCCACCAGCGCGCTGGGCTTCCCGGTGATCGAGGAGTTCGCCCATATCCGTCGCGCCCGCCAGGTGGGGCCCGAGGAGCAGATCCTGCGCCGCGGCTACAACTATGACGATCCGGCGTCCGGTGAACAGATCAGCAACAGCGGTCTGATCTTCATCTCCTACCAGGCCGACGTCGACCGCCAGTTCCTGCCCATCCAGAGGCGCCTTGCGGAAGGGGACCGGCTCAACGAGTGGACCACCCCTGTCGGCAGCGCAGTCTTCGCCGTGCCGCCCGGGTGTCAGCCAGACGGCTTCATCGGCGACTTCCTCATCTGACCTCACCCCGAAGGGGGCATTCAACGACTACCGACATCAGGGCAGTCGAGCCTGCCCAGAACCGCCCCCCCCCTGCGAGGGAGCCAGGGCGGTGCGCTCAGGGGTCGCTGGGTGTAGAGACGACAAGCGCGAAAGCAGAGCAGGACCGCTGCCCTTCTGAGCGCAGCCGCGGATGCTATTGAATAGTGAGATGAACTCCACGATCTCTACGATTCTCAATGTCATCTGGCTCCTCTTCGGCGGCCTGTGGCTGGCCCTGGGCTACTTCATCGCCGGGATCATCTGCTGCCTGCTGATCATCACGATCCCCTTCGGCCTCGCGTCCTTCCGGATCGGGGCCTACGCGCTGTGGCCGTTCGGCCGCACGATCGTTGACCGCAGCCCTCGGGGTGCAGGTCTGTTCACCACCATCGGCAACGTGATCTGGATCCTGGTGGCGGGCATCTGGATCGCCATCGGCCACGTGCTCACCGCGATCCCGATGTTCATCAGCATCATCGGGATCCCGCTGGGCATCGCGAACCTGAAGCTGATCCCGGTCTCGCTGATGCCGCTGGGCAAGGTCATCGTCACCTCCAACGCGGTGCTGCCCACCTACCGCCACGCCTGAGCAGCCGGTTCGGCCTCCGAGGCGGGCAGAAGGCGGGCCGAGGGCGGGCAGCGCGAGCCCGGCGTCAACCCTTGAGCAGGATCCGCCGCATGCCCCAGGAGATCGGTGCCTTCGCGAGCCGGGTCGGATCGAAGCCGGGAAGCTTGCGCAGCACGCCGCGCTCATGGCTGAAGGTCGCCACGCTGTACTCGCCGTGATAGCGGCCCATGCCGCTGGCGCCGACCCCACCGAAAGGCAGGGTGGACACCGCCAGCTGCGTCATCACGGTGTTGAAGGTGATGCCACCGGATGAAGTCCGCTCGAGGAAGTCCTCGCGCACCATAGGGTGCTCGGTGAAGGCGTAGAGCGCCAGCGGCTTCGGCCGCGCGTTGATGAACTCGATGGCCTCGTGGTGGTCCGCCACCGTGAGGATCGGCAGGATCGGACCAAAGATCTCGTCCTGCATGACCGCCGAGTCAGGCTCCACATCCAGCAGCACCGTGGGTGCGATGTACCGGGCAGAGACCTCCGCCGAACCGCCGATGACCGCGCGGCCGGAGCCCAGCAGCCCGGCGAGGCGCTCGGCGTGACGCTCATTGATGATCCGCCCGTAGTTCTCCGCGCGTGCGGGATCGGAGCCGAAGGCGCGGCGCGTGACCCGGGCGATCTGAAGGGCCAGCGGCTCGGCGAGCTCGGGAGTGGTCAGCAGGTAGTCCGGCGCGACGCAGGTCTGGCCGCAGTTGCTGAACTTGCCCCACACCAGCGCCTCAGCCGTGGCGGTGAGATCAGCCGAGGAGTCGATCCAGACCGGGGACTTGCCGCCGAGCTCCAGCGTCACCGGGGTCAGGTGCTTCGCCGCGGCGGCCATCACGATCGAGGCCACCGTGCCGTTGCCGGTGTAGAAGATGTGATCGAAGGGGTGCTCCAGCAGTCGGGTGGTCTCTTCGACTCCGCCCTCGACCACCTGCACGGCCTCGGCGTCGAGGTACTCCGGGATCAGCTCCGCCACGGTCGCCGAGACCGCAGGAGCCAGCTCGCTCGGTTTGAGCACCACCGAGTTTCCGGCCGCCAGCGCGCCGATCAGCGGCATCAGCAACAGGTGGAACGGGTAGTTCCAGGGGCCGATGATCAGCACCGTGCCCAGCGGCTGGCGCTGCACATGCGCGCGAGCGCTGCCCACGATGAACGGGACCGAGGTGCTCCGATCCCGGGTCCAGCGCTCAAGGTTCTTCACCGCGTGCTTGACCTCGGACTTCACCGAGAGGACCTCGGTGAGATGAGCGTCGACGTCGTTCTTCCCCAGATCCGCGGCCATCGCCGCATGGATCTCCGGTGCCCGCTCCTCGAGCAGCCGCAGGATGCCCCTGAGCTGGTCCCGGCGCCAGTCCATCGACCGAGTGCGGCCGCTGTTGAAAGCGGCCCGGGTCCCAGAGACGCAGGCGTCCACGCCGGCAAGGGGGGTGGAGATCTGCTTCGCGGGAGTGCTGCGCACCTCGGCGGGGGTGTATGGCGTCATGGAGTGAACCTCTCAGGTCAGGGCGTCCTCCCCACCCTACAGATCACGAACCCGCCCCGACCTGGATCAGGAGACGGTGGAGAAACAGCCGTCTCACCTCGTCAGAGGCTGATGACACTGACTCTCATTTTGCGTTAGATCCGTTAATAGTTATACCTTCTAACAGTAAGGTTGATGAAGAGGCAGATGCGTTACTGCAACAGGGGGGCAGCCGCCAAAGGGTCCGGAGAAATCAGATGAGCGCACGAGCATTCCCCAACAGCACGATCACGCCGGGAAACCCGACGCCTCAGCCCGTCCCGCGGGAGACGCACGGCCATGTGACCCAGGAAGCGGCCCAGCGAATTCGCTGCATGCGCTACGACCAGATGGCCAAGGCGGCATCCGCCGGCCTCATGGCTCACCCACATGTGGAGTCCGCAATCGTGGAGATCTCCGGCGACGACGCCGGTCTGGTCTTCCAGCTCAGCTGCACCATCAATGCCGACTCTGATCCCTCCGATCTGATGGAGACGATCTCCCAAGGCGTGATCTCGAACATCGAGCGGATGCTCGGCACCGAGTTCGCCTCCCGGCGGCTGCACTTCAATCGAAGCCTCTGCAGCGCCGCCTGAGCGCGGCCACCTCCCATAACGACTCACCGCCACACCTTCTTGAGGAGCCCGCCATGGACACCACGCTGATCCAGACGTTCAATGCATTCTTTCTGGCTGCCGTGGTGCTCGCCGTGCCCGTGCTGATCCTCGCGGGGATCTGGACCGCCACCGTGGAGCTCCGCCGTCCGGTCCCCGCGACGGTGGAGATTCCGGCCGGGAGCCGAGCCGTCAACCAGCCCTGACCTCAGTGCAGAAACTCGGTCTGGGCCACGCTCGGGCCCGCCGGGCCGAGCACGTCGATCAGCATGTCGAGATCCTCATAGCTGCCTTGGACGGCCCAGCCGGGCACCGCCCGCAGGTCGGCCCGGATCTGCTGCGCTGAGCGGAACGCCTGGGCATCGGGGTGGCGCCAATGCACCGACACCAGATGGCCGCCGGACTCCAGGGTCTGCGATGCTCGTGCCAGGACCGCAGCCCACTGGGAGTCGCTGAGGTAATAGGCCAGCTCGCTGATCATGATCAGATCGAGCCTCCCGGCGGGCCAGTCCTCGATGCTGGCGTGCCGGAACGTCACGTTCTCGGCCACGACCCGCTGCGCCGCCACGTGCAGCGCTGAGCCGGAGATATCGGTGGCGAGGACCTCATCGCATCGCTGCGCCAGCAGCTCGGTCACGCCGCCGATGGAGCAGCCCGGCTCGAACGCTCGGCTGTAGCGAGCCCGGGGGAGCACGGCCATGGTCAGCCCGTATTTGCGCTGTTCATACCAGCGGGTCGTGACTCCCCACGGGTCCGATCCCCGCGCATGGAGGCCCTCGAAGTCCAGCGGTGTCCCCGGGAAGACGATCTGCTGATCCCGCAGCACAGTGTCCAGCATGATCGGGGTGAGCACGGGCTCACCGGGGTTCCGGTCCACCGGCGTGCCATGCTCGGTCCCCAGCTGAGAGGCGAAGGCGGCGACCGCGCGGCCCCGGACCTGCGCAAGCTCGGGGTCGATCGGGATGGAGCGCGCCGCGGTCCACGGAACCTCCGGCGGACGGCCGGGCTCTGACGTCGAGTCCGAAGGTGTGCTGTGCAGCCACAGCCATACCGGGTACTGCACCAGCGCGGCGTTGCGCTGCGCCGCGGCGGCAACAGCCACCTCGCCGCAGGTGTCATGGTCCGGGTGCCCATCCCGAGAGAGCGGAGCCGCTAAAAGGGTGCCGCCGGGCATGTCCTGCAGGGCGGCGCCGATCGCTTCGGCGAGTGGTTCGCGGTGGGCGGCGAGCTCGCCGTCGGGCAGGTGCAGCCGGATGCGCTGCAGACTGCCTGGACCGCGCGGGCCCGGGGTGAGTCTGCGCAGCTCCTCCAAGGCCGCCTCGGATTCGGCGGTGCGGATCTCGGCGAGCTGATCTGCGGGAATGCTGCTGGGAGGATGGGACCCGGTGCCGTCGGTGGCGGCCAGGACCCGCACGGGTGAGCCGCTGCGCAGTCCGGCGGCGATCAGCGCGGCCGCTCCGAGCACCTCATCATCGGGGTGCGGAGCCACAACCAGCAGCCCGGGCAGGTCTTGGGGGATCCAGCGTCCCGCGGCGTCGATCTCGCCGATGCCCCATTCCGGCACGTCCGCGTCATAGTTCACCAGCGCGGCACGGGTGTTGTGCGGCGCCTGAGCGCCGTGGAAGGTCCGCGGGGTCTCACCAGGTGTCATGACCGTCCCCGATCAGGTGGTCCCAGCTCAGCCCGTCCTCGGCCATGACCGCGGGGAGTGCTGCCTCATCGGTCTCCGCGTGGGACTGCCGGATGTAGACGCCGAGATCGGCGACCCGCTGAGCGTGGATCGCATCCGAGGCGAGCGGTCCGGGTCCCAGAGCGCGGCCGGTGCGGTCGATGATCTCGGCGGCCAGGCGGTCGATGTAGGTGCGCACCGCGAAGGCCTGCGCCTTCGCCAGCGGCAGGTTGTGCGGGTCGGCGTCCACGGCGCGGGCGGTGCTGCTCAGCAGCGCCCAGCCAGCGGTCAGGGCGGCGGCTGCAGCCCCGGCGTGGGCCCGCAGGATCGGTGAGGCGCTGGGCGTGGTGGCCCGGGTGAGCAGCGGGGCGGCGACGGCGCGGGCGGCGCCGTACCAGCAGGCGGCCACCCCGATGCCGCCGTGCCAGAAGCCGGCACGGTCAAGGTAGTCGGCATGTGTGCCCAGCGCGGTTGCGGGCACCTGCTCGAAAGACACCCAGCCCGAGTCGCTGGCGGCCATCCCGACCGCCTGCCAGGTGTCGGGCACCGGGGAGACGCCGGGGGAGGAGAGGTCCACCGCGAAGAGCGTCTTCTGCGCAGCGCCGGCGGCTGAATCCTGGACTGGACCCGCGGCGTCCGACGCCACGGCCGCGGTGAAGACAGTCGCGGTGACCAGTGCATGGCTGCACAGCGAGGCCCCGGAGCACCAGGGCTTGGTGCCGGTCAGCGTCCAGCCCTGGCCGCTGCGCGTCGCGGTGAGCACCGGGGCCGGTGGCTCTGCGGCCCATACTCCCCAGAGCTCCCCGGCGGAGACCATCTCTGGCCGGCCCAGGTCCGTGCTGATCGCCACAGCATCGGCGTGGGCCTCATAGAGCCTGCCCGCCACCGTGTTCTGCGCGGTGAGCTCTGCGAGTCGGCGCCAGCGCCGGGCGGTCTCACCACGCCCAGGCAGCGGAGGCATGGGCTGGCGGAGGTGGGCGTGCACCTCGCGGAGAAGATCGGTCATGCGTGCAGGGCTCCCAGGGTCTGTGCGAATCCGCGCGGGGCGCGGCCGGTGGTGCGCCGTGAGGTCATCACCGGCATATCGGTGGCGGTGACCACCACGGCGTCGCTGCGGCGCAGCCGGGCCACCAGGTCCACATCCTCGTCATCGGCGAGGCTTCGGAATCCCGCCACTGCCCGGTAGGCGCGGGCGGTGAACGCCAGATTGGCACCGTGGATGTGGCTGTGTCGGCGCCCCGTGATCTTCTCGGCGTATTCGGCGGCCCAGGCCAGGCCCACCGGGTCGGCCCCGGGTACGGGGGCCAGCATCACCGTGCCCACGACGACGTCGGCGCCGCGGTCTCGATGCTCGGCCTGCTTGGCGAACCAGTCCAGTGGGACATGGCTGTCGGCGTCGGTGGTGACCAGCCACTGTTCCGCCCCGAGCGGGGTGTCAGTGACGTCTGCCAGGCCGGTCAGTGCATGCTCGAATCCGGCCGCCCGGGCAGCGCCGACGTTGTTGGCGCCGATCTCGAGCACCTCGACGCCAGCAGAGCGGGCGATCGCGGCCGTGTCGTCCGTGCAGGCGTCGGCGACGACGATCAGCCGCAGCTGAACATCCGCGTGATGTGCTGAAGCGCGGACCGCGGTGACTGCGGCACCGATGGCTCCAGCCTCGTCGTGGGCAGGAATCACGACGATCACGTGCGGGTGCTGAGCGGAGTGGGCTGTCACCAGATTGAGTCTAGGCTCTCCGCGGGGCCGGGTGTCACCGCGATCCGAAGCTTAGGTCCTGGCTCTGCCTCGGCGCCGGCCCTGATCCTCCGGGTCCGGGTGGTGCCGCCGAGAACCAAGATTCACCCCATGAGCCGATCCGACCTGAGGATCAGGGCAGGTGCACACGCCAGGCGGTGTGCATCGTGTCTAGCTGCCGGGCGCTTCGCGAAGTCTCGGTGCACGCCGACCCGCGTAGAGCACCAGCTTCAGCAGCTCGGTCAGCACCAGGACCACCAGCCCTGCCCCCACGGTGATCAGCAGGTAGAACGGATCCAACACCGCGGTGTCGAAGATCGTGTGCAGCCAGGGCAGGTAGATGAACCCGGCCTGCAGCAGGGTCAGCACCGCGACCATCAACCAGGCGATCTTGTTCTTGAACAGGACCGAGGGTCGCAGGCTGAAGCTCTCCAGCGATTTCACGCTGAAGAGGTAGAAGACCTGACAGACCACCAGCACCGTGGTGGCCAGGGTGCGGGCGACCTCCAGATCGTCACCGACGTCCATGCGCCAGCGGAACACGATGATGGTCACCGCGGCGATCAGCAGTGAGACCACCGCGATCTGCACCACGTGGCGGGCCTCCACGATCCCGGCATTGGGATCCCGCGGCTTGCGCCGCATGATCCCGTCCTCGGCGGGCTCGAAGGCGAACGCGAAGGCCAGCGTGACGCCGGTGACCATGTTGACCCAGAGCACCTGCAGCGGGGTCAGCGGAAGGGTCCAGCCGAAGGCCACGGCGAAGAGCACGACTGTGGCCTGGGCGCCGTTGGTGGGCAGCAGAAAGACCAGCGCCTTGCGCAGGTTGTCGTAGATCCTGCGGCCTTCCTCGACCGCGGTCTCGATGCTGGTGAAGTTGTCATCGGCGAGGACCACCTCGGCGGCGTCCTTGGTGACCTCGGTGCCCTTGAGTCCCATGGCGACGCCGACGTCGGCCCGGCGCAGCGCGGGGGCGTCGTTGACGCCGTCGCCGGTCATCGCCACCACCTCGCCCTCGGCCTGCAGGGCGCGGACCAGGCGCAGCTTGTGCTCCGGGGAGGTGCGGGCGAACACGTGATGGCGCTGGGCAAGCTCGCGCAGCGACTCGTCGTCGGTGGCCTCCAGCTGAGTCCCGGAGATGGCCCCCTCACCATTGTCGATCCCCATCAGCCGGGCGATCGCGGTGGCGGTGCCGGCATGATCACCGGTGATCATCTTGACCTGGATACCGGCGTCGTGACAGACCTTGATCGCGTCGATCGCCTCCTGCCGCGGAGGATCCACGATCCCGACCACCCCGACGAAGATCAGCTCCTCGCCGAGGTCCTCCACGCTCAGGGACTCGCTGTCCTGCGCATGAGCGGGACGGTAGGCGGCCGCGAGGACGCGCAGGCCGTCTGCTGAGAGCGCGTCGATGTGCTCATGCCACGCGGCCGTGTCGAGCTCCTCGGTCTCGCCCTGCGCGGTGAGCTGTGTGGCGGAGCGGGCCAGCAGCCGGTCCGGGGCGCCCTTGATCAGCACGAGGGTCTCGTCCTCGGTCAGCTGTGCGGTGGTGGCCATGAGCTTGTTCTGCGAGCTGAAGGGCAGCGTGGCAAGCCGTGAGCCGGAGGAGTCGTCGAAGCCGAGCTTGCCGGCCAGGGACTTCAGTGCGCCCTCGGTGGGCTCCCCGGCGATCGCCCAGCCGCCGGCGTCGTTGCGGATCAGCTCGGTGTCATTGGTCAGGCTCATGATCTCCACGAACCGATGCAGCCCCGGGTGGTCCAGGCTGATCCGTTCGCCGTCCCGGGTGACCTCACCCACGGGCACGTAACCGGTGCCGGAGATCTCGAGGGTCTCATCGGCGAGGACCACGCGCTCGGCGGTCATCTCGTTCTTGGTCAGCGTGCCGGTCTTGTCCGAACAGATGGTGGTCACGCTGCCCAAGGTCTGCACCGCGGAGAGCTTGCGGGTGATCGCGTTGCGCTTGGCCATGGTCTGCACGCCCAGCGCCAGGGTGATGGTGATCAGCGCCGGGAGTCCCTCGGGGATCGCGGCGACGGCGAATCCGGCGGCGGCCTGGAGCAGCTCGGTGATCGGGGTGCCGTGCAGGCCCCAGCCCAGCCCGACCAGCAGCAGCGTCAGCACCAGCACGCCCAGGGAGAGCACCTTGCCGAAGCGGGCGATCTGTCGGGTCAGCGGGGTCTGAAGGGTCTCGACCTCGGACATCATCGTGTTGATGCGTCCGATCTCGGTGTCCTCCCCGGTGCCGACGACGACGCCGGTCGCGGTGCCGGAGGTGAGCAGGGTGCCGGAGAACGCCATGGAGGTGCGATCCCCCAGCGGTGCGCCCTCCTCACTGGGCTCGGTGGTCTTCTCGGACGGGACGGATTCGCCGGTGAGGGCCGATTCCTCGATCGCGAGGTCGGCGGTGTCGATCAGCCGGACATCGGCGGGGACCTTGTCCCCGGTGCGCAGCCGCACGATGTCGCCGGGGACGACCAGCTCGGCGTCCACCGTGGTCCAGGAACCCTCCCGACGGACATCGGCGCTTGGTGAGAGCATGTTGCGGATGCCCTCCAGGGCGCGTTCGGCGCGGCCCTCCTGCAGGAAGCCCACGACTGCGTTGATCACGACGACCATCAGGATCACGATGGTGTCGGCCCAGTGCTGAAGCAGTGCGGTGAGTCCGGCGGCGCCGATGAGCACGTAGATCAGCACGTCGTGGAAGTGCCTGATGAACCGGATGAACGCGTTGTCCTGATCCGGGTCCGGGAGCCGGTTCGGGCCGTGCTTCTCCAGGCTGGCCGCGGCCGCCTCGGCGCTGAGGCCCTGTTCGGACTCGACCTCCAGACGGCGCAGCACGTCCTGGTGCCCAAGCGCGTAGGCCGAGGCGACATCCTCTGCGGCTGCGGCTGCGGCTGCGGTTGGGGCTGGGGCTGTGTCCGCGGAGGCATCAAGCGTGGACGGGGTCTGGGCGGGTGAGCTCACAACTGTTCCTTCGTTCCCGGGGTCATCGGGTGCTCCCCAGCCTACGGGTGCTGCCTGCGCGCTGCTTGGAGCGATCACCCAGGCAGCCGTTCACCGCCATGACGAACGCCCCGCCGCGCAGGGAGCGCTCTGTGAGCTCCTTGCCCGGCGGGGCGTTCGGTGTGACCCGGCTGAGGTGGCACCCGGGTCGTTCAGTGTGCTCAGGCGGCGTCGGCCTGCTCCAGTGATGCGATGTCGATGACGGCGCGGTAGCGCACGTCACCGGAGACGACCTTCTCGTAGTACTCATCGACCTGGTCGGCGCTGATCAGCTCGATCGTCGAGGTGATGCCGTGCTCGGCGCAGAAGTCCAGCATCTCCTGGGTCTCGGGAAGCCCGCCGACCATCGAGCCGGCGTAGTTGCGGCGCATGGCGAGCAGCGAGAACATCTGGAAGGACTGCTCCTCGCTCGGTGCACCGACGTTGACCATGGTGCCGCCGCGGCCGAGCAGGCCGAGGAAGGAGTCCAGGCTGACCGAGGCGCCGACGGTGTTGATGATCAGGTCGAAGCTGCCGGCGAGATCTTTGAACGCCGAGCCGTCTGCGGTGGCGCGGTAGGCGGTGGCGCCGAAGGCCAGGCCGTCTTCCTTCTTGCTGTCGGTGCGGCTGAGCACGGTGACCTCGGCGCCCATGGCGGCGGCGATCTTCACTGCCACGTGGCCGAGCCCGCCCATGCCGATGACGCCCACGTTGACGCCGGGGCCGGCGCCGTAGCGCTTGAGCGGTGCGTAGGTGGTGATGCCCGCGCAGAGCAGCGGGGTGGTGGATGCGGGGTCCATGCCTTCGGGGATGGTGAGCACGAAGTGGTCGCGCACCACGATCTGCTGGCTGTAGCCGCCGTGGGTGTTCTCACCGAACTTGTCCTGGCCGTTATAGGTGCCGACCACGCCCTGGCTGCAGAACTGCTCCTCGCCGTCCTTGCAGGCCTCGCACTCCATGCAGGAGTCGACGAAGCAGCCCACGCCCACGGTGTCGCCGACGCTGAACTTCGAGACCGACGATCCGACCTCGACGACGTCGCCGACGATCTCGTGGCCCGGGGTGATCGGGAAGGTGGTGCCGCCCCATTCGTCGCGGACCTGGTGGATGTCGGAGTGGCAGATTCCGGCGTAACGGATGGCGATCCGAACGTCATCGGCGGCCAGGCTGCGGCGCTCGAGGGTGCGTGTGGTGAAGCTGGACTCGGCGCTGTCGGCCTGAAGTGCAGTGATCGTCGTGGTCATGAAGGGTGATTCCTTAAAGCTGGTGGAAAGAGAGGTGGACACGGCGCAGGGCCGCGGCGGGCAATGGATGCGCGCCGCGACCCTGCAGCAGTGTGCTGGACCCCAGGAGGTCCTGCCGGGTTCAGCTCTGGAAGGTGGCGTCCAGGGTGATCTCGACTCCGGTGAGCGCCTTGCTGACCGGGCAGCCGGTCTTGGCTTCTTCGGCGGACTTCAGGAAGGTGTCCTCGTCGATGCCGCTGACCTCGCCGTTGACGGTGAGCTTGATCCCGGTCAGCTTGAAGCCGCCCGCAGGATCGGCGCCCAGGGAGACGTCGGCACGGACGTCGAGGGCCTCCACGGTGCCACCGGCGCCGGAGAGCACGGCTGAGAGCTGCATCGCGTAGCAGGAGGTGTGGGCTGCGGCGATCAGCTCCTCCGGGCTGGTGCTGCCGTTGGCCTCGTCGGCCGAGCGCTTGGGGAAGGACACGTCGTAGGTGCCGAGCTTGGAGCTGCTGAGCTCGACCTGGCCGGAGCCCTCTTCGAGTGATCCGTTCCAGGCGGTGCGTGCTGTGCGTGTAGGCATAGTGAGTCTCCTTGAGTGTGGGTGCGCAGGGTGCGTGTCCGCTGAGTTGGTCTGCGCAGGGCTGATGGGTTCAGCGTCAGTCTCGCGGCTGTGTCCGGATGGTTCCTGGACATGTCAGCCGTGGCCGGCACTGACGGGGTTCTGCTCTGGTGGAGGTGATCAGGACCGCAGGAAGGTCAGCAGGTGCTCGTTGACCTCCTGGGCGTGGGTCCAGAGCATGGCATGGGGGGCGTCGTCGATCTCGTGATACTCCGCGCTGGGCAGCGCCTTGTGAAAGACCCGGCCGGTGGAGTCGATCGGCAGGATGTTGTCTGCGGTGCCGTGGACGATCAACGTGGAGACGCCGGAGCGGCCGACGGCGGCGACGTCCTCGCGGAAGTCGGTGAGCCAGGTCGGTTGGGCCCAGACCGAGGCGTGCGGGGAGGCGGCGTAGGCGAGGTTCTTGTGCGCCGCCAGGGCCTCCTCGCTGAGTCGGCTGCCGAGGGTGTCCTTGGTGTTGAAGAAGTCGTCGAAGAACGCTGTGAAGAAGGCGTAGCGATCGGTGCTGACGGCGTCGAGGAGGCCGTCGAAGACCTCCTGCGGCACGCCGGTGGGGTTGTCCTCGGTCTGCAGCAGGAAGGGTTGGAGCGAACCCAGGAAGACCGCCTTGCTCACTCGGTCCGAGCCGTGGTCGGACAGGTAGCGGGCGACCTCGCCGGTGCCCATGGAGAAGCCGACCAGCACGGCGTCGCGCAGGTCCAGTGACTCCATGAGGGTGTTGAGGTCGGCGGCGTAGGTGGTGTAGTCGTGTCCGGTGGTCGGGCGGGAGGACTTCCCGAACCCGCGACGGTCATAGGTGATGACGCGGCAGCCCGCGTCGAGCAGCGCGGCGGTCTGCTTCTCCCATGAGGAGCCGTCCAAGGGGTAGCCGTGGATGAGCACGACGGGCTGACCCGCGCCGTGATCCTCGTAGTAGAGCGAGATGTCTGTGCTGTTCTCGGTTCCGACGGTGACGCGTGACATGTCAGTTCCTCCTTGAGGTTCGGAGAACGTTCGTTCTCCCTTCGCCTCAGCCTAGGAGAACCACCGTTCTCTGGCAAGTACACTGGGATGAAAGCACCATGAAGAGCACGCAAACGTGCGGGTGCGCAGAACGCTGGGACACCGCAGCGCTGAGACAACCGCAGCGCTGCGACCACGGAACTCTGCGTCACCGAAACTCTATGGGAAGGGCTGCGATGATCCGTCAGGGGGACGCACACCTGCAGAAGTCTGCTGATCCGCTCCGCCGGAGAATCGTCGAGGCGGCGGACGAGCTCTACTACGCCCAGGGTTTCCGCGCCGTGGGCATGGACGCGCTGAGCCAGCGCGCCGGTGTCTCGCTGAAGCGCCTCTACACGGTGTTCCCGTCCAAGGAGTCGATCGTGCTCGCAGTCCTGGACTACCGCCACCGGATGTGGGCCGATGAGATCGCCGCCGCGGTGGCGCAGGAGGCCACGCCGCGCGGCCGGCTGCTGGCGATCTACGACTACCTCGCCGGGTGGTTCCGCTCAGACTCCTTCCGCGGCTGCGTGTTCGTCAATGCCTTCGGCGAGCTGGCCACAGAATCCCCCGCCGTGGCCACCAAGGCGGCGGAACACAAGCGCGACTTCCGGCGCTATATGGAGCGGCTCGCGGTCGAGGCGGGGTTCTCCGAGGAGCTCGGAGATCAGCTGATGCTGCTCGCCGAGGGCGCACAGACCACTGCCGCGATCACCGGAGACTCCTCGATGGCGCTCAAGGCCCGCCGCGCCGCCGAAGCGCTGCTCAGCGTCGAAGAACCCGTCCAGACCCAGCCGGTGTGATGAAGAAGCCGACGGTGCTGATCTGGTGCGCAGGTCTGCTCGGCCTGCTCAACGCGGCGCCGAGCTACTACTGGGCCTTCGGTGGTGATGCGCTGTTGGAGACCATCGGGCAGTGGCTGATCACCCTGCGGACCGATATGCCGGTGCTGACCAGCCTCGCGCTGCTCGGGATCGGCCTCGGCAAGACGCTCGCGGTGGTGATCCCGCTCGTGGCGGCGCGCCTGCTGACGTCCAGCCCGCTGCCGTCCCAACGGCTGACCTCTCGCAGTCGCCGGCCACGCCCGGCGCTGTGGTGGAACCTCTCCCGGCTGATCGGCGCCGGGCTGATCCTCTATGGCGCCGCCGGACTGGGGATCAATGCCGGACTGCTGCTATGGCCCGGGCTGGATCTGCAGGACCCGACGGCGCGGCTGGGTCAGGCCCTGCTCTGGTATCCGATGCTGCTGGTCTGGGGGCTGGTGCTCGCCGCAGGGCTGCGTCGGCTCAGAGCCAGTGTCGCCGCTTGAAGACCGTCCACAGCGTCAGGCTGAGCCCGACCATCAGCGCCACCGCCACGGGGTAGCCCCAGGCCCAGGACAGCTCCGGCATGTGCCGGAAGTTCATCCCGTAGATCGAGGCGATCAGCGTCGGCGCGAACAGGATCGCCGCCCAGCCGGAGATCTTCTTGCTCTGCTCTCCCTGGGCGTAGGAGGCGTCAGCCAGGCGGCGGGTGGCATCGTTCTGCTCGATGGTCAGCAGCGTCGAATGCAGCGCGACGGCGTTCTCCAGATGCGAGCGGAGCAGCTCCACCCGGTCCCGCATCCGCCGGGTCCGCATGATCAGATCGGTCCAGGTAGAGGACTCCTCCCCGGGCGCACTGGACTCGGCGGCCTCTGCGCCGCGTTCGGTGGCCACCGATTCCAGCGGCCGCATCGCCCAGTCGAAGCGATGCACCTTCTGCAGCAGCTGATAGATCCGATGCGAGAGCGCCGCATCGAGCCGGGCCTCCTGGAACAGGACGCCCTCCATCGCCTCGATGGCATTCTCGAGTTCATCCAGCGCCACCGGGTACTCCCGCAGCACCGCACCGATCAGGCCTGCGATGGCATGGGAGGAGGTCACAGAGACGCTCGGATGGGCCAAGCGGGTGCTCTCCCGCAGCGCCTGCATGCCGAGCGGCGCCTGACCTGGCTCGTCGGCCTGGACTGTCACCACGAGTCCTTCTGCGGCGAGGACGCGCAGCTCCGAGAAGCGGAACCTTGTGACCTGGTTCGGCTCATCGATGGTGGTGGAGACCCGGTGCAGCACGGCGGCCACTGATTCCGCCGAGGCGGCAGGAATGGGCAGACGGCTGCGATTCCCGCAGAGGAACTCGAGCTGTGGTTCGCGCAGCCCCAGCGCGGCGGCGGTGTCCTCGAAATCGGGAATGTCCTCCCCGCTGAGGTCTACCCAGAGCAGCACCGTCGCAGGGCTGGTGTCGGGCGCCCCGGTCGGGGACTGCACCTCGGAGCTCGCCCCGTCGGCGGTGAACCGCCGCATGGTGATGGCCATTGCACCCCCTGTGATCCCGGCACGATCAGGACCTGCCCTGATGCCGGACTGGATCTCAGGGTAGCCCAGCGGGCACTGCTCAGTGCAGGGTCAGGCCGCGGTACCTATTGATCGCGGCGTGGATCTCGTGCGGCCGTGGGCGGGCGAGATGGCCGGGGTGCCCGCGATGCGGGGAGAGGGCATCCAGACCTTCAGCGTCGATGCGGTCCACCAGTTCGGTGACCAGCGTGGGCATGTCGCGTTCACCGTCGGCCTGCTCGGCGAGGCGGTCCAGCGCCTTGGCCAGCGCCTCGGTCTGCGCCGGGTCCACCAGCTGGGCCACAGCGGTGAGGTCGACATCCTCGCGGCCGTACTGGATCATCCGGTGTCCGCGGCTGCGGGCGGGCTTGGTCTTCTTCGCCGGATGCAGCGAGGCGCGGTGCGGAACTCGGGGCGGGACGTCGGTGAAGACCGTCTCGACCGGGGGCTCCGCGGCAGGGGGGTCTGTGGCCGCCGCGGAGGTGCTCGAGGCTGCCGGGCGCGCCGTCGTCGTCTGGTGGTCTTCGGCGATGCGGTGCGCCTCGGCGGTGACCTCGCGCAGCGTGTAGTCCTGCAGGGCGATCACCTGGTCGGCGACCTGGAAGAAGGCGCCGGAGCCGCCGGCCACCAGCACGGTGGAGACTCCGCGCTCGGTGAAGAGCGGGCGGACCCGGTCCACGAACGGAGTGATCGGCTCGCGCTCGGCCGGGATCAGCTGGCGCATCCGGTCGTCGCGGATCATGAAGTTCGTCGCCGAGGTGTCCTCATCGATGAGCAGGGCCCGGGCTCCGGCTTCCACGGCCTCGACCAGGTTGGTGGCCTGGGATGTCGAACCCGAGGCGTTGGTGCTGGAGAAGCTGCGGGTGTCCGCACCGGAGGGCAGCCCGGAGATGAAGGGGGAGATGTCGACGCCGGCGGCACTGCGGCCGTCCTCGGCCCGGATCGAGACCGCGGAGGCGCCGGTGATGACCCATTCGCGGCCGTCCCCGGCGATATGCGGATAGACCCCGCGCTCGATGGCGCGCAGCAGGGTCGACTTGCCGTGATAGCCGCCGCCGACGATGACGGTGACACCCTCGGGCACGCCCATTCCGGCGACCTCTCGGCCGCTGGGCAGGGTGAAGCTGCGGCGAAGCGCCTCGGGGCTGGTGAACTCGACCGCGCCGTCGCCGAGCGGCAGGTCGGAATCCCCGGCCTGTCGGGGCAGCACGGAGCCGTCGGCGGCGAAGGAGATCAGCTTGGCCGCGGTGAGCTGCGTGCGCAGGTCCTCCTGATCACGCAGCAGCGTGACGTGGGAGCGCAGCGCGTCCTGGTCCAGGCTGGCGTGCAGCAGCGAGGACTCGGCGAGGCCGGGCAGGGTCTCGGTGAGCAGCCGGGCGGCTTTGCGGCCCAGCGCCTTGCGTCCTGCCGCGGGCAGCGCCACGAAGAGACGTGCTGTGATCAGCTCCTCTGTGATGACCACGCTGGTGCGCTCGAGCACCTGCTGCCCGGGCCGGCCGATGCTGATCCCTTCAGCGGGACTGGCGGCGACGGCGTCGGCGAAGGCGCGGGTGAGGAAGTCGCTGGCGGCGATCCGTCCGAGCCGATCATCGAGCAGCTCTGCCGGCAGTCCGGCGTCGTCGCGGCGGAGGCTGATCCGCATCAGCGAGGGCGGCGCGAACGGGTCCACCTGCACCTTGTCCACGCTCAGGGTGAAGCGGCCCAGGGCGTAGCGGCCGCTCAGCTGCCTATAGGACGCGTACCCCCGGCCGTCGATCGCGGTCAGGGTCTGCTGCAGGGTCTGCTGGTCGTTCATGCGCTCTCCGTGTATTCGCGCTGGCGTTCGCGCTGTCCGTGGGTCAGTCGGCGCAGGTCCACGCCGGAGTCGAAGCTTGATCCGATGGCGCCGGCGAAGACGCCCATCCCGGCGCTGAACCAGGCGATGTTCAGATAGTTGAGCAGGCTGGCCTCGCCGCCGATGATCGTCGCCAGGTATTCGGCGTCGATGATCACCAGCCCGGCGAGGAAGATGACCGCCACCAGGAGGAGGTAGAGCATCAGGATGCAGGCCAGCAGGGTGATCGCGGTGGACCCGTTGTAGAGGGTGACCACGGTGGCGAGGCTGCGGTTCTTCGGGCGGTCCCAGAGTCCGTCGCGGATGATCAGCCAGATGATCATGGTGACCACCGCGGCGAGCCCGACCAGCATCAGCCGGGTGGGGCTCAGCGCATCGGCCATCTGCCAGATGGAGCTGTAGAAGATGCCGAAGGCGCCGGTGGCCGCACCTGCGGCCAGCGCGCTGGAGAGCTTCGGGACGGTGCGCAGGGGATCATTGCCCAGCGCCATGCCCAGCACGGTGCGCGGACCGCCGGTGAGGGTGTGGGCGAAGAGGCCCAGGCCCTCTCCGCGTTCGGTGGGCTCCCACTGGCTCCAGCGCTGGTCATACTTCTGCGGATCCGGTCCGGAGCCGGGGGGCAGCAGGCGCAGCAGCGAGCCGGTGAAGACCTTCTGGATGCGGCTCTTGGTGGCCCAGGCGCCCAGGGTCGGGCAGGACACGATCGCGACGTTGTGCTCGGGGAAGATCTCCGAGATCAGCGGGTGCCCCTTGGTGTGGCGGGGGATCTCGGTGAGCATGATGACGGCATCAGCCTCGGCATGATCCGCCTCCATCTCGCGCACCGCGTCGATGTCCAAGGTGGCGTCGGGGCGGATGCGCAGCATCCGGGTCGCACAGGAGACCGTGACCTCCCCGTCGAGGAGCTTGCGTGCCTCCTCGGTGAAGCCTTCCTGGATGGAGTTCACGCGCCGGGTGGGCAGACCGGGATCGGCGAGGAGCCTGATGTGGAACGGTTTCGCGGGTTCAGACACAGCCTCAGGTGCTCCTTCGCTGTTGGTGAAGGGGCCTCATCGTGATGAGGTCACCCTCCCGCTGGGCCGGTGGCCCAGCGGGACATGCCCATGGAGCGGGCGGGCGAACACCTGCTAGGCGAAGAGCGGTGCGAAGCCTGTCGGCAGCTGCGAGCGCAGGTCCTTGATCTCACCCTCGGAGACGGAGTCCGAGAGCGTGGAGAACACTGCTTTGACCTGGGGAAGAGCTTCCTCGGTGCCGAGGCCCTGCTCGAGCTTGCCGGCCACCCGACGCAGGAACTCATCGACATCATCGAGCGTGTCTGTGCCGGCGTTGTCGGTCAGCGGAGCCTTGAGCTCCTCCGGCAGCTGCGCGGCAAGGTTGCTCGCTTCGCCGCCCTTGAGCCGCTTGCCGAGGTCCTCCAGCACCACGTTCACCAGCTGGCTGGCCTGATCGCGATCCGAGGGACCGCCCTTCTCGGCGACGGTCTTCAGAAATTCGTCGTGGCGCATATGTTGCTCCTTCACGTGCTGGGGCCAGCGGGCCTTGCGCGGAAACGACAACGTCCGCTCTCACGTGCCTGCAGGGTTCACACTTGCGCAGGCGGGCCCGACTGACCGGTGCCTCCACGGTAAACATGGGACCCCGGGCTCTGTCGAACCACAGGTCTCAGCCGTGGTCACACCTGTGACTCATCCATGGCGCCGCCCAGATGATCCCCGTCTCGACGCGGACGCAGCGGCCTACTCGCCCCGCGCGATGCGCCAGGCGGCACGGACCAGAGGCACCTGCAGCGGAAGCCGCGCCAGGGCGATGTTCCGCGCGCTCGGCCGGTGCCAGTACCTCTGCACCGAATAGATGTTCGCGGGGTAGACGGCGAGCATCAGTGCCGCGGTGCAGACTCCGCCCACCCGGCGGGTCGCCGGGACGGCCAGCAGGGCCGCGCAGCCGAGCTCGGCGACACCGCTGGCGTAGGTGATGCGGCGGCGATTCCCCAGCTGCGGCGGCACGATGGCGTCGAAGGGTTCCGGCCGCAGGAAGTGCATGACCCCGGCGACGCCGAGGAGCCCGGCCATCGATGCTGCGCGCTGCGTGCTGTTCATGGGTCCTCCGAGGGGTGGGATGTCGGGGTGAGAGACTGACCTGATGGCGATCCTGAAAGTGACTCGAGGTCTGTGGGGATCCTCTCATCCCGGACCGACCGTCGTGGTGACGACCCTGACTGCTGCCCTCGCGGTCTCGGCCGGACTCGGTGTCGAGCGCATCCTGTTGCTCGCGCTCGCGGTCTTCCTCGGCCAGCTCTCGGTGGGCATCTCCAATGACGCCTTCGACGCCGAACGGGATCGCGCCGTCGGGCGCAGCGACAAGCCAATCGCGCGCGGAGACCTCAGCGTCCGCGCCGCCTGGGCGGGTGCGATCAGCTGCCTGACGCTGGCGCTGCTGCTCTCCGCGCCGCTGGGGCTCGGGCTGCTCGGCGCCCACCTGGTCTTCCTCGCCGCCTCCTGGGCCTATAACGCCGGGCTGAAGGCCACAGTGTTCTCACTGGCCCCGTTCCTGCTCGCCTTCGGGCTGTTCCCCTCCTTCTCGACCCTCGCGTCCCCGGCCTCGGCGTTCGCCGCACCCTGGGCCTGGTTCGCCGGCGCCGCACTGGGTGCCGCCATCCATCTGACCAATGTGCTCCCAGACCTCGACGACGACGCCCGCACCGGCATCACCGGCCTCCCGCACCGGCTCGGTGCCCGGCCCTCGGCGGGGTTGGCCGCGGCGGCGGTGCTCGCCGGCGGGGTCGCCGTGACCGCAGGCTCCGCCGGGTGGCAGCTGGACCAGGTCCCGGTGATCTCCTGGGTGTTCCTCCTCCTGGTCAGCTCGGTGGCGCTGCTGGCGCTGGGCCTGGCGGCGCGGGCCCGCTCCGGTCGGGTGCTCTTCCGGCTGGTGATGCTGGCAGCGCTGCTGCTCGCGGCCCAGCTGGTGGTGGCGGGAGGATCCCTGGCCGGCTGAGATGCCGCTGGTACTCGGCTTGCGGCGCACTGAAGGCGGCCGGCTGAGGCTCAGGCCTCGGCGTCGAATCCCATGGCATAGGCGTGGGCGAAGGCCCGGCCGGCGCCTGGGCCCAGCATCAGCCGCACGCCGCCCCGGCGCGCGGAGTCCGCCGTCGGTGTGAGCGGCCGGCCGAGCCGGGTGTTCAGCGCCGCCAGCTGGGCCGCCCGGCGGGCCGAGCGCAGCCGGGCGCGTTCCCAGCGCCGCAGCTCCGACTCCGGCGCGGTGCCGGTGCGGACCCAGGCGGTGAGCAGCGGGGCCAGGGTGGCGGCATCGAGCAGGCCCAGGTTCATCCCCTGGCCACCGATCGGGCTGACCTCATGGGCGGCGTCGCCGATGACCAGAAGCCGGTGATCGCGCAGCGCCGGCGCGACGAATCGACGCACCCCGAAGCCGCTGACCTGCCCGGTGAGCGGCTGACCGTGGGCGGCCAGCGTGCGTTCCATCCGGTCACGCTGCGCAGCCGGGTCACGAGATGTGGGGTCCGCAGAGCTGGGGTCCTGGGAGGTGCCGAGGGAGTCCCAGGCGACGAACCGGCGTCGTCCCTGCGGCAGCGGGAAGGACTCCAGCACTCCGGCGGGCTCGAGGTGGACGACGGCGGTGCGCGCGTCCTGCTGCTCGAACGCCTGCTCATCAGACACGTCAGCGTCGGTCATCAGGTACCGGTCCGGGTAGGTGTGCGCGAGCGTAGACCGGTAGACCAGCTCCCGGGAGCGCGGACCCCCGGCGAGAACCACCAGCGGTGCCTGACGGGGCCCGGCGCCTGTGTCGACCTCCACGTGTTCAGGCCCTGGGCGCAGCGCGCCGACGCTGACCCCGCGCTGCGGGACCGGGGCAGCCTCGGAGAACACCGCCTCGGTGCCGGACTGGGGGAGGGTGGCGACGAAGGGGAACCGGGCGGGGAGTCGATCAAAGCGCACTTCGCCGAGCACCCGCCCCTGCGCGCGGGCCTCCCCACGGGTCACCCGGACTGCCTGATCAAGCAGCCCTGCGGTCAGCCCGGAGCCCTCCAGAGCGGCGAGCACCGGGGCGTGGACTCCGATGGCGCGGCTGTCACCGCTGCCGTGACCGCGCTGTTCCAGGATCTCCACATCGATCCCGGCTCGGCGCAGCAGGCCACCCATCAGCAGCCCCACCGGGCCGGCGCCGATCACGATCACCTCAGCCAAGGCCGGGCGCTTCCGCGATCAGCCGGAACGGCGACGGAGAGCTCACGGTCCAACCGGAGCCCAGGGCGGCGGAGAGCTCCTCGTGCCGGTAGCTGCGCCGGATCGAGCGCAGCCCATCGGTGCGCAGAAAGGTGCCAGGCGCGAGCGGGGTGATCCCGACGGCGTAGAGGCTGTAGGCGAGCCGGCCGCGGGCGATGTCGCCATGCAGCACGGTGCCGGTGGAGAGCCGCCGCGAGGCGCCGGTGAAGTCGAGCAGGCCAGGCGAGTCAAGGTGGTGGAGCACATGGTTGGACAGGACGACGTCGAAGCTCTCGCCCTGGTCCAGCAGCGCGTCGGCGTCGGCGCACAGGAATCTCACCCGGGGTGGCTGCGGCGGGGTGTCGGAACCGAGCTTCTCCGTGCGCTGGTTCTGGATCCGCTGTTCCTGGGTGTTCTGGGCCGCCTCATGGGCGCGCGGATCAGGATCCGCCCCGGTCCACTGCACCTCCAGGCCGTCTCGGGCTGCCAGCTGCGCGAGCCGGGTGACGACGTCTCCGCCGCCGGAGCCCAGGTCGAGCACCCGTGCCGGTCTGTCCAGGCTGAGCAGCGTCGGGCGCAGCCGGGTGCGGTAGACCTGGTTCCAGCCCGAGATCAGCCGGTTGATCAGGTGGAATCGTCGCAGGGTCGCGTCGAGGCGGACAGGGTCACAGTCGGGATCATCCATGAGCTCGCGCAGCTGCGCGTCGCGGACGGAGAGGTTGACCCGGCTCATCGGGTCACCGGGTCTTGCACAGCAGGGCGGATTCCACGGTGAGCCCGGGCCCGAAGGCCAGTGCGGCGATGCGGCCGCTGACCGTGGGGTCGGCGAGGAGCTGGCGCAGGATGAACAGGATGGTCGCACTGGACATGTTGCCGTGGTCGCGCAGCACCGCGCGGGAAGCATCGAGGGCTGTGGCCTCAAGCTCCAACCCGGCCTCCACCCGGTCCAGGACGCTGCGGCCTCCCGGGTGGACGGCCCAGCGGGCGGGGGCCCCCTCCTCACCGAGGAAACGGTCGACGGCGGCGCGGATCTCACGGCCGATGATCCTCGGGACCTCGGCGGAGAGTCGCATGTTGAACCCGTGATCCCCGATCGTCCAGACCATGTCGGACTCGCCTTCGCTGGTCAGCGCGGTGGCGAACCGTTCCAGCACGATTCCGCCGGGGGTGCCGAGGCGTTCGTCGGCGGTGACCACTGCGGCAGCGGCGCCGTCGGCGAAGACCGAGGCCGCGACGATCTGCTCGGAGTCCGCGGTGTCGCGGATGTGCAGCGAGCACAGCTCCACGCAGACGACCAGCACCGCGGCCTCGGGCTGCGCGGCGGTGATCTGAGACGCCGTGCGCAGCGCCGGAAGGGCGGCGGCGCAGCCCATGAATCCCAGGTGACTGCGTTCCACGGTCTCGGGCAGGCCGAGGTCGCGGATCAGCCGGAAATCCAGGCCCGGAGCGAAGAATCCGGTGCAGGAGACGGTGACGACGTGAGTGATCTGGCTGGGGGTGAGCGCCGCCTCCGACAGGGCGGAGCGCGCGGCGTCGGCGGCCAGGTCTGGGGCGGTCCGTCGGTAGAGCTCATTGCGAATCCCTGTGGTGGGGGAGAGCAGTCTGGAATCCTCGCCGACGAAGACCCCGTCCGGGGTGCCGCCCAGCCCGGTGAGCACCGAGTGGCGGGTCTCGATGCCGGCGGCGTCGAAGGCTGCCCCGATGAGCCGGCGGGTCAGCCGGCTGGCGTCGGGCTGATCAGCGAAGAAGGCGCGCAGGTCTCCCTGGGGCACAGAGGTCGCCGGCAGTGCCGTGCCGATGGAGATGATGCGCGCGGGCATGTCACCACTAAACCATGACGACGAGCCTCTCCGCCGCCGAGGTCGCGCCGAACGCCATGAAAGCAAGAAAAGGCTTGCCGAAGAGAGATGCCTGGTATTTGATAAACCCGTGACACGAGACTCGGTGCAACCCGCGCGGGACGCCACGATCGACATCGCTAAGGCGCTGGCGATAATCCTGATTGTCCTGGGCCATGTATGGCGAGCCCTGGAGCCGGCGGAGCTGGTGGAGGACCCCCTTCTGACACAGGTCGATTCCGTCATCTACATGTCTCACCTGTCGGTCTTCGCGTTCCTGGCGGGACTCTTCGTCGCCTCGGGGATGCGCCGGGATGGCGCCTGGCACTACGCCCGGGCGCGCTCGGTGACCTTCCTCTGGCTCTATATGCTCTGGTCCACGCTGCAGCTGCTGCTGAAGATCGGCATGGGCTCGGCCGTGAACGACCCGGTGCATCCGGTCGAGCTGCTCATGATCTGGGAGCCGAAGGAGCAGTTCTGGTTCTTCGGCTGGATCACGGTGATGATGCTGCTCGCCGCGGTCGCGAAGCCCTGGCGCAGCCAGCGGGCGGCCGTCGTGACCCTGGGCCTGGCAGCGCTCGGTTCTGCCGTGGTGTGGGGCCTGAACTGGAGGATCCTCGGCGGCGAGGGGCTGGCGCTGACGGTCTTCTTCTTCCTCGGCGTGGTGCTCACCGGGAAGCGCCTGCTCAGCTGGGTGCAGCGGTTCGGGGTCGGCTGGGCGGGCGGCGTCGTGATCGGCGCCGGGGCAGTGTGGGTGGTCCTCGGCTACACGCTGCTGGCCACCCCGCCCACCGCCTATGGCGACATCCGCACGGCGCCCAGCGTGGCACTCGGGTTCATCGGTTCGAGCGCCGGCGTGCTCGCCATCCTGGCAGTGGCGCTGCTGTTGGCACGGATGGGCCACCGGGCCCGGTGGCTCGCCCGCATCGGGGAGCTGTCGTTGGTGATCTTCGTGGCGCACATCTTCTTCACCGCCAGTACACGCATCGTGCTCGGCATGCTCGGCGTGGAGGCCCTCGCGGTGCACGTGGCCCTGCCGACCCTGGGCGGGGTGATCGGACCGTTGATGATCTACGCGGTGGCGCAGCGGCTGGGGCAGGACTGGCTGTTCGAAGCCCCGGAGTGGCTGCGCCAGCTCACCGGAGCCGTGCCGAGCCGCAGCGCGGGTGCCGCCCGTTCAGAGGCTGGCCGGCCCGGCGCCCCCGAGCTCGGCGGACCTACGCCTGACGCTGCCCGCCCTGATGCTCCTCACCGTGCTGCTCCGCGACCTGAGGTTCCTCAAACGCGGCAGGACCCATCCCGGTGACGTAGGCGGCCTGGGCGATATGCGCCACCGCGTCCAGCGAGAGGCTGATCAGCCGTGCCCCCCGCGTCACGGGCGGGTGCCACTGGGTGTCGATGACCTCCTCGAGATCGGCCTCGCCCAGCGAGTCCAGATAGGACAGCTGTGCCTCGACGACGGCGCGCAGATGCTCCAGCAGCAGGTCCGGGTCGCTGACCCGGATCCGCCGTGCGTGGGTGCCGGTATGGCCGAACCCCATGTCGTGGGCACCGAGATCCAGGGCGAACCGCTCAGCGAAGCCCTGCACCGTCCAGACCGGTTCCTGCCCGGAGAGGCTGGCAAGCTGCTCGTCGATCTCTCGGGCTGAATGCCAGAGCAGCCAGGCGATGGAGTTGTGATGATGCGGGTGTGCATTGAGCAGCTCTGATGTCAGCGCTGGGCGCAGCGCGTGCACCTCTTCGAGCGGGCGACGCGCGATGTCTTTGAGGATCTCGATGCTGCTCATGGCTCTCCTGAACCTCTCGGCACCCGGGTGGTGCCTGCCTGCGGGTCAGCCGCGCCGGGACGCGATCGCTTCCCGGCGACCTGGCCGGACGTCTCCTGCCGGTGTTCGTGCTCGCTCATGTTCCGGGCCGGTCGCCCAGTGAGTTGATGGCGGTCGCGATGACCTTTGGATGGGTGAGCATCGGCAGATGGCCCGCACGCACCTCGAAGGTCTCGGTCGGGTGGAGCCGAGCGGCGAAGCGGCGCTGCAGAGCACTCGGGATCTCGGCGTCGTCGGTGGTCACGACGTAGCCCCGTGAAGGAATGGCGAACAGGGCGGCCGGGTCCGCGGCGCGACTGGTGAAGTACTCGCGCGGCTCGGGTGAGAGGTCCGCAACGAGGCGCCGCGTGGTGGTCTCATCGAGGCCCGCGCCGAGGCCCTTCCGGATCGAGGACTCAGGTGGCCTGGTCCCGGCCACCCGCATCACCGCCGGCAGGATGAATCGCTGCGGGAACGGCAGCGAGGAGACGAAGGACGCTCCCGCCCGCGGGATGACGGCTGCGAGGCCAAGCACCCCGGTGATGCGTCCAGGTTCCGCGGAGCGGGCGAGCTCGGCGGCGACCACGCCGCCCGAGGAATGCACGATCAGCGTGAACCTCTCCGCCGGAGCCGCCTCCAGGGCTGCCCGGGCATAATCGCTCACAGTCTCACCGGTCGTCGGGCGCGGGGCGACGCGGGACGGTGCTTCCACGCGGGATCGCACATCGTCCCAGATCCAAGAGGGGAGTCCGGCGCCGGAGAGGAAGAGCAGGGGAGTGGCCATGGGATCGATGCTAGGAACAGACGCCGTGAAGCGGAAGGTTCAGCCGGCCGCGGCTCTCACCGAGTTCGTCGAACAGCTCAGCGCGATGGTCCGGCGCAGAATGTTGGGGGCAGACCAGCTCACCCGTGTTGTGTGAACCCTTATCTCGGGTTTGATCAGCGCGTTTCGGGTGCGGTGAGTGTTGTTCCGGCAACTGGGGTTCAATGTGCTGGGATGGGCGGAGCAGGGGGTCCGAATGCCATGAGTATGAATTGGAGTTCATGCAATGCAGACAGCGCCCTATGACAGCTTCGCCGCAGCCTACGCAGCGGACAACGAAGTGAACTTCGTGAACGGGTGCTACGAACGCCCCGCGATGATCGACCTGGCTGGAGACGTGGACGGACGCCGAGTGCTCGACGCCGGCTGTGGATCCGGTCTGCTCTCCGCCGCGCTGATCGACCGTGGCGCCGACGTCGTTGGATTCGATCTGAGCCCGGCGATGGTGGAGATCGCGAGGCAGCGACTCGGCGCGGACGTGGACCTGCGAGTGGCAGACCTTGGCCAGCCCCTGCCTTACGAGGACAACTCGTTCGATGACGTGGTCGGATCCCTGGTGCTGCATTACCTCGAGGATTGGACGGTGCCCCTGGCGGAGCTGCACCGTGTGCTCAAGCCCGGAGGACGGCTGATCCTCTCGGTGAATCACCCATACGTCTATATGCTCAACTACCCGAAGGCCGACTATTTCGCGACGACCCAGTTCTCCGATGAGTTCACCTTCGCGGGCCAGGAGGCGACGCTGACGTATTGGCACCGACCTCTGCCCGCGATCACTTCGGCATTCACGGAGGCCGGCTTCGATATCGCGTCGGTCACCGAGCCGCCCTACGATCCCGATACGCCGCTGGAGCTGATCCCGCCACCACTGTTGGGGCGGTCGTTCATCTGCTTCATGTTCTTCGTGCTCCAAGCCCGGTAACCGGCGTCGACGGTCAGCCCCGCGCTCCCGCGAGGATCTCCGCGAGCGCCACCAGGTGCTCGGCCTCGATCTCCGGCGCCCGGAAACAGCTCGGGTACGCAGCCCCGGTGCGGTTGATCCAGGCGGTGCGGAGTCCCGCGGCGGCGGCCCCGTGGATGTCCCAGGGGTGCACCGCGACGAGCATCAGTTCATCCAGGGGTCGTCCGGTCTGCTGCGCGGCATACGCGTAGGCGTCCCGCGCGGGCTTCCACAACGGTGCGTCGGTGACGCTGAGGCACTGCGAGAAGAGCTCCCGCACGCCGCCGCGTGCAAGCAGAGTCTCCGCGATCGCCGCCGAGCCGTTGCTCAGCGTGACCAGCTCCGCGGTCCGGCTCAGCGCGGTGACACCAGGAGTGACGTCGGGGTGCAGGTCGAAGTGCGTGAAGACCTCCAGAATGCGATCGACGTCCTCAGCGTGGTCTCGAGCTCCAGATGCCGCAGCCAGGTGGCGGCGCAGATTGTCCCGGGCGATCGCCACGAAGTCGGGATTTTCGCCGGTGGTGGTCAGCGCGAACCCATCGCGGAGCACCTCCGCGAACCACAGCGGGGCCCCAGCAGCAGGCATCCCTGATTCCTCGAATGCGCTCGCCAGGGGACGCATATCGGACAGCGTCTCGTTGACGTCGAAGAGCACCACAGGCGGCGGGGTAGTCATGGGACCCTTCCTACCACGGGCCGCGCTGTCCACGCCGGAAGTCAGCGCCGGATGATCCATCCCTGAACACTCGGGCTCCCGGCTCCAGTACGCTCTCAAGAATGACTGACCAGGAGCCGGCTCGCCTCAGGTCTGCGGCCCCAGAGGAACCCTCCGCGGCGGCGCAGTCTGGGCGCCGAGCAGCCGTGGCCAAAGCCGCGCTGTTGGTGCTGGCGCTGGGAGTCTTCACCGCCGCGGCTCTCCTGCTTCCGCTCCCGTCGGTGGAGGAGATCCGAAACCTGGTCGCCGGCACGGGCTGGTGGGGTCCGATCGGATTCGGAATCGCCTACGCCGCACTGACCCTGGCCCCAGTGCCGAAGAACGTGCTCTCCATCGGTGCCGGGGTGCTCTTCGGGTTCGGCCCGGGTCTGCTGATCGTCTACACCGCCGCGATGGCCGGAGCCTCCGCTGCGTTCTGGCTGGGCCGCCGGCTGGGCCGCGACGCGGTCGAGCGGTTCACCGGGACCCGGGTCGCAAGGTTCGAAGCCGTCCTGGACCGTCACGGGTTCGCCGCCGTCGTGGGGGTCCGGCTGGTCCCGGTGCTGCCCTTCACCGCGATCAACTACTCGGCCGGATTGACCTCCTTGGGCTGGTGGCCCTACCTTCTGGGCACCCTGATCGGGATCGTCCCCGGCACAGCCAGCTACCTGGCGCTGGGCGCCTTCGGCTTTGAATCGGGCTTCCAGGCCGAGCTGGCATTCGCGGTGCTCGGCGTCCTGACCCTGGCCGGGATCGCCTGCGCGGTGCGTCTCCGCGGGAGCAACGGCAGAGCCGATGTTTGATGCGCTGCTCCGGTCCGCGCTCGCCCCGACTACAGACGCTGCTGCCCGCGTGCTGGACGTGCCCTGGGTGACCCCGAACCGGCTCACCGGCCTCAACCTTGCCGCCGGCCTCATCAGCGCGGTGCTCGCGGCGACGCAGCAATGGATCCTGGCGCTGATCCTGTGGCTGCTCTGCCGAGTCGCCGACGGGCTGGACGGCCCGCTGGCCCGGCGCAGGGCCGGCGGGTCATCCCCGGCTTCCGGGCAGGGCGGCTTCTGGGACATCTGCGCAGACTTCATCGTCTATGGCGCGACGGTGGTGGGCGTGGCCATCGGTGCGAGCGCGGCCTTCGACGCCCCGTGGCTGCCGTTCCTGCTGGTGCTCTTCGCCTACTACGTCAACGGGGGCGCCTTCCTCGCGTTCTCCTCCATCGCGGAGAAGGACGGCAGGCAGCTTGACGACGGCCGGTCGCTCTCCTTCATCGGTGGCCTGGCGGAGGGGGCCGAGACCGTGCTGGTGCACAGCCTGTGGCTGATCTTCCCCTTCGCGGCCGCCCCGATCGCGGCTGTGTGGGCGCTGCTGGTCGGCCTGAGCGCGGCGCACCGCGTGGTCGTGGGCTACCGGGCGCTGGGCTGAGACTCAGGGCCGCGGCGTCGTCGTCGGACCAGGGCAGCCAGCGCGCTGGTCGCCGTGCTGACCACGGGGGAGTCCAGTCCGTCGCGGGCATGGGCGATCGCGGCGTCCCAGAGCGCATCGTTGTAGGTCGGGTAGGCGTGGGTGATTCCCGCGAGCTGCCGGGTGCTCAGCTTCTGTGCGACCGCGAGGGTCAGCTCTCCCAGTGACTCACCTGCCCGGGGACCCACGAGGGTGCCGCCGAGGATTCGGCCGCGCCGGCCGATCACCAGTCGGGCGAATCCTTCTGGTGAGTCCTCGGTCAGCGCCCGGTCGGTGTGCTCCAGTGAGACCGTCGAGGTGGTCATGCCCGGGCCGGAGACAGCGGTGAGGCCCACGGCGGCGACCTCCGGGGAGGTGTAGGTGATCCGCGGGACCGTGCTGCTGACTCGGCGCCGCAGGCCGAGGACCGCATTGGAGGCGGCGGTGCTGGCGTGGACCGCTGCCAGGTGGGTGAACTTCGGGTGCGGGGTGACATCCCCGGCGGCCCAGATGGAGCGGTTCGAGGTGCGCATCGTGTCGTCCACGAGCACGTGTCCGGCCTCGTCACATTCCACCCCGAGCTGCTCCAGACCCAGGCCTGCGCTCCGCGGGGTCCGCCCGGTGGCGACCAGGACGACGTCGGCCTCCAGCCGCCGGTCTGCCGAGGTGGTGACCATGTGTCCGTCCGCACCGTCGGCACCGTCGGCCCCTTCGGCTTCGTCAGATCGACGGTGGACGCGGGCGGGCTCCTCATTGACAAGCACGGTGGCGCCATCGCGTTCCAGGCTCGCCTGCACCAGGGCGGCGGCGTCGGGGTCCTCCTTGGGGAGCAGTCCTGAACGGGCCAGCACCGTCACGTCTGAGCCGAGCCGCGCGAAGGCCTGGCCCAGCTCACAGGCGATCGGGCCGCCGCCGATCACCACCAGACGCGGCGGCAGCTGCGTCAGCTCCCAGATCGTGTCGGAGGTGACGTGCCCGGCGTCCTTCAAACCTGGGATCTCGGGCACCGAAGGGAAGCTGCCGGTGACGATGAGGGCCTGACGGAAGCGGATCCGCTCGCCCGCGCCCCCGGCCACCCCAGAGATCTCGGCAACCCCGGGGGCGGTGAACCGGGCGATTCCATGCAGCACCGTCACCCCAGCGGCTTCCAGGGTCTCCGCCGAATCGTCGGGTTCGATCGTGCCGATGGTCGCGAGGATCCGCTTCCTGACCTGGGTGAAATCGGGCTCGGTGCCGGCGGCCTCGCGGACCAGGGAGGCGTGGGCGGCCGCCGAGAGGATGGTCTTCGAAGGCACGCATCCGGTCCAGAGACAGTCGCCGCCGGTGCGGTGCTGCTCGACCAGGACGGTGCGTGCACCCAGGCGCGCTGCCGTCTTAGCCCCCACGATCCCCGCCGTGCCCCCGCCGATGACCAGCAGATCGATCAGACCATCCACGGTGAACTCCTTCAACGGCGGCGAGAGGGGTCGGCGTCAGCGTCAGCGCATACCCTGGGAGGTGCTGTGCATAGCGTACGCGGGAGAGGAGCCGGGCCTTGCAGAAGGACAGCGCCGAGAGATACACCCGCGAGAAGTACACGGCCTTCGCCCCGTTCTACGATCTGCTCTCCGCCGAGCACCCCGTCTACGGCGCGGGACGACGACGGCTCATCGAGTCACTCGCACTGCGCGAGGGAGACCAGGTTCTCGACCTCGGGTGCGGCACCGGCCTGAACTTCGGGCCGCTGCAGAACCGGGTGGGCCTGCGCGGGGTCATCGTGGGCATCGATCGCAGCGCCCAGATGCTCGTCCAGGCCAGGAAGCGGGCGCAGCGTCACGGCTGGGACAACGTGATCCTGATCCAGGCCGACGCCACCACCATGGTCGCCGCCGAGGTCTCAGAGGAGATGACGCAGGCTGGTGGGAGCGGGCTCTCACGCGTCGGGCTGGCCACGTACTCGCTGTCTCTGATGGACCCGTGGGTGCGAGCCTGGGGAAACATGTGGCAGCTGACGGAGCCCGAGGCGGAGCTGGGGGTGTTGGACATGCAGCTGCCCAGCGGAGTCAGCGCGCTGCTGAGCCCGCTGGCCAGGGCTGCGTGCCGACTGGGCGGGGCGGATATCGAGGCGCACCCGTGGGCCGCGGTGGAACGTGACTGCGCAGAGCTCCGGTCCGCTTCGGCGCGCGGCGGCCACCTGCAGGTCCGCGTGGGGGTCAAGCCCGCGGGTCGACGATGATCTTGACGTGCTGCTCGTTGTTGTTGATCAGCTGCTCAAACCCCTCGGAGACCAGCCCGTCGAGGCCGATCCTGCCGGTGATGAACGGACCGAGGTCGATCTTGCCGTCCTCGACGAGTTCGATCACGCGTCGGTGATCGTTGGCGTAGCCGATGGTGCCCAGCAGGGCGATCTCCTTGAGCACCAGCTTCGGCATGTCGACGGCGGGCTTGTGCCCCCAGATGGAGACGTTGACGATGACTCCGGCGGGACGCACCGCATCGAGGAGCATGTCCAGGACCACCGGGACCGAGGAGCATTCGAAGCCGACGTCGGCTCCACGGCCGTCGGTGCGGCGGCGCACCTCCGCTGCCACGTCGACTTCGCGGGGATCGAAGACCTCGTCGGCGACGCCGGTCTCCCGGGCTTTGGCCTTGCGGGCCTCGGAGAGCTCGGAGATGAAGACGGTGAGGCCTTCCGCCTTCAGCACCGCGGCGGTGAGCAGACCGATCGGGCCTGCGCCGCCGACCACCGCGACGCCACCGGCCTTGCCGCCGGATCGGACGAAGGCGTGGTGGCCTACCGCGAGAGGTTCGATCAGTGCGGCGTGATCGAGGGCGACGTGATCCGCGATCGGGTGGACCCAGCGGCGTTCGACCACGATCTTCTCGCTGAGCCCGCCCCCGCGACCGCCGAGGCCGATGAAGTTCATGTCCGGGGAGAGCTGATAATCGACCCCGGGCTTGACCTCCACGTCCTCGCGGATGATGTAGGGCTCGACCACCACTTTCTGGCCGGACGTGAGGTCGCTGACGTCGTCGGCGACTGCCGTGACGGTCCCGGAGAACTCGTGTCCGAGAGTGACCGGTGCGGACTCACCGGAGATGGGGTGCGGGTGTCCGTGGGCCGGGACGAAGATCGGGCCTTCGAGGTATTCGTGGAGGTCGGTGCCGCAGATGCCGCACCAGGCGACGTCGATGGCCACGTGTCCCGGCTTCAGCTGAGGTTCGTCGATCTCTTCGATGCGGATGTCTTTGCGATCGTAGTAACGAGCTGCGCGCATGATGGCAATCTCCTGGTAGCTGGTTCGAGCAGGTAGAGACGTTCGCAGACTACTCCTGGCACCGGGACAAAGCACGGGGTCTCAGTCAGCCGGATGAAAGGTCACCGACAGTGGTGGCCACCCGGCTTGGTCCGCGTCCCCGCCCTGTCATCACCTGTGCAGGCGCGACGGCCCGCTCAGCCCTGGGTGTAGGCCTGAACCGCTGCGAGGGCCAGACGACGACCCGCCTCGATCGGCGACCGAGGGTGGCCGCGCAGGAACGCGGTCAAGGTCCCGTCGTAGGCCAGGAGCACTCCTTCGGCAAGATCCTGGGCTCGATCAGCTGCCAGGGGGCGGGAGAGGTGAAGCAGCCGTGTGCGCAACAAGGCTGTGTCCGCGTCCAGGACGTCCCTGATCTCTCCGGCTTCCGGCATCAGCTCAGTGGCGGCTGCGAGGAACGCGCACCAGCGTGATGGGTGCTGCCGGTCCTCCCTGTAGGCGGCCAAGGCGTCGAAGACGGCCAGCAGCCGCTCGGTGTCATTGTTCGCGGAGATCACCTGCTCGTCCCAGCTGCTCCGCCAGTCAGCGAAACGGATCCGCAGGGCCTCCGCGGTCAACGCGTCCTTGCTGCCGAAGTGTGAGTACAAGGTGGCTGGAGACGCGCGCGCCCGACGGAGGATCTCGTCCACGGGCGTGGCGCGGATGCCGTCTTCGAAGAGTATGTGGTCAGCAGCCTGGAGCAGCCGCGTGCGCGCTGGGACCTGCTGGGCGGTGCTCATCATGTCATTCTAGTCAGAGTTAACCGACATATTGTTGTACATATAAATAACGTACGTTATATGTCACTAGCATGTGTGATGATCGTGGATCACGGAAGGGTGCTATGACGAGTAAGTCGTCCCGGTGACCCTCCAGCAGCGAAAGGGCTCCCTCGACCCGACTGAGCTGGATCTCTTCGAGATCAACGACGCCTTCGCCGCAGTCGGTCTGGCGTCGGCCAGGGCGAGGCCCTGCTGATCCAGGACGCCCAGAACTGAACACACGAGGAGACTTCTATGGCGTACTTCGAACGGATCGACGAGACACGGTTTCAGGCCACCGAACATGCGAGTGGAGCCTGGGATGAAGACATGCAGCACATCGCGCCTGCGCTGGGGCTGATGGCACATGTCATGGAGCGAGACAGAGATCAACGCCGTGAGGACTCGCTGCGCATCACGGGGCTGCACTACGACATCCTGGGACCGTTGCCGGTGGGTGAGGTCGACGTCGTCGCCCGCGTGCTGCGTCCCGGCAAGACCATTGAGCTGGTGGAGGTCGAGCTGAGGCATGACTCGCGTCCGGCGGTGCTCCTGCGCGGCTGGCTGCTGGCTCAGTTCGACACCGCCCGGCTGGAGGGAACCGCGTTGGCGGAGATTCCCGGACCGGCGACCTTTGAACCGTGGGATGCGAGCACAGTCTGGCCCGGAGGGCTCATCCGCTCGATCGAATCCAAGCGCCGCGTCCTGGGCGAAGGGCGCTCCCAGGCCTGGATCCGCACCCCCCACTCCCTCGTCGCGGACGAACGGGTGAGCGATCTGTCTCGCTTCGTCGGACTGTTCGACGTCGCGAACGGGGTCGCCGTCCGCTCAGACCCAGGTGACGTGCTCTTCCCCAACGTGGAGCTCTCCACCCAGATCTTCCGTGCTCCAGAAGGGGAGTGGGTGGGCTATGACACGACGGTCTCCTTCGGACCCGATGGGCGCGGACTGACACAGTCCATCATTCATGACCTCAAGGGACCCGTCGGCTCAGCGACCCAGGCGCTCACGGTCCGACCCAGGCAGTGACGTGTCCGAGCCCGTTGCTCTGCGATGTGCCGGTGCCGGTCAGGTCTTGAGCGGCGCTGGCACGTACCTTCTCATCAACCCGTGATGCGCCGGACCCCGTCGAGGATCGCCTTGTGCGCCCGAGCATCGCTCAGCGGCAGGAAATGTCCCCGCGTCTCCAGCTGCACATTGTGTGCACCTTCGAGGCGGCTCCCGCCGGGGATGTGGGGGTCGAAGCGACCATAGATCGAGATGATGTCCGCATCCACGTCCCGGCTGGCGCCCAGTTCGGCCAGCTCCGGGGAGCGTGGCAGGAACAGCCGCAGCGCGGGCAGCGGCAGCAGTCGGGCCAGCTGTGACCCTTCGAACGGGGTGTTCAGCGTGACCAGCCCCAAGACCGGGTCAGCGTCACTCTGCCGGGTGAGCAGCAGCTTGCCGATCAGCCCGCCCTTGCTGTGGGCCACCAGCACACACCGTTGAACGCCCTCACGGCGGATGTAGTCATCCACCAGGTCTGCCATGTCCTCGATGGTGCCGCCGTTGTACCCCAGGTCCACGACGGCGTGCACGTCATAGCCCTGCTCCCGCAGCACGTTGGCCACCGGGAGCATGAAGGCCCAGGTCTCATAGATCCCCGGCAGCAGCAGCACGGCGGGCTTCCCTGACTCGGGCCGGCGGTAGGCCTTCGGATCAGGCCCACGCAGCAGTCCGGACGCCTGCCGGCGCAGCGCGTAGGCGTAGTCGTGGACCCAGGCGCCGAGGTTGCGGCCAAGCTCGGATGCCCCTCGCAGACGCTCCCGCGCGCCGGAGGAAGGAGTGGCCGAAGCCGGGAGGCTGGTCACGCGCGGGGCGCCGTCGTCTGCGGGCCCGGGCGCTCGCCGTCGACGGCTGCCAGAAACGGGGCACACGCGGAGGCGAGCTCCTTCGGCCGGTGGATCTGGAGCGCATGCGGAGCGTCGGGGATCTCCACCAGGCTCGCGTCGGGGGCGAGGTCCACCAGCTGCCGCGCCCACTCGGCCGAGGCGATCGGATCATTCTCACCGCGGACCACCAGGCCCGGAATCGTGCAGCGCTGGATGGACTCCTCAGTCCGATCGGCAAGCATGTGTCGGACCGTGTGCAGGTAGCGCAGCGGGCCCATCCGCACATAGTTGCGGAACACTATGAAGTTGTTCCGTGGGGGTTCGCGCAGGGTGTCGCGCATCAGCCGTGAGCTCTGGGCGAGAAAGCTGCGCGCGGACGGGTCCACTGTCGGCCCGATCAGCACGTAGCCGGCGAACATCTCCGGGTGGGTGGCGACGGCGTCGGCGACGATCTGGCATCCCATCGAGTGACCGACGACGACGGGGGAGTCCAGCTCCAGCGTGGTGACCACCCCGGCCACCACCTCGCTCAGCTTCGAGATGCTCAGCGCCCGCTCCGGATTGGGCGTCTTGCCGTACCCCGGCAGATCCAGCGCGTAGACATCGTGGGTGGCCGCGAGCACGTCGGTCAGGGGCTGGAAGTACTCGCCGGACATGCCGAGTCCATGCACCAACAGGACCTGGGGTCGCTGCGGAGCGAAGGTCCCGTGAACATCCACGGCGTGGTCGCCGACCTGCAGGCGCCTCGTGCGGGACCCGGCTGCGGATACGGTCCTCCAGAACATGGGCCCCTTCTCGATCCGTCGTATGAACCTGGGGCGAGCGCTGCGTGGCCCGCCTCAGATCGACCATGGTATCGAGGCTGGCTGTATGTCCCGGTGGGGGTCCTCCCAGATTCTCCCCTCGCCGCCCTATGCGCCGTGGTCGGTGACCTCCGGAGTGCTCGCCCCAGGGGAGAGGTCAAGGCGGCGGAGCAGCTGGGCGTTGAGAGCAACCACCACGGTGGAGGCAGACATCAGGATCGCGCCGATGCTCATCGGGAGCACAAATCCGAGGGGCGCCAGCACGCCCGCGGCGAGCGGCACCGCAGCGATGTTGTATCCGGCGGCCCACCACAGGTTCTGCTTCATCTTTCTGTAGCTGGCCTCGGAGAGCCTGAAGACGGAGAGCACGGAGCGAGGATCGGAGCTCGCCAGGATCACCCCGGCGGATCCGATGGCCACGTCGGTGCCCGCGCCGATGGCGATGCCGACATCGGCCTGCGCCAGGGCAGGAGCGTCGTTGACGCCGTCACCCACCATGGCCACCTTCTTTCCCTCTGCCTGGAGCTCGGCGACCTTCGCCGCCTTGTCCTCGGGTCGGACCCCGGCGAAGACTCTGTCGATGCCCAGATCTCGGGCGACGGTGTCGGCAACTGCCTGGGCGTCCCCGGTGATCATCACAACCTCGACGCGTCGGGCATGGAGCGCCTCGATGGCAGCGTGGGACTCGGGTCGGACCTCATCAGCGAGCCGCAGCGCTCCGATCACCTCACCGTCCATCAGCACGTGGAGGATGATCGCGCCTTCTTCGCGCCACTGCTCGGTGACCGTGAGCGCGTCCTGTCTGCGCTGGTCCAGAAGATGCGGACCCCCGACCTCCACGACGCTGCCGTCAACGGTGGCGCTGACCCCCACGGCGGGAGATGAGGAGAAGTCTCTGGCCCGCGGCACATTCAGGTCCCGGCCCCGTGCGGCGCCGATGATCGCCCGGGCCAACGGGTGTTCGCTGTCTGACTCTGCGGCGGCGGCGAGGGCAAGGACGTCGTCGTCCTGGTGATTCCCCACGGGGTGGACCCCTGTGACGGTGGGCTCCCCCTTGGTGAGCGTGCCGGTCTTGTCGAAGAGCACCGCGTTGACCGTGCGCATGGACTCCAGGGCCAGCCGGTCCTTCACGAGAACGCCGCCCCGGGCGGCCCTCTCGGTGGCGATCGAGACCACCAGCGGGATCGCAAGACCCAGCGCGTGGGGACAGGCGATCACCAGCACGGTGATCGTGCGGACAACCGCAGCCTCGGGCATGCCCAGCGCGGCCCAGCTGAGTGCAGTCAGGACCGCAGCCCCCAGAGCGAACCAGAACAGCCAGCCTGCGGCCCGGTCCGCGATGCGCTGAGCCCGGGAGGAGGAAGCCTGAGCATCCGCCACGAGCTTCTGGATCCCGGCCAGAGCGGTGTCTTCCCCGATAGCCGCGACTTCGACGCGCAGCCCGGAGTCTGTCGCCACGGTGCCGGCGACGACGTGCTCGCTGGTCCCGCGGCGGACCGGCTTCGATTCACCGGTGACCATGGATTCATCCATCGAGGCGCTTCCGTCGATGATCCTCCCGTCGGCCGGGACCGAAGAGCCAGGCCTGACGATCACCACATCGCCGACGGCCAGAGCGGCCGGAGCGACCTTCACGACGTCGTCGCCCTGGACCTTCTCAGCCTCATCGGGCAGCAGCGCTGCCAGGGAGTCCAAGGCAGAGGTGGTCTGAGCCAGTGAGCGCATCTCGATCCAATGGCCGAGCAGCATGATGACCACCAGCAGGGCCAGCTCCCACCAGAAGTTCAGCTCATGGTCCAGGATCCCCAGCGTCGCACCCCAGGACGCGATGAAGGCCACGGTGATGGCGAGCCCGATGAGCAGCATCATCCCGGGCTGCCTGGCGCGGACCTCCGAGGCTGCTCCGGTCAGGAATGGGCGACCGCCCCAGAGGTAGACGATGGTGCCCAGCACAGGAGACACCCACCACACCCAGGGGGCGTCTGGGAGCGTATAGCCGAGAAGGTGCGCGAACATCTCGTTGAAGCCCACCACCGGCACGGCCACCACCACCATGATCAGGAACAGCCGGCGGAACTGACCGACATGATCCCCATGGTCGTGGCTGTGACCTTCGTGTCCGGTGTGACTCGACGGAGCCTCATGGCCGTCATGACTCGGATGATGACCATGATCATGGCCATGGTGCGGGGTGTCCGCGGCGGGACCAGGTCCAGCCTGCTCGGGTGCTCGCGACGAATTGTCCATGTCTGCATTTATACCCCTGGGGGGTATATGAGTCAAGGTGTGGCTGTCGGGTAGAACGAGTCCACGGGGCGCGCGTGACCCCACCTGACGCGTGGACCACGCCTGGCTCGAGCTTCATGGAATCTTCATGAGATCCAGCGCGCTCCGCCGATGCGGCGCAGATAGGGTTGAGGGCTGGTCATTCCACGAGGGAAGGAGATGTACGGATGAAGCTCGTGAACCGCAGACGCCTCATCGGCGGAGGTCTGGGAGTGCTCGGGGCGGGAGCCCTGGCGGCCTGCTCGCGGGAGGCTCCGCCGGCAGCCCCAGACCAGAACACAACCTCCCCCATCTCCCACATCCACGCGATCGTCCGCGATCCGGCCGATTCGGCAGTGGTGCTGCTAGCCGCTCACGAAGGCCTGTTTCGGCTCCGGGAGCAGGAGTCGATTGCAGTCGGCCCCGAGATCGATCTGATGGGCTTCACCGTGACCCCCGACGGCCGCTACCTGGCGTCTGGCCACCCGGGGCCGGGGGTGGATCTCCCGGAGCCGCTCGGACTCATCGAGTCCACCGACCGGGGCGAGACTTGGAAGGTGCTCTCCCGGGGAGGTGAATCTGACTTCCACGCACTGGCGGCCAGTTCTGACCGTGTGCTCGGCTTCGACGGCGAACTGCGACTCAGCGCGGATGGTCGGACATGGGAGACCCTGCCTATCGATTCCATGCCCGCATCGGTCGCGATCGCCGAGGGCTCAGGAGCGATGTTGGCTGCCACCGAAGCGGGCGTCCTGCGATCAGATGACGGCGCCGCATGGGATCTGCTGGACACACCGCAGCTCATCCGGCTTCTGACCTGGGTCGATGACACCACGATCGTGGGTGCAAGCGTCGAGGGACACCTGCTGATCAGTCAGGACGTGGGAGACAGCTGGACCGTCAGCCAGCAATCCCTCGGTGAGGTCTCTGCCCTGGGGGCGAGTTCGACTGCCGACGGCGCCGTCGAGGTGCTGCTGGTCGTGGGCGAGTCAGTGCTTCGCACCCTCGACGGCGGGGAGACCACCGAACGTCTTCTCTGAGCTGGACTCCTAGGACCCGGTTCAGAGGTCTTCCAGGAGCTCTTCCATCTGCTCGATCTCGGCCTGCTGAGAGTCGATGATGTCCTCTGACAGCTCCAGGGCTTCGGGGTTCGCCCCGTCCTGGAGATGCTGCTCCGCCGAGGAGACGGCGCCCTCATGGTGGACGATCATCTGCTCCAAGAACATCTCAGAAGCGGCCGAGCCGGTCGATTCTTGGAGCTGGTCGAGGTCTTCCTCGCTCATCATGCCCTCGTGCTGCATAGTGCCCCCGTCCATGCCGTCGCCCATGTCGCCGTGGTCCATGTCCCCCATGTCCCCCTGGTCCGGGCCCGCTTCCTCCTGACCCCAGGCGTCCAGCCAAGACTCCATCTGCTCGATCTCGGGACCTTGGGCCTCGCGGATGTCTTCGGCGAGGGCCTCCACCTCCGGCTCCACATCGTCCTTGTCCAGCAGCATCTCCGACATGTGGACTGCCTGTCGGTGGTGCGGGATCATTCCGGAGATGTAGTCGACATCGGCCTCGTTGTACTCCGCTGCGGTCTCCTCTGCAGCCTCTCCCTGATCGGATGGGGTCTCGTCGGACTGATCCTCGGCGGTGGCGCAGCCGGTCAGCGCGACCGTGAGTGCGAACGCGCCGATGAATGCTGCGGATGTCGTGGTCTTCATGGGTTCCTCCTATGTTGAGATCACCAGTGGCTTGCTGAGGAGTCAACCGCATGGCTGGACCCGGCATTGCCCGAAAGCGTGATCTTGAAGAAACCTTCATCAAGTGCAGACCCGTTCTTGACCGGATGTTCTGCCTTCCACCTCGCCGGCATTCTCAGCGAGGACGCCGGGACAGTCTCGGCGCCCGCAGCAGAACCTCGAGGGGCCCTCGGCTGAAGCGCTTCCGCCAGAGCCAGGCGAACGCCATCAGCGCGGCCACGGTCCAGGTGCTCGCGATCATCCCCTGGACCAGCGTGTCCGGTCCCGGGCGGACGACGAATGCGAGGATCAGCAGGTGCCCGACGTAGGCAGTCAGGGCCAACTGACCCAGGAAGATCAGCGGAGACACCATGGGGTGGGACCACGCGTGGATCTTCAGGCACAGGCCGAGGACGAAGACTGCGGACCCGGTGCCGCCGATCAGCCACAGCGGCATCTGTGAATGGGCCACCGCGCTGAAGAGTCGCTCCCATGCCATATGGGTCGTCGGCTCGCCGAATGCGGCCACCAGAAGCGCAGAGAGCAGGCGAGCCGCCACTGCAGCAGCTGCGCCCCAGATGATCAGTCGAGTGCTGATTCTTGAGTCTGTGAGCTCCAGTCGACCCAGCCAGAGGCCGAGGACGAAGGGCGCCGCCCAGACGATCAACGGGTATGGGCCCGTGAGCACGATGCCGGTGAAGATCTCCCAGGGCGGGCCTGAAGCTGAGACGGGGTCTCGATCGAAGCGTCCGTCGGTCTGAGTCTGAACCGCAATCCAGATCACCGGGCCGAGGAGGGCGCTGATCCCCGTGGTCAGGAGCAGGAGGCCACCGGAGACCCGGAGAAGTGGGAGAGAGAAGAGGATCAGCAGCGCATAGATCTGCAGAATCACCGAGACGTCGTGGGCGAGTTCCTGGAGCGCCAGGCCGCCCAGGAGCAGCAGTACACAGCGCCAGAGCAGCGACACCCAGGGGAGCGGAGCGTGTTGTTCGCGAGAGCGGCGCGTCATCAAGGAGACGCCGATTCCGCCGAGCAGGACGAAGAGCAGGGACGCCCGACCATACGGAACTCGGTAGATCATCTCCAGAAGCTCGTCGTCGCCGCGGGGACCAGTGTTGACAGCAATCATGCCGATGATCGCCAGCCCGCGTGCAGCGTCCAGCGCGAGCATCCGCTGTGCGCCCGAGCGAGGCGGCCTCTTCGTGGAGGTCTTTCGCTGAGACGACACTCCGGCTCCCTGTCTGATCTGCTGGTGAGTCCCGTGACGGTGACCACGCAACTCTTGACTATATCGAGTCGCCTGCGATGGGGCGGCAGATAATCAGATCCTTTATGGAACCTTCATCAAGTCTTGGGTGCCCTGAGGCAGCTCGACCGTGAAGACGGCTCCCTTTCCGGTCCCCTCGCTGAACGCCCAGACGGATCCTCCATGAGCGGTGACTATGGAACGCACGATCGCGAGTCCGATCCCAGATCCACCGTGGGTGCGGTCGCGTGCGCTGTCCACGCGGTAGAAGCGCTCAAAGAGGTGGGCAAGGTGTGCCGGGTCGATTCCGTGGCCGGTGTCGACGACGTCGACGGTCACATGGGATCTGGATGCCCGTGCACTGAGGGTCACCTCGTCGCCGCGCTCGGTGTGGTGCAGTGCGTTGTCCAGCAGATTGGTCAGGACCTGACCGATGCGGTCGCGATCCGCGGTGATCGTCACGGCTCTTGCGCGGTTGCCGATCTTGATCTCGAGGTTCACCCCGGCGGCCTGATAGCGAGCGCGGATCTGGGCAGACGCGGCATCCAGGAGCTCACCGAGCTGGACCGGGGCGAGCCGCAGGTCCAGGCACCCCTCTTCTGCGGCGCTGACCAGAGAGATGTCCTCAGCAAGGCGTGTGAGGCGCTCGGTCTGTTCTCTGAGCATGACCAGGGTTTCGTCGTCGGCGTGGGCGATCCCGTCCTGCATCGCTTCGAGATATCCGTCAACCGTGGACACCGGTGTGCGCATCTCGTGGGCCAGATCTGAGAGCAGGCGCTTGCGAGTGAGCTCAGTGCGGTCCAGCTCTGCGGCCATGCTGTTGAACGCGACCATCAGCTCAGTGAACTCTGCTCCGATGCTGCTCTCCGGGACCCTCGCGGAGTAGTCGCCGTCCGTGATCTCGACGACCGCAGAGCGGATCTTGCGGATCGGCCTGACCAGCCGGCGCACGAGGATCACGGTGACGACGACGGAAGTCCCGAAGGCTGTCAGGAGGGCCAGCAGGAGGGACAGTCTCCATGCCGCATCGAATGCTTCCTCGGCGTGGGCGACGATGCCTGGATCGGGGTTGGAGGTTTCGACCATCTCCATATGGTCATCGAAGATTGCCGGTCCCACGATGAGAGCAACGACCCAGGCAGTCACCACCGCCACACCCAGCACAAGGATGAGCGCCGCCAGGATCCGGGTGCCCAGCCCGGTGAATCGCCTCTGCCCGATCAACGTGGCGGTCCCGTCTTGTACCCGATGCCACGGACCGTGTGGATGAACCGGGGGTTCGCGGAATCATCCCCCAGCTTTCGGCGGAGGTGCCCGATATGGACATCGACCAGGTGTTTGTCTCCGAACCACTCATCACCCCACACCTTGGTGATCAGTGCGCTCCGACTCTGTGCCACTCCGGGTTCCGCGAGAAGCGTCGCCAGGAGCTCGAACTCGGTCAAGGTGAGATCCACGAGCTGACCCCGCAGTTGAACTTCACGTCCCGCCAGATCGACGCGGAGGTCCCCCAGCTGGTAGGTGACGAGATCCGAGCCGGAGGCGTTTCGTGGCCTGCGCAGCATCGCCTTCACGCGCAGCACCAGTTCTCGTGGGCTGAAGGGCTTGGTCACATAGTCATCGGCGCCGACGGACAGTCCGATCAGACGGTCCACCTCCTCGGCGCGGGCCGTGAGCATGATGATGTAGCAGTCCGAGAACGTACGGATCTGTCGGCAGGCTTCCACGCCGTCCAGGCCAGGCAGGCCGAGGTCAAGGATGACGACGGCGGGGCTCTGTTCGCGAACGATATCCACGGCGTGGGATCCATCTCCGGTCGCCACGACGCGGAACCCATCGCGGATGAGGTATTGCTCGATCAGGTGGACCAGTGGCGCCTCGTCGTCCACCACCAGGATCTTCATGGGACCTTCCCCGACAGCTGACATGGTCCCGATACTAGATCAGCCTGCGCGACCCATGTCGTCGAGCCAGCTGGCGTGCCAGGCCAGGGCGGCGTTCCAGTTGATCGTCGTCTCATTGGTGGACCAGGAGTCAGACGCGTCGATGTAGCAGAACTGCGGCGCGCAGCCGGAGAGATCGCCCTGTGCCGTGGGATCGCCGAGGACGGAGTTGGCCCCGCCGGCAAGCTTGCCGGCGGGGAACGGCGGCAGCCGCTCGTGATCGGCCGCGTACCAGCGGCTGTGCATGTTTTCAGAGAAGTACGTGCCGTAGCCGGAGACGTAGGAGTTGTTGATCGCGTTGCGGCCCAGGACATAGTCGATGGCCTCGATCCCGGCTTCGCGGTACCGGGTCTCGCCGGTGAGGTCGAAGGCGGTGGCGATCACCGCGGCGTTGTTGAGCACCATATGGTTCGACCCCCAGTCGTATTCCTCCGGGGCATAGGGGTGGCCGAAGGGCTGATCCTGCTGGACCGCCAGATAGGCGTCGGCGGCGTCGACCACGGAATCGATCACCGCCTCACGGTCCTCCAGGTCGCTGTCCACGGTCGCTAGATCCAGGCGGGCGGCAGCGGCGGTGTTCTTCCAGTCGAAGGCCGGGGTGCCGAAGACCTGGTCCTCGGCGCCGCCCACATGATGCACGTTGGTGCGCACCGCGTCCTCATAGCTGGCTGACCCCGTGGTCAGGTACAGCTGCGCGGCCGCCCAATAGAACTCGTCGCTGAACTCGTGATCGTTATAGGGACCACCGCCGGGATTCGGGTCAACACCGTCGGGGCCCCGGAAGATGCTGGAGTGCTCGGCGGCGGCAGCCCAGGCAGATTCCGCAGCGTCGAGCAGCTCATCGGCGAACTCTTCGTCGTACTGGTCATAGAGGCGGGCGCCGTGAGCTGCGGCGGCTGCCAGGTTCAGCGTCGCGGCGGTGGAGGGCCGGTGCAGATACCGCGGCATCGGGTCCTCGTGCGGGAGGGTGTCCATTCCGGTCCAGGCGATGTCGTGCAGCTTGTGGTGCGCCATCCCGCCGGCATCGATCTCGACCCCGTCGATCGTCATCCAGGTGTCGGCGGGCACCTGCATGGAGAGCATCCATTCAAGGTTCCAGCGAGCCTCGTCAAGGATGTCCGGCACCCCGTTGCCCCGCTCGGGGATCAGCAGGGTCTCGTCACCCAAGGCCTCGTCCACGGTTACCTCGGCGTTCTGGCTGCGCTCATAGGTGGCCAGCAGCTGCCACACCGAGATGCCCGAGTTGACCACGTATTTGCCATGGTCGCCCGCGTCATACCAGCCACCTGCAGCATCCAGGGCGTAACCCTCCGGGCAGCGCCACGCCTCGGGGTCGCCATAGACGTCCGCGCTGGCGTGCTGCTCCGCCCCGTTCCACACGAAGCGCTCCGCCGGCAGGCAGGGCACCTGCAGATCCCCCCGGTTGGGGACGTCGGCGTCGGGCAGGTCTTCCCATGGGGGCACGAATTCCGTGACGTGCCCGGCAGGGCGCTCGTACTCCTGCCTCTCGAGGCTCCCGTCGACCTCGATCGGTTCAATCGCGATGCCGGATCGATGCGTGTAGTAGACGTTCAGGGCATCATGGCGCAGTGAGGTGTATAAGTCCTCGGTGATGTCGAAGGGGTAGCTCTGCTCGCCCTCGGCGGTCAGCGTGTAACCCGCCCCGGAGTCGCCGTGATCGCTGAAGTCGATGGTGTGCACCTCGAGTCCCGCCGACGGGTCGAACCCTTGCGGGGTCGACTCTCCTTGCGCGGCGAGCCCGCCGTCGTCGTCGAGCAGCTGCCAGCTCACCGCTTCCGTCTGGTCGCTGACCAGCGTTGCGCGCTTTGGGCCGTCGGGCAGGTAGCCGAGCTGGTTGACGCGCACGCGTGGCCCGGTCTCATGCCCGAAGGACGCCGCTGCCGACTCGTCATTGCTGGACGTTGAGCCCTCGTCGGCGTGGGTATTCTCGCTGGCGCAGCCCAGCAGGGCGAGGACGGCGACAGCGAGGGTCGCAGCCCCTCTGGCGGGGAGGAAACCGACTCGCTGAGTGGACCTGGGGTGCATCGAGGATCCTTGGTTCGGCGGGGGACGGCCCGCTTCGGTGAACGCTGAGCAGCAACACTGGTTCTGCGGCTCCTCAACGCAGTTTGGCACGACCAACTCAGATGTCAATGGCTTGAGTCGGGGCTGACTTGGCTGAGAACGATCCGGCCCGCGTCGCAGCGGCGGTGAATGTGGGTGCCCTCCGAGAACGTGCCGAGAAATAAACCTCGACCTAGGTGGTGTTCTCCCGGACAAGACCACCCACGAACTTGAGGATTTCTGATCGTATGGGCGACATCCACCACCTGCTGAAAAACACCATCGGCTTCGGCACGGCACCCCTGGGCAACATGTTCCGGGAGATCCCCGAGGACGAGGCGCTGAGCACAATCGAGGCTGCCTGGGACGCCGGCATCCGCTACTTCGACACCGCCCCGTTCTATGGCGCCGGTCTTGCCGAGAAGCGCCTCGGCGCCACCCTCGGAAAGAAGCCGCGCGATGAGTTCCTGCTCAGCACCAAGGTCGGGCGCTACATGTCCGATGAGACCGAGGAGAAGGAGGGACTCTTCGCCGACGGGCGCAGCAACAAGGTCATCACCGACTACACCGCCGAGGCCACGCGGAAGTCGCTGGAGCAGTCCATGGAGCGCCTGGGCACCGACCGGCTCGACTTCGTGTTCGTCCACGACATCTCCCGGGACTTCCACGGCGACGAATGGATCGAGAAGTTCGAAGAGGCCCGCACCGGCGCGTTCCGCGTCCTCACCGAGATGCGCGAGCAGGGTCTGATCAAGGGCTGGGGACTGGGCGTCAACACCACCGAGCCCATCGAGCTGGCCATGCAGCTGGAGGAGACTCCTCCCGATCTGAGCCTCTCGGCCACCCAGTACACGATCCTTCAGCACGAGAAGGCGCTGCAGCGGATGATGCCCCGCGCCGAAGCTCAAGGCGTGGGGATCATCGTCGGCGGACCGTACAACTCCGGAGCGCTGCTGGGCGGGGACCACTTCGACTACACCGAGGCGCCGCAGTCGGTGAAGGATCAGGTGGCCTCGCTGTCAGCCGTGGCCGCCCGCCACGACGTCGACCTCAAGGCGGCCGCGCTGCAGTTCTCCACCGCCCACCCCGCGACCGTCGCAGTGATCCCCGGTTCAAGCCGGCCGGGCCGGATCTCCGAGGACATCGCCGCGCTGTCCGCGACGATCCCCGGCGACTTCTGGGATGAGCTGGTCCAGGAAGGCCTGATCTCAGCCAAGGCACCGCTGCCGCAGGCCTGATAGCCACGGCGGTGTCTTGAGTTCGTAGTCCCAGCGTCGCCGCCGGAGGCAGTGTCGCATCGCCTCTAGCGGTCCCTCGGGGTCAGTTCTATCGTGGGTGCAATGCGTCCCGTGCGCATGGGGGCGTGTTTCAGATGAGAGCTGTCTACCGGGAGCGGAGGCGTGCAGCTGATGGAAGGACCGATCGAGAACCTGACCAACTCTGTGCCGTCATGGGGTGCGAAGATGGCGTTCGGCGAGAGCATCACGATCGGCGGTCGCGAGCTGGTTCCTGCGGCCCTGGTCATCTTCGGCTTCGGCGGTGGCGGGGGTTCGGGCAGAGTCCCGCCGAGCGGGGAGGACCCGGAAAGAGAAGGCGAAGGCAGCGGTGGCGGGGGCGGCGGCTGCGTCTTGCCGATCGGTGCGTATGTCGATGGTCCCCACGGGCCGAAGTTTCAGCCCAACCCGGTTGCCACGGTGATCGTGAGCGCGCCGCTCGTGACTGCCCTCGGCTGGGCGGTGGCCCGGATCATCACCGCCGCAGGCGGGACCGCAGGAGCGCCTGCAGCCAGAGGCCACCGGCTCGTGAACCAGCAGACGCGTTCACGGAACCGCAGGACTGGCTTGGGGAGTCTGCTGAGTGCCGGAGCTCCTCGACGCCGAACCGTGGGTCTTCTCCGTGGTCGTGGACGCGGATCGTCAGGGTCGCACGGACCTCTTCGGGGGCATCGTTTCCGATGAGAAGCCTGAGCCGGGCGTCGTCGCGGGGGGAACATGATCGCTGTTCGGCTCAGACGCACCTCGACCCCCGAACCTGCAGTGCGGGTTGCGGTCTTCAGCTGACCTTCATCTCCCCCATCTCATCCCACCCTGAGCCTTCGACCTGGCGAGAGATGATCTTCGGCGTCGCGACCAGAGCCTCGTGCATCGGGCTGCCCGGGGCAGTGGCAGTCCTGAAGTGCTCAGACTCCACGTGAGGTTCCGCGCCGTCGTCCTCGAAGGCCTCTACCAGCACGTACTGGTTGGTGTCGTCGAGGCTTCTGGACCATTCGAACCACTTGTTCCCCGGCTCTGCGCGCGTGGCTTCGGTGAACGCGCGGGTGATCTCCGGCCACTGCTCAGCGAGCTCCGGCTTGACTTGGAATTTCACGACGATCAGGATCATGTCTTCTCGCTCCTTCTTGGGTTTTTGGTCGGCGTCACCCGCTGCCGTTGGTGCGGGGTCCAGTCTCAGGAGAACTGCATGCCTCCGTCGACCAGCATCGTCTGGCCGGTGATGTAATCGGAGTCCTCCGAGGACAGGAAGGACACGAGGCTGGCGACATCGCTGGGTACTGAGACGCGGCCAAGCAGAATGTCGCCCGCGTACTTCTTGATCGCCTCGCCCTTCTGGAGGCCCTCTTCGGCGGCGAGCTTTTCATCGATGAGGTCCCACATGGCTGTTCCCACGATCCCTGGACCGTAGGCGTTGACCGTGATTCCGTACTGGGCCCACTCCATGGCCGCGGCCTGGGTCAACCCTCGCACCGCCCACTTGCTCGCTGAGTAGGGCGACAGGAGGGCGAAGGGACGGAATGCCACGATGGAGGCGGCGCCGATGATCTTTCCACCGGTGTTCTGCCCCATCATCTGCCTGGCGGCTGCGCGGTAGGAGTGAAAGACCCCCGTGACGTTGACGTCCATCACCTTCTGGAAGTCCTCAGTCTTGTAGTCCAACAGCGACTGGACCTGGGCGATGCCTGCATTGGCCACGAAGACATCCAGGGATCCCCCGGTCTCCACTGCCGTGCGGACCAGCGCATCGACCGAGGACTCCACGGTCACGTCCACCTCGGCGGCGCTCGCATGTCCGCCTGCGCCGGTGATCGTCTCCACGGTCTCGGCTGCTTCTTCCTGCATGCCTGGCAGATCCGCGACGACCACGTGCAAACCGTCCTGGCCGAGCCTCTCCGCAATGCCACGCCCGATTCCGCGTCCGGCTCCCGTGACGACGGCGACCCTCAGTTGTGCACTCATGCGCTGTTCTCCTCAGGTGTGATGGTCAGCACAGTCTGTGGTGCGTCAGTCGAGACGAGCCAGAAGCTCTCTCATCCGGTGAGAACGGTCTTCGATCCGGCGCGCATATACCGACTGCATCGGCCGGCATATTCGCGCAGAGCAGCTTCGATCTGTGGTTCCAGTCCAGCGGCTCGGCGTGCGGACATGCTGACAGCGATCGCGCCGACGTTGACTCCGCTGGCACCGCGAACGGGTACGGCTGCGCAGGTTGTCCTAGGCAGAAACTCCTCGTGCTCCCACGCGATCCCCCGGATCGAGACGGTGTCGAGGTGTTCATCCAGCAGGTCAGGGCGGGCGATCGTGTGAGGAGTCAGGATCGGCATTCCTCGTGCATCGAGATAGGACCTCCTCTCCTCCTGCGGCATCGAAGCGAGGAGGATCTTGCCGAAGGCCGTTGCATGCGCGGCCTCATGGAATCCGAATCGCAGAGGGCGCAGCCGTGGATGCTTCTCGCAGTCGGAGAGGTGTGTGAGCACTATGTCCGAGCCGCGGTAGACCGCGAAGTAGGCAGCCGTCTCCATGGTGCGGTGAAGCTCATCCGTAGCCTGTCGGATGGGGGAGGGTGCCACCAGGCGCTGGCGGAAGGACAGCCCGAGGTCGAAGCACTTGGGCCCCAGCTCGAAACGTCCGTCCTCTTTGAGATGCACGAGGTATTGAGTCGCCACGAGCTCGCTGAGGAGGCGATAGACGCTGGGGAGCGGGATCTCCAAGCGCTGGGCGACCTCTTTGGCTGTGGCGCTCCCAGACGCCGCGACGGCCTCCAGGACAGCGAAGGTTCGGTGGATCACGGCAATGGCTGGCATGGGACCTCGTCTCGTCAGGACTCAGGAATCGTGGGCTCGAAGGGCTTGCTCGGGGTGTTCTCGCCCGGTGAGAACCTACCTGTCGAACAGTGTCCCAGATCACATACCGTTAGAGAACAATCACGAGACGATCGCGTGCAGGTCTCCACAGAAACCCCATCGTGACGGGGCCCCGGGCGGACCTGTCGGCGAGGCTGATCTACAAAGGAGCATCCGATGGTTTTCCCCGCGAAGTACCCCTCGCTCAACGCGACCGAGATGACGGAGGAGGCCCGCCAGACCCTTATCCGCGTGCTGCGCGTCGCTTTTCCTCACCAGTGCGTGCCGGACGGACCCTATGAGCGCACTGCCGACACCATCCTGACAGAGGCGCAGAACGAGACCTGGTTCCGCGTGGCGCTGACTCAAGGGCTGCTCTCGTTGAATCAGCTGTCCGATGGGGACTTCCGCAGCCTGGACGATGCCGCTGCGCTGCGGGTCCTGCGCCGCGTAGACGGCACGGAGTTCTTCGGCTTCGTCCGTCGCACCGCAGTGCTGAACCTCTATGACGATGCGGAGGTCTGGACAGCCCTCGGCTATGAGGGGGCATCGTTCGACCAGGGCGGATATATCAATCGAGGATTCAACGATCTCGGCTGGCTGCCAGATCCGCGCGTCGAGTTTCCCGAGGGGGAGACCATGCCGGAGATCGCCCCCGGTGCGACCGGGGCTCCGCGTCCGGCGGCCGGGGGACAGAAGACCGACAGCACGAATCAGCCGGGCGCGACCAGCTCGGATATGGAAGAGGTGAAGAAGTGATGTCATCCGTTCCCGAGAATCACACACCCGGAGAAAGCGTCACCGGCTACAGCGTCGCCCATGACGAGGAAGCAGTCGTCATCGTCGGGTCCGGTGCCGGCGGAGGCACCCTTGCCTATGAACTCACCTCGAAGGGGATACCTGTGGTCGTGCTCGAGGCGGGGCCCTACCTCACGCATGACGACTATATGAACAACGAGTGGGAATCCTTCAACCAGATGGCATGGTTGGATCCCAGGACCACCTCAGGGTCCTGGCGAGTTGCTCGTGACTTCCCCAATCTCCCGGCATGGATCGTCAAAGCGGTGGGCGGGACCACCACCCACTGGTCTGGCGCGACTCCACGCTTCAAGGATCACGAGTTCAAAGCCCGCAGCGTGTACGGCCGGGTCGATGGCGCCAATCTGTTGGACTGGCCGATCGGGCTCTCAGATCTGGCTCCTTTCTATGACCGCGCAGAGAAAGCGATGGGTTCCACCCACGTCCATGGCCGTCCGCCGCTGCCGGCGAACAACAACTACAAGGTCTTCGCCAACGGTGCCGAGCGTGTGGGCTATAAGTTCTACGCCACAGGCCCCTACGCCACCAACGCCGAGGAGTACGACGGGCGTCCGGCGTCGATCCAGGACGGCTTCAACTTCCAGGGAGACAAGAACCGGTCCAAGTGGTCCACCCTGGTCCGTGAGATACCGCGCGCCGAAGCAACCGGGCTTCTGGACCTGCGCCCCAACTCCCAAGCCGTGCAGATCACCCATGACGCCGAAGGCCGAGCTGACGCCGTGCTGTACCTCGACGAGGAGGGAAGCCTGCATCGCCAGGCGGCGAAGATCGTCTGCGTGGCGGGCAACTCCATCGAGACCCCTCGCCTGCTGCTGCTCTCCGCGACGCCGAGTTTCCCAGACGGGCTCGGCAACTCGTCCGGGCAGCTGGGTCGCAACTACATGCGGCATCTGACAGGCACGGTCTGGGGCCATTTCGAGGAACCGGTGCGCATGTACCGCGGAGAGACGATGGCGGGCATGATCGGAGACGAGTCGCTGCACGACCCTGATCGAGGCTTCGCCGGGGGCTACTATCTCGAAACCATCTCGCTGGGCCCGGCCTTCATGGCCGCGTTCGTCGAGCCCGGCACCTGGGGTCCAGACTTCGCGAAGCTTTTGGACGCCTACACGAACTCTGCCGGCATGTGGATCGTCGGGGAGGACATGCCACAGGAGACCAACCGGATCACGTTGAACACCACCCTCAAGGACAAGAACGGCCTTCCGGTCCCCAATGTCCATTACGACGATCATGTGAACGACGTGGCGATGCGCGAGCATGCCTACGCCGCGGGCGAGAAGGTCTATGCAGCAGTAGGGGCACGCTCTACGCACCGGACACCGCCGTACCCCTCCACGCACAATCTCGGGACCGCGCGGATGAGTGAGCGTCCCGAGGACGGGGTGGTGGACCGTTGGGGACGTTCCCACGACGTGAAGAACCTGTTCGTCTCGGACGGTTCCGTCTTCACCAGTGGAGCGGCCGCGAATCCCACCCTCACGATCGTTGCCCTCGCCATTCGTCAGGCCGACTACATCGCCGAAGAGCTCAAAGCGCAGCGGATTTGAGCCCCAGCAGGAGCAAGTCCGCTGACCATCGGGGAGGCAGCTCCACGTTGACGGAGGTCCCCGCCGATCTCGTCGACGCGCTGCGAAGCGTCGTGGGCGAGGTCGGGGTGCGTGCGACAGACCGCCTGGGGGCCGCCCATGATGCCTCGCACTACCTGCTCACTCCCCAAGCCGTGGTGCGGCCGAACTCCATCGAGGAGGTCGCCGGACTGTTCCAGACAGCTCGACACCTGGGTCTCGGGGTGACCTTCCGCTCGGGGGGAACCAGCCTGTCCGGACAGGCCGTCACGGAGAACCTGCTGGTGGATGTGCGAAGGCACTTCGGCTCCATAGAGGTGCTCGACGGCGGCGCCAAGGTGCGCTGCGGCCCCGGGGCTGTGCTGAGCCAGGTCAACGCTCGACTGCGGCGATATGGGCGCAAACTGGGCCCGGACCCCGCCAGTGAGATCGCGTGCACGATCGGGGGAGTGGTGGCGAACAACTCCTCCGGCATGGCGTGCGGGATCGAATTCAACACCTACCGGACCCTCGACTCCTGTGTGCTCGTGCTGCCCAGCGGCACCGTGGTCGACACTTCGATTGCCGACGCTGATCTGCAGCTCGCCCGCGCTGAGCCTGAGCTGCATGAGGGCCTGGGTGCGCTGCGCGACCAGCTGCGAGCCGCCCCGCTCGCCGTCGAGCGGATCCGGACGCTGCATGCGATCAAGAACACCATGGGCTACGGTCTGAACTCCTTCCTGGACCACACCGACCCGGTCCGGATCCTCGAGCATCTGATCGTCGGCAGCGAGGGCACGCTGGCGTTCCTTGCGCAGGCGACCTTCCGCACGGTGGAGATCAGACCGCACGTGGCCACGGGGCTGCTCATCTACCCCGACCTTGCCGCCGCGACCGCCAGCCTGCCCGATTTGGTGGCGGCGCAGCTTGCCACGGTGGAACTCCTGGATGCGACCAGTCTGCGAGTCTCCCAGCGTGATCCGAAGTCGCCGGAGGAGATCCGGGGCCTCATGGTCGAAGATCACTGTGCGCTGCTGGTGGAGTTCCAAGAGCCCGATGAGCAGGCGCTTCAAGACCGGCTCGAGGCTGCGGCGCTGCTCTGGGAACGGCTTCCCCTGAGTCGCCCCGCCCAGCTGACCACCGACGCCGGTCGACGGGCCGCCTTCTGGCACACCCGAAAAGGTCTGTTCGCTGCTGTCGCGGGCAACCGGCCCTCGGGCACCACGGCGCTTCTGGAGGACATCGCGGTTCCAGTCGCTCGGCTCGGGGAGACCTGTACGGCTTTGACCGAACTCTTCGACACATACGGCTACGCCGACGCCGTGATCTTCGGTCACGCCAAGGACGGCAACATCCACTTCATGGTGACCGAGACCTTCGACGGGGAATCACCGGAGGAACTGGACCGATACGAGGCGTTCACCGAGGACATGGTCGAGTGTGTCTTGGCGCGCGGTGGAACACTGAAGGCCGAGCACGGAACGGGCCGGATCATGGCCCCCTTCGTGCGGCGCCAGGTCGGAGACGACCTGTATGCCGTGATGGAGAAGCTCAAGGCCCTCGTGGATCCGCACCAGATGCTCAACCCTGGAGTGCTCCTGACGCAGGATCCTCGAACCCACCTGAAACATCTCAAGACCTCGCCGAGGGTCGAAGAAGAGGTCGATCGGTGCGTCGAATGTGGGTACTGCGAACCCGTCTGTCCCAGCCGCCGGCTGACCACCACACCGCGTGAACGGATTGTGCTTCGCCGGGAGATCGCAAGGGCCGAGGCAGCCGGAGACGCAGCGCTGGCGCAGACTCTCCGCCGGGAGTATGAGTACGAGGCCGTCCAGTCCTGCGCCGTCGATGGCATGTGTGAGACGGCCTGCCCGGTATTCATCAACACCGGAGACCTGGTGCGGCGCCTGCGCGCTGAGACCCGGTCTGCGCCCGACCAGAAGGTCTGGAAGGCGGCGGCGAGGCAGTGGACGAGCGTGAGTCGGGCAGGGTCTTGGGCTCTGACGGCGGCTGACCACATGCCGTCGGTTCTGCCGCGTGCGGCGTCTGATCTCGCGCGACGTGTCCTCGGCGAGGAGGCGTTTCCACAGTGGACCGATGACCTGCCGCGCGGAGGGCGGGCTCGTCCTGTGCGGCAGGACGCCCAGGCGGAGGTGCTCTGGTTTCCCAGCTGCACGCAGACGTTGTTCGGTGCGGCTGCAGGTGCTGACCCGGATGGGCGACGCAGCGGTGTGGGCGAGGCGTTTCAGCGGCTCTGTGATGTGGCCGGAGTGCGGGTGCGCACACCCGAATCGATGCCGTCGCTGTGCTGCGGGACACCGTGGAAGTCCAAAGGCCTGTCTGAGGGGTACGAGCTCATGCGCAGCAAGGTCGCCGCCGCGGTGTGGGAGGCCTCTGACGCTGGGAGGCTGCCGGTCGTCAGCGACGCGAGCTCTTGCACCGAGGGTCTCGAGGCGCTCCTGCTGGCGTCTGGTGAGCCGGTCGCAGACATCGAGGTCGTGGACGTGGTCACCTTCGCCGCACAACGGCTTCTGCCCGCGCTGCAGGCCCGGAAGCTGCTGCCCGCGCCGATGACGCCCTCTGTGATGCTGCACCCCACCTGCTCGTCTACACGGCTTGGACTGAACTCTGATCTCGATGTACTGGCAGCCGCTGTGGCGGGTCAGGTGTATACCCCGCAGGACTGGGGATGCTGCGCATTCGCCGGAGACCGAGGCATGCTGCACCCCGAGCTCACAGCCTCAGCGGTCGAGGCGCAGGCTGCGGAGGTGCGCAGCGTGCGTGCCGCGGTGCACGCGTCCACGAATCGCACGTGTGAGATCGGGATGACCCGCGCGACCGGTGAGCCATACAGACATATTCTTGAGCTGCTCGACGACGCGGTGCTGCCGCAAGGCCGGGGCCGAACACCGGAGGAGCCTTCGTAGACCTGTAGCGAGGTGAGGGTCGAGTGGCTCAGTCGCAAGTTCACGATTCCAGAACTGGACTGGACACCGACGAAGCGGAGGGTTTCATGCCAGCAGGTCAGTACGGTGACTCTGCTCTGTGCTGATGAAACGACGTTGAACCCGTTTCGTCACATCCTCACGCCAGGTTTCTCGCCGATATATCGTTAAGTCTGATCGGGCCCACAATGGGTGCGGCGCTTAGGAGGCGGTTATGACTGGATCATTTTCAGGCGACTCACATGGCCGGGGCATCTTCGGAGACCGTCGGCCACCGGTGGGAGGGCCACCCGCTGACCTTTGGGACGCGATGGACCAGCTGCGTGGTGCATTCAAGGACAAATCGGCTCCCCGAGCGAACCGCGGCGATGTCCGAGCGGCGGTCCTTGCTCTGCTGGCCGAGCGCTCCATGCACGGCTACCAGATCATCCACGAGATCGAACAGCGCAGCGGCGGGGCCTGGAAGCCCAGCCCAGGCTCGGTCTATCCCACCCTGCAGCTCTTGGCGGATGAAGGGCTGATCCACGCCGAGACAGAGGGTGGACGCAAGACCTACTCACTGACCGAAGAAGGCCGTGAGGCCGCAGAGGCCGCTGATCAGTGGCCTGCGCAGTGGCAGGGCCCTGGGCACCGCGGCCACGCAGTTCGCGCCCTGTCCAAGGCCGGCATGGAGCTTGCTCAGGCAGCCGCGCAGGTCGGCCGTTCCGGAACCCCCGAACAGATCCACCAGGCGGAGCAGGAGCTGGACCAGGTGCGCCGGAAGCTCTACGCCATCCTTGCTCAGGACTGAACGGCGTGACTGCAGCACGTGACGCCTGGGGCCGCGGCTTCCAGGGAATCGAGTGAACCCAACGACCAGGACGCTGCGCGCCCGGTACCGTCGGATTCTCCGGTTTGCCGCACTTCATCTGATCCAGGTGTGGTGGTTCGAGCTGTTCCTGCCGCGAATCGGTCTTGCCCGACTCGCAGCAGTCGGGCGATCTCGACGAATGCGGCGTCTCGCGCAGCGGTTCCATGTCTTGGCTGTGGACCTCGGCGGGCTGATGATCAAGGTCGGCCAGTTCCTCTCCTCGCGACTAGACGTGCTGCCTCCCGAGATCACCAAAGAGCTGGAGGGGCTGCAGGACGAGGTGAGTCCGGTCGCCTTCTCTGCCATTCAGACCGCTGCCGAGAAGGAACTCGGCGTCCCGCTGGAGCAGGCGTTCGCCTACGTCGACCCGACCCCGCTTGCCGCTGCCTCGTTGGGCCAGGCGCATCGCGCCGCACCTTCGGCGCAGGACGCCGAGTTGGCCGGTTTCGCAGCCGCGGTGGTGAAGATCCAACGTCCCGGCATCGGTGAGATCGTCGACGTCGATCTGGCCGCACTGCGACGGGTGAGCCGATGGCTGTCCCGGATCCGGCTGGTGAGCAACCGGGTGGATGCGCCTGCACTGGTCGAGGAGTTCGCCGCGACCAGCATGGAGGAGATCGACTACCTCCACGAGGCTGCCAACGCTGAACGGTTCGCCGCGAACTTCGCCGAGGATCCGCGCGTCTCCGTTCCTGACGTCATGTGGGAACGCACCACGCGACGGGTCCTCACCCTGCAGGACGTGACCGCGATCAAGATCAATGATGTGGAGAGGCTCAAGGCCGCGGGAATCGACCCAGCAGAGGTCGCCACACAATTCGCGAACGTGATGTTCGACCAGATCTTCGTCCACGGGTTCTTCCATGCCGACCCGCATCCCGGGAACATCTTCGTCACGCCGACCCCCTCGGAGGGAAATCCCCTCGCAGAGGGGGGACAGTCACCTCACTGGCACTTGACCTTCATCGACTTCGGCATGATGGGCGAGATTCCGGAGACTCTGCGGGACGGGCTGCGCCGGGTGTTCATCGCCGCAGCCTCGCGTGACGGCAAAGGGCTGGTCGACGCCATTCAAGAGGTGGGTGTGCTGCTTCCCTCGGCCGACACTGCCGAGCTTGAACGAGCGATGACACAGCTCTTCGCCCGATTCGGCGGCATGGGGTTCGCAGAGCTGAAGGAGGTCGACCCGCGCGAATTTCGGGACTTCGCCAAAGAGTTCGGTGACCTGGTTCGCTCCCTGCCATTCCAACTGCCAGAGAATTTTCTGCTGATGCTGCGGACGGTGTCTCTCATCTCGGGAGTCTGCAGCACACTGGATTCCAGATTCAACCTCTGGGACGCCATCGAGCCCTATGCCGAGCAGCTGATCCGCGATCAACGCAGACCTGCGGTCCAGGACGCCGCCCAACAGGCAGTGGCGACGGTGGCTACGGCGCTCCGGCTGCCGGGACGGCTCTCGGAAGCAGTCGACGGCATCGAGGCCGGGCGCATCGCGGTGCGCACCCCGGATCTTGATCGGCGGATCACAGCTCTGGAACGCGTAGGTCGGCGGATCATCTCAGCAGTTCTGTTCACCGGGCTGCTGGTCACAGGGACATTGCTGCGAAGCGACGACAGCCTCGTCGGCTCCGCCCTCATCGCGGCATCCCTCATCCCGCTGCTGCACGCGGTCTTCCCGTCGCGCAGAGGCGGGAACTGAACGAGAGGTTCACATGCATGCCGGGCCTCGAGGGTTCGTTCGTGGCGGGAAGGGAATTCAGGTCCCACAGAAGGTGCGGTAGGGGCCAAAGCTCGCGGGCGCTTCAGAGGCGTATCGAACGAACCTTTCACGCTCGTGGTAAGGATCGGTCACGGCCTCCAGGAGTTGGTGGAACGGTGCCAAGTCACCGTCGGTTGCCGCTTCAAGGGCTTCCTCTACCAGGTGGTTTCGCGGAATGTAGACAGGGTTGACCCTGTCCATCTGCTCTGCGTTCGGGTTGAGGCCGCGCCAACCATCTAGCCAAGCGTCGAGTGCCCCCAGATCCCGAGCCTTCTGTCGAACAGGCCTCACGTCGCCGCGGGCAGCGTGGTTGAGTGCTCGGAAGAACGAGGTGTAGTCGAGCGATTGCTCCTGCAGCAGAGTCATCACGTCGTCGACCACCGGGGTGCATACCTCGTCGTCCAGGTCTTGAGACAACCCGAGCTTGGTCTTCATGCCAAGAAACCAGGCAGCGCTGTACTCGCGGCGGAATGCGCCCAGGGCCTCCTGCGCCAGGGCGATGGCCTGCTCGTCGTCGTCGTTGAACAGGGGGAGCAGAGTCTCAGCAAATCGGGCGAGGTTCCATTCGGCGATCGGGGGCTGATTTCGGTACGCGTAGCGGCCGCTCTGATCGATGGAGCTGAAGACCGCAGCGGGATCGTAGGCGTCGACGAATGCGCAGGGGCCGTAGTCGATGGTCTCCCCAGAGATGGCCATATTGTCGGTGTTCATCACGCCGTGGACAAAGCCGACCAGCATCCATTGAGCCACCAGCTGGGCTTGAGCAGAGACCGCCGCTGTGAACAGTGCGAGATGAGGATTCTCAGCGTCCGCGGCGACAGGGGCATGCCGGGCAATGGCATGATCGGCCAGACGGCGGACCAACTCGCTGCCACCGATGGCGCTGGCGTATTGGAAACTGCCTACGCGCAGGTGGCTGCTGGCCACGCGGGTGAGCACCGCTCCCGGCAGCGGCTTCTCGCGCCGCACGACGTCACCGGTGGCGAGGACCGCCAGAGAACGTGAGGTAGGAATGCCGAGGGCGTGCATGGCCTCGCTGATGACGTATTCGCGTAGCATCGGGCCCAGCGCAGCTCGACCATCGGCACCGCCGCGGGCGAAGGGAGTCCGTCCTGATCCTTTGAGATGTATATCGCACAGCTGGCCTCCGGCGTCGGTGAGCTCGCCCAACAGCAGCGCGCGGCCGTCACCCAGGCGCGGCGAGTATGACCCGAACTGGTGGCCCGAGTACCCCTGAGCTACTGGCGCAGCGCCGCGGGGCACTCGGTTGCCGATCAGCAGACGGACGCCATCGGGGCTCTCTAGGTCTGCGGGATCGAGCCCCAGGTGATCAGCCAGGGGTCTGTTGAGCACAATCAGCCGCGGGGCGGTGGCCACCTCGGCCGACCACGGGATCGACAGCTCCGGAAACTCCTCCGCGAAGCGGCGATCCAGTGAGATATCGGGTTGTGCTGGGGCGCTCATCGGGGGCGACTCCTCGCGTTCTTCCACATGAGAGAACTGGTCTTCCAGGGCCGGCACGGCTGTCGCAGAGCAATGTCGTGCGCATCATCGAAGTCGTGCGCTCTGAAACTCATCACGTGCATGTCTGAGAGTTGTGCAGTGTCCCTTGCATGGGCCCAGACTAGACCACGAGGTAGGGCAGGACCCTGCGGCTGGGCCCTGCCCTTCCGCTAACTCTCGCGGGGATCTTGAGGGCGGGCGCCAGGGTTGCTGCTTTCGCCGCCACACGTACACCGAGCGACGGGGTTGCCCCATACATCTCCTCGCACGCCCCCGTGAGAAGTCTGCCACGGCCAGCGTCCGGTCATTTCGAGCTGGAGGGTGAAACTCAGGAACGTACGAATAAGGACTATGAGACCGAGCGCGAGTATTGCGTCCACGGAGAACCCGATAGCTACTGTCCGGATGATGTCCGCAGCGATGAGGATCTCCAGTCCCAGGAGAATAGATCGTCCGACCCAGCGGCGGTACTCCTCGAAGACGAGGCTCTTCCGGCGAAGGTATCTCCAGCCAGCGAGTCCAGAGGCGATGCTGATTCCGACCACCATCACAACCACTCCAGCGGCATCTACGGCTTTGCCGATGGAATCAATGATCGTGTCGAAATCCATAGTTCCTCCTTAGCCCAGAATGCCGCTTGTGACCCACAGTATCTTCGGCGCATACGAACGCGCGGCTGCTCCCGACTGGGATCTGGATCTGAGAAACGCCAGCTGCGCGGAAACAACGTCGCGCGTCGCCTGAGGGAGGAAGGTGGATGCGGTCCTGGGTCAGGCAGCCGTCATGATCGATGGGCAGGGGACCGGGAAGCAGTTCGGTGGTCGGGTGCAACCAGCGCACGCGTGATGCCAGCTCAGCGGACAGATGGAGCAGGGGGGGACTTTGGGCCCTAGGCGGCGATGGATCCATTGGATACGCTTCGGCCATAGCTCAAGCAGCCGGGCTCTTGTTACTTCAGACAAGGGTGCCCCATGGAGCACATTTCCCGAGTAGTCATCAGCACCTCCGGGGCGTCTGGACCGATCATCGTGGGGCTGGCGGCGTTGGAGATGTACTTCGCTGGCCACCGTGTTCCCAAGGGTCTTCCAGAGATATCTCTGGCGACACCGCACTTTCCGCGGCCGTGCGTGGTGGATGAGTCTGCCGCCATGAGAACTCGGGACCCGCAGTGGGACTCCGGCTCGCGCTCGGAACCGCGGTCGGAGAACACCTACGAACGGCGCCCGTTCCTTCGCTGGAGTTCGCTGACGGGTGCGGCCCCGAGCAGAGAGAAGAATCTCCATCCCGTCTGAAAGAACCAGAAGTTCCCGTTCCCATGACCTACCGCGAGCAAGACCCCACGCTGACCTGTGGGGATCCTGCTGAACTGAGGATTGCGTCACTTCTTATCGGTGCTGCCTGTTGTGGGCTCCATCGGTGCCGCCAGAAGGAGATCTTGATGCCGACTGAACTACCGCGTGATGAACTGTTTCTAGTGTTCGCCCGCGTCGATGGCATGCTGCTCAGCGAGGAAACCGTTGAACACGCGGTTGAACTCCTCGCCCAGGCAGCCAAGAGAACTGTTCCGAGGGCCATCGGAGCCGGCGTGTCATTGATCAGCAGCGCCGGCAGCAGGGTGAGTGCCGGAAGCACTGACCGGGTGGTGCGCGAGGCCGATGATCTCCAGTACGCGACCGGCGAGGGCCCCTGCCTGAGTGCTTGGGCGTCGCGCATGATCGTCAACGTCAATGACGTCGAGTCCGATCGCCGCTGGCCAAACTGGTCTGCCGCCGTCGTCGGGCTGCCGGTCCGGTCGGTGCTGAGCACGCCGCTGCAGCACCAGGAGACCATTGTGGGTGCGATGAAGGTCTATTCCGCCGCGGAACATGCTTTCACACTGGAGAGTGCACGGCTGTTGACGATGTTCGCCGGGCCGGCTGCCGCGCTGCTTGCGCATGTGCAGGCGAAAGACCTCCCGGTGAAGCTCAGCGAATCCATAAGCAACGCCATGGGCCAGCGCGACATGATCAACATCGCCAAAGGCGTCGTGATGGACCAGCATGGGTTCGACAGAAACGCCGCCACCCGTCATCTGATCCAGGTGGCCCGAGCCGAATGCGTGACGATGGGGGAGACTGCGCAACGCATCATCGCCGCCGGTTGGCGGCAAGGCGGCAATCGGTCGTGAAGGATTCCAATTCACCAAAGCCGTCACGGCCTGACGGTGATCCGTCCTCGGCTGGGAGGGATGAGTCGCAGCGACAAAACCTGGGCAGAGCGGTGCGCCATTCCGCCCTTCCGCTGAAGAGGCTGTGGCTGCATTATTTCAGTATGGGCGGCACTGCCGGTGAGTACGAGCTCAATGCTTACATCCACAGCTTGTACTCGTTGCCCGAGTTCCAGCAGGACATTCTGGCCCAGGCCGCCAACGAGATGATCGATATGCTCCCCTCGCCTCCCCGAGCGTCGTACAGCGATGAAGCGGATCACGACTGGGCGCCAAACGCAGAAATCCAGAGGTAGGAACCATGCATAACGGAGAAGGAATCCCGACTCCGAACGAGGCAAAACAGGGACAACCATCCGGGCACGACCAGGGGAGTGCCGCTGGTGAGCATCAGCTGGCCTCACAGCTCGGTGATCTGGTCCGTTCTCTCAACCAGGAGAGCCCGGAGGCGATCCTGGAGCTCGTGGTGGCCGCCGCCATCGAGCTGATTCCCGGTGCCGAAGAGGCCTCCCTGAGCGTCGTCACCGGGCGAGAGGAAGTCGAAACCGTGGCTCCCTCCAGCGAGCTGCTCAGAAGGTTGGACGATCTGCAGGTGGAATTGACCGAAGGTCCTTGCCTCGAGGCGATCTATTCGGAACAAACCATCCGCGTGCGGGAGATGGCGACCGAGGCTCGGTGGCCCGTCTTCGCTGAAAAGGCGACCGAAGCCGGAGTGGGCAGCATGTTGGCCTTCCAGCTCTTCGTGGTGGGAGACAACCTGGGCGCGCTGAACCTCTACTCCAGTCAGGTCGACGCGTTCGACGATGACTCTGAGCATGTCGGGCTGATCGTCGCCTCACATGCCGCGGTTGCCCTCGCCGACGCCCAGCAGGTCAGCCAGCTCCACGAGGCGGTGCAGAGCCGGGACGTGATCGGACAGGCCAAGGGAATCCTGATGGAGCGCTATAGGATCACCGACCATCAGGCTTTCCTCCTGCTGGCCAAGGCCAGTCAGCACACCAACAAGAAGCTGCAAGTTCTTGCCGAAGACCTGGTCAACAGCGGCGAACTCAGCAGCGGGACCAAATGAGTCTAGAAGCCAGACTTGGGCGGGTCCGAGCAGTCGGGGACCGGAGACTGGTCAGGTGCAAGCACCTGTTCCGGGTCGTGTTGTGACACGACGAGGGCGATCCCGCCCATTGGTCACCAGTAGTGACGCCGTCCTCCGACAGCGCGGCCGAGAGAGCCCAAGATCCAGAGGATGGCACCGGCCACAACCAGGATGATGCCGATCGTCCAGAGGATGGAGATGTCAATGACGGCTCCCACGATCAATAGGATGATGCCCAGAATAATCACGAGGTAATTCCTTTCCGTGGGGCGCGGAATTGGCGCCTCATTCGTTGAGGTTACCGCTGGAGATCAAACGTCGGAAGAGGCAAATGGCGAAAGTTTCCCCTCATAGGGCGGGAGAACAGCGTTGAGCCCCCGATACGGCGCCGAAGCGGGGCCCGCCGCGTGGACACCCGGTTTGAATGCTGGGCAGTCTTCTGTGATGCCGAGTTCCGCGAGACTAAGACCAGTCCGATCGACCCGCGGGCACCTGAGTGGGTATCCATCGCAGGGCCCTATGAGCTGCGCATTCTCTGAGCACCGTAATGCCCGACTTTCCACAACGTCGTCGTCGCAGTGGCTGGATCACTGTCCATCTTCTGGATCAAGGCGGTGGCGCTTCTGGTTTCCGCGTCTGGTGATCAGCCCTCAAGGGTGCCGATCTCGAATTCCGCGAGTTGTCCTTCGGGGCGCTCGGCGCCGCCGTGCTGAGCTTCGAAGGCTTCTGCTGCGTCGGTGCCGCACAGTCCTTCGATCCGGTCGGCTCCTCCTGGATGATCTTCGATCCAGTCTGTGAGGTCGTAGACGGTCCCGTCCATGACTGCCCAGCACGAGTCGGGGGAATCATTCTCCTCTACTTGATCCATGGTCAGGACATCGTCAGAAGGTTCCTGCTGCTCTTCCGCTTCGCTGTCCTCAGTTGGGTCCTCATCTGTGTCGGTGTTCTCGTTCTCTGCCTGATCGGTGTCGGTCTCCTGAGTGCTCTCGGTCTCCTCTGCCGATTCAGTCTCGGGGGCTTCTCGATCTTGGTCTGCGCCCTGCCCGCATGCGGAGAGGAGCAGCAAGCTTCCGGCTGCGACGGGGGCCAGGAGAGATCGTCTCCAGTTGGTCTTTCGCGCGAGGGTGTTCATGAGTGTGCTCCTTCTGGATAGTGATTACGAAGTTCGGGCGAACGTCGGGCGTCGCCGCTACGTTCGCGGGAGAAGGCCCAAGCGATGAGCCACGTGGCCATCGCAGCGATCACCAAGGCTCCGCTGAAGTGGAGAGTCAGTGTCATGGCGCTGCCGACGAGAGCCTGGAGGAATGTCAGAACGAACAGCATCACCGCGGTGACCGCAGGAATCAGCCCGGTCTTGGTCCCCCACGCACGGAGAACGAGGGCCAGCGCCAGCGCACCAGAGGTGATGTGGAGTCCGACGGCTGCCACGCCATGGACATCGAGTCCGCGAAAGTCTTGGACGTAGAGACCTGCCGCAGCAAAAAGAAGGCCTAGGGCGACGAAATTAGCCAGGGCCAGGCACCGAGCCGCGCGGAGAAGAGCTGGGGAGGAGAACATGGGATCTACAGCTCACATTCTGTTCTGGTCTGGGACTCGCGCAGGGAGTTCGGAGCCTCGGGTGGGGATCCCCGCCGGGGAGAGCAATTGAGCGGGGCATCCGTGGAATAGCTGAGTACCGCTTGATTTCGTCTGAGGAAGGGGTGTTCTGCAGCGGGTGCCGGAAAGGGGGCGGTATTTGATGGCCCGTTATGACGGTGGCCCCACAGAACCTGGAGGGATCTGTAGGGCCACCACTCTGTCTTCACCATGATCTGCGCCGTTGAAGCAATATGGGTCACGACCCGCGAGGGAGGTCGATCACCCTGCTGGTTAGGCGCGAAGGATCAGGACTCGACGGTGCGCTGGCGCATGAAGAAGGCACCGGCACCGATGGCGCCGAGGGCGAGTGCTCCGCCGCCGGCGGCCATGGCGATATCTGCACCCTGTGAGCCGCCGGAGACGCCGGTGTCGGCGCCGCCTTCAGGCATCCCGTCCATCTGCGAGGCGGTCAGGGTGCCACAGGCAGCGGGAAGAGTCGCAGCGTTGGGCAGGGACTCATCGAGCTCGCTCTGCTTGTTCGCGGCTTCCTCGGTCAGCACGGCCGGGTCCACGCCGTGGACCACGACGA
>NZ_JAJOYV010000020.1:0-1041 GCF_022565855.1 Nesterenkonia sp. AY15 | reverse complement strand
GCCGAGGACCTGGCCGAATCCGTGACGGTGCTCTTCTGCTCCTGACCCTCAGACCTCACGTTCTGAGCGCTCTCCGCCGCAGAATCACGAACCCGCTGCACAGATTCCTGCGCAGGCTCCTTGAGCTCCTCAGCCATCGACTGGACCTGACCCTTCGCGTCATCGACCAGCGGCTGAGCCTGATCCTCAAGCTTCGCCGCCGCCTTCTTCTCCGACTCCGAAGCCGGAAGGACCGAAGCCACCAGCCAACCGGCACCCAGCGCGATCAGCCCCGCCGCCAACGGGTTGCCCCGAGTCTTGCGCTTGGCCTCAGAAGGCGCGTGCTTCACACCTTCTGCGGCACTGTGGGCCTGGTCCGAGACCTGACTCGAGGCATCCTCGGCCGACCCCATCACCTGGTCCTTCCACCCACCCACGGTGCTGCGGACCTTCTCGGTCTGGCGCGCAGCGACCTTCGACGGAGAGACCTTGTCCGCGACCGCGTCCACGTCAAGGGAAAGACTGCTGCGGGTCCGCTCGATATCAGCGCGGATCTCTTCTGGACTCTGCTGTGTCATCGGGTCTCCTTCGTGGGGGTGAGAGCATCGGGAACTTCTTTAAGGGTCTCCGCAGTCTGCGGGGCACCCTGAACCTCATCAAGGGTCTTCTTACCGAGCACCGCCAACACCGCAGCGACGATCGCCCAGACCACAGCCACGATGACCGCAGACCATGCATGTCCCAGATCAGTGGCACCGATCCCGGCCCACAGAGCGATCGAGAGGAACAACAACACGAAGTGCCCCGCGATCCCGGCGCCGCCGAACATGCCAGCACCCTTTCCTGACTTCTTCGCGGTCTCGGAGAGCTCCGCCTTCGCCAGCGCGGTCTCCTGCCGGATCAAGGTCGAGAGGTCATCGCTGACCTGAGACATCAGCGAACCCAGAGACTCCTGCTCGGCCTTGCGCTCGGGTTCGGTGGGGAAGCTGGAGCTGCTCATCGGCCACCACCCCCGGCATAGGGATCGGTACCGGCCGGGTAACCGGGCGTCGGAGCCCCGGG
>NZ_JAJOYV010000002.1:0-353851 GCF_022565855.1 Nesterenkonia sp. AY15 | reverse complement strand
CATAGCGTGGGGGAAACGCCCGGTCCCATCCCGAACCCGGAAGCTAAGGCCCACTGCGCCGATGGTACTGCACACTGGAGTGTGTGGGAGAGTAGGTCGCCGCCGGACACTATTTGGTAGAGAGGGTTCAAGCCCGGTCCCCTTCGGGGGACCGGGCTTGACCTGTATCCAGGGATGTTTCAGCTGTTTTGCTCGGTGGACACGTTCCTGGCTAAGATGAAGCTCTGTGTGCTGGAAGCCGATGGTTTCCAGAGTGCAGGACTACGGGGTGTGGCGCAGCTTGGTAGCGCGCGTCGTTCGGGACGACGAGGTCGCAGGTTCAAATCCTGTCACCCCGACCATGTCGGCTGAGGGCCGTTGACCTACAGAGATGTAGGAGCAGCGGCCCTTCTTGCTGTCTGATTCCCCTCTGATGGCGGGCCACGAGATGTTGCCCGGCCAGCCGAAGTTCGGCAGCTCAGACCTCCGTCAGGTGTCGATCGCCTCATCCCAGGTCGAGCCCGAGTCGTGGCCGGTGATCGGAGGGTCGACCTGCGGCCCTTGGCCGCTGTTCCACGCGTGGTTAGCCTATTCATATGGAGGCTCGACGAGGCGTCGCCACCTACCTGTTGGTGAGTTTCGGGTGGACGTGGTTGCTATGGATCGGGGGGTGGTGGCTCGGGGATGTCCGTGCGGCACCGGTCACCCCGCAGATGACGCTCGTCGATGTCTGGGCCATGATCGGTGCGGTCGGATTCCTTCCGCAGCTCCTCTTCGCTCTGGGCGTCTTCGGACCGCTGCTCGGTTATCTGGCAGTCGGCCGGTACCGGCCCTTCTGGGGGCGGCCGACTCCTGAGACCGTCTTCCTGGCGACGGCCGTACCCGTCGTCACAGCAGTGCCTGCGTTCGTGGTCACCATGGCTTCGGGCATTGCTGTGGCGGATGTCTCCGCGAGCGCCGCGGTTGGGGCTGTCGGCGTCTATTTCGTCTCCAACCTCCTGACCAGCGGGACCGAGGAGTTCGGCTGGCGTGGGTTCCTGCATCCCGTGCTCCGGGAGCACGACGCCACCTTCTGGGGCGCCGCCTGGAAGGGCGGCCTCGTCTGGGCCGTGTGGCACTACCCGCTGATGGTGATGCTGTACTGGCAGCTTGGGCCGGTCATGGTCCTCACCATCGGCGGGTTCACCGCGAGCATCGTCGCAATGGCATGGATCACAGCGTTGGTCTATGAGCGCAGCAACTCCCTCGCCCTCGCCGCGCTCCTGCATGGTCTGAACAACACGGCCGGGTTCGCCCTGGTGCTGTTGTTTCCGGGGACTCCGTTCACCGTAGTGAGTGCCGTGATGGCGTGGGTCGTCGTCGCAGTGCTGGAGCGACGCTATCGAGTCGATGCGCAGCCGTCCTCCCAGGGTGGATCACCGTCCAGCGCGTAGGCCCAGCACAGCCCCAGCCCCTGACCCGATCCGAGCGCGCGTCGGTGTTCCGGTCTTGACCTGACTGGCTCTGTCCCAGGCCAAAGACCGGTGGCCAACTCTTCCGTCACGGTAGACAATGGGTGTCAGGCCGGTCCGGCCATGAGCCGCTGGCCTGCCCGCCCGGCTTCCTGATCGCGGAGGGGTCCGTTGACGTTGGCCCTAGGTGGTCGAGAGCCGAGAACTTCATACGCATGTGCCGATGCGGCTCGGGCACAGAACAACAGGAGGTCGATATGTCATCGAATGCCAGGACCTTGCTCAAGTGCAAGGAGGTGCTGACTCGTGCTGAGCTGGCAGACTTCCTGAACGTCCTCGCAGACCAGATCCGGGAAGGGGATATCGACCTGTCTCTCGATGGTCAGCGGGTGCGCATCCGAGCGGAAGAACAGATAGGCCTTTCCGTCGAGGTCAAAGACACGCCTAAGTCAGGCCACGTCAAGCGGGAGCTGGAGCTGGAGATGTGGTGGTCCCTCGCTGAGCGCCAGGAATCTCCTTCGTCCGGTGGCCAGGATTCCAGCGACTAGCGCTCGGTGCCCCAGCACCACGGCATCCGGCGCAGCTCAGGCGGCCCGACATGGACTCCTCGGTAAGCGTGCCCATGAGTCCCAAGCTGACTACGTCTCCGGGGCTGGCGCCGCATGGCAGGTGCGACGCGTTCCGGCAGATCTCAGACCCCAACTGACCGCTGGTCGAGAATCAGTATGGCGGTCTTCCAGAAGCAGATCTCCATCGGGAAGGGGTCCCGCCTCGGTGTTCAGAGTCTGTCCATCACCGCGATATATCCTGTACTGATACTCAGCAGCATGAGCAGGAGGTCGTCATCGGCTCTGAACTCTCGCGCGGCGAACATCAGGGCACCGACGCCCAGCGCCGTACGCATCTCGCCCTTCCCCTGCTTGCCTTCCTGCTCGGGTTCGGTCTCATGCTGCTCATCATGCTCCCCAACCTCTGGGCGATCCTGGCCGGAACCGTGGTAGGCGGTGCGGCCGCCGCAGGGACATATGGCGCCGTCGTCGGCCGTGCGCAGAGCCGTCTGCGCCGATCCGTGCGGCTCAATGATGACCAGCAGCGGCTGCAGGACGAACTGGCCGCGATCAGCGCCACGGTGCGCAGCCGGTCAGCGCAGCTGCCGCCCTCGACCCAGGGTCAGCTGCGAATGATGGTGGTCGGGCTTGAGGAGATCGTGGAGCGCTGGGACGCCTTGTCCCGGTACCCGGCTCACCAGGATGCCGTGAATCGGACCATCCACCGGCACCTTCCGCGCACCCTGGAGCTGTTCCTGGCCCTGCCCGACAACGAGAAGCCGCGCCACGCGGCGGAGTTCAAGGCGCAGATCGGTCTGCTGGCCGAGGGAGTGGCCAAGACCCGCGACACCCTGGTGTCCAAGAACCTGCAGGCGCTGCAGACCAACCGATGGCTCATCGAAGAGTCCATGACGGACCCCGATGAGAAGCTCTTCCGCGACAGCGGCCTGTAGGTGCGTCGGTGACGACCCAATGCCCGTCTCGAGTCTGCGACTCTTCGCCCCTGATTCCGTGAGGAGCTATCACCCTTGGCACTCTCCCTGGAGCTGATCACCAGGACGGCGCGATCGTTGCTGATCCAGTACGGCCTCCAGGACGTGTCCATGCGTCGCCTGGCCAAGGAGCTCGACGTCGCCCCGGGCGCCCTCTACTATCACGTGCCCAGCAAACAAGAGCTGCTGCGCACGGTGGCCCACGAGATCCTGACGCCGCTGCGCACCGAGTCCGGTGACGCCTTGCAGCTCATGCTGCGGTTCCGGGAACTCGTGCTGCCGCTGCGCGACGTGGGCGATCTGCTGCTGCTGGCCTACGCGCTCGATGTCAGCCTGCCGCCGGCCCAGCTGCTGCCTGAACGGCTCGTCACGGCGGGATGGCCGCGGGACGAGGCGAGGGACACGACCGCTGTGGTGATGCGTTTCGCGCTGGGGGCGGTGGCCACCGAGCAGAACCAGGCTCTGCTTGAACGCCCCGCCACCGCCACCGCCACTGCAACCGCCGCCGGCCAGGCCCCGGACGCACCGCAGGCCATGGAGGCAGAACGTATCTACCTCCATGGCCTGCAGAGACTGCTGATCAGACCAGTCTGATCAGACCGAACCGATCAGGGCATCAGCTCGTAGGCCGGCAGGGTGAGGAAGTCGATGTACTCCTCGTCCAGGACCAGGGCGCGCACGATGCCGGCTGCGGGCTCGAAGTACTTGGAGAAGGTGTCCGCGTCGGTGATCTCCCCACGCAGGCGCTCCACCTCTTCATCGAGCAGCCGTGTGACCAGGTCGGGGGTCACCTTCACCCCGGTATCGGCAGTGATCGTGCCGTTGTGGATCTGCTGCCAGACCTGGGAGCGGGAGATCTCGGCCGTCGCGGCGTCCTCCATCAGGTTGTGGATCGCCACGGCACCGTTGCCGGAGAGCCAGATGGCGGTGTAGTAGACCGCGACGTAGAGGTTCATCCGCACCCCGGCCTCGGTGACGTCACCCTCCGCGGCGGCGACGTCGAGCAGGTCCGCCGCCGAGACGTCCACGTCGTCGCGCTGGCGGGCCAGCTGGTTCGGCTGGTCTTTCAGCACCGCGTCGAACTCGTCACGGCAGAGGTCCACCAGATCGGGGTGGGCGACCCAGGAGCCGTCGAAACCGTCAGCGGCCTCACGGGACTTGTCGTCGCGGACCTTCTCGATGGCCTTGGCGGTGACCTCGGGTTCGCGCCGGTTCGGGATGAAGGCTGCCATCCCGCCCATGGCGAAGGCGCCGCGCTTGTGGCAGGTCTTCACCAGCAGCTCGGTATAGGCCCGCATGAAGGGCTGCGTCATGGACACCTGCGCGCGATCCGGGAGGACGAACTTCTCGCCCGAGGCGCGGAAGTACTTGATCATCGAGAACAGGTAGTCCCAGCGTCCGGCATTGAGCCCGGAGGCGTGATCACGCAGCTCATAGAGGATCTCATCCATGTGGAACGCGGCGGGCAGCGTCTCGATGAGGACCGTGGCGCGGATGGTGCCATGGGGGATGCCGAGCTTCTCCTCGGCGAAGCTGAAGACCTCATCCCAGAGCCGGGCTTCCTTATAGTGCTCCAGCTTCGGCAGGTAGTAGAAGGGGCCGCGGCCCTGTTCGGTGAGGGTCTTCGCGTTGTGGAAGAAGTGCAGTCCGAAGTCCACCAGGGCGCCGATGGCAGGCGTGCCGTCGAGCTGGAGGTGCTTCTCCGGCAGGTGCCAGCCGCGCGGCCGCACGACCACGGTCGGCAGTGTGATGTCATCGCGCAGGCTGTACTGTTTGCCCTCCGGCGAGGTGAACTCGAGGGTTCCTGATGCGGCGCCGGCGAGGTTGCGCTGAGCGTCGATCACGTTGAACCAGTTCGGTGCCAGCGCATCTTCAAGGCAGGCCAGCCAGACCTTGGCGCCGGAGTTCAGCGCGTTGATGGCCATCTTGGCAGGGGCTGGCGGACCCGTGATCTCCACCCGGCGATCCTGCAGCGCGGCCGGGTGCTCGGCGACGCTCCAGTCCGATTCGCGCACCTGTGCGGTCTCGGCCGGGAAGTCCACGGTGCCGGAGCTCGCCGCCTGGGCCTGCGCGGTGCGCCGGTCCTCGAGGAGCTCGTTGCGGGTTCCTGCGAACCGGGTGTGGAGCTCTTCGAGAAACGCCAGGGCCTCATCGGTGAGGATCGCCTCGGTGCCCGGGACCTCGTAGGGGGCGTGGATGGTGATGCTCATGCGCTGCTCCTTTGCAGGGATGAAAAAACTGTGTCGCCGAAAAACAGCGACGCGGGTGCTCTCGCTCACACCATTCTTGGCATAGAGTTCGCATCATGGAAGCCAATGTCCGCAATGCGGACTCTCAGCGGGTGCAGGTCGTGGAGCGCGCCTTCAATCTGCTCAATGTGCTGGCCGGCCTGGGCGGGTCCGCGACGGCCGGGGAGCTGAAGGCCGCCACGGGTCTCGCCGGGCCCACGGTGCACCGGCTCCTGCACACGCTGATGGGTGTGGGGGTGGTCCATCAGCTCAGCGACAGGCGCTACGCGCTGGGTGCGAACCTGGTGCCGCTGGGGGAGTCCGCCACCCGGCAGCTCGGCGGACCCGCTGTGCCGCAGATGCAGGCACTGGTGTCGGAGCTCGGTGAGAGCGTGAATCTGGCGGCCATGGAATCGGAGATGATCGTCTACATCGGGCAGGTCCCCTCGCCGCACACGATGCGGATGTTCACCGAGGTGGGGCGCCGAGCGCACCTGCACTCCACCGGAGTGGGCAAGGCGCTGCTGGCCGGGATGGACCCGGTGCGGGTGCGCGAGATCCTCGCCGCCACCGGCATGCCTTCGCTGACCGAGAAGACGCTGACCCGCCCGCATGCGCTGCTGGAGCAGCTGCCGCGGATCGCCGCCCAGGGCTACGCCCTCGACGACGAGGAGCAGGAGATGGGAGTGCGCTGCCTCGCCGTCGTCGTCCCACACGGACCCTCACCCATGGGACTCTCCGTCTCCGGGCCCACCGGACGGATGCACGACAGCTTCGTCCGGCACGCGGTGCCGCTGATGCGCCGCACCGCGGTGGAGATCGGCCGCCGGATGAGCCGGCTCAGCCCTCGCCACGGTTGAGCCGGTCCAGCTGATCGATCACGTCCCCGGGAGGATTGATCATCAGCGTGGCCTCGTCGCGCAGGCCTTTGAGCTCCTCGTCGATGAAGGAGGGAAGTGCCTGGTCCAGGCTGATATCGCGGTGCTCCCGCTCGGAGAGCCGCCAGCGGTGATCGATGAGCTGGTGCATGATCTCGGCCGGCTCCAGCTTGTTGCGCAGCTCCTTGGGGATCTGGGAGATCATCGGTTCGAAGACCTGCTGGGTCCACATGTGGGCCGCCACCGCCTCGTCCCCATGCGGGTCGGTCTGGGCCCGGTAGGCGTCGATCGCGCCGAGAAGCCGCCGGGCCTGGTTCTCCTGGACGTCGAGTCCGGTCAGGTTCATCAGTCGCCGCTGGTGGTGGCCGGGGTCGACCACCTTCGGGCGGAGCAGGAGCTTGGAATCCTCACGCATGGTGCGGATGTCATACTCCTCGACGTCGAAGCCCAGCTCGTTGAGCCTCCGGATCCGCTCCTCGATGAGCCACTGCTGGTCCGGGTTGAAGGCGGTGTCACCGGTGAGCTCCTGCCACAGTCCGCGGTAGGCGTCGATGAACTGGTGCGAGGTGGCGATCGGATCCACGTCCTCGTCCACCATGCCGCCCTCCATCAGGTCCATGAGCTCCCCGGCGATGTTCACCTGGGCCACGTCGAGGTCGTGCTCGCGCTGACCGGTGGAGAGCTTCGGGTGGATCTCACCGGTCTCGGCGTCGACCAGGTAGGCGGCGAAGGCGCCGGCGTCGCGCCGGAAGAGCGTGTTGGACAGGGAGACGTCGCCCCAGTAGAAGCCGATCAGGTGCAGCTCCACCATCAGCAGCGCCTGCGCGTGGATCAGCCGCCGCAGCGTCTCCTTGCGCATCATCTGGTTGAACACCGCACGGTAGGGCAGGGAGAAGCGCAGGTGCCGGGTGACCAGGGCGGGAGAGAGCTCTTCGCCCTCCGGGGTGGTGCGGCCGGTGACCTCGGCCACGGGCTTCACGCAGGGGGCCCCGAGCTTGCCCAGCTGACGCAGCATCCGGTACTCGTGCCGTGCGGCCCGCTCAGAGGTCTCCTTGACCGCGATCACCGATCCACCCAGGTAGGCGAAGCGCACGATGTGTCGGGAGATGCCGCGCGGCAGGGCGGCGATGATGTCCTCGGGCCACTCCTCCAGCGGCAGATGCCAGGGAAGGTCCAGCAGCTCCTGAGGAATGGTTCCTGAGGCGGTGAGTCCGAGACCGGGGATGGTCATCATGGGCAGTCCTTAGGGTGTCGGGCGGGTGTCCGAGCGGGAGGTGCTGCGTCGCTGCGCGATGAGGCGCAGCACCGCGGCGAGATCTCTCGGCTCGGCGATCCGGTGGCCGGCCGCGGTCTCGCCGTCGCCCACCTTGATGCCGATGTCTTCGCCGTCGAGGACCGCGAAGCCGTGTTCATCGGTGACATCGTCACCGGCGAAGAGGACCGCGTCAGGGGCGGTGTGCTCCCGCAGCTCGGTGATCCCTTCACCCTTGGTGGCCAGGACGACGACGGACTCCAGCACCTTCTTGCCGTTCTTCAGGTAGGCGCCGTCGACCAGCGACAACGCTGCCCGGCCGTGTTCGAGGACCCGTTCACCCAGTTCATCTCCTGCCACCTTGCGCACGTGCAGGGCGGCACCGGCGGGCTTGTGCTCCACCCAGGCGCCCTCGGCGTCGGCGGCCACCTCCTCGAGGGTGGAGATGATCTGTTCGCGGGCCATCGTCTCGGTGGTGTTCAGCTCCAGTCCTGGGGCATCCTCGCCGAGGTCCTTCTCCGCGCCGTGGGAGCCGATCAGCAGCGCGCCGTGGGGCGGCTTGGCCAGCTCGCGCAGCGACTCCAGCGACCGCCCGGAGACGTAGGCGATGTCCACGCCCTCCATCTCTGCCAGGGCTGCGATGGCCGCGGCGTTCTCCGGGACCGGCCGTGCGGCGGCGGCGTGGGAGACCAGCTCGGCCACGCATCCGTCGAAGTCCAGGGCGATGAGGATCTTGGGGAGATCGGCGAATCGCTCCAGGGCGATGCTCAGCGACTGCTCCATGTTCAGCGACGCCTCCATGCTCAGTCCTTCACGATCGCGGAGCCGGTGAGCTCGCCCAGACGGTCCAGGAAGTCAGTCGCCCAGCGCCGCACGTCGTGGTGGACCACCTGGCGGCGCAGATTCTCCATCCGTGCGCTGGCGTCGTCGCTGTCCATGGTGGTCGCGCGCAGGATGGCGGCCTTGAGCTCCTCGACGTCATGGGGGTTGATCAGCAGCGCCTGGCGCAGCTGATCGGCGGCGCCGGTGAACTCCGAGAGCACCAGCACGCCGTCGTCGCCGCGCCGTGCCGCCACATATTCCTTCGCCACCAGGTTCATCCCGTCGCGCAGCGCGGTCACCAGCATCACGTCGGCGGCCATGTAGAGCGCCACCATCTCCTCGACCGGGTAGGAGTGGTGGAGGTAGCGGATGGCCGGGTGGGAGAGCGTGTCGAACTCGCCGCTGATCCGGCCCACGGTCTGTTCGATCTCCTCCTTGAGCAGGCGGTAGCTCTCCACCCCCTCACGGGAGGGGCTCGCCACCTGGACCATGCAGACCTGGCCCACGGTCAGCGACCCGTTCTGCAGCAGCTCTTCGTAGGCCTTCATCCGGTGCCGGATGCCCTTGGTGTAGTCCAGTCGATCCACCCCGAGCAGCACGGTCTCCGGGTTGCCCAGCTCCTCGCGGATCTCCTGGGAGCGAGCGATGATGTCCTCGCGCTTGGCCAGCGCGGTGATGGTCGCGGTGTCGATGGAGATCGGGAACTCCTTGGCCTCCACCAGGCGGGCGACCCCCGCCGGCGGGGCCGAGTTCACCCGCACCGCGGTGCCACGGTCAGCATCGGCGTTGAATCCGACCAGCGGGGAGCCATGATCCGGGGCGTTGGTCTGCAGCGGCACGTGGATCGTCGCGTCCTCCACGTAGTAGCCCATCCGGTTGTGCACCGCGCGGCGGAAGTTCGAGGCGTCGGAGGCGCGCTGGAAGCCGATCAGGTCCGCCCCGAGCAGTCCGCGCAGCACCGAGTGGCGCCAGGGCAGCTGTGCGAAGAGCCCCGGGGGAGGGAACGGGATGTGGTTGAAGAAGCCGATGGTCAGATCGGGGCGCAGGTCGCGCAGCATCGCGGGCACCAGCTGCAGCTGGTAGTCCTGGACCCAGACGGTGGCCTTGTGGGCGGCAACCTCGGCGGTGTGCTCGGCGAAGCGCTGGTTGACCCGGCGGTAGGCCTCGAACCAGTGCCGGTGGAAATCCGGACGAGCGATCACGTCGTGGTAGAGCGGCCAGAGCGTGCCGTTGGAGAATCCTTCGTAATAATCTTCGATGTCATCGCCGGTCAGCGGCACCGGAACCAGATGCATGTCGCCGTGGTCGAAGGGCTCCAGGACGTCGTCGGCAGCGCCGTGCCAACCGACCCAGGCGCCTTCTGAGCTCTCCATCAGGGGGGCCAGGGCAGTGACCAGGCCACCGGGGGAGCGCTCCCAGCCGGTGGTCCCATCCTCGTTCGTGACGTGATTGACGGCCAGACGGTTGGCCACCACCACGAAGTCATAGCCGTTGCCGTTCTCGATATTCTCTGGCACGAGACACACCTTTCATGCGTAGCTGCAGACACCCCCTGGCGACAGCGGAGCCATCGTCATGAGCCTATACCCTGGTATCCGGCCTGAGCCTGACCCTGTATCTTGAGCACTGCCGGATCCCGATCACGGCACGATCACGACATCAGCCACACACCGATCACTGTCCAGGCACGCCGGGACAGTCATGATCCACATCAGTCACCGGAGAAGACCATGGCTCGCAGCTCAGAATCCCCTCGCAGCGCCAATGCGCGCGAACAGGCCCGCAAGATGCAGCAGGAGCAGGAGCGTAAGCAGAAGCTCACCTCGGTGCTGCTGCGCGTAGGCGTCGTCGTGGTGGCGCTCGCCGTCGTCGTGGGACTGACCATCTTCGTGCTCAACCGTGATGACTCCGGGGCGGCGCCCAGCGAGGGCCCGGCCCCCGCGGCCGCCAACGAGCAGGGCGGATTCGTGCTGAGCTCCTCCACCGAGCTCGCCGAGGGCGACGACCTCGGCCAGATCGACGCATCCAACGTCGAGGACCCCGATTCCGAGCTGCCTCCCGGGGTTGCTGAGCGTGAAGCCGGCGAAGCTCCGCACATCATCATCTACACCGACGCCTACTGCATCCACTGCGCCAACTTCGAAGCCGAGCACTCGGCGCAGATGGGCGAGTGGCTCGACGAGGGTCTGGTCACCGTGGAGTACCGCTCGGTCGCCTACCTCTCCTCCTCCACGAACTACCCCGCTCGTGCGGCCAACGCCTTCGCCTGCATGGCGGAGGAGTCCCCGGAGAGCTACTCCGAGTACCTCGGAGCGGTCACCGCCAACCGGGTCAACAACGATGAGATGTCCAACGACCAGCTCACCCAGCTGGCCGACGAGACCTTCGGCGCTGACATCGGTGAATGCATCGAGGACGGCACCTACCGCGCCTTCGCCAGCTACACCACCCGCCACGCCCAGGCCGCCGGCATCGAAGGCACCCCGAGCGTGTACGTGGACGAAGTCTCCTGGGCCGACTCCGAGCGTCCGTTCCGCGAACTGGTCGATGAGCACATCGAGGAATACCAGTCCGAAAGCTGATGTTGAGGAACTGATACCATCAGTGACTGGCGCCCTGCATGGCAGGGCGCTGCGCCTCCTTAGCTCAGCTGGTAGAGCAGCTGTCTTGTAAACAGCAGGTCGTCGGTTCGAACCCGGCAGGGGGCTCTTTCAACCCCAGAGTGGTATCACCCCAGTGGTGACCCGCTCTGGGGTTCTTTAGTGTTCTATGGAGGATCCGTGCCCGCTTCACCGAATCATGTCCCATCGCAGGTGAAGGCTCCAGGTGCGGCTCCCACACCTCCGCACGACGACGGCCGGCTGCCCTCGGCCGACAAGCTCACCATCGGTGCGCTGCTGGTCTCCACCTTCGTGATGATCCTCAACGAGACCCTGATGAACGTCGCGCTGCAGCCGCTCATGGAAGAGTTCCAGGTCACCGAGCCGACGATCCAGTGGCTCACCACGGCGTTCATGCTGACCCTGGCCACCGTGATTCCGATCACCGGATTCCTGATGCAGCGCTACAGCCTGCGTGCGGTCTTCACCGCCGCGATGGGCCTCTTCATCCTCGGCACCGCGCTCGCGGCCGCCGCCCCGGGCTTCGAGGTTCTGCTGGCGGGCCGGGTGGTCCAGGCCAGCGGCACCGCGATCATGCTGCCGCTGATGATGACCACCGTGCTCACCCTGGTGCCGCTGCGCCGCCGCGGCGTGGTCATGGGCAACATCTCGATCGTGATCTCGGTGGCTCCGGCGACCGGCCCGGCGCTCTCGGGTCTGATCCTGCATCTCGCCGACTGGCGCTGGCTCTTCCTGGTGATCCTGCCCATCGCGGTGATCGCGCTGTTCCTGGGCCGGCCGCGGCTGAACAAGGACCCCGGCACGGCGGGCAAGCGGCTCTCCATCCCCTCGCTGCTGCTCGCAGTCCCCGGCTTCGGCGGCGTGGTCTACGGGATCAGCCAGATCGGCGGCGGACACGGCACCCAGGAGGTCTCCGCGGACGCGGCTCCGAGCGTGGACCCGCTGGCCATCGTGGTCCTCGTGGTCGGCGTGCTCTGCCTGATCTCCTTCGCGCTGCTCCAGGTGAAGCTGCAGAAGACCGACTCAGCCCTGCTGAACCTGAAGCCCTTCGCCTTCACCATGTACACCCGTGCCCTGGGCATGATGCTGCTGATGATGATCGCGCTCTTCGGCGCGCTGATCCTGCTGCCGCTGTTCCTGCAGACCATCCGCGGACTGGACACGCTGCAGACCGGTCTGATCATGCTTCCGGGCGGTCTGCTGATGGCGCTGATGGCGCCCTTCGTGGGGCGCCTCTACGACCGGGTCGGACCGAAGCCGCTGGTGATCCCGGGTGCCTCGATCCTGATCGTCGCGCTGTTCTGCATGAGTCTGCTGTCCCCGACCACCCCGGTGGCCATGGTGCTGGGTCTGCACCTGCTGCTCTCCTCCGGCCTGGCGCTGCTGTTCACCCCGGCCTTCACCACGGCGCTGAACCCGCTGCCCAAGGCGCTGTACTCCCACGGCACCGCCGCGCTGAACACGCTGCAGCAGCTGGCCGCCGCGATCGGCACGGCCGCACTGGTGGCCGCCGTCGGCCTGGGCACCGCCGCCGCGGTGAACTCCGGGATGAACCCCGACGACGCCGCGGTCGAGGGCTTCCGCGTGGCCTTCCGGCTCGCTGCGGTGCTGAGCATCGGCACGCTGATCCTCGCCACGACCCTGCGGGCGACCCCCGCGGCCGAGGGTCAGGGCTCCGAGGCTGGCGATGTTGAGGCGGCCGGCACCGGCGCTGCGGACAGCGAAGCTGCCGACACCGACGACACCGGCATCGAGGATCGCGCACAGGCAGGGTCCAGCACCCAGGCCTGAGCCCTCCCCGTTCCTGGCGTCCCAGGGCCACGACGAGCCCCCTTCCGGCCTGCACCTGCAGGCGGGAGGGGGGCTCGCCGCGTCTCCCGCCCCGAGGCGGCCGCGTGGCGCGCCCGGGTCACCCCAGGGCGCGGATCCCGGCAGCCGCTGCCGCCCCGACCAGCACCACCAGGATGAACGGGGCGCGCAGCAGCAGCGCCACGGCGGCGGCCAGCAGCGCTCCGAGCCGGGCGTCGATGGTCACCGACTGCTCGGCGGAGAAGGTGTTCATCGCCACCAGAGCGGCGAGCAGCCCGATGGTGAGCATCGCCGAGACCCGCCCCACGGCGGGATGCTTCAGCCAGCTCTGCGGCACCAGATAGCCCAGCAGCTTGGTGGCGTACACGGCGGCGCAGGCCGCCAGGACCCAGAACCACAGGCTCATGCGCGGACCCCCTTCGACGCCAGTCCCCACACCACGGCGACGACGGCGGCGGCCAGCACCGGGACCCCGGGTGCCAGCAGCGGCATCGTGACCGTGGTGACCAGGGCCGCCAGCACCGCCAGCGCCCAGGCGTCCAGGGACTTCAGCCGCGGCCACAGCAGGCCGAGGAAGGCGGCGACCACGGCACCGTCGAGCCCCAGCGCCTCGGGCTCGGCGATCACATCACCGAGCAGCGCGCCGAGCACGGTGGCGAGGTTCCAGAAGAGATAGCAGGCGATGCCCGCGCCCCAGAAGCCGCGACGCTGCTCCACCGGATCCGGGGCGGACATCGCCACCGCCGCGGACTCATCGATGGTCACCTGGGCCGCAGCCAGCCGCTTGAATCCCCGCGGATTCAGCAGCGCCTTCATCTGCACCGCATAGATCGTGTTGCGCCCGCTGAGCAGCGTGGCCGCGCCCAGCGCCGCCGCCCCGGTGCCGCCCGAGGCCAGAATGCCGATGAAGGCGAACTGGGAGGCGCCGCTGAAGAGCAGCGCGGAGAGCGCCACGGTCTGCCACAGCGTCATTCCCGCCGCCGTGGAGAGCGCCCCGAAGGAGACGCCGTAGAGCGAGATCGCGGCGGCGATGGACAGCCCGGTCCGCAGCGCGGGGGAGCGGCGCAGCGGGACGGGCGGGGAGGTGCTCACAGGCGGATAAGGGGCTGACACGCCACACAGTCTAAGGAATAGTGCAGGCGCGCAGACGTTGTGAGGAGAGAACCGTCCGGAGCACGCACACCCGGCGGACCCCGATTCGAGCAGGCACCCCCTGATCGCGAAGGAGCATCCCATGGCTGAATCTCAGCGCGTCGTCATCATCGGCGGCCACGGCAAGATCGCACTGCTGGCAGCACCGAAGCTGGTCGCCGCCGGCTTCACCGTCGAATCCCTGATCCGGGATCCCGACCAGGCCCAGGACATCACCGACGCAGGCGCCACGCCGCGGGTCCTCGACATCGAGTCCGCCAGCTCCACAGAGCTGGGGCAGGCGTTCGCCGGCGCGCACGCCGTCGTCTTCGCCGCCGGTGCCGGCGGCGGGAACCCAGCCCGGACCAAGGCCGTGGACCATGAGGCCGCGGTGCGCAGCATGGATGCCGCCGCCGAGGCGGGCGTCTCCCGCTACGTGATGGTCTCCTACGCCCGCAGCGAGACCGACATCAACACGGTGGACCCGACGAGCTCGTTCTACCCCTACGCGCTGGCCAAGCACCAGGCCGACAGGCACCTGCGCGGCACCAGCCTGGACTACACCATCCTGGGTCCCGGCTCGCTGACCCTGGAGCCGGCCAGCGCGAAGATCACGGTGCTCGATCCGGCCACCGCGGGCGAGACCATGTCCGCCGAGGGCGCCTCCGTGGACACCTCCCGGGAGAACGTCGCCGAAGTCATCACCGAGACCCTGCGCAGCGGCTCCGCGGTGCGCGCCACGGTGAACTTCCTCGACGGCGAGACCCCCATCCCGGAGGCGCTGGCGTCGGTTTCGTCCTGAGTCTGAACAGGTGGTAACCTTCTGAGGCACGTGAACGCGGGATTCCGCGCGCAGGTGCCTCAGGATCTGTAGCTCAGTTGGTTAGAGCGCTCGCCTCACACGCGAGAGGTCGATGGTTCGAGTCCATTCAGATCCACTTTCTTCGCCTGTACTCCAGGCACCATCATTCACACACCCCTCAAGGCCCCGGCATCTGCCAGGGTCCTTTTGTGGTTATGTTGCTTGCGAGGAGGGTTCGTGGCACTCGAACACGTTGAACGGCATCCCACGGGAGGCTACGTCGCCGAGGCGATCGACCCCGTGCGCACCGAGCCCAACGCCGACGTCACCAACATCCCGGTGGTCCACTCCACCCAGGAGATCCTCGACGAGACCCCCACCGGGTTCGTCCAGACGCTGCGCAGCTCCTTCGCCTCCTCCTGGCACGCCTCCGCCGAAGCCGAGGCCGCGCTGGAGTGGGAGGAATACGACGCCGAGGCGGTGGCACGTGCCGCGGAGCAGCACGAGAACGAAGCGGCCCGGCACGAATACGTCGCGGACCCCAGTTTCGAGCAGTCCTACACCACCCCGCACGGCGCGACAGCGCCCACGGACCACTACGCCTTCCCCGTCACCGGGGACTGGCACCAGACCGATGCGCTGGGCCCGCAGATCCCGACCGGCCCGCAGGAGACGACGACCTCCTGGGCCCAGCGCGGCGAGCATGCGCAGGGACCGGACTCCTCGGGTCTGATCAACCTGCCGCACGGCGCGCCGGGCGCACCGCTGCGGCAATCACCGGTGAGCCAATCTCCGCGCCGCCCCGCCGTGCCGCGGCCCTCCTGGTTCAAGTCCCGGCTGGGCGGCTCGGCTCGCCGCGACCCCGACTTCGACCCCGGGGTCTTCGACCGCAGGCCCCGCTCACCCCAGGTGCTGCGACGCATCATGCAGGCTGAGCGCGCGGCGACCGGCACCGTGCCGATCATCGACCGGCTCGCCGGCACCCCGTTCGAGAACCCGTACCAGGCCGAAGCGCACGTCGAGACCGACGAGCTGGCCACGATCGCCTTCGTGCTGGACCTCGGCGAGGCCCTGTTCCGCTACGGAGCCGGCGCGCTCGAGGTCGAGACCTCGATCATCGCCGTCACCGCGGCGTTCGGCATGAAGAACACCGACGCCGACATCACCAACCAGTCGATCAGCCTCAACTGGGCGCCTGACGGAAAGATCCCCTACTCCCGGGTGCGGGTGGTGCGGTCATGGTCGAACAACTTCCGAGCGCTCGCCTCGGTGCACCAGCTGGTCACCGACATCATCGCCGGTCGCCTCACCCGCGGCGACGCCGAGGAGCGGCTTCGCGAGATCATCCGCGAGCCCAAGCCCTACCCGCGCTGGATGGTGACGATCTGCGGGGCGATCTTCGCCAGCTTCTTCGCGGCGTTCCTCGGGGCTCCGCTGCTGGACGCCTCGCTCGGCTTCGCCGCAACCATCCTCGTGCTCTGGACCGTCCGGCTGCTGGCCACCCGGCGAGTCCCGGAGTTCTTCTGCCTGGCCGCCGGCGGGTTCGTCGCGACCTCCTTCGCCATGGGGGCCTTCGCGATGGACATGCCGATCCGTCCCTCCATGGTGGTGGCCGGCGGGCTGATGATCCTGCTGCCCTCCGCGCGGATCGTCTCGGCCATCCAGGACGGGATCAACGGATTCCCGATCACCGCGGCCGGTCGTCTGATGTCCACCATGATCGCCTTCGCCGGCATGACCGCCGGGATCATGGCCGCCGTGACGATCGCGAATCTGCTCGGCGCCCCGGAGGTCGAGGTGGCGGTGGGTCTGACTCGGATGTATCACCCCACCGTGCTGGTGGCGCTGGTGTTCTTGGCGGCGATGGCCGCCGCCGTCGTCGAACAGGCGAGCTGGCGGATGCTGCTGCCCATCGGTGCGGTCTCCGCGCTGGGATTCTGCGCCTTCTACGCCGCAGAGATCATCGGCCTGGGCGAACGCGTCACCCCGGTCTTCGGCGCCGTGGTGGTCGGGGCGCTGGGCCGGGTCCTCGCCCTGCGCATGGGGTCGCCTCAGCTGGTCGTGGCCGTGCCCGCGATGATGTTCATGCTCCCCGGGCTGATGGTCTTCCGCGGGATGTATCAGATCGCCATCGAATCCACGACCGTCCACATGATGGACGGGCTCACCGAGCTGTTCAACGCGCTGATCATCATCATGGCGATCGCCTCCGGGATCGTGCTCGGCGACGTGCTGATGAGACCGTTCACCGCAGGACTGCAGTCCCACGAACGATCGCGCACCCGACGCCGCTGACCGACCCGCGCTCGCGGACCTCGCGGCGCTGCTCGGTGCTGCTCGGTGCTGCTCGGCGCTGCTCGGTGCTGCGCCGGGGTCAGCCGTCGGGGTTCAGTCGCCAGTCCACCGGGTCTTCGCCGAGCCGGCGCAGCGCCTCATTCGCCTGTGAGAACGGTCGGGAGCCGAAGAACCCGCGTCGCGCTGAGAGCGGTGAGGGATGGGGGCTGGTGATGACCGCGGTGTGCTCGCCGGAATCGAGCACCGGCGCCAGCTTGCGCGCGTCGGCGCCCCAGAGGATCGAGACCAGGGGAGTGCCCCGATCCACCAGCGCGCGCAGCGCCGCCTCGGTGATCTGCTCCCAGCCGATGCCGCGATGCGAGGCCGGTGAACCCGCGCTGACCGTGAGCACCCGGTTGAGCATCAGCACCCCCTGCCGGGCCCATGCGGTGAGATCGCCGTGGGGACTCTTCGGGATCCCGAGGTCCGATTCGAGCTCGGTGAAGATGTTCCCGAGGCTGCGGGGCAGCGGACGCACCGCGGGGTCCACCGCGAAGGACATGCCGATGGCATGTCCCGGGGTCGGGTAGGGGTCCTGACCCAGAATCAGCACCTTCACCGCGTCGAAGGGCTGACGGAAGCCGCGCAGCACCAGCTCTGGGGAAGGCAGCACCTGCTCCCCGGCGTCACGGCGGCGGGCCAGCTCCTCGAGGACGGTCTCGAAGTGGGCGGACTCGCCGGCCAGGGCACGTTGCCAGCCCGTTTCCAGCGGAGCGATCAGTTCAGTCTCAGGTGTCATCGCCTCCACCATAGACAGCTCAGCCGATTGAACACACCGTCGAGCCCACGAGGGCCGATATTCCTGCAATGCGCGCTGCCCAGCCGTAGGATGACGGTGAGATGATCACTGAACAGCAGAAGAAGATGCTCGACCTGGAGCGCCAGTGGTGGAAGTACGCGGGCGCGAAGGACGAGGCCATCACCGATGCGCTCCAGATGTCAGCCGTGGCGTACTACCAGGCGCTGAATCTGCTGATCGACACGGAGGCGGCGCTGGCCCACGACCCGATGCTGGTGAAACGCCTGCGCCGGCAGCGGGATGCCCGGCACCGCGCCCGCGCGACCCGCCGCTGACGCAAGGTCGAGATCAGCAGCACCGAGCATCGCCCCCGCACTTTGAGGACAGGACCTATGAGCCAGCACCCGCACGACGAGTTCGACGACGTCCCCCCGTATCAGACCGGGGAGGCCGGCAAGCATCGGGCTCCAGGCGCAGCCGGAACGGGCGGGGCCGGTGGCAGCGGCCTGCGCTGGATCGGGCTCTTGGCTGGATTCGTGCTGCTCGTCGGGGCCTTCGCCTACTTCATCGTGCCGATGCTCTCCGACTCGGACCCGGACAGCACCGCCGAGGATCAGGATGCGGCGGTGTCCGAATCCGAGGACGACGCCGAGGATGACGCCGAGGCCGATGACGGCGCCGAGGGCGATGCGGACCAGACGGAGGAGCCCGCCGGGCCACAGCCGGCCAGCGACACCGAGACCCCGGTCCAGGTGGCCAACTACCAGGGCGCCGAGGGTGGCGCGACGGCGATGGGCGCCGAGCTCGAGGAGCTCGACTACAACGTGGTCTGGCAGGGCGACTGGGGCTTCGAGGAACGCGCCGAGACTCCGGCCGTGGTCTACCCAGCAGGCTCCGGAGACGCAGAGCAGGCCATCGCCGAGGAGCTTGCCGAGAGCTTCGGGGTCGACACCGTCGAAGTGCACGACCAGGCCAGCTTCGTCACCCTGATCATCGGGGACGAGTACGAGGGCTGAGCCCGCTCAGAGACCGTGCTCCGAAGGGGTGGTGCTCGCTCGTCCCGGCCTCCCAGGTCAGGCGAAGGCGGAGACTCCGGTCAGCTCACGACCGGCGATCAGCAGGTTGATGCCATGGGAGCCCTCGTAGGTATAGATCGCCTCGATGTCTCCTGCGATCTTGGCTGCTTCGTGATCGCTCAGTATGCCGTTCCCACCGAAGATCTCCCGCGCGGCGGCGGCGGACTCTCGTGCCAGCCGGGTCAGCGTCGCCTTGCCCAGGGACGCGTGCATCATGGTCAGCTCGCGGTCACTCTGCAGCCGGGTGAGCTCGGCCATGAAGGAGGTCGAGACCGCGAGGTTTCCGGCGACCTTGGCCAGAGCGGCCTGGACGAGCTGGAAAGAGGCCAAGGGTGCACCGAACTGGTCGCGCCTCTTCGCATAGTCCCGTGCGATGTCCAGCAGGGCCTGCTGGGCGCCGACGGCCTGCCACCCCACCCATGCCCGTGAGCTTCGCAGTCCGGTGTTCGTGGCGGTGAACGAGGTCGCCCCTGGCAGCAGGGCGTCCTGCGGCAGGGTGACATCAAGTTCGATGTCGGCGTTCGGCATGATGCGCAGTCCGGTCTTGTGGGTGATCTTTCGGGCCTGGTATCCCGCACACGATGTGGGCACCAGAAAGCCTTTGACCTGCCCGTCAGCGGTGTCTCGCGCCCACACCAGGGCGACGTCGGCCACCGTGCCCATGCCGATCCAACGCTTGGACCCCTGGATGCGCCACTGTCCGCCGCGCAGAGTCGCCGACGTGGCCAGTCCGCCGGCCACGTCGGAGCCGTGCTCAGGCTCGGTGAGGCAGAAGGCGCCGAAGGCCCGCAGCCGGCGCAGGGCCGGAAGCCATTCCTCACGCTGACGCTCCGAGCCCAGGGCTTGGATCATGCCGACGATGAGCTCATTGTGGATGCCGATGACCGCAGAGATCGAGACGTCGGCGCGTGCCAGCGCGGTGTGGGCAAGGCCGCGGAGCAGCGGTGAGGAACCGTCGAGGTGCAGTTCGCCGAGTCCGATGCTGCCCAGCCCTGCAAGCATGTCGAGCGGAAGGCGATCGTCGTTCCACGGTTCGAGGGACTGGCGTCGAATGTTGCGCTGCGCGTACTCGTCGATGACGGTCAGCCGGTCACGTTCTGCCGGACCGAGGTGGCGGGCCAGGTGCATCAGATCAGGGTCTTCGGAAATGGGGTCTGCGGCAGCGTGGGCGTCCTGCTTGGTCATCGAGGTCTCCTTGTCATCCGGCGGATCCGGGGCTGGGTGGGCGGGCCGCCATGTCACTGCACGTAAAACTGCATCTTTACCAACTATATGACTTCCAAGTATATTCTAGAGTGACCAAAATCACACAGACCTCGAGGAGGAGCGCCATGACAGTGACCGAAGAGTTTCGCGCAGCTCGGGACCAGCTCGTCGGTGCGCAGCAGGACTGGGAGCGCGCGCGCCGGGATTTCCGCTGGCCTCGGTTCACGCATTTCAACTTCGGCTTCGACTGGTTCGATCAGGTGGCGAAGAGCCCCGAACGATCGGGTCAGGACGCGCTGGTGATCATGGAAGAAGATGGGTCTCGGCTCACCCGCACCTTCGCGCAGCTGCGCGAAGACTCCAATCGAGTGGCCAACTGGCTGACCAGCATCGGGGTGAGGCGAGGCGACCGCATCATCCTGATCCTCGGCAACCAGGTCGAGCTGTGGGAGACGATGCTCGGCGCGATCAAGCTCGGTGCTGTGCTGATCCCCACCACGACTCAGATGGGCCCACACGACCTGCAGGACCGAGTCGGTCGGGCCGAAGCGAGCTGGATCGTCGGAGATTCCGAGACGCTGCGGAAGTTCACGCAGGTCGAGGGTGACTATGCGCTCATCCACGTGCCCGGCGTGTACGCCGATCGGCAGGCAGCGGTGCGGCCTGAGGTGTCGGGCCGCACCGTCCACTCGTACCAGGAGGCCTACGCGGCCTCACCGGAGTTGGAGCAGGTCGTGCCGACTGCCGCTGATGAGACGATGCTGCTGTACTTCACCTCCGGCACGACGTCGAAGCCGAAGCTGGTCGAGCATACGCACACCTCGTACCCGGTGGGGCACCTCTCAACCCTGTACTGGATCGGGCTCGAGCCCGGCGATGTGCATCTGAACGTCTCTTCGCCGGGCTGGGCCAAGCACGCGTGGTCGAACTTCTTCGCGCCGTGGATCGCGGAGGCGACCATCTTCCTGTACAACTTCAGCAAGTTCGACGCCGCGGCGCTGATGCGGTCCATGGACGACGCCGGGGTCACGAGCTTCTGCGCCCCGCCCACGGTCTGGCGGATGCTCATCAAGGCGGACCTCGCGCAGCTGAAGAATCCACCGCGCGTCACGGTCTCGGCCGGAGAGCCGTTGAACCCGGAGGTCATCGAACAGGTCCAGCGGGCGTGGGGGTGCACGATCCGCGATGGCTTCGGACAGACCGAGTCCTCGCTGCAGATCGCCAACACTCCGGGCCGGCGGGTGAAGTTCGGCGCCATGGGTGTCCCGCTGCCGGGATTCGACGTCGCCCTGATCGACCCGGTGTCGGGTGAGGAGGCCGAGGAGGGGGAGATCTGTCTCGCCCTCGACCCGAGGCCGGTCGGTCTGATGAAGGGCTATTACGGCGCGGAGGAGAAGAACGCCGAGGTCTTCCGCGATGGCTACTACCACACGGGGGACATCGCCTCCCGTGACGGCAACGGCGTCATCACCTACGTGGGACGGGCCGATGACGTCTTCAAGTCCAGCGACTACAAGGTCTCACCGTTCGAGTTGGAATCCGTGCTCATCGAGCACCCTGCCGTGGTGGAAGCCGCGATCGTGCCCGCACCGGATGAGCTGCGGCTGGCGGTTCCCAAGGCGTACGTGACGCTGGCCTCCGGGTGGGAGCCGAACGAGGCCACCGCGGCGGAGATCCTCCAGTTCGCGCTGAACAAGCTGGCGCCCTATAAACGGATCCGGCGCATCGAGTTCGCGGAGCTTCCAAAGACGATCTCGGGGAAGATCCGGCGGGTCCAGCTGCGCCAGGCAGAGGAGCGGCGCGCCGAAGCCAGTGAGGGACTGGAGGGATTCGGGGTGGAGTACCGAGAAGCCGATCTGGGACTGAGGCGCCCATGACGCTGCCCGCCTGAGCCAGAGCCGGGGCCACGGTGAGGCCTCAGCCCTCGGCGCAGGTCCGACATCAGATGATTCCCAGATAAACTCCGGTCCATCCCCACAATGGTCGGACCGAGCACGGAAGAGGAGACGCCTACATGCACCCCCCGCTTGCCAAGGACCCGATCGCTGAGATCCAGAAGAACTGGGAGCGGCAGGGATGGACGTCCGCGGCCGCCCCCGCGGCGGCGGTCACCGCAATCATGCGGACGCAGCAGATCCTCTTGGCGCGAGCACGGGACATCCTGAAGCCGTTCAAGCTGACCTTCGCCCGCTATGAGGTGCTCGCGCTGCTGGGGTTCTCCCGAGAAGAGCGGCTGCCGATGAACAAGGCCAGCCAGCTGCTGCAGGTCCATCCGACGTCGATCACCAACGCCGTCGACCGGCTGGAGTCGGCGGGTCTGGTGCGCCGCGAGCCGCATGACTCTGACCGGCGCGCAATGCTCCTGGTGCTCACCCCGGAGGGCAAGCAGGTGGCCGAACAGGCGACCAAGGCGCTCAATGAGCAGCTCTTTGAGCGCACCGGGTTCGAGTCGCAGGAGATCGACCAGCTGAACACCATCTTGGCGAACTTCCGCCAGCGAGCGGGCGACTTCCCGTCCTGAACCGCCGGGTCAGCGATGCCTCCACTGAGGTTCGCGCTTCTGGATGAACGCGCTCATGCCTTCGGACTGATCCTCGAGTGAGAACAGCGAATGGAACATCCGCCGCTCGAACGCAAGGCCCTGATGAAGCGTGGAGTCGAAGGCCGCACCCACGGCCTCCTTGCCCATCTGCGCAGCCGGCTTGGATTTCGAGGCGATCAGCTCAGCGACCTTGGTGGCTTCCGCGACCGTGTCTTCGTCTGCCACGACTCGTGAGACCAGGCCGATGCGCTCGGCTTCATCGGCGTGGATGTGCCTCCCGGTGAGGATCATATCCATCGCCTTGGCCTTCCCGACCGATCGGGTGAGCCGCTGGGAGGCGCCCATCCCCGGGATGACCCCCAGGTTGATCTCGGGCTGACCGAACCTCGCACCTTCTCCGGCCACGATGACGTCGGCCATCATCGCGAGCTCACACCCGCCGCCCAGGGCGTAGCCGTTCACGGCAGCCACGATCGGGGTGCGCAGGCGGGTGAAGTCATCCCAGCGGCGGAACCAGTCCGCGGCATACATCCCCGGATGGTCCTGCTCCGACATCTCGTTGATATCGGCACCCGCCGCGAACGCCTTGTCCGAGCCGGTGACGAGGATCGCCCCGATGTCGGGGCTGGCGTCGAAGACGCCGGCGGCGTGGACGACCTCCTCCATCATCATGGTGTTCAGCGCGTTGAGGGATTCGGGCCGGTTCAGCGTGATCCTGCCGACCCTTGCTTCGGTCGAGACCAGGATCGTCGAATATTCGGTCATGCCTCACGCTCCTGCGTTGTGGGAGTTGTCTCGGATGGTGTTGATGATGGCGGAGAAGTCCTGCCGCTGCCCGGGACCCTGGGCGAACTCGGAGAAGATGGCCGCCGCGAGTCTTCCCAGCTGTGCATCGACCCCCTGTTGGTCCAACGCGTTGGTGGCGAGGGTGAGGTCCTTGGCCATCAGGGCGCCGGCGAAGCCAGGCGTGAAGTCACGGTTGGCGGGGGAGGTCGGCACGGGACCTGGGACGGGGCAGTTCGTGGTCAGCGCCCAGCACTGACCCGACGCGTTGGACACGACGTCGTAGAGCGCCTGGTGGTCCAGCCCCAGCCTTTCGCCCAGAACGAAGGCTTCACCCACGGCGATCTGGCTGATGCCGAGGATCATGTTGTTGCAGAGCTTCGCAGCCTGGCCCAGGCCGCTGCCGCCACAGTGGACCACCCGAGCGCCCATGATCTCCAACAGCGGGAGGACCTCCTGGAACACCTCGAGACGGCCTCCGGCCATGAACGCGAGGCTGCCGGCCTCGGCGCCCACCACGCCCCCGGAGACCGGTGCATCGGCGGCCCGGAATCCCGCGCGCTCGGCCAGCTCCGCAGCCTCCTGCGCCTCGGAGATGTTGATGGTGGAGCAGTCCAGGAAGATCGTCCCTGGCCTGGCCGCGGAGAGCAGTCCCGGTGAGTCCCGATAGGCCGAGAGCACGTGCTGACCCGAGGGCAGCATCGTGAGCACCACCTCAGATCTCGCGACGGCGTCAAGAGGGTCGGTGACGACATCGATTCCCTTGGAGCGGGCGGTCTCCACGGCTTCGGCGCTGAGGTCGAACCCGTAGACCTGCACACCGGCCTGGACGAGGTTCGCGGCCATCGGGCCGCCCATGTTGCCGAGTCCGATGAACGCCACGGTGGGGTGTGTGTCGACGTCGTGTGTGGTGCTGTTCATGAATGTGCCTCCTGAATCGGTGAAAACAGCTCGAAGGTCGGATGTGGGCCGGGCAGGAAGTGCTCCTCGATCCTCATCTCGTCGACCTCCGGCAGGGTGGCCGGGTCCCACCGTGGGCTGCGGTCCCTGTCGATGACCTGCGCCCTGATGCCTTCGGCGAAGTCATGGCCGCGCAGCTGGTGCTGCCCGGCCGCATACTCCCGCACCAGGGCGGCCGACAGCTCCAGACGTGAGGCTTCGCGGATCCCGTGGAGCGTCAGCTTCAGCGCGGTGGGGGACCTGCTCAGGATGTCCTCTCGGGCCCGCGCCGCGTCCGGGTGCGTCGCTCCCCACGCCGCCAGCCGCTCGAGGATCTCTTCCGCGGTCTCGGCGGAATATGCGTCGTCGATCCAGTCCTGCGCGGACCGCAGCGGGGCGACCGGCGGGGTCTCGGTGAAGCCTGCCTTGACCTGGTCGAACGTCTCCTGCTCGAGGGCTTCCGCCAGCGCCGCCAGCTTGCCGGAGGGCACGTACACGTCGGCCAGGCCGAGGTGGATGGTGTCGGCGGCGCCGAAGATGCCCGCCGTCAGGCCCGCGTGGAGGCCCGCTCGTCCCGGTGAGCGGGCGAGCAGATGGGTCCCGCCGACGTCCGGGAAGTATCCGATGGTGGTCTCGGGCATGCCGGCCTTCGTGCGTTCGGTGACCACCCGGTGGCGGCCGTGGGCGGAGATGCCGATGCCGCCGCCCAGGGTGGCTCCGTCCATGAAGGCGATATACGGCTTCGGATACTGGCTGATCAGGTGGTTCAACCGGAACTCGGTGGCGAAGAACTCCGTGGTGGTGTAGTCGTCACGGCCGCTCGCCCGAGTGGCACGGATGTCTTCGTAGATGCTGCGCACGTCGCCTCCCGCGCAGAGGCCACGGTCTCCCGCGCCGAGGACCAGCACCTGGGAGACGCCCGGAGCATCGCGCCATTCCTGCAGCTGGTGCAGCATCTGTCGCACCATGTTCAGGTTCAGCGCATTCATCGCCCCGGGCCGGTTCAGTCTGATGACGCCGAGGGTGCCGCGCGCCTCGAAGAGCACCTCAGCGGCCATCGCTCAGCTCCCCTCGGGCATGATGAAGCTCGCACCCTCTTTGGTTCCGGAGGGCCAGCGCGTGCTGACCGTCTTGGTCTTGGAGTAGAACTTCAGTCCATCCGCACCGTGCTGATTGAGGTCGCCGAATCCCGAGGCCTTCCAGCCGCCGAAGGTGTAATACGCGATCGGCACCGGGATCGGCACATTGACGCCGACCATGCCCACCTCCACCCGGGAGGCGAAGTCTCTGGCGGTGTCGCCGTCGCGGGTGAAGATCGCCACCCCATTGCCGAACTCGTGCTCCGTGGGCAGCCGCAGGGCCTCCTCATAGTCCCGGGCTCGTGCGATGCACAGCACCGGACCAAAGATCTCCTCCTTGTAGATGCGCATCGCTGGTGTGACGTGATCAAAGAGCGTCGCGCCGATCCAATACCCCTCGGGGTGGCCCTCGACGACGACGCCGCGCCCGTCCACCACCAGCTCAGCACCCTCCTCGACGCCGAGCCCGATGTAGCCCTCGATCCGCTGCTTCGCGTCCGCGCCCACCACCGGACCGAAGTCGCTGGAGGGATCCAGGGAGGGTCCGACGACGAGCTTCTCGATGCGCTCCAGGAGCTTGGCTCGCAGCGCCTCAGCGGTGGCCTCGCCGACGGGGACGGCGACCGAGATGGCCATGCATCGCTCACCGGCGGAGCCGTAGCCGGCGCCGATCAACGCGTCGGCGGCCTGATCGAGATCGGCGTCGGGCATGATCACCATGTGGTTCTTCGCGCCGCCGAAGCACTGTGCGCGTTTTCCCCGGGCGGCGGCCGCGGTGTAGATGGACTGGGCGACGGGGGTGGATCCGACGAACCCGATGGCCTTCACCCGGGGGTCCTCGATGAGGGCGTCCACCGATTCCTTGTCCCCATTGATCACGTTCAGCGTGCCGGGCGGCATGCCCGCCTCCAGTGCGAGCTCGGCCAGGCGCAGCGGCACCGAGGGGTTGCGCTCCGAGGGTTTCAGCACGAAGGTGTTGCCCGCGGCCAGGGCGGTTCCGGCTTTCCAGAGCGGAATCATGGCGGGGAAGTTGAACGGAGTGATGCCGGCGACGACTCCGAGAGGTTGGCGCAGGCTGTGGATGTCCATGCCGGTGGCCGCGTCGTGGGAGAACTCGCCCTTGAGCAGATGGGGAGCTCCGGCGCCGAACTCCACGACCTCCACGCCGCGCTGGATGTCGCCCAACGCATCGTCGAAGGTCTTGCCGTGCTCATTGGAGAGCGTCTCGGCAAGCTCATCACGGTGGGTATGGATCAGGTCGGCCCACTTCAGCAGAATGCGTCCGCGCCGCTGGGGGTTCAGAGCCGACCACTCTCCGAACGCGGCCAGGGCGGAATCGATGGCCTGGGAGACTTCCTCGGCGTTGGCCAGGGGCACCTCGGCGGTGACTTCGCCGCGGACCGGGTTGAAGACCTCGCGGCTCCTGCCTGAGGTGCCATGTATGTGTTTGCCGTGGATGAAGTGGGTCAGATCCGTCATGGACGTGCTCCTTCGCGTCGAGATCAGCCTCGGGGATGCCTGGCGAGGGGCTGATCGACCTGGTATCGCATGTGATTCAGCTCTCACTGTGTTAGCCTAAACTCAACTTATTGGAAGTGCAACTATCGAGCTTGCGACCGGTATTCGAGCCAGGGAGCTCCAATCGGCAGAGGATGAGGCATCATGACCGGGTCCAGCCCGGCACCGTCGCCATTGCGGACGCGCTGGGCCGGGTGGACATCGCCGGGGGAGTGGATCCCTCCACCCCGGCGATCACCCTCATGCAAGGTCTGCCCTCATGCTCAGCGTGGATGAACCAACTCGATGAAGGAGATTCGGATGGAACTGACACGAGCCAGCGCAATCGTCAGCGGAGGAGCCTCGGGCCTCGGCCATGCCACGGCGAAGGCCCTGATCATGGCGGGCGCGCAGGTGGTGGTCGTGGACCTCCCGGACGCCGAGGGCAGCACGGAGCGGGCCGACGCCGTGTCCTCGCTCGGTGGACGCGCCGCCTTCTGCCCCGGGGACATCACGGATCCGGCCACTTCTCGCGAGGCCGTCGCTGCGGCAGCCGGGCGGGGGCCGCTGCGGGTTGCCGTGAGCTGCGCCGGTGTGGCCACCCCGGGAAAGCTGCTGGGTCGAGACGGCCCGCTCTCCCAGGAGCAGTTCATGGGTGTCCTCGCCGTCAATGTCGGCGGCACGGTGAACCTGATGGCGCAGGTCGCCGCCGCGATGCGGGACAACGAACCCTCCGCCGGCGAGCGCGGGGTGCTGATCAACACCGCGTCGGTGGCCGCCTTCGAGGGTCAGATCGGTCAGATCGCCTACGCGGCCTCGAAGGGGGCAGTGGCCTCGCTGACCCTTCCGGCGGCCCGCGAGCTCGCCCGGCATGCCATCCGGGTGATGACGATCGCGCCCGGACTCTTCGAGACCCCCATGATGGCGGGTCTGCCCGAGGAGGCCAAGGAGTCGCTGCGCGCCAAGACGCTGCACCCCGCCCGGCTCGGTGCGCCCGAGGACTACGCCCAGCTGGTCATGCAGATCGTGGCCAACCCGATGCTCAACGGCGAGACCATCCGGCTCGACGGCGCGATCCGGCTCGAGCCCAGATAGCCGCGGCGCTCGCGGTCCGAGCCTCGTCGGGAGGGTCAGTCGCTCCAGCCGGTGTAGGAATCCGCGAAATAGGCCTGGCCGTGCACGGAGCCGGTGATCGCGTCGAACTCGCCGCGGCGACGCCGGTGGGTGAAGGGGTTCTCGTCCGGCTGACGGTGCAGAAGGTTCGTCGCCCAGTAGGAGAAGTTCTGCGCCTTCCATACCCGGTCCAGTGCGGTCCGGGAGTATCGACGCAGCGACTCCGGGGTCTCGGCCGCTTCTCCTTCATGGCCGGGCGCATCGGCGCGCAGCTCGGTGATGAACTCCTCCACGCACGGAATCAGCACCCGCACATCGGCGAAGGCCAGGTTCAGACCCTTGGCCCCGGTCGGCGGGACGGTGTGGCCGGCATCGCCGGCCAGAGCCAGCCGGCCGTGGCTGAGCGGGTCACAGACATAGGAGCGGAAGGGCAGCACGGTCTTGTCGATGATCGGTCCGCGCTTGAGCTGGACGCCGCCCTCGGTGCCGAGCACCTGCTGGATGTGGTCGAAGATCGCGTCCTCGGACCAGCTGTCCGGATCGGTGTCCGGGTCGCACTGGAAGTACATGCGCTGGACGGTCTCATTGCGCTGGGAGATCAGTGCGAAGCCGAGCTCGGAGTTCGCGTAGATCAGCTCTGGGGCGGTCGGTGGGGCCTCACAGAGGATCCCGAACCAGGCGAAGGGGTAGGAGATGAAGTGGTCGGTGCGCACCTCCTCGGGGATCAGCCTGCGACACATGGAGCGGGACCCGTCGGTGCCGATGATCAGGTCGGCCTCGATGCTGCGTGCCTGAGCGTGCGCGTCGGTGAAGCTGATCCGCGGAGACGTGGTCTCGATCCCGTGGACCTGGGTGTCGGTGACGGCCCAGTGGATCTCCCCGCCTTCTCGTTCCCAGGCGTTGGCGAGGTCGAAGAAGACCTCGTTCTGTGGGTAGAGCCAGACCGAGCGTCCGACCAGCGCCTGGAAGTCGATGCGATGCTGCTCTCCGTCGAAGCTGAGCACCGTGCCCTCGTGTTCATGACCCTCGGTGAGCACTCGTGACCCGACTTCGGCGTCCACCAGCATGTTCACCGTGGCGGCTTCGAGGATCCCTGCACGCTGAGTGTGGTGGATCGTGTCCTTCGTGCGGGTCTCGATCACGGCGGCGGAGATGCCGCGTCGCTTGAGCAGCAGCGCGGTCATCAGCCCTGCGGGGCCGCCGCCCACGATGCCGACGTCGACTCGGGTGGTGTGCGCGGTCATGTCTCTCCTTCTCCTGGGCCGGTTCGACCCTGTGCAGATCAGTCTGGTCAGCAGATGTGCCCAGCGCCACAGAGATCCCATTGAATGCGATGGCAGCGCGGGGCGCGGTTCACCCCTTGCCGCTGATCTCGCGCTGTATGCCCCGTGCGGCGATCTGCAGCATCTGCACCCAGGGTGCGGGGCGTCGGGCGACGTCGTCGTCGTCGGTGACCACGCCCAGGGCGGCGACCACGGAGCGGCCGCGCTGCCGGATCGGCACCGCGACTCCGGTGACCTCGCGCTCGATCACGCCGGTCTGCGCGCAGTAGCCCTGCTGGCGGACCTGTTCCAGCCGGTCCTCGGAGATGATCTGACCAGGTGACGCGTCCTGATGGTGGGTCCGGTAGAAGGTGCGGAACTCGGGGGAGGCGTGGGCCAGGAGCACGAGGCCGGTGGCCGAGACGTGCAGCGGCAGTCGGCCGGCGACCCCGCCGTGGATGCGCGGCGCCTCCCGTGCCGAGAGTCGGTCCACGAAGAGCACCTCGTGGCCTTCGATCACCCCGAGCTGCACATGCTGACCCATCACGGTGTGGACATCGGAGAGGTAGGGTCGGGCGCGCACGGCGAGCTTCATCGTCGGCGCCGAGCGGTTGGTCATCTCCCAGAGGCGGGTGCCGACCATGTACCCGGCCGGCAGCGACTCCAACCAGCCCAGCTCGGCCATGTCGCGGCAGAGCCGGTGCGCGGTGGCCGGCGGCAGGCCGGTGCGCCGGGCGATCTCGGCCGCGGTGAGCAGGCTGTCGGCCGCCGAGAAGGTGGAGAGCACCCGGTCAAGCCGGGCCAGGACCGAATCACCGGTGGGGGAGTTCGCCATGGATCACATGCTAGCTTCCGCGGCCCCGGCCGGGTCCCGGCTCACTCTCGCGCCGCGAGCGCGTCGGCGCGCAGCGCGCTGGCCGTGCGCTGGTGCAGCGAGATCCGCAGCACGACGACGGCGGCCAGTGCCACGATGATCCCGGCGCCGGTGTAGAGCGCGGTGGGGGTGGCGCCGAGGTCCAGCAGCGCTCCGACTGCGATCGGGGCGATGATGGCGCCGGTGCGGCCGACGCCGAGGGCGACGCCGACCCCGGTGGAGCGCAGCCGTGGCGCGTAGGTCATCGGGGCGATCGTGTAGATGCCGGAGATGCAGCCGTTGATGATCATGCCCAGCAGCACGCCGGCGACCAGCGCGGCCGGCAGCCACGCGGTGGCGTTGATGAACACGATGAACATCACCCCGGAGCCGATGGCGAAGACCGCCTGGACTCGACGCACGTCCCAGCGGGAGGCGAACACCCCGTACAGGACCGCACCGATGGTGCCGCCGATCATCAGCATGATCCCGCCCATGATGCCCTCATCGGTGGAGAAGCCGACCTCGGTGAGCAGCTGCGGGGTCCAGGTGTTGGCGAAGTAGAAGCCGAACATCACGATGAAGAACATCGCCCACAGCAGAAGCGTGTTGCGCCGGTTCTCCGGACTGAACAGCGCGGCGTAGGAGTTCTTGGAGCTGCCCGGCGTCTCGGTGTCACCCGTGTCGTAGTTCTCCAGGACCACCGGGCCGGTGATCCCCATCCGTGCGGCGATGTCCTCGGCGCGGCGCTGCTCAGAGCCGTCCCCTGCCGCCTGTGGGCTGGTGGCGCGGGCGCCGAGGAAGTCCAGGGACTCGGGCATCTTGAGCCAGACGAAGACCACGGCCAGCACGGTCACGGCACCGCCGAGCAGGAAGACCGCCTGCCAGCCGATGGTCCCGATCAGCGGGATGGCGGCCAGACCGCCCAGGGTCGCGCCCACCGGGTAGCCGGCCGCGTAGATGCTCATGCACAGGCCGCGGTATTTGGCGTTGGAGTACTCCGAGACCAGGACGGTGCCGGAGGTGAGGATGCCGCCCACGCCGAGCCCGGTGATGACCCGCCAGGCCATCAGCTCCGGCATCGAGGAGGCGGTGGCGGAGAGGAAGAGCCCGGCGGCATTGATGATCATCGCGATCATGAGCATCCGACGCCGTCCGAAGCGGTCCGCGAAGGGGCCCACCCAGATCGCGCCCAGCGCCATGCCGATCAGCCCTCCGCTGAGCAGCAGGCCCAGCTCGGTTCCGGTGAGGCCGAGGTCGGCCGAGACCGGGTTCGCGGTGAACGCCATGGCCTGCACGTCATAGCCGTCCAGGCCCATCAGGGCTGTGGCGAGGGCGACCACGAACCACTGGTAGCGGCTCATCGGTCGGGAGTCGATCGACTCGCGGAGGCTGGTCTGGGTCATGGGGATCTCCTTGCACGGCAGTGAAATTCCGTGGCTCAGCTCACAGAACCTGTTGGACGCTAGCCGCTCGTGACCCAGGGCACAATTGCGCGGGATGGACAGGCGTGGACGTCTCGATGAATGGGATCGGCCTTGACGGTGCGTCTGGACGATGGGCCCCATGGTGCGCCGCGGAGGGGCGTCTCGACCCCGCGGCGCCGCGACTACGCTTGGCCCATGGCAAACTCGCCCAGCGGTGACGCGGTGCTGGATCGTGCGATGCGGATCCTCATGGCGCTCGAGACCCGGACCAGCCTTCCCGCCGGGGAGCTCATCGACGCCGTCGGGCTGCCCCGGACCACCGGATACCGGCTGCTGCGCACGATGCGCGCGCACGGCCTGCTCGCCGTCGCGGCCTCCGGGGAGCTGGTCCTGGGGCAGCGGCTCTGGGAGATCGCCCAGAGCGCCCCGATCAGCCGCACGCTGCGCGCGGCGGCGCTTCCCTTCATGCATGACGTCAACGCGGTGGTCCGTCAGACCACCCAGCTCTCGGTGCTCGATGAGCAGGGGGTGCTGATCGTGGAGCGGCTCTCCCGTCATGGTGCGGTGGTCAACCCGGCCGAGGTGGCGACCACCATGCCGGCGCACCTGACCTCGATGGGGCACGTGCTGCTGGCCCATTCCCCGGCCCACGTGGTGGAGGGCTGGTGGGATCCGCGGCGGCAGCTGATCGAGGAGTCTCGGCCACAGCTGCGCCGCGAGCTCGCCGAGGCGCGCACCCGAGGTCATGCGCAGCTGAGCGGGATGATCAATGCCGAGACCACCGGCGTCTCGGTTCCGGTGCTGGGCGCCGATGGCCACGCGGTGGCGGCGCTGACCGTGGTCGTCCCGCGCGACTCCAGGGAGATCCCGCAGTTCCTGATGGCGCTGCAGACCGCCGGCCGCGGAATCACGCGCGCCCTGGAGGGCATGGGCCATTGAATGGCAATCGTGTGGCGGCCGGTGCTGCAGGCCGGGCAGACTGAGTGAGAACCACGTCACACCTCGGCGACGTACGCCGCTGATCCCCTTCAAGGAGCGAGAGCCCGATGGCCGAGAAGAACACAGACCCGGACGCCGCCGCAGTCTCCCAGGCGGAGATCGACGCGGAGATCGCCGCCATCCACGGCGAATATCGAGCCCAGCGCGACGCCGGCGCTCAGGTGGAGACCAACGCCCGGCTGAACTTCCCGCCCTACCGCAGCTCGCTGCTGCGGCACCCGACGAAGTCCCTGCATCACGCGGACCCCGAAGACATCGAGCTCTACAGCCCGGCCTTCGGCCATCGCGACGTCTCCCCGCTGGAGGCGGACCTGACCATCGCGCACAACGGCGAGCCCATCGGTGAACGGATCATCGTGACCGGCCGGGTCCTCGACGGTGAGGGCCGCGCCGTCGCCGGCCAGCTCGTGGAGATGTGGCAGGCCAACGCCGCCGGGCGCTATATGCACAAGCGCGACCAGCACCCCGCCCCGCTGGATCCCAACTTCACCGGTGTCGGGCGCACGCTGACCGGCCCCCATGGGGAATACAGCTTCACCACGATCAAACCTGCGCCCTATCCATGGAAGAACCACCACAACGCCTGGCGCTCGGCCCATATCCACTTCTCGCTCTTCGGCACCGACTTCACCCAGCGCATCGTGACCCAGATGTACTTCCCCGGGGACCCGATCTTCGATCTGGACCCGATCTACCAGTCCATCACCGACCAGGCCGCCCGCGATCGCCTGGTCGCCACCTACGACCACTCGGTCTCCCAGCATGAATGGAACACCGGTTACCGTTGGGACATCGTCCTTTCCGGAAGCAACCGCACCTGGGCCGAGCAGGAGGAGGAGCACTGAACATGAAACTCACCCCCACCCCCGCCCAGACCGTCGGACCCTTCTTCGGCTTCGCGCTGCCCTATCCAGGCGGGGAGGCACTCGTCGACCGCTCGCACCCGGGAGCCGTGCGGCTGCACGGGACGGTCTACGACGGCGACGGCGTGCCCGTGCCCGATGCGCTCCTGGAGATCTGGCAGCCGGATGAGCACGGGGCGATCTCGCGGCAGCCAGGGTCTCTGCACCGCGACGGCTACACCTTCACCGGGTGGGGCCGCGCCGCCGTCGACGGCGTGGGCCATTACTCCTTCACGACGGTGGAACCGGGCAGCACCGGCGCCGGCGTCGCACCCTATGTCCTGGTCACGATCTTCGCTCGCGGGCTCATGGATCGGCTCTTCACCCGGGCCTATCTGCCCGCCGACGCCGCCGCCCTCGAGCAGGACGCGCTACTGAGCTCGGTGTCTGAGGATCGCCGCCACACCTTGATGGCCGCCCGGGAGTCCGATGGCAGCCTGCGCTTCGACATCCACCTTCAGGGCGCAGACGAGACCGTGTTCCTGACCTACCCCAACACCCCGCAGTTCACCGGCCCGGTGGAGTGATCGACAGGAGCGTGCCGCCAGCCATGACCGGACCCTACGGAATCCTCAGCCCGGTGTGGGCAGGCACCGCGACGGCGCAGCTGATGTCCGAGGAGTCCATCCTGCGGGCGATGCTGCGCGTCGAAGCGTCCTGGGCCCAGGCGCTCGCCGATGCCGGCGAGGCCCCTGCCGCCAGTGCCGCGGCCATCGTGGCGATCAGCGAGGACCCCGCGCGGGCCGGCCTCAGCGTCGAGGAGATCGCGTCGCAGAGTCCCGGCGGCGGGAACCCGGTGATCCCGATGCTGGCCGCCGTGCGCCGCGCCCTGGTCGAGGCCGGTGAATCCGATGCTGCGCTGCACCGGGGAGCCACCAGCCAGGACATCCTCGACACGGCGCTGATGCTGCTGTGCCGCGAGTCCGTTGCGGCTCTCTTGAGCGACGCGCGCCGGGCAGGAACAGCGCTGAGCAGGCTCAGCCAAGAACACCGGAACTCCGTCTGCGTGGCCCGCTCGCTGACCCAGCACGCGCTGCCGACCACGTTCGGGCTGCGCTGCGCCGGCTGGCTCGATGGGCTGACCCAGGCGATCCAGCGGCTGGAGCTGGCCGCGGCGAAGCTGCCGCTGCAGTGGGGCGGAGCCGTGGGCACCCAGGCCTCGCTCAGTGACTCACTCGGGCCGCAGCGAGCCGCCGCGCTGACCACCGATCTTGCGGCCCGCCTGGGACTGCGTGCGATGCCGCGACCTTGGCACACCCAGCGTCAGATGATCCTTGAGCTCGCCGCAGCGCTCGCCGGCCTGCTCGCGACGCTGGGAAAGGCCGCGGGAGATGTGCTCACCCTGCAGCGTCCTGAGGTCGCCGAGCTGCGCGAACCCACGGTGCCTGGCCGCGGCGGCTCCTCGGCGATGCCGCAGAAGCAGAACCCGGTGCTCTCCACCCTGATCCGCTCGGCGGCCCTGGCTGGTCCGGGGCAGCTGAGCACGCTCTACCTGGCCGCGGCCACGGCAGAGGATGAACGCCCGGCGGGCGGCTGGCATGCCGAATGGCCGAGCCTGGTCGAGCTGGCCCGGCTCAGCGGCGGTGCCGCCACCCGCGCCGCCGAGCTGTTCGAGGGCCTCGTGGTGGACCCCGGGGCCATGGCGGTGAATCTGCGACTCAGCGGCGACGCCGTGCTGAGCGAGCGGCTCATGGCGCGCCTGGGCAGCTCCTTCCCCGGGGGCAGGCAGGCGCTGCAGGATGTGGTGCGGCGCAGCGCCGTCGAGCGCGTCGGCCTGCGCGGCCTGCTGGAGGAGCAGCTCGGTGATTCGATCGCTCCAGCGGATCTCGATCGGCTGCTCGACCCGCACCGGTACCTGGGTCGGGCCCAAGAGTTCATCGATGCCGCCGTCGATGAGTTCAACCAGCAGGACTTCAACCAGCAGGACTTCAACCAGACTGCCGCGCAGCCGGAAGGACCCACCGACCATGCCTGAGCCAACTGTGTCTGAGCCGACGGCGTCTGAGTCAGGGACCGCACTGACTCTCACCCCGCAGCTGCTCTCCGGATCCGTGCAGGATCTCGCCGCCGGGACCCGCCCGGTGCTGGTGCTGGGGCCTTCCCTGGGGACCAGCGTCGCCGTCCTCTGGGAGGGTGCTGTGCCGCATCTCCAGGAGGCCTTCACCGTCATCGGCTGGGACCTGCCGGGCCACGGCGACGCGCAGCCCCATCCCGAGCCCTTCGAGATCACCGACCTCGCCGACGCCGTGGAGCACCTGGTCGCTGAGCTCGCCAGGTCCCACGGGATGCCTGCGGATCTTCCGGTCTACGCCGCCGGGGTGTCCATCGCCGGCACCGTCAGCCTGACCCTGGCGCTGCGCCCGCAGACGCGGTTCACCCGGCTGGCAGCCCTGTGCACGGCCGCGAAGATCGGTGACCCGCAGATGTGGAGCGAACGCGCCGAGCTCGTCGCGCAGGCCGGAACCCCCACCATGGTCGAAGGCTCGGCCCAGCGCTGGTTCGCCCCGGGGTTCATGGCCCGGCATCCGGCCGTGGTCACCGGACTGCTGAGCTCGCTGCAGCACGCCGATCGACACTCCTATGCCCAGGCCTGTCGCGCCCTTGGCCGCTACGACCTCACCGCCGAGCTCTCCGGCGTCGCCCGCCCGCTGCTGGTGATCAGCGGGGAACAGGACCCGGTCTGCCCACCCTCGGCGGTCCGGGACCTCGCCGCGGCCCCGCACACGAGGACCGCAGTGCTCGACGGCGTCGCTCACCAGGCCCCAGCCGAAGCGCCCGAAGCCACCGCCCGACTGCTCAAGGAGTTCCTCGATGACTGATTCCAGCTACCAGGAGGGAATGAAGGTGCGCCGGGAGGTGCTCTCCGACGCCCACGTGGACCGCGCCGAGGCCCGCAAGGACACCTTCACCGAGGACTTCCAGGAACTGATCACCAACTACGCCTGGGGATCGATCTGGACCCGCCCCGGACTGGACCGGCCCACCCGATCGGTGATCACCCTCACCGCGCTGATCGCCGGCGGCTACTGGGAAGAGCTGGAGATGCACATCCGCGCGGCGCTGCGCAACGGGCTCACCGAGGATCAGATCAAAGAGGTGTTCCTGCAGTGCGCCATCTACTGCTCGGTGCCCGCGGCGAACACCGCGTTCAGCATCGGGCACCGAGTCCTGGAGGAAGAACGCACCAGCGGCGCCTGATCGCCCGCAGCGGTCCCGCTCAGCGGCGCGACATGTACAGGTTGAACGCTTTGGCCAGCAGCGGATTGACCGGGTAGTCCCATTCGCCGAGCGTCTGGACCACATCGGCGCCCATGGTCGTCTTGAACCGGGTGAGCCCGGCCAGCGGGTACTCAGGGTCCAGCGAGGGGCTGAGCCCGCCGAGGTCGAACCACTGGCAGCCTGCGGCCAGCGAGTCTTCGATCTGGCGCAGCTGCAGCGCGCGCGGGGCGTAGCGCTTGCGCTCCTCGGAGGAGGAGGCGCCGTAGACGTACCAGGCGAACTCTCCCTGCCGGACGTAGATCGCCGCGGCCAGGAGCTGATCCTCAAGATGCGCCAGGTAGAGGGTGCACTCGCTCAGCGGCGAGGCATTGAGCTCGCGGTACATGTCCTGGAAGTAGGAGAGCGGCCGGCCGGTGAAGTCATCACGGTCGGCGGTCTCCGCGTAGAGCGCGTGCCAGGCCGGGAGGTCTGACTCGTCGCCGACGCTGACGCTCAGCTCGGAGCGGGTGGACTTCTTGGTCTGCCGGCGGGAGGACTGATCCATGCGGGCCAGCACGCCATCGATGGGCAGGGTGGCGCCGGTCTCGTCGGTGAGTGGAATGCGGGCCTGGAACTGGGGCTGCCCGGCCTCGAAGTCGGTGCTCGGGGCGGGGGCCTTGAAGCCCAGTGCGCGCAGCTGCTGCTGCCACTGGGCGGCCTGGGCGGCGCCGGCCGGATCGACCTCGAGCGGGTCGAGTTCTTCAATGCTGGTGTTCTCGCCGGCGGCCAGCGCGCGGCGGACCTCCTTGGCCTCCCACCGGCGCAGCACCGAGGGCAGGCCCATGCGGATCAGGAATGCGCCGGAGGCCTTGAGATGGGCGAGCAGCGGCGGGAGCAGCTGCTCCAGATCAGCGGCCGGGTCCAGCACCGGGCCCTCGGCCAGATAGGCGAGCGTCTTGTTCCCGAGCAGCGGCACCGCCGCGGGGATCGGGAGCCGACGGAAGAGCACCAGCGTGGCGGCCACCGGGGCGGATTCGGCTCCGGCGCTGGCGTCGAAGACTCCGAGGCTCTGGGCCCGCCACTCCTTCTTCACCGCGGGCCAGCGCGGGTTCTGCAGGAACGATGCGGTCTTCTGGTCGGCCAGGAAGCTGGTGTGCTCCTCTGCGCTGATCGGGCGGACCTCGTACACGGCGGCAACGCCTGAATCTCTATGCTCCATCACGCCTCAAGGGTACCGTCTGGTTCCTGTGCGGCTGGGAGATCAGGTTCAGGGGCAGTTCCGCTCCGCCGTCCCAGCCCGGCCCTCCTGCGCGAGAGCGGCGGCACAATCTGCCATCGGCGCAGAGGTTTGCACTCGGTAGGGGAGAGTGCTAAAAATTGGTTTAGCACTCTCGTGTCGAGACTGCTAGAGGAACCTGAGCAGGTGAGGCCATATAGATGTTCCCGGTGACGCGGGGACGGCCGTCCGTCGCGGGCACCTGGAATGGTTCGACCCAGCAGACGCGAACACGTCTGACAGTCACACACCACGGCTTGAGACAAGCCGAGTCCAGGAAGGACACGCCACTATGGCAAAGACTATTGCATTCGATGAAGAGGCCCGCCGCGGCCTCGAGCGCGGACTGAACGTCCTCGCCGATGCCGTCAAGGTCACCTTGGGTCCCCGCGGCCGCAACGTCGTGCTGGAGAAGTCCTGGGGTGCACCCACGATCACCAACGACGGTGTCTCCATCGCCAAAGAGATCACCCTTGACGACCCCTACGAGAAGATCGGCGCCGAGCTGGTCAAGGAGGTCGCCAAGAAGACCGACGACGTCGCTGGCGACGGCACCACCACCGCCACCGTCCTCGCCCAGGCCCTGGTCAAGGAAGGCCTGCGCAACGTCGCAGCCGGCGCCGATCCGATGGCGCTCAAGCGCGGCATCGACCTCGCCGTGGAATCCGTCACCGCCGAGCTGTTCAAGTCCGCCAAGGAGATCGAGACCACGGAGCAGATCGCTGCCACCGCCTCCATCTCCGCCGGTGATACCCAGATCGGCGCCCTGATCGCTCAGGCGCTGGACAAGGTCGGCAAGGAAGGCGTCATCACCGTCGAGGAGTCCAACACCTTCGGTCTCGAGCTCGAGCTCACCGAGGGCATGCGCTTCGACAAGGGCTACCTCTCCGGCTACTTCGTCACCGACGCCGAGCGCCAGGAAGCAGTCCTGGAGGACCCCTATATCCTGATCGCCAACTCCAAGATCTCCTCGGTCAAGGACATCATCGGCGTCCTCGAGCAGGTCATGCAGTCCGGCAAGCCGCTGCTGGTCATCGCAGAGGACGTCGAGGGTGAGGCGCTGGCCGCACTGGTGGTCAACAAGCTCAAGGGCACCTTCAAGTCAGTGGCCGTCAAGGCCCCCGGCTTCGGTGACCGTCGCAAGGCCATGCTGGCCGACATCGCCATCCTCACCGGTGGTCAGGTCATCGCCGAAGAGGTCGGCCTGAAGCTGGAGAACACCACTCTGGAGCTGCTCGGCACCGCTCGCAAGGTCGTCGTCACCAAGGACGAGACCACCATCGTCGAAGGTGCCGGCGAAGCCGACGAGATCTCGGGCCGCGTGGCCCAGATCAAGGCCGAGATCGAGAACTCCGACTCGGACTACGATCGCGAGAAGCTCCAGGAGCGTCTTGCCAAGCTCGCCGGAGGCGTGGCAGTCATCAAGGCCGGTGCCGCCACCGAGGTCGAGCTCAAGGAGCGCAAGCACCGCATCGAAGATGCCGTGCGCAACGCCAAGGCCGCTGTGGATGAGGGAATCGTCGCCGGCGGCGGCGTGGCCCTGATCCAGGCCGGCGCCCGCGCCTTCGCGACCCTGCAGCTCAGCGGAGACGAGGCCACCGGCGCGAACATCGTGAAGTTCGCCGTGGAGGCCCCGCTGAAGCAGATCGCCATCAACGCCGGCATGGAAGCCGGCGTGGTGGCCGAGAAGGTCCGCGGACTCCCCGATGGTCACGGCCTCAACGCCGCCACCGGTGTCTACGAGAACCTGCTCGAAGCAGGCGTCAACGATCCGGTGAAGGTGACCCGCTCTGCACTGCAGAACGCCGCCTCCATCGCGTCGCTGTTCCTCACCACCGAGGCCGTCGTCGCCGAAAAGCCGGAGAAGCACTCGGCCGGCGCCGGCGCCGAGGGCATGGACCCGATGGGCGGCATGGGCGGCATGATGTGATCACCTGATCACCGGCGCCCCCGCCGCACACCAGAGAGCCCCGCCGCCCACAAAAACAGCGGCGGGGGGCGAGGGTGTTGTTAGGGAAACGGGGGGGGCCCGGGCCCCCCCCCCCCCACCCCCCCCCCCCCCCCCCCCCCCCCCCCCCCCCCCCCCCCCCCCCCCCCCCCCCCCCCCCCCCGGGGCTCTCTGGTGTTGTACGGACTCCGGCCGGGCCATCCGGCTGCGGCCGTGCTCAGCTGAAAGTAGCTCAGTGGCCGAACATCCGGGTGTTCGCCGATTCGGTCTCCTCGTACTGGCTGGAGGCCGAGGCCATCGCCTGGCGGACGCTGGCCAGCGACTGCTCCACCTGCGCCTGGGTGGCGCGCCACTGGGTCAGCACATCCTGGAACGCCGTGGAGGCGGAGCCCTTCCAGGAATCCTGCAGCTGACGGAGCTGGGATTCCATCGAGCTGACATCGGTCTGGATGCGGCCCAGCGTGGCCTCCACGGTCTGGCTCTTGGCCAGCAGCTCCGCGGTGTCGATCTGAAGCATCGCCATGGTTCTCTCCTCGGGTGACCGGCGCGGCCGGTGCGGATCGGGTTCGGGCGGGGCCCGCTGCCCCGCCCGTGCTTGAGAAGAGTAGCCAGCCCGTCATCGGCGCAGGGCTGCGCCCGAGGCGCTGTGGAGGGCCGGGATCCTTCGGAGTCGAGTCGTCTCACTGGGGAAGACTGCGGTCCTGAGCGTCGCTCAGGCGCCGACGCTCATTCGGGAGTGCGCCGCTCTCGGGCTGTTGCACGGAGCTGGTCCAGCTCCTCCTCATCGATGTCCGTCTCATGGTCGCTCTGGTCATCGAGGGCCACCATGGGCAGCCGCAGGGTCATGGTGGCACCGCCGCCCTCCGTGGGGCTGTGGCGCACGGTGCCCTGGTGCTGCGCGGCGATCGCGGCGCAGATGGCCAGCCCCAGACCGGTGCCGCCGGTCTCGCGCTGTCGGGAGTTGTCCGCCCGGTAGAACCGCTCGAAGATCTTCGCGGCGTCCTCCTCGGCGATCCCGTCACCGTGGTCCCGGACCTCCAGCACGGCATCGATCTGAGAATCGGGGCGCTCCTGGGTGCCCACCGCGATCTCCAGCGGAGTCCCCTCAGGCGTGTAGCGCAGCGCGTTGGTCACCAGGTTCATCACGATCTGGCGGATCTTGCCCTCGTCGCCCACGGCGGGGGCCGGTACGGGGGAGCCGCCGTCGAGCCCGATGACCCGAGTCTCTCGATCCGGGGCATTGACGGCCAGGTCCATGATGGAGTCGTGGGCGATCAGGTTCAGGTCCAGCGGCGCCTTCTGCAGCGGCCGCTGCTCGTCCAGGCGGGCGAGCGTCAGCATGTCTTCGACCAGCTGACCCATTCGTTTGGCCTCGGACTCGATCCGCCCCATGGCCATGCCCACGGCCTCGGGGCTGTCACTGACCCCGCCCTGGCGGTAGAGCTCGGAGAACCCACGGATGGTCACCAGCGGAGTGCGCAGCTCATGGGAGGCGTCCTGGATGAACCGCCGCATGTTCTCCTCCGAGGTGCTCTTGGCCTGGAAGGCGGTCTCGATCTGCTCCAGCATGACGTTGAGCGAGCGCGAGAGTCGGCCGATCTCCGTCTCTGCCGGAGCCGCGGTCTCGACGCGTTTGGAGAAGTCTCCGGCGGCGATCTCTGCTGCGGTCTTCTCCACGTGGAAGAGCGAGCGGAAGGCCCGGGTGACCAGGGCGTAGGCGATGGTGGAGGCGCCGAGGGTGGCCATGAGCCCGATGGTGGCCACCAGGAAGGTGGCCCGCTCCACGGAGGTCTCCACCTGTTCCAGCGGCAGGGCGACCGCCAGGCTGTCCTCCCCGTTCTCCAGGGGCATCAGGTGCACGCGCCAGCCGCGGGAGCCCTCCAGGGTCCCTGGGACGTCGAGGTGCTCCTCCTGCTGCCAGAGCTCGAAGACCTCATCGAAGGTCATGCTGGGAATCTGCGGGATGTCTCCGCCGTAGCCGGCCGGGTGGGTGGAGTTGGCCTGCAGCAGCTCGCCGTCTTCATCCATCAGGATCCCGTAGAAGCGCAGGATGGACTGGGTGTCGCCGAACTCCGGGGGGCTGCGCCGGGTGAGGAACATCGAGACGTTGTTCGCGTTGGCGTAGATGTCCTCGTCCAGGTTGCGCAGCAGCTCCTGGCGGAACAGCGAGGCCGAGACGAAGGTGGTCACGAACAGGGTCAGGACCAGCAGCCCGGACATGATCAGCACCAGCTGGGTCCGCAGTGAAGCCTTGCGCCAGGTCTGAGTCACGGAGCTGAACGGGCGCATACGCAGACCTTACGTGCCGCAGCGAATCGGGGCGAGAACCCGTACAGGTTCAGCCGGTCTGTTACAGGCCCTGCGAGCGCTGACGGCGCTCCCAGGTCTGGAGCACATAGCCGACGCCGCGCTTGGTCTGGATCATCGGAGCGCCTTCGGAGCCGGAGTCGATCTTCCGGCGCAGGTAGGAGATGTAGGACTCCACGATGGAGGCATCGCCGTTGAAGTTGTACTCCCACACGTGATCAAGGATCTGCTGCTTGGAGAGCACCCGGTTGGGGTTCATCATCAGGTAGCGCAGCAGCTTGAACTCGGTGGGGGAGAGCTCCACCATCTCGCCTCCGCGGCGAACCTCATGGGCGTCGTCGTCGAGCTCGAGGTTGTCCACGACGATCACGGCGTCCTCATCTTCGAACGGCGCGGTGCGGCGCAGCACGGCGCGGATCCGGGCGACGACCTCGTCCAGGGAGAAGGGTTTGGTGACGTAGTCGTCGCCGCCCACGGTGAGGCCGGTGATCTTGTCATCGGTGTCATCGCGTGCGGTGAGGAAGAGCACCGGGAAATGCTTGCCGGCGGCGCGCAGCCGACGAGTGACGGTGAAGCCGTCCATATCGGGCAGCATCACGTCGAGGACTGCAAGATCGGGCTGGAACTCTTCGGCGGTCTCCAGCGCCTCGCGACCGTTGCCGGCCGCGGCGACCTCGAATCCGGCGAACCGCAGCGAGGTGGCCAGCAGCTCTCGGATATTGGGCTCGTCATCGACGACGAGCAGCTTCGCTTCAGGAGTCTTTTCAGTCACCCCTCCAGCTTGACCCCCATTTCTGGGTGCTTGCTGGACATTGCCTGTTCGTCGGGTGGTGTTCTCGTGGGTTCAGACGATGTCTTCGGCATCGAGGATCGAATAGCCGTAGCCCTGCTCGGAGAGGAACCGCTGACGTCGGGCCGCGTACTCCATGTCCACGGTGTCGCGGGTGACCACCGAATAGAAGTGGGCCCGCTTGGGGTCCTCTCCTTCGGCGGCCTCGCCAGGGCGCAGCAGCCGTCCGAGGCGCTGCGCCTCCTCCTGGCGGGACCCGAAGGTGCCGGACACCTGGATCGCCACCGAGGCCTGGGGCAGGTCGATGGAGAAGTTCGCGATCTTGGAGACCACCAGCACCTCCAGGTCGCCGGCGCGGAAGGCGTCGAACTGCTTCTGCCGGGCGGCGACGGAGGCCGATCCGGTGAGCACCGGCGCGCCGAGCTGCTCGCCGAGGCGCTGGAGCTGCTCGACGAACTGGCCGATCACCAGCACCTGTTCACCGCGGTGGCGGTGGCGTGCCACCAGTCGGGCCACCACGGCATCCTTGACCTCGGCCCCGGCGGCGAGCCGGTGCCGCTCCTTGTCCGCGGCGGAGGCGTATTCCATGCGCAGGCTGCGCGGCATGTCGGTGCGCACCTCGATGCAGGTCGCCGGGGCGATCCAGCCCTGGGCCTCCATCTGCTTCCAGGGAGTGTCATAGCGTTTGGGCCCGATCAGCGAGAAGACCTCGCGCTCCCGGCCGTCCTCACGGACCAGAGTGGCGGTCAGCCCGAGCCTGCGCCGGGCCTGCAGGTCCGCGGTCATCCGGAAGATCGGGGCCGGCAGCAGGTGGACCTCGTCATAGATGATCAGTCCCCAGTCGTGGCCGTTGAGCAGCTCCAGGTGGGTGAACAGCTCGTTCTTGCGGGCCGCGAGCACCTGGTAGGTCGCGATGGTCACCGGGCGGACCTCCTTCTTGGCCCCGGAGTACTCGCCGATCTCCTCCTCGGTCAGCGAGGTGCGCTTGAGCAGCTCTGCCTTCCACTGCCGGGCCGAGACGGTGGAGTTCACCAGGATCAGCGTGATCGTGCCGGAGGTGGCCATCGCCGCGGCACCGACCAGCGTCTTGCCGGCCCCACAGGGCAGCACGACGACTCCGGAGCCGGCCTGCCAGAAGTTGTCCACCGCCTCCTGCTGGTATCCGCGCAGCGTCCAGCCGTCCTGGCGCAGCGCGATCGGGTGCGCGGTGCCGTCGACGAATCCGGCCAGATCCTCGGCGGGCCAGCCCAGGCGCAGCAGCTGCTGCTTCAGCTCACCGCGGGCCTGTCCATGCACCGCCACGGTGTTCTCATCGATCTCGGGTCCGAGCAGGGAGGTCAGCGTCTTGGCGTGGAGCACCTCGCTCAGGATCCCAGGCTCCTGACTGCGCAGCACCAGCCCGTGGACCGGGTCCTTCTCCAGGCGCAGCCGCCCATAGCGGCTCATCGTCTCAGCGATATCGACCAAGAGCGCGTGCGGCACCGGGAATCGGGAGTGGTTGAGCAGGGTGTCGACCACGTACTCGGCGTCGAAGCCGGCGGCGCGGGCGTTCCAGAGGCCCAGCGGAGTGATCCGGTAGGTGTGGATGTGCTCCGGTGCGCGCTCGAGATCGGCGAAGGCGGCGACGGCCCGGCGCGCGGCATCGGCCTGCGGGTGATCCACTTCCAGCAGCACGGTCTTGTCCGACTGCACGATCAGCGGTCCATCAGCCATTGTTCTCCTCCATGTCGCGTTCCTGTGCAGCGGTGCCGCTCGTCAGGCCCGCTGCGGGATCCGCGGCGGTCTCCTCGACGGCCGCGATGCGGTGCAGCATCACCGTGGCCTCGCCTTCATCGTCTCGCACCCGGATCCTGACCCGCCCGGCGTTCATCCCGGTGGGCACCCCGGTGAGCCGGTGGGTGCTGCCCTGCGGGGACACCCGGGTCAGCGTCACCTCGCGCCGGGCCGCCAGGGCCGAGCGCAGCGTGCCGATGACATCCTGGGTCGCCGCAGAGTCCGAGGACGACGCCGGCGCCGCACGCCCGGCCTGCCGCAGCGCGGCCGCGGTGGCCCCCAGCAGGGTCTCGTCCAGGGCGCTGGGCTCCGCGCTGGTGATCCGCACCGGAGACTGCTCCCAGGGTGAGGTCTCCAGTGCCCAGGAGGCTGTGTGCTCGGCGGAGGTCCCGGTCTGCGCGCTGCGGTTCTGGTCTGGTTCGGCCTCGGTGTGCCGCGCGGTGTCGACGCCTGCCTCCGCCAAGGCCTGTTCAAGCGCGGCCGCGGGGGCGCGGCAGACCAGGATGTCCTCGGCCAGCACGCGCAGCCCGAGTCCACGGAGCACCGGATCATCGAGCAGGGCGTCACGCTGCTGGGAGTCGGTGACCCGCAGCCAGGCGCCCGCCTCTCCGATCTGCACACCGCGCCAGGTGCGTGCGGCATCCTCGACCTGGGTCCGCAGCGACGCCGGCACGTCGGTGAGGCTGTGCGCCTCGAGCCAGGCGAGAATCTCGGGCCCGGTCCATCCCCGAGTGAGTCCGCGGTGCAGCGAGTCGGGGCTGAACCGATAGGTCGGCACGGCCCCGTGGCCTTCGCGCTGGCCGAAATCTGCCAGCGCGGCTGTGCTCGGGGCGGAGAGCGCGCCGGTGGCGATCGCGGTGAGGTCCGACTGGACCAAGATGGTGTCCACCTGGGCGGGCATGGAGGAGGCCAGCTGCTCGGCGAGGCGGCTCAGCCCCGGTCGCCAGCTCGCACCGGGACTCGGCGAGACATCCTCGCGGACCCCGTCGGGCAGCGCCGACCCGTCGAGCAGCGCGGCCCCTGTGGTGCTCAGCGCACCCACGGCGAAGAGGCCGAGTCGTTCGGCTTCGCGGACCAGCCAGGGCAGCAGGTGCGCCACGCGCGCGCTCAGCAGCGGCCGGTCCCATGCGAGTCGGCGCGGCAGCGCACCGGTGAGGGCATCGAGGCCTGGAAGATCGTTCTCGGGAAGATTCAGTGCATAGAGCTGTCCGCCCTGCCCTGCGGGGTCTGCGCTGAGCGTCTCCGCGGTGCCCAGCAGTGCGCGACGAAGTCTTTCGGCATCCCCGCGCTGGCGGTCCAGGCCCAGCGTCGGGGCGATCCGGCTCGTCGGGTGGGGTCCGCGCAGCAGCATCGGCGCGCGCGGTGCCAGCAACCATCCGGAGACCAGCAGCTGGTGCTGGTGATGGCGTGCTGCGGCGCTCCATTGCTGAGCCAGCCGGCTCGGGGACCACGCCTGGTCGTCGGCGAGCTCGATCAGCCCGGAGGCGGCCGTGAGCTCCAGAAGCCATCCGATCTCCCCGACACTGGCATCGGAGCCCGCCGTGGCCCCGAGCGCTGCCGCGGCGGCGCGGCCACGCGCCGAGCCCGCCGGGACGGAGGGTCCCCACCGCGCTGACGCTGCGGCGATCCGGCGCAGTTCGCGCATGCCGACACCGCCGGTGCGCAGCGTCACGGCGGGGGAGTCGGACAGCAGCGCGAGCAGCTCCGCGACGTCGTCGAGCAGCTCGAAGATGGCGGAGAGCGAGGCGTTCTCGGTCACCGCGGCCTTCGCGCCGGCCGGGCTCGGCACTGAAGCGCGCTGACTCGAGAGGGTCTCGACGAGCTGCGGCAGATGTGCGGTGAGCGAATCGAAGATGTGCGGGAGCCGTGCGGGCGTCGCCAAGGTCTGCGCGGGCCCCGCTGCGCCGCCCGCTTCAGCGGAGGCCTCGAAGAACAGTCCCGCCGCCTGCAGGGCGTCCAGGGTGAATGGGTCCACGCGACCGGCCGGGACCGACTGCGCCGCAGCGCGGGAGAGCTCAGCGGCCGCGCGCAGAGTCGGGGCATCCAGGCGCTGCAGATGCTGCCGGAGGCTGGCCTCGGATCCGGCCCGCACCGCCAGCGTGGTCAGATCATGGGGGCTGGGCTGCAGCAGGTCGGGCCGAAGTCGCAGCAGTGCGGCCAGTCGGCTCTCGTCCCACGTCTCGAGGCGCTCAAGCAGAGCTTCCAGGCTGAGCAGGGACACTTCAGCCGATGCCGGTGCCGCGGCGGCGCCGGTTCACCGAGAGCAGCAGAAAAGCGATCAGCAGCGCGAAGCCCAGCGGAAAGCCCCATAGGGCGGCGACGTAGAACGCGGGATGCGGGTCGGTCTCCATGAAGTAGAGGCTCAGGATGACCAGCAGAGCGATCCCGGACAGGGCGGTGATCACCACTCCGGACCACAGCAGCGCCTGCGCAGGGCGGGAGCCGCTGCGCCGGTTCGCGCCATGGGCGGCGGTCGTCGTTGGGGACATGCTGCGATTCTAGCGCGCAGCACCGGGAGTCCTGTGCCCAAGTTCGGGCTCTGGCGCGGACGGCGGTACTCTAGAGGCCTTGATGATCAGTATCCGTCTCCGATGATTCATGAGGTAAGCGCACCGTGCCAACCGGGAAAGTGAAGTGGTTCGACGCCGAGAAGGGCTTCGGATTCCTGACTTCAGATGACGGCCAGGAAGTGTTCCTGCACTCTTCTGCCCTGCCGGCGGGAGTGCCCAGCGTCAAAGCGGGCGCACGCATGGAATACGGCATCGCCGACGGCAGGCGAGGCAAGCAGGCGCTCTCTGTGCGACTGCTCGAGGAAGCGCCCTCTGTGGCTCGCGCCTCCCGCAAGCCGGCCGATGAGATGGCCGAGCTGGTCCAGGACCTGGTCAACGTCTTGGAGAACTCCACCGGTGCGCTGCGCAACGGCCACTACCCGCAGACGGCGCAGTCGAAGAAGATCGCTTCGATGCTGCGCCGCGTGGCCGATGAGTTTGATGCCTGATCATGACTGAACAGACTTCTGAGCAGACCGTCGGCGAGAAGGCCAGCCTTGAGGCCGCCAGCACCGAGAAGACCAGCGCCATCAAGACCGGCGCCGTCAAGACCAGCGACCAGCCGGTCGCGCGCACGCGCCGGCCGGGGAAGCCGAAGGTGGACCCGGTTCTGGCCGATGCCGTGGAGTTCGCCCACGATGCGCTCTACGAGATCACCGATCCCGCCCAAGTGGGAGCTCACCTCGGCGTGACCGCAGAGGGAGACCGGCTGCTCACGCACCGGTTCGCCGCCGCAAAGCCCGGCTACCGAGGCTGGGAATGGTTCGTCACCGTGGCCCGCGCACCCCGGGTCAAGAAGGTCACGGTCTGTGAGATCGGGCTGCTTCCCGGCGAGGACGCGCTCATCGCTCCTCCATGGGTGCCCTGGCTCGAGCGGATGAACGACGAGGAGAAGCAAGCGCACAAGGCGGAGCAGGCCGAAGCCGACGAAGGCTGAGCCTGCCCCGCTCCGCGGTATCGGGTCAGCGCCCCAGCACGTGATCGATGCAGTTGAGCAGCCGGGTGACGTCCTCGGGCTCGATGGCGGTGAACGTCGCGATCCGCAGCTGATTGCGGCCGAGCTTGCGGTACGGCTCGACGTCGACGATCCCGTTGGCGCGCAGCGTCTTGGCCAGCTCGGCGGCATCCACCTCTTCGGCGAAGTCCACCGTGGTGATCACATTCGAGCGCTCCGCCGGTTCGGTGACGAAGGGCTGAGCAAGTTCATGCGCCTCGGCCCAGGCGTAGACCCGGCCCGCCGAGTCTGCGGTGCGGGCGGCGGCGAAGTCCATCCCGCCGTTGCCGTTGAGCCAGCGGACCTGCTCGTTCAGCGTGACCAGCGTCGCCAGCGCCGGAGTGTTGTAGGTCTGGTTCTTGCGTGAGTTCTCAATGGCCGTGGTCAGCTGCAGAAAATCGGGCACCCAGCGGGCGGCCGCCAGCTTCTCGGCCCGCTCCAGGGCTGCCGGTGACATCATGGCCAGCCACAGTCCGCCGTCGGAGGCGAAGTTCTTCTGCGGACCGAAGTAATAGGCATCGGTCTCGGTGACGTCCACGGCCAGCCCGCCGGCGGCGGAGGTGCCGTCGATGAGGACCAGCGCGCCGTCGTCGGCCCCGGTGACCCGCTTGACCGGTGCCGCCACTCCGGTGGAGGTCTCGTTGTGCGGCCAGGCGTAGGCATCCACGCCAGCCTCCGCCTCAGGTGAGGGCAGTGTGCCCGCTTCGGAGGTCAGGATGCTGGAGGCCTCGAGGAACGGGGCCTTGTCCGTGGCCTTGGCGAACTTGTGGCCGAACTCGCCGAAGGACAGGTGCTGGGCCTTCTTCTCCACGAGGCAGAAGGACGCGATGTCCCAGAACGCGGTGGAGCCGCCCACGCCAAGGATCAGTTCGTAGCCCTCGGGGGCGCCGAAGAAGGTGTGCAGGCCCTCGCGCACCTCGCCGACCAGGTTCTTCACCGGCGCCTGGCGGTGGGAGGTGCCCAGCAGCTCTCGACCTGCGGCGGAGAGCGCCTCGACCTGTGCCGAACGCACCTTGGAGGGTCCGGCGCCGAAGCGGCCGTCCTGCGGAAGCATCTCGTGCGGAATAGTGACGCGCTGGGACATGGAGACTCCTAGGTCGGTGAGAGTTGGTGGGCCCACGGGGTCCTCGGTGGTCGCATCGGTCAGCGTCATTGCCGAGGGGTTCCGGTGCGGAACTATGCTGTACAGCAGCTGCTTCCACCAGGACGAACAGCGCCGAGGCTCACGTTACCAAGGCCCGGCGCAGGAGAGTGAGTCATACGTGACCGATCTGATCGACACCACTGAGATGTACCTGCGTACGATCCTGGATCTCGAAGAGGAGGGGATCGTGCCGCTGCGGGCTCGGATCGCCGAGCGGCTCGAGCACTCCGGCCCCACGGTGTCCCAGACGGTGGCCCGCATGGAGCGCGATGGGCTCCTGGTGCTCACCCCGGATCGTCGCCTCCAGTTCACCGAGTCCGGCCGCGACCTCGCCGTACAGGTGATGCGCAAGCACCGCCTCGCCGAACGGCTGCTCTCCGATGTGATCGGGCTGGAATGGCAGTACATCCATGAGGAGGCCTGCCGCTGGGAGCATGTGATGAGCGAGCGGGTGGAGCGCCGGCTGGTGGAGATCCTGCAGTCCCCGGTGGAATCTCCCTACGGCAATCCCATCCCCGGACTGGACAAGCTGGGGGTGGTGCTCGCGGAGCAGCCTCCCGTTCCGACGAAGATCACTCTGCGTCAGGTCGCGGAGGCGGACCCGACGGGGCAGAGTTCTGCGCTCTGGATCGTCAAGCGCCTCGCGGAGTCCATCCAGATGGAGCCAGAGGTCCTCGAGCAGCTGCTCGAAGCCGGACTGCGTCCCGGCGGTGTGGTGCGGCTTCGCGGGGTGAATCAGGCCTACGTCATGTTGGAGGTCGTGCTCGCGGCCGAAGAACAACTGGAGGTCGAGCTGCCGCTGGAGGTCGCCCAGCATCTGTTCGTGGAAGAGTCAACGGCCTCCTGAACGCCCTCCCGAGGCACCCGAACACGGCAATGTCACGGTGAGATGAAGCACAAGGTCACGGTATGACAAAGCTCTCGTGATCGATTCGTTTCCTCAATGAAACTCGCATAAATCGCGCTGACTAGTAATTATGTGAGGATTCCCCGTGCTGGAAGAGCGCAATGACCCGTGTCTGATCGTGGCGCTTCCTGGGACTTGTGCACCGACCGTGACCTGAGCGTGACAATTTTATCGATCTGTTATAACGTCGTAGTCGTGCTCGCGGCCGATGTCCGAAGTCGCAGCGCCTCCAGTCAGATCTTCTCCTGCCGCTGACCGGAGCTGTTCCACGAAAACTACCGCAAGGCAGGGTGCAGGGCATCGCGGTCGATCAGGACCTGAAGACAGTGAGCTTCCCGGCTCGCACTTCACTTAGGCGGCCCCGCAACTACAGGGAGAGGTTTCCAGAGAAGTGACAGACATGACTTTCGTCTCACGCCGTGACCGGCGCCGCCAGGCCAAGCCATCATTGGCAAAGGCCGTGGCATCCAACGCCGGCACCGTCGGACGGGGCGCGGCAGCTGCCGTCGCCGCATCCGGCCTCGTGATCTCCTCAGGAGTCGCCGCGAACGCCGGCACCGACATCCAGGTCCCCGAGGTCACCACCTTGGACGTGACCGCATCCGGTCTCAGCGTGGAGCGCGCCAGCGCCACCTCCGCTGTGGCAGTGAGCGCCTCCCAGGACGTCGAGCTTTCCTTCGACCGTCCCGTGGTGACCTCCACCCCCGCACCGGAGCCCGCTCCTGCACCGGAGCCCGCTCCTGCACCGGAGCCCGCTCCTGCACCGGAGCCCGCTCCTGCACCGGAGCCCGCTCCCGCACCGGAGCCCGCTCCGGTCGTCGAAGAGGTCCAGGAGGCTGCTCCCGCCGCCCCGCAGGCCGAGCCAGAAGCCCCTGTGCAGGAGGCCCAAGAGGCCCCAGTGCAGGAGGCCCAGCAGGCCAGTGCCCCGCAGCCGACTCAGCAGACCGACACCGGTCAGCAGAGCCAGCAGTCGAGCTCCAACTCACAGTCGAGCTCCAACTCACAGTCGAGCTCTAACTCGCAGGCCAGCACCGGCCAGCAGTCACAGGGCAACACCCAGGTCGCCTCCACTTCTTCCGCACAGGACGAGGCCCCTGCCTCTTCCAGCGGTGGCAACGGCTCGATCGTGGGCGCAGCCTACGCCGGAGTCGGCAACCCCTACTCCTTGGGCGGCACCACGACCTCAGGCTGGGACTGCTCCGGCTTCATCAACTGGGCCTACAACCAGGCTGGCGTCTCGCTGCCCCGCACGACCTACGGGATGATGGCGTCGATGCGCCAGGTCTCCTCGCCATCCCCGGGCGACATCGTCATCCAGAACGGTGGCAGCCACGCCGCCATCTACGTCGGCAACGGTCAGCTCATCGGTGCGAACAACCCTCGCGTGGGCACCGTTCAGTACCCGCTGAACTCCCCGTACTGGTCCAACACGATGTACCTCAGCGTCAACTGATGCTTCTGCCGCCACGGCGGTGAACAGACCTCGGCCGCAGGGCGCGATCCTCACAGGGATCGCGCCCTGCGGCTTCTGTGTCGGCGCCTGCCACGTCATCAAGTGGGCATCATGGTCAGCACGGTCTATATTGAGCCTGTACAGGCAGAGCAGAATGCTGTTGAACCCTGTGAGGACCGCGCCGAGAAGCGCCCTGGAGGCGCACACACCGGCAGCACGACGAGCAGGGGTGAACGCACGGGAGCCCCGACATGCGCACACTGGTGCTCAACGCAGGCTATGAGCCGCTGAGCGTGGTCACCTCGCGCCGCGCCGCCGTGCTGGTCATGCACGGCAAGGCCAGCGTGCTCGCCGAGGATCACACCCCGATCGCCACGCCCTCGTCACTGGTTCCGCGTCCGGCCGTGATCCTGCTCCACCACTACGTCCGGGTGTCCCGGCGACGTCCGGCGGCGCCCTCGCGACGAAGCATCCTGCGCCGGGACGGGCGCCTGTGCACCTATTGCGCCCGGCCCGCGGCCACCGTCGATCACGTCATCGCACGGGCTCGCGGGGGAGACTCCAGCTGGGAGAACCTGGTCGCCTGCTGCGGGACCTGCAATGCGCGCAAGGGCAGCAAGACCCTCGACGAGCTCGGCTGGACGCTGAGCTTCACCCCCCAGGCGCCCCCTCATCACGTCTGGATGCCGGTGGAGCTCGACGCCCCCCGCGACGCCTGGATGCCATTCTTGACCCATGCCTCCTTCCGCTGACACGCACCCCCCAGAACTGCAGCCTTCCGCGGTCAAGCTGTCCGCGATCCTGCTCGCCGGGGGACGGGGAAGCAGGATGGGCGGGGTCGAGAAGGCTCTGCTCCGACGCGGGCAGCAGACTCAGATCCAGCGCTGGCTCCAGGAGCTTCAGCGTCTAGACATCCGCACCGTGGTGGTGGGGCCCCCCTCGCTCAAGCCCCAGATCCCGACCCCGGTCCCGCTGGTGCGTGAGACCCCTGCCTTCGCGGGACCCGCCGCGGGGGTCCTCGCTGGCGCCGTCGAGCTGCAGCGCCACGAGCGCGACACCAGCGCTGGCGCAGCTCCCGCCGGGTGGACCCTGCTGCTCGCGGTGGACCTGACCGAACCTGCACCGCTGCTGGACTGGCTCCTCGGCCAGCTGGAGGACTCCGCACAGTCAGAAGCGGCCACCGGCACCGACGATCCAGAGGGTGCACCAGCCGCGCTGCTGCCCTGCGATGACAGCGGGCGGCATCAGTATCTGAGCGCCGCGGTGCCCACCGGCTGGCTCCTGCGCCGCGCCGGAGCGCTGACCCCCGAGGAGGTCGAGCACCGCCCGCTCCGATGGCTGCTGAGCGGACTGGAAGACGCCGCCCGGCTGCGCCACCCCGTCGTTCCCCGCGGACTCAGCGAGGACGTGGACACCCTGCACGACGCACACCGGCTCGGCGTCCATCTGCCCTGACCTGCCCGGCTGTGAGATTCTGGAGGCAGCGTCAATGAAGGAGTCGGAATGACCGCAGAATCCACTGAACCGCATGAGTCCATCGAGCTCTGGGTCAAGGAGCTCGCCCACCACCTCGAGGTAGACGGCATCGAGATCGATATCGACGCCGTCCTCGCCCTCGCCGGCCAGGCGGCGCACACCGTGGTCCGCCCCGCGGCGCCGGTGACCACCTATCTCATCGGCTACGTCGCCGGCCTGGCCGAGGCCACCGGGCAGGCTGACTTCCAGACCGCCTCCCGCGCCGCCTCCCGGGTGGCCTCACAGCTGCTCGAGCGCCGTTCCGGCGCCGTGGGCTGACCGGCACCGAGCAGAGATGATGACCCTGATGCAGGCCCGCGAACGGGCCGCTGCCCTCGATGCGCTGGCCCCTGCCCGGATGAGCCTCGAGGAGGCCATCGGCAGCGTGCTCCTGGACCCGGTGCTGGCCCTGCAGGACATCCCGCATGTCTCGACCTCCGCGATGGACGGATGGGCCCTGGCCGCGGAGTCGCTGCCATTCCCCGACGGAGATTCAGGCTGGGCGCTGCGACCCGAGAGCGCGCACAGCCCCGCGACCCGCCCGACCCCGCTGCGGCCGGGAGAAGCCACCGAGGTGCTCACCGGCTCTCCCGTGCCGGCGGGAACACATGCGGTGCTGCGCTCCGAGCACGGTGTCATCGACGGGGACCGGCTGCGGGCGCTGCGCACCAGCCCGGACACCGCTGCTCAGCGCAACGTCCGCCAAGCCGGCGCGGAGTGTCGGGCCGAGGATGAGCTGGTGCCGGCCGGCGTCGTGCTCACCCCGGCGCGCGCCGCCGTCGCCGCCGTCGCCGGACACGACTACCTCACGGTGATCCGCAGACCACGGGTGCAGCTGGTGCTCACCGGCGCGGAGGTCACCACCAGCGGGACACCGGCTCCCGGACAGGTGCGCGACGTCTTCGGCCTGGCGCTGCCGCAGATGCTGAAGGAGCTGGGAGCCGCGTCGGTGGCATCCCAGCGGCTCGGCGACGACCCCGAGACGCTGGCCCGCACCCTCCGGCAGATCTCCGCCGCCGGCACCACCGACCTGATCATCAGCAGCGGCGGCACGGCCCACTCCCGGGCCGACGCGCTGCGACCCGCCCTGGACATGCTCGGAGCCCAGCTGGAAGTGGATTCGGTGGACATGCGCCCAGGCCACCCGGTGCTGCTCGCCCAGCTTCCCCGCGAGGAGGGCCCCCTGTATCTGCTCGGACTCCCCGGGAATCCCCTGGCAGGGTTCTCCGCGCTGACCGCGCTGGGCGTGCCGCTGCTGCGCGCACTGCGCGGAATCCCCGCCGAGGCTCGCACGCCCACGCTGCGCCGCACCGCCGGAGCGCAGCTGCCGGGTGCGCGCCGCGGCGTCCGACTGCTGCCCGTGCGACGGGGCCCGCAGGGCGTCCTGCCCGCCGGTCACAGCCGGGCGCACATGATGCGCGGCCTGGCCGACTCAGATGCGCTGGCACTCGTGCCAGAAGGCGGACTGGCGCAGGGTGACCCGGTGGTGTGCCTCCCGGTGCCCGGACAGCGGGAAGAAGGCCTGGAATGGGACGGCTGATCGAACGTCGTCGCGTGATCACCCTGCGCGCCGACGGCACCCGCAGCAAGATCGATCTGCTCGCCGTCGAAGAGCCCCTGGAGCTGCGCCTGGCGGGGGAGTCCTTCACCGTGACCATGCGCACCCCGGGGCATGACTTCGAACTCGTCGCCGGGTTCCTGGTCGCCGAGGGCATCATCAGCTCCCAGGACCACCTGCGCAGCCTGCGCTACTGCGCCGGCACCGACGAGCAGGGCAATCAGACCTATAACGTCATCGACGCCGAACTGGACCCCGCGCTGGCGCCGACCTCGCTGCTGCGCACCCGAAATGTGCTGACCACCTCGGCCTGCGGGATCTGCGGAACCACCTCCATCGACGCGGTGGAGAAGACCCTGCCGCCGTGCAGGACCGACATGCTGCGGCTGAGCCCCAGTGTGCTGCTGGAGCTTCCTGAGCTGATGCGCGAGAGACAGACCCTCTTCGGCAAGACCGGGGGCGTCCACGCCGCCGGGCTGTTCGACGCCGACGGCGCGCTGCTGTGCCTGCGTGAAGATGTCGGGCGGCACAACGCCGTGGACAAGGTGGTCGGATGGGCCCTGACCCAGGGCCGGCTCCCGCTGAGCGGCACCGCGCTGCAGGTCTCCGGCCGGGCCTCATTCGAACTGGTGCAGAAGGCCGCACTGGCGGGGATCGAGATGCTCAGCGCCGTGGGGGCGCCGTCGTCGTTGGCGGTGGACCTCGCCGAACGCTCCGGGGTGACCCTCGCCGGATTCTCCCGCGGCGGGTCCATCAACCTCTACACCCACTCACAACGAGTCGAGATGAAGGACGAGAAGCCATGACCAAGGTGCGCGATGAATCAGTCCGCGGTCACGCCGCGCAGTTCGAGGACATCGACGAAGACTCCCTCCAGGTGACCGAGCCTAAGGCCTACGCGGCCGGGCTCAAGGCGGTGGAGGTCTCCTTCTCCCGCGGCATGGCCCAGGGCGGACTCTCCCGCACCGTGCGGTCCATGTACCGGGTCAACCAGCCCCAGGGGGTGGACTGCCCGGGGTGCGCCTGGCCCGAGCCCACCGAGACGAAGCGCAAGCCGGTGGAGTTCTGCGAGAACGGCGCCAAGGCGCTCGCCGAGGAATCCACCACCCGGGTGGTCACCCCGCAGTGGTGGGCGGAGCACTCCATCGCCGAGCTGGAGACCAAGACCGAATACTGGCTGGGCCAGTCCGGGAGGATCACCCACCCGATGGTGATTCACGCCGGGGAGACCCACTACCGGCCGATCAGCTGGGCGGAGGCCTTTGAGACCATCGGCGCCCACGTCCGGGCGACGACGCCGGAGCGGTGCATGTTCTACACCTCCGGTCGCACCGCGAACGAGACGGCCTTCCTGTACCAGCTGCTGGCACGCTCGCTGGGGACCAACAACCTGCCGGACTGTTCGAACATGTGCCACGAATCCTCCGGGACGGCGCTGAACCCGACCATCGGCATCGGCAAGGGCACCGTCTCACTCAAAGACATCGAAGAATCCGAGCTGATCTTCGTGGTCGGGCAGAACCCGGGCACCAACCATCCGCGGATGCTCGGATCCCTGGCGCAGGCAAGGAAGAACGGCGGCAAGGTGGTCTCGGTGAACCCGCTGCCCGAGGCCGGACTGCTCCGGTTCAAGGACCCGCAGACCCCCAAGGGTCTGGTCGGCGAGGGTGAGCGGATCAGCGACGAGTTTCTGCAGATCAAGGTCGGCGGGGATCAGGCACTGTTCCAGGCGCTGGGGCATCTTCTGCTGCGCAAGGAGCAGGAGCATCCCGGATCCGTGGTGGACCGCGAGTTCGTGGAGTCCAAGACCAAGGGCTTCGCCGAGTACAGCCGGGCCCGCGCGACGCTGGACTGGGCCGAGACCGAGCAGGCCACAGGGCTGCAGCGCGCCGAGATCGAGCACATCGCCGAGTTGCTGGCGGCCTCGAAGGCGACCATATTCTGCTGGGCGCTGGGACTGACCCAGCAGCCACATTCGGTGGACACCATCAAGGAGATCGTCAACCTGCTGCTGCTCCAGGGCAACTTCGGCAAACCCGGGGCGGGGGCCTGCCCGGTGCGCGGGCACTCCAACGTCCAGGGCGACCGGACCTTCGGCATCTGGGAGCGGCCCACCGAGCCGTTTCTCAGCCGGCTCGACACCGAGTTCGGCATCCGCTCCCCGCGCGCCCACGGCTACGACTCCACGAACGGCATGTCCGCCATGGACTCCGGAGACGTCGACGTCTTCGTCTCCATGGGAGGAAACCTCGCCGCGGCGAACTCCGACACCGCGGTGATGGAGGCCGGGCTCAAGCGCACCGGGCTCACCGTGCACATCTCGACCAAGCCCAACCGCTCCCACGTGGTCCACGGCCAGACCTCGATCATCCTGCCCACGCTTGGCCGGTCCGACCGAGACGACAAGCACCCCGGCGGCGCCCAGTTCCTCTCGGTGGAGAACTCCATGTCGGTGGTCAGCTCCACCCGTGGGCGTCTCGAACCGGTCTCAGACCACCTGCTCGCGGAACCGGTGATCATCGCGCGGATGGCCGAGGCGATCTTCGGGCCCGACCATGTGGTCGACTGGCAGGCCATGGCCGAGGACTACGACGTCATCCGGGACCACGCCTCACGGGTGGTCGAGGGAACCGAGGACTTCAACCGGCGGATCCGGGACAAGATGGGATTCGTGCTGCCGAACCCGCCGCGGGACCACCGCTCCTTTGCCACCGCAGACGGCAAGGCAGGGTTCACCGTCCGGGCGCTGGAGTATCTGACCCCGCCACCGGGACACCTGGTGCTGCAGACGATGCGCTCCCATGATCAGTACAACACCACCTTCTATGGCCTCGATGACCGCTACCGCGGGATCTCCGGAGGCCGGCGGGTGATCCTGATCCACCCGGAGGACCTGTCCGAGACCGGCTTCGCGGACCGCGAGCTGGTCGACGTGGTCTCGGTGTTCCAGGGTGAGGAGCGCCGCGCCGAACGTTTCCACCTGGTGGCGTACCCCACCGCCCGCGGCTGCGTCGCGGCCTATTATCCCGAGGCGAATGCCCTGACCCACCGCAATCTGGTCGCTCGGGAGTCCAACACCCCCGGCTTCAAGGCGATGATGGTCCGGTTCGAGGCGCGCTCCCCGGAGGCCGATGCCCAGGCGGCTGAATCAGGGCGTGCACGGGTCGAATCGACGGCCCCATGAGACGCGCGATGACGCCTTCCGGACACCGGTAGTGACCCCAGCCGATTATTAGCGTAGGCTGACGGAGTACTACAAGGGCTTCCACACTTATGCGGTCGCCCGAATAGTCACCGCATTCGACCGGCCAGGTTGGCTGCGGAACATGCATCGTGAGATCGATGCGTAGCAAGAGCAAGTATATTAAGGAAACATCATGGCTACAGGCACAGTTAAATGGTTCAACGCTGAAAAGGGCTACGGCTTCATCGCTCCCGAAGACGGTTCAGACGATGTCTTCGTGCACTTCAGCGCGATCACCACTTCCGGCTTCCGTTCCCTCGAGGAGAACCAGAAGGTTGAGTTCGAGACCGCCCGCGGCCCCAAGGGTCTTCAGGCTGAGAACGTCAACCCTCTCTGAGCTTCACTGAGTTCGCCGAAGATGGCTGTATAGCCGTCGGACGCTGAGCATCTCGGGTTCGATGAACAGAACCTCAAAAGACCGGCCCCCTGATCTTGCATCTGTGAGATCAGGGGGCCGGTCTCTTTGTATGCCCATTTCCCAGCGTCGTGGCACGGGATCCACCCCGCGCACCGGCCGGAACCTGCTGGTGCGGCAGCGAGATCACGTCTTCGGCTTCGGCTGCACCGGGTTCGGGCTCATCGAATGGAGCAACGGCGCTCCCAGGATGAGACTGCCGACGAGTCAGGGCGCGTGCACTTCGAGGGGTCCCGCAGCGCCCAGTCCGGCAGCGTTCAGCTCTGCAGGGCTGGGTAATCGGTGTAGCCGCGCTCGCCGCCCACGTAGAACGTCGAGGGATCGGGCTCGTTCTCCTCGAGTCCCAGTTCCCAGCGCCGGGCCAGGTCCGGGTTGGCGATGACTGAGCGGCCCACGCCCACTGCCTCGGCCAGGTCCTGCTCGACCAGCCGGACGGCCTCCTCGCGCGTGGTCTGCACCCCGAAGCCGGAATTGGCGATCAGCGGGGCACCGGAGACGAGGCGGATCAGCTGCACGATCTCGCTCGCCGGGTCCGCGTTGAGCACGTCGATGTGGCTCAGCCCCAGCGGGGCGAAGCCCTCCGCCATCGAGCGGTAGGTGGCCATCGCGTCGTCGTGGTCCTCTTCCAGGGCGCCCTGGATGTTGTGCTGCGGGGAGAGCCGGATCCCGGTGCGGTCCGCGCCGATCGCCTCGGACACCGACGCCGCGACCTCCACCGAGAGTCGTGCGCGGTTCTCGGGGGAGCCGCCGTAGCCGTCGGTGCGGGCATTCGATCCCGGGGCGGTGAACTCATGGAGCAGGTAGCCGTTGGCGCCATGGAGCTGCACACCGTCGAAGCCTGCTTCGATCGCGTTGCGCGAGGCTTCGGTGAAATCGATGATCGTCTGCGCGACCTCCTCGGCGCTCAGCGCGTGCGGCACCGGGTGGGGCGCCTTGCCCTCCGGGGTGCGGATCTCACCGGGCGCGGCGAGCGCACTGGGTGCGACGACGCGGCCGGTGCCGGAGATCAGCTCATGGCCGATGCGGCCACCATGCATGATCTGGGCGACGATCTTGCCACCCGCGGCGTGCACCGACTCGGTGACCCTCCGCCAGCCGGCGACCTGCTCGGCGGTCTCCAGCCCGGGCTGACCGATCCAGGTGCGCCCCTCCATCACCGGGAAGGTGCCCTCGGTGACGATCAGACCGAGCGAGGCGCGCTGGGTGTAGTACTGGACCATCATCTCGTTCGGCACCCCGTCCTCCTCGGCTCGGATCCGGGTCAGCGGGGCCATCACGAGTCGGTTGCGCAGTTCGACGGCACCGAGGGAGAGCGGCGAGAAGAGCTTGTCCTGCACCTGGCTGGCCTGGGTGGAAGAAGTCATGGGGAGGTCCTTTCATGCACGGCGGCAGGCGCGCTTCCTGGAAGCGACGCCCGATGTGTTCTGCCCAGGGCAACCGTGCGGAGGCGGCTTCGATTCCTGATCCGGGGCAAGGTCACACTTGGCGGCGCAGCGGACCGAGGCGCCTTTCGCGCCATCTGATCTCCTGACCTCTGGTTCCTCCGGCAGGATCCGAACCTGCGACACCCGCTTCAGCAGGCCTGTGCACGATCGGCTCCGGGACGGGAGAGAGGGCCGGTCACCAGGACCGGCCCTCTCCGATAAGCTTTACAGCAGTAGATGTATTTACGAAGACTACAAAAAAGTATATGCATAAGAAAATGCGAGAGTGTCGATACCTTAGATCAGAAGAAAATCAAAACGCTTCTTTTGTCTTCGTCTTTTGAGGTGCCTCAATCCAGCTCAAACCTCATCGCGTATCGGTCGTGGACTCTCGAGTTGCGTAATCGGTGTGATCTTCTCCCAAATTTTGCTGGTAATTCTTGACAAGCAGCAATTCGGCTTCGATCCTTTGAATCGACTGTTCCAACGACCGAAGCTTGTTCAGAACCTCATCCTGGAAATTGGTCTCGGGCATGTTGCTCACTCTCCTCTAGTCGGCCCCGGTCCTGAGTAGACCGGCTAGGTCTACTGTAGATGTGTTCTGCGACACTGCACCTGTCCGACATCTCCGAACGGTCTCCGCGGCATGAGGGGAGCTGGTCATGCGGATTCAGGATCTGCTGTGTACGTGTGCGTCTCTCGCATCCAGGGTGGAGCCGAGATCGAGGCGTTGCAGCGCGTCCTCGGCCACGAATCAGCGGCTCTCACACTTGACGCCTGCGCGGACCTTTATGAGGACGATCTGACCAGCCTCGGGGATCGGATCGAAGCCGCTGCGTGCTCACTGCGTACTGGCTCGAAATCGGTAGACGCCGTATCGTGCCATCAAGCGCCCTGACTAGTGCTTTCAGTGGTCCCCCCGGCAGGATTCGAACCTGCGACACCCGCTTTAGGAGAGCGGTGCTCTATCCCCTGAGCTACGGAGGGTGGAGCGATGAAAGTTCACCGCGCGCCGCGAGTCCAGCGCGGCACCGAACCATCCTACCTGCGGCGCCGCCCAACCGCGGGTGGCCTCAGGCTAGGGGCGTTCCACGCCCTTCCGGAGCAGGCTCATCACCACTGACCCGACCACCGCGGCCCCCAGGATGATCAGCAGCGCCCAGCTGACCACGGTGAACCATGAGGCGGCCGCCACAAGTCCGGCATCGAGGGATTCCATGGTCAGGATCCGATCGATCAGGAAGTTCTCGGTGATGTCCACCGCGGCAAAGATCACCGCGCCGGCGAGCACGAGCCAGCGTAGGAGTCCGCGGCGCATGACCAGCCCGACCACGGCCCAGCTCGAGAGCAGGAAGAACAGCGGGAAGAGGATGCCGGCGGTGCGGTGCAGGAAGCTGAGCTGACCGGTGCCGTCGGAGTCCATGACATTGCGCAGCCGCTCGATGTCATCCACCGAGTAACCCAGCAGTCGGCTGTCGGGCATCGAGAAGCCGCCGGCGAAATAGTTCATCTGCGGCAGCGCATAGAGGTGCAGGTACGCGAAGAGGAGGGCCGTCAGCCCCAGGAGCGCGTAGAGCAGCAGGTGCGGATTGGAGTCTGTCCCCTCACCGGCGCGCTGACTGGCTGCGCTGAGGTATCCGTCTTGGACGTCGTCGCGCCGCTTGGGCGTCGTGGAGATGTCCCGCCCCTCACGGCGCGCCTGGCGGAACGCCCGGAGCCCGCCCGGGGTCCCGGGGGCTCCTGTGGATTCCGGCTCCGTGGCCTCGCGTGCGGGGTTGCCCCGCACCTTCTTGCGCCGCTTGGACATGACCCTCCTGAGTAGATCTGCTTCGCCTCCAGTCTGGCAGAGGTTCAGCGGCCCTCCACGCCGAGTGGGTGTCAGCTCCGGCGCTTAGACTGGGGCCACCATGGATTTCCTCTTCACCCCGCCGAAAGCCACACCCGCCGAACGTCTTCGCAGGCCTTCCAGCCCCAGCGCCGCAGGCAGTCCCGCCCACCAGGACGACGGCGGCGCCGCCGTCCTGCAGCAGGACCAGCCGCCAGCCGCTGAGGCCCCCGCCGACGCCGTCGCCGAGCTGAACCCGGAGCAGCAGGCGGCCGTGCTGCACTCGGGCTCCCCGCTGCTGATCGTCGCCGGCGCCGGCTCCGGCAAGACCCGGGTGCTGACCCGCCGGGTGGTGCACCTGTTGCGCAGCGGCGCTGCTCGCCCGCATGAGATCCTGGCGATCACCTTCACCAACAAGGCTGCCCGGGAGATGAAGGACCGCATCGCGGAGATGATCGGTCCACCCGCCGAACGCATGTGGATCTCCACCTTCCACTCCTCCTGCGTGCGGATCCTGCGCGCGGAGGCCGCCCACCTGGGTCGCCGAACCACCTTCACCATCTACGACAGCGCGGACTCGCTGCGGCTGATCACCACCATCGCGAAGTCCCATGACCTGGATCCGAAGCGGTTCGCCCCGCGTGCGCTGAAGAACAAGATCTCGGCGCTGAAGAACGAACTCATCGACGCCGAGGCGTTCCAGTCCACCGCGGCCCACGAGCCGTTCTCCGAAGCGGTCGCCACGGTCTACCGGGAGTACAGCGAACGGCTGCGCGCGGCGAACGCCTATGACTTCGATGACCTGCTCGCCGAGACGGTCTACATGTTCGACGCCTTCCCGCGGATCCTGGACAGCTACCGGCGGCGATTCCGGCACGTGCTGGTCGATGAGTATCAGGACACCAACCACGCCCAGTACCGGCTGGTCCGCCAGCTGACCGGCCCCACCGAGACCAGCGGGGACGCCATGGCGCAGGTCCCCACCCCCGGGGCGGAGCTGACCGTGGTCGGCGACTCGGACCAGTCCATCTATGCGTTCCGCGGTGCCGACATCCGCAACATCGTGGAATTCGCGCGCGACTACCCCGACGCCACCACGATCAAGCTGGAGCAGAACTACCGCTCCACGCAGACCATCCTCAACGCCGCCAACGCGGTGATCTCGCAGAACCCGAACCGGACCGAGAAGAAGCTCTGGACCGCGCTCGGCGAGGGCTCCCCGGTGGTGCTGCACGTGGCCCCCTCGGAGAACGACGAGGCCGAGTGGATCGCGCGCACCATCGACTCACTCGGTGACGCCGAAGGCATCAGGCCATCCGACGTCGCCGTGTTCTACCGGACCAACGCGCAGTCCCGCTCGCTGGAGGAGCGGCTGATCAACCGCGGCATTCCGTACCGGGTCATCGGCGGCACGCGGTTCTATGACCGCAAAGAGATCAAGGACGCGCTGGCCTACCTGCGGGTGGTCAACAACCCTGACGACGACGTCAATCTGCGCCGGATCCTCAACGAGCCCAAGCGCGGGATCGGGGAACGGGCCGAAGGGGCGGTGGCCACGCTGGCCACGCGTGACCGCACCACCTTCCTGGAGGCGCTGCGCCGAGCCGAGGAGGCCCCCGGGATCGCGACCCGCTCGCTCAAGGCCATCGCCTCCTTCGTGAGGATGATCGATGACCTGATCCAGCTCAACCAGGACGGTCGGCCCTCGGTGGTGCTCGAAGCCGTGCTGGAACAATCCGGCATGCTTGAAGCGCTGCGCCAGTCCAAGGACCTCCAGGACGAGTCCCGGGCGGACAACCTCGGTGAGCTGGTGGCGGTGGTCAAGGAGTACGAGACCGAGGCGGCCGCCGCAGACTCCGCACGCGACGCCGGCCAGGGGGGAGTGACGCAGGGAGAGGACCTCCTCGAGCCCGAGGTCGACTCTGCGGCGCCGGGCGAGGCAGGGTTCGTCGGCGCCGACCTGCAGGAGGGCCCCGGTGCGCTCGCGAACTTCCTGGAACAGGTCTCTCTGGTCGCGGACGCCGACGCGCTCCCCTCGGCCGGGGACGAGGAGTCCCAGCGCCTGGCCGTGGAGCAGGGCCAGGTCACCCTGATGACCCTGCACACCGCAAAGGGCCTGGAGTTCCCGGTGGTCTTCCTCACCGGCATGGAACACGGGATCTTCCCGCATTCGCGCTCGATGTCGGATCCCGAGGAGCTCGCCGAGGAGCGCCGGCTGGCCTATGTGGGGCTGACCCGCGCCCGGCAGCGGCTCTACCTCTCCCGGGCCGAGTCCCGGCACCTGTGGGGCCAGCACCAGTTCAACCCGCCGAGCCAGTTCCTCGGTGAGATCCCTGAGGAGCTCATCGAGGTCAGCGCCGCGTCCTCCACCTCCTCCCGCGGCCCTCGCTTCGGCTCGGCAGGGTTCGGATCATCTGGATTCGGCGGCTCCATCCAGGGCGGCGCCGGCAGCCTCAGCGGCGGCTGGGGCTCAGGATCGAACTCCTACAACTCCGGCGCGCCACGTTCCGGCGCGACCATCTACGGCGCGGCCGACAGCACGAAGACCTCCTCCTCGCTGCCCGGGGCCACCCGCGGCGCGGCGCCGAGCCAGGTGGATCCGGATCGTGAGATCCCCAGCCTGAGTCCCGGTGACCGAGTCAGCCACAAACGCTTCGGGCTGGGCGAGGTGCTCGCCGTCGAAGGTTCCGGGGCCAAGACCGTGGCCAAAGTGAGCTTCTCCGGGTCTGAGAAGCGACTCCTCCTGCGATATGCTCCACTGGAGAAGGTCAGCTGAGCGCTGCGCGTGAAGCGCGCGACGCCGTCGACCTTCACATGTAGAGATGACTTCGACGCAGAAGGACACACACGTGGACCTGTATGAGTACCAGGCGCGCGATCTCTTCGAGGCACACGGCGTTCCCGTGCTGGCCGGAATCGTGGCGCAGACCCCGGAAGAAGCGAAGGCGGCCGCCGAGAAGATCGGTGGCACCGTCGTCGTCAAGGCTCAGGTAAAGGTCGGAGGCCGCGGCAAAGCCGGCGGCGTCAAACTTGCCAAGAGCGCCGATGAAGCGCAGCAGCATGCTGAAGCCATTCTGGGCATGGACATCAAGGGGCACACAGTGCACCGCGTGATGATCGCCCAGGGTGCAGACATTGCAGATGAGTACTACTTCTCGATCCTGCTGGACCGAGCCAACCGCGACTACCTCGTCATGTGCTCCAAAGAGGGCGGCGTGGAGATCGAGCAGCTCGCCGTAGAGCGGCCCGAGGCACTGGCACGGGTGAGCGTGGATCCGAACACCGGCATCGATGCGGCCAAGGCCAAAGAGATCGCCGAGCAGGCAGGGTTCCCGGAAGAGCAGCATGAGCAGCTGGCTCACGCCTTCATCCAGCTGTGGACCGTCTTCTCCAAGGAGGACGCCACCCTGGTCGAGGTGAACCCGCTGGTGAAGACCGGCGACGGGCAGATCATCGCCCTCGACGGCAAGGTGACCATCGACGAGAACGCCGAGTTCCGTCAGCCGGCGCACTCGGAGCTCGTGGATGAGCAGACCGAGGACCCGCTGGAGGCCAAGGCCAAGGCCAACGACCTGAACTACGTCAAGCTTGACGGTCAGGTCGGCATCATCGGCAACGGCGCCGGTCTGGTCATGTCCACCCTCGACGTCGTCGCCTACGCGGGCGAAGCCCACGGCGGCGTGAAGCCGGCGAACTTCCTCGACATCGGCGGCGGCGCCTCGGCAGAGGTCATGGCCAACGGCCTCGACGTCATCCTCGGCGATGAGCAGGTCGAGTCCGTGTTCGTCAACGTCTTCGGCGGCATCACCTCCTGCGACGCCGTGGCCAATGGCATCGTCAAGGCACTGGAGATCCTCGGGGACTCCGCCACCAAGCCGCTCGTGGTCCGCCTCGACGGCAACAACGTGGAGGAGGGGCGCCGCATTCTGGAAGCGGCGAACCACCCGCTGGTCACCACCGCTGACACCATGGACGCCGGCGCCGACAAGGCTGCCGAACTTGCGCACTCCGCGCGGACTGACAAGTAAGGACCTGCTCACACAATGTCTATCTACCTGAACAAGGACTCGAAGGTCATCGTCCAGGGCATCACCGGCGGCGAGGGCACCAAGCACACCGCCCTGATGCTCAAAGCAGGCACCAACATCGTCGGCGGCGTCAATGCTCGCAAGGCCGGCACCGCCGTGTCCCACAAGGACAAGACCGGCAACGATGTCGAGCTGCCCGTGTTCGCCACCGTGGCCGAGGCCATGGAGAAGACCGGCGCTGACGTCTCGGTGGCCTTCGTGCCGCCGAAGTTCGCCAAGGATGCCGCCGTCGAGGCCATCGAAGCCGGCATCGGCCTGCTCGTGGTCATCACCGAGGGCATCCCGGTGCAGGACTCCGCGGAGTTCTTCAACCTCTCGCTGACCAAGACCGGTGCCGACGGCAAGCCCGTCACCCGGATCATCGGCCCGAACTGCCCCGGGATCATCACCCCGGGTCAGGCGCTGGCAGGCATCACCCCGTCCAACATCACCGAAGCCGGGCCCATCGGCCTGGTCTCGAAGTCCGGGACGCTGACCTACCAGATGATGTACGAGCTCCGCGACATCGGCTTCTCCACCTCCATCGGCATCGGCGGCGACCCGGTCATCGGGACCACCCACATCGATGCGCTGGAGGCCTTCGAGAACGATCCGGACACCAAGGCCATCGTGATGATCGGCGAGATCGGCGGCGATGCTGAAGAGCGCGCAGCCGACTACATCAAGGCGCACGTCACGAAGCCCGTCGTGGGCTACGTGGCTGGCTTCACCGCACCCGAGGGCAAGACCATGGGCCACGCCGGCGCCATCGTCTCCGGCGGCTCGGGCACGGCTGAAGGCAAGAAGGAGGCCCTCGAGGCTGCAGGCGTGAAGGTCGGCAAGACGCCGTCCGAGACCGCTTCGCTGCTTCGCGAGGTCTTCAAGGGCTGACGCTCACAGACACCGCAGCGCGGGGCCGTTCCTGATCATCAGGGACGGCCCCGTTCTGGTCTGTGCCAGGGGTCCGCGGGGCGCTGCGCAGCGGGATCACCCGGAGCGCAGCGAGCATCCCAGCGACGACGGAGGGCTCAGCCGCCCTCGGAGCCTTCGCCCAGCTCCCGCTCCGGATGCTCGCCGAAGCGGAAGTGGCGCCCGCTGATCTCTTCCGGGCGGATCCGCACGAAGAAGTCCTTGAGAGTCGGCACCCACGGCTTCAGATTCAGCTCCTCGGCGGCCTCCCGCTCTGCGGAGGTCTCCAGGCGGGCCGCCGTGCCCCGCAGCACCACCGACCAGGCCTGATCCGAGAGGATCCCGTCGGTCTCAAAGACCACGCTCTCGTTGATGGCCATCTCCGCAAGTTTCGAGCCGGGAGCGGTGCGCAGCACGATGGTGCGGTCCTGCACCGCGCAGTTGATCGGGAAGATGTCGGCCCGTCCGCCGACCACGGTGACCAGACGCCCATGCTGGACGCCTTCCAACAGGGACCAGCACTGGTCCTCGCTCAGCACCAGGATCGGTTCGCCCTCAGCGTGTTCAAACATTGCCGCCGCCTCTCAGTCGGTGATGCACTTCGCTGTGCACCCCTGAGTCTAGACCGTGTCTACATCGCGTAGAAGAGCCGGCTGCGGCGGGAGGCGGCGCCCGAGCGGGCCGCTGATGAGGCCGCCGATCAGACCAGCGTTCCGCCGAGCAGCGAGCCCAGCAGGTAGGTGACAGCGGCGGCGCCGAGGCCGATGCACAGCTGGCGCAGCCCGCGCTTGAGCGGGGAAGCCCCGGAGAGCAGCCCCACGGCTGCGCCGGTGGCGAGCAGCGCGACCCCGACCAGCGAGCTGGCGATCAGGATCGCCGTGGTCCCCTCGCTGCCCAGCAGGTAGGGCAGCACCGGGATCAGGGCGCCGACGGCGAAGAACACGAAGCTGGAGCCCGCCGCGGTCCAGGCCGAGCCCACGATGGCGTGGGAATCGATCGACTGCTCCGGATCGTGGGAGAGCTCGGGCTTGCAGTCGCAGGTGAAGACGTCGAGCCGCTCCAGCGCACGATGCTCCGCGTCGGCCTCGCTCATGCCGCGGGCCCGGTAGACCAGGATCAGCTCGTTATGGTCGAAGTCCAGGTCGGGGGCGGCGCGCAGGGTGACCTGGGTGGGGCGGGTCGCGTCGAGCAGCTCGCGCTGGCTGCGCACCGAGACGAACTCGCCGGCGGCCATCGACAGCGCCCCGGCGAGCAGCCCGGCGAGCCCGGTCAGCAGGATCACCCCGGACCCCACACCGGTGCCACCCATGCCCACGATCAGCGCGAGGTTCGAGACCAGCCCGTCATTGGCGCCGAAGACCGCGGCGCGGAAACCACCGGAGAGCTTCTCCCGACCGCGCGTGGCCAGTGCCCGGATGACCTCTTCATGGATCGCCTCATCGGCGGCCATCCGCGCAGTCGCGTCGTCATCGCCGTCATAGGGGGAGCCGCCCTCGGCGCGCTGAGCCAGCGCGAGGATGAACACCGACCCGAAGATCCGCGCCATCCAGCCCAGCAGGACCCGGTGGGCCGAGGGGGCGGGAAGCCGCTCCGCGTCGGGTCCGAGGAGATCCCGCCAATGCTGTTCATGGCGCTTCTCCGCCGCGGCCAGGCCGAGCAGGACCTGACGCTCTTCACCGCGCTTGCGCTCCGCGAGAGCGGTGTACAGCCGCCCCTCGGCCTGCTCATCGGCGAGGTATTTCCGCCAGCGACGGATCTGCCGAGTCGTCGGGCCGGCGTTCTGCGTGCGCGGTGCGCGCGACGCGGCGGCGGAATCTGCGGGCTCGCTTGGTCTCATTGGACTCAGTCTTCCCGATCTTCGCGCGTCCGGGACTCCTGAACGGCCTGTGACGAAGTTCAGGAATGGCTAAACCGACGACGCCGGGCGCTGGCCTCACTGAAGAGTCGGTGGGCCGCGGGGGAGTCCACCCCGGGGCCCAGCCCCAGATAGTCCGGGGCCAGGTGGTCAGCGGTCCCGTCGAGGTGCTCCGCATCCCCAGCGAGGGGCTCGGGGCTCCCGCCGAGGGCGAGGTAGGTGCCGCCGGCGCGACGCAGGATGAGCATCCCTGCCGCGATGTCCCAGGGCTTGGTGTCCACCCCGAGCACCACGTCATTCCATCCTGCCGCGGCATGGCAGAGCTCCAACGCTCCGGAGACCACCCGGCGGACCGTGGAGAAGCTGGTGACCATCTCCGCGAAGGCCTCCAGCGCGAGCGGCCCCTCCTGGGCCAGCACCTCCGCGGAGGGGTAGCTGGTCATCAGGTTCAGCTGCGCACCGGTGCGCGGGGCGCTGCGGGAGGCTCCCAACCGGGTCTCGGCCCGCTGGTGGCAGGAGAGGTAGGCGCCGTCATCGTCGGCGGAGAAGCTCAGCCGATTGATCGGGTCGTGGACCACACCGGCGATGACCTCGCCGGCGAAGACCGCGGCGATGGAGATCGAGAACATCGCGAAGCCGTGCGCGAAGTTGCTGGTCCCGTCGATGGGATCGATGATCCATTCCAGTGAGCCGCTGCCGCGGGCGCCTGACTCCTCCCCGGTGATCCAGGAGTCCGGGACGGCCGCGGTCAGTGCGGCGGCGAGGGCGTCCTCGGTGGCCGTGTCATGGATGGTGACCAGGTCATGGGTGCTGGTCTTGGTGCTCACTCCCATCGCCACACTTCCGGAACCAGCACCTCCGGAACCCGCACTTCCGGGGCCCGCGGTGCCAGGCTCAGGGTCGTCGGGGACTGCGCGGAAGGCCTGCACCAGCGGGGCCCCGGCCGCCTCTGCGGCCTCCAGGGCGATCGTGCGCAGCTGGCGCGGGTCGGGGCGGGGAGCGGTGGTGTTCAGCACAGGTTCACCCTACCCACCTGCCACCTGGGAGTTGCGGCAGTGGCCCAGCGCACAAGCCGGTATGATCGAGCCGATGACGAACCCAGAGCCCACTGAGGTTATTCAGGACAACGCCGCCGTGCTATCGCACTACCGCGATCGCACCCGGAACCGGGTGATGAAGACCGAGGACGGCTGGCACCAGTTCCGGCTCGGACTCGCGCGCCGGCGCGGGCTCAATGTCACGATGCTCTCGATGACCGGCTACGGCTGTCGGCGCTGGGTCCGCGTGTTCTCCCGGGTGGTGATGGCCCCGGACTCCGATTTCGAGAACGGCCGCCGCGTGGCCAAGGTCATCGCCGACGGGGTCCGCGGCTGGCGCAACTTCGTCTCCGCCCCCGTGCCCTTTGCGGAGATCACGGTGGAGATCGCCGGCCGGGAGTTCGAGGTGGTCGCTGACCGCGGCGGGATCGTGGATGCGGTGATCAAGGTCGACCTGGAGCCGGGCTGGCAGCAGGTCACCCTGCGTGCCCCCGGAAGCGAGGCCACCACCGCCGAGGTGCACATCATCGATGATGCGACGCTCACCGGTGTGGTCTGCGACATCGACGACACCGTGGTGGTCACCACGCTCCCGAGGCCGCTGCTGGCGGCCTGGAACTCCTTCGTGCTGGACGAGCACGCCCGCACACCCACCCCCGGCATGGCGGTGATGATGGAGCGGCTGATGGTCAGCTTCCCCGGCTCCCCGGTCATCTACATCTCCACCGGTGCCTGGAACGTGGCGCAGACGCTGACCCGGTTCCTCACCCGGAACCTCTACCCGCAGGGGCCGCTGCTGCTCACCGACTGGGGCCCGACGGCGGACCGCTGGTTCCGCTCCGGCCAGCAGCACAAGGCGGAGCAGCTGGAACGCCTGGCGCAGGACTTCCCCGAGATGTCCTGGGTGCTGATCGGCGATGACGGTCAGCACGACCCCAGCATCTACGCCGACTTCGTCCGCCGCCATCCTGAACATGTCACCGCGGTGATCATCCGCGAGCTGACGTACTCCGAGGCGATGCTGGCAGGTGGCCGCGCCGAGGACCCGGTGGGCAACGATCTGCTCAACTACGGCGACCCGACCGAGCCCAACGACGCCGTCCAGCTCGCCGGGGATCGGCGGATCCCGTGGATCTACGGCCCCGACGGCAAGGACATCGCCGCGAAGCTCTCCCAGCACGGCCTTCTCTGAGGTTCAACCGGCGCTGAGGTTGAACCGGCGCTGAGGTTCAACCGGCGCTGAGCGCAGCCCTGTTCTGAGGCTCAGCTGGTCGAGGTCGCTTCGGCCGCCCAGGACTCGGAGCGCCGCGGCCGGGCGTGCATCGTGCGGACCCGTCGGTTGACCTCCACGGCGCGGGCATAGTGCCCGATCAGCTCATTGGACACCGCCTCCCAGGTGCGGCCCTGCACGCTCTCGTGCGCGCGCAGTCCGAAATCCCGGCGGGCCGCGTCATCGTTGACCAGGTGCTCCACCGCGGAGCGCAGCCCGTTCAGGTCACCGGGGCGGTAGAGCCAGCCGGTGCGTCCGACGTCGACCAGGTCCAGCGGTCCGCCCCGGCCCACCGCGACCACCGGCACCGCAGCGGCCATCGCCTCCTGGATGGTCTGGCAGAAGGTCTCGGCCTCTCCGGGGTGGACGAAGACATCCAGGCTCGCCACATGGGCGCCCAGATCATCGCCTGACTGGAAGCCGGCGAAGTGCGCGCGGGGCAGCCGCCGGCGCAGCGCATCTTCCTGCGGCCCCGAGCCGATGATCACCAGCCGGGTGCCCGGAAGCGCGTCGAGCACCGCCAGGTCCTCGATCTGTTTCTCCGAGGCCAGCCGCCCGACGAATCCGATCAGCTTCTCGCCGGTGTCTGTCCCGACAGCGCCCGGACCGGCTGCTGAGCCGTCTGGACCGGCCGCCGGGCTGCTGATCCGGGCCCGGAGCTCCGCGCTGCGCCGCTCCGGGGAGAACCGTGCGGTGTCCACGCCCCGGCGCCAGGTCTTCAGCCGTTTGATGCCGCGCCGGGTGAGCTGCTCACGGCAGAAGGAGGACGGGACCAGAGTCAGCGTGGATGAGGTGTGCATCCGGTCCACGTGCTGCCAGAGCAGCTCCGTGGCCCAGGGGAGTCCGTAGCGCGCCGCATAGGTGGGCACCTCGGTCTGGTAGATCGACACGGTGGGCACTCCCAGCGCGGCCGCCGCCTGGATCGCGCGCCAGCCGAGCACGAAGGGAGACGCCACATGGACCACGTCGGGACGGATCTGCTCGAGCAGGTGGCGGATCCGGGTCACGAAGCCCGCTGCGACCCGGACCTTCGGATAGTCCGGCAGCGGCAGCGAGGGAACCCGGATGACCGGGAAGCCTTCACAGAGCTCTCCGCCCGGGCCGCCGGACTCTGTCCGCGGGCCGGCGTCGAACATGGTGTCGGCGGGGGCGATGACGGTGACGTCATCGCCGCGGCGACGTAGGTGGGCGAGTACATGAAGCACGGAGTTCGTCACGCCGTTCATGTGGGGCAGGAATGATTCGGTCACCACGACAACTCTCACGCCCTCAGGCTAGGCAGGCCGGAGAAGCGCGGGCCGTCGTGGCCGTGACCGCACTGTGAACGCTGCTCAAACGTTTTCCCCACCAGCGGATAAGGTGACCAGGTGGAAGCACTGATCCCTCTCGCCGTCGTCGGCCTGGTCCTGCTCGCCGCAGTCATCCAACGTCTGGTGGGACTCGGCTTCGGCATGGTCATGGCCCCCTTTCTCGTCGTGCTCATCGGCGCCCACGAGGGTGTGATGCTGGTGAACTTCCTGAGCATCTTCGCGCCGATGCTGGTGCTCCCACGGATCTGGAGCGACATCGAATGGCGCAAGGTGCTCTGGCTGGGCCTGCCGGCGCTCGCAGTGATGCCGGCCGCCGCGTGGATCTCGGTGAACTCCTCGGCCGGGCCGCTCTACGTGGTGGTCGCGGCCCTGGTGATCATCGGTCTGATCACCTCGATGCTGCTGAGTCGGATCACCTTCCAGGCCGACGGCGCCACCACACGGGTGATCGCGGGCATCGGATCGGGAGCAGGCACCGTCATCGCCGGGGTCGGCGGCCCCGCGATGACGATCTACGCGGTCCTCTCGCGCTGGCCGATCATGTCGATGATCGCCACGCTGCAGCCGATCTGGATCCTGCTCTCGCTGGGCTCCTTCGGGATCAAATGGTCCTTCGACGACGGCGCGCTCCCCGGTCTGCCCTGGTGGGCCTGGGCCGGGTCCGTGGTGGCGATCGTGCTCGGGATCGTGATCGGGGAGTGGCTGCAGCGCCGCATCGACGAGGCGCTGGTGCGCCGACTCGTGCTGATCCTGGCCTTCATCGGTTCGATCATGGCGCTGATCACAGGTCTGCGACTGATGTTCGGCTGAGGCCTGTTGCTCCAGCCGAAGACCGGTCCCTGCTGGCACGATAGGACCGATGGCCACCACCGACACCGAACCCAGCGCCGCCGCGACTCCAGCAGCGAAGCCGCCGACCCGCACCCGGCGTCGATTCAGCCTGCCCGCCCCTCCGCTGTGGCTCATCGGGCTGGTCGAGGCCGCGCAGATCCTGCTGATCACGATCCTGCTGGTGGGGCTGCCGGTGCTCGTGATGAGCCTCGCGGGGGGCTTCTCCGCGTTCAACCCGAACTTCGTGGTATCCCTGGCGGCGCAGGTGTGGCTGGTGCTGCACGGCACCCCCGTGGAACTGGTGATCACCCTCGACCCCGGCGCCCTGGGCGGGGCCCTGGAAGTCCCCGGCGGGGGCTGGTTCCACCTGGTGCCGCTGGGCCTGACGCTGATCCCGCTGTGGCTGGGCTGGCGGGCCGGCGGGCGGATCGCCCGCGGCTCCTATTCAGATCAGCTCTGGCAGGGGCTGCTTCCGCTGATCCTCGGATACGCGGCCGGCGCGGCCGGGATCGCCTGGGTGGCCCAGGCCGCGACCTTCCAGGTGATGCCCTGGCTGGCGGCGCTCTGCGCCGCGGTGCTGATGAGTCTGGCGGCGCTCGCCGGCTGCTACGCCGAGGCGCGCAGCGCGGCGCGGATGATCGGCACGGACCTGGAGGCTCGGATCGACGAGCTGTCTCAGCGGCTGCGCTGGGCCGGGTCCTACGCCTGGGCTGTGGGCCGGGCCGGCCTGGTCGGCTTCGTCGCCGCCTGCGGACTGGCGGCGCTGCTGCTGGCCGGGCAGCTGGGCGTGCAGTGGATGCAGATCGCGAACGTCTATGAGCAGCTGAACCCGGGGATCGCAGGTGTCCTCGGGCTGACCATTCTACATCTGGGTCTGGCTCCGAACCTCATCCTCTGGGCACTGGCCTACTCCACCGGGTCCGGCTTCGCGCTGGGCTCAGGATCGCTGGTCTCTCCGCTGGGCACCGAGCTGGGCGCCGTGCCGGCGGTGCCGGTGCTCGCCGCGCTGCCGGTGGAGGCCCACCCGTACGGGCTCTTCGTGCTGGGTCTGCCGGTGCTCGCCGGTGTGCTCGCCGGCTGGTGGCTCATGCGTGAGGGGGAGAACCATCTGGACGACTGGTTCACGCTGCGGATCTCCTGGCGTCCACTGGCGGCGGTGCTGTCCACCCTCTCGCTCGGAGTCCTCACCGGACTGGTCACCGCCCTGCTGGCGGTGGGGCCGCTGTGGCTCTCGCACATCTCGCTGGGGGTGGGACGGATGACCGACATCGGTCCGCACGCGCTGCTCAGCGCTGGGATGCTCGGAGTCTGGGTCGCTCTCGGCGCCATCCTCGGCTACAGCGTCTCGGTGGCGGGGCAGAGGCTCCGCCGCCGCACCACAGGCTGAGCAGAGCTGCCCGAGGCTCGAGCGAGGATCGTCCGAGACGCACCCGAGCCCGGCGGGTCTGTTCTGACTCTCAGCGCCCGAAACCGGGGATCGAGCTCATCATGCCGTCCTCGTATTCGAGCAGACACCGGTCCATCGAGCGTTCGGTCAGCGCGCTGGCCTTGCAGTCATCGAAGTCCACCGTGGCCTGCCAGAAGATGGCCTGCGAGCCGGCGGTGAAGGTGAAGATCCCGCAGCACAGCAGAGCCGCGATCGCGCTGACGTGCATCATCACCGGAAGCCGCCTGCGAAAGCATTGGACCAGCAGGATGATCCCGCCGGCGAAGCCGACCAGGCCCGCCACCACTGCCAGCAGCCGCCAGGGCAGCGGCAGCTGCAGACCCAGATAGCTCAGCAGCAGGGCCAGCACGAGCCACCCGGTGAAGCGGCCATAGAAGCGGAATGTCGACTCATCAAGGTCAGTGGCGCGGCTCCGGCCTGGTGATGGGGTGCTCATGGTCCACCACCCTATCCGGGTCCCTGCACGGGTCGGGACTGCCGAGGCGAAGAACCGGCAGTAGGCTGGCGGTCATGCGAATAGTGGTCCTGGTCTCCGGTTCGGGGACGAATCTCCAAGCCGTCATCGACGCTGTGCAGGGCGGTGAGCTGGACCTCGAGATCGCGGCCGTAGGGTCCGAGGTCCCCGACTGCGGCGGGCTCGTCCGGGCGACGACGGCGCAGATCCCCACCTTCGCGGTGCCGCTGGTCAAGGGCGGGGACCGCTCCGCGTGGAACATGGAACTGGCGGATGCCGTCCGCGCCCACACTCCTGATCTGGTGGTCTCCAGCGGATTCATGCGGATACTGGGCACCGAGTTCCTCGCGAACGCAGGCGCTGCGATCATCAACACCCATCCGGCGCTGCTGCCGAGCTTCCCCGGTGCACACGCGGTGCGCGACGCCCTGGCCCACGGGGTCAAGGTCACCGGCTGCACCGTGCATCAGGTCGACGCCGGGGTGGACACCGGGCCGATCCTCGCCCAGGAGGCCGTGCGGGTCCGCGAGGACGATGACCAGGACTCGCTGCACGAGCGGATCAAGGTGCACGAGCGACGGCTGCTGGTGGACACGCTCGCCGGCATCAGCTCCGGGACGATCACCGTGGGGTAGATCCTCCATACGGGTTGTCCTGCGGCGGGCCCTGCTGATGGGGGTTCTGCTGGTAGGGGCCCTGCTGTTGGGAGGGGCTCTGCTGCTGGTACGGGTCAGGCTGCTGGGGCGCCCAGCCCTGAGGGTTCTGCGGGCCATGCTGACCTGGACCGCCATAGGGGTTCCCGGGCCGCGAGAATTCCTTCCAGGCCTTGCGATCGCGCACGTAGGCATTGCTGGCGGGCAGCCAGAGCGCCACGATGGCGGCGAGGCTCAGTCCGGTCACGATCAGGTTCTCGGGGCCGAAGAGAATCATGAACACGCTGCCGGCGAGGAAGATCGTGGCCAGGATCCGCCCGACATTGCCCGTCATGGTGCCGACGAAGGCGAAGACCGTGTAGAGCACAGCCAAGATGATCCCGCCCAGCAGCACCATGACTCCGAGCCCGAGCATCAGGTCCTGGACGCTGAGCTCCTCGGCACCCGGGCCCTGCTGGGCCTGGGACTCCTCCGCCACCTGGGTCCAGAACGGATCGATGTCCTGCGGGTCCATCGAGGTGAAGTCCAGGAAGCTCAATATGCTCAGCGTGAGGGTCGCGGCGCCGGCCAGGAGCATCAGCACCATGGCCAGGATCAGCGTCAGCGGACGCTTCGGCTTCCGGGTGGGGACAGCCCCCGGCCCGTGCCCGCCGCCGGGGTGCTGGCCATAGCCGGGCTGGAGCTGCCCCTGCGTCGTTCCGTAGCCGAACTGACCACCACCGGGCTGACCATAATTCGACTGGCCGTAGCTTGCCTGGCCGGAGCTGGGGGGCTGGCCGTAGCCGGCCGACTCGCCATACCCGGCAGACCGCCCGTACCCCGGGGACTGTCCCCGGCCAGGATCCGAGCCCTGTCCGGGCTCCTGATGCGGGACAGAGCCCTCTGGTCGGCGCTGACCCCAGCGGGGCTGCTCCGGGGGGCGATTCTCTTCCGGTGTGCTGCTCATGCTGTCCCTCCTCTGCGCCCGGTCCTGGTCAGCACGCTGGGCACCTATAAGACCCGCGGCGCTGCCACGGTCCGATCTCAGCACTACTGTATCGGCGGCCAGGTTCGCACCCCACCCTGGGTGCTCCCGCAAGTGCGGCGGCCGCGCAGATCTCTGCAAGACTGTGCCCCATGAAACCTCGGGACATCACGGATCCACTCAGCGCGCCACAGGCCGGCTCCACCGTGCACCTGGTGCGCCACGGCGAGGTCCACAATCCAGGCAGGGTCCTCTACGGACGGCTGCCCGGTTTCGGTCTTTCTGAGCTGGGCCAGCAGATGGCGGAGGGGATCGCCGACTACTTCCAACAGCGGGCCGCGGCCGGCCGGCCGGTTCACATGCTCGCCGCGTCGCCGCTGCAGCGGGCGCAGGAGACGGTGACCCCGATCTCCGCACGTCTGGGACTTCCCGTCACCGTGGAGGAGAGGGTGCTCGAGGCCGAGAACGCCTTCGAAGGACTCTCCGAGGTGAAACAGCAGCTGAAGAACCCACGCTGGTGGCCGCTGCTGATCAACCCGCTGCGACCCTCTTGGGGTGAGCCGTACACGTCCCAGGTCAACCGGGTGCTCGCCGCGGTGAAGGACCTCTCCGACCAGGCCGTCGCCGCCCATGGCGACGGGGCCGAGGTGGTCGTCGTCTCCCATCAGCTGCCGATCTGGGTGACCCGGCTCTGGGCCGAGGGCCGCCCGCTCTTCCACGACCCGCGCGACCGCGAGTGCTCGCTGACCTCGGTGACCTCGCTGCACATCGGCCCTGGCGGTGTGGAGTCCGTCAGCTACGCCGAGCCCAACCGCGAGCTGCTCAAGGACGCCACGAACCTCCCCGGCGCCTGACCGGCGCCGGGCTCGCGCCTGACTCAGCGTCCAATCCCTCCGCCAGGCACCGCTGTGTGACTTATGGCCCCGGCAGCACTTCTACGGACTGTAGAATTAGTGCTCGGCTGACCCTGACTCCCTCTTCAGATCTGGACACCGCAGCGCATGACCGTCTTCAACAAGCGAACCTCCCGGACATCCCGCCTCCGCGCCCTGGCCGCAGTGGGCCTGGCCTCGGCCCTGGCGCTCGCAGGATGCAGCTCCGCCAATGATGAGCTGAGCCAGCGCGCCGCGAACGACGGGACCAACTACGTCGCCGGCGACGGCTCGGTCAAAGAGCTGGCCGCCGAAGACCGCGGCGAACCGGTGCAGTTTGAGTCCACGCTCTTCGACGGCTCCGCCGTAGGCCCCGAGCGCTGGGAGGGCGAGGTCACCGTGATCAACTTCTGGTACGCCGCCTGCGCCCCCTGCCGCGTGGAGGCCCCCGACCTGGCCGACCTCGACGAGGAGTTCACCGACGAGGGTGTGCAGTTCTACGGGGTCAACACCCGCGACACCCAGCCGACCGCCGAGGCCTTCGAGCGCACCTTCGGCATCGAATACCCCTCTATGGAGGACCGCAGCGGTGAGGTCATGCTCGCGATGACCGACTATGTGCCGCCCTCGGCGGTGCCCACCACGCTTGTGCTGGACAAGCAGGGCCGGGTCTCCGCGCGGATCCTGGGGATCGCCGAGCCCGGCACGCTGCGCGCGCTGATCAACTCCGCCCTGGACGAAGACGCCGACGCCGCCGCGTCTGAGGCCGCAGCCTCCAGCCTCGCCGCGCCGGAGCCAGCGCAGCAGTGATGGACACTCTGTTCCTCGCGGCGCCGCTGGCCGGCACCGCCGACAACCGCTTCGCCGAGATCGTCTTCGACGGTTCCCTGCTGATCTCTGCCCCGGTGGCTCTGCTCGCCGGGCTGGTCTCCTTCCTCTCACCCTGCGTCCTGCCGCTGGTGCCCGGCTATCTGGGTTACGTCACCGGACTCTCCGGCGTTGAGCTGCACGAGCGGCGCAGATCACGGATGGTCCTCGGCGCGTCGCTCTTCGTGCTGGGCTTCTCCGTCGTGTTCGTGCTCATCGGGGTGGTCTTCACCCAGGCGATCGTCTGGCTCCGCGTGGATGGGGGCTGGCTGACCCAGGTGCTGGGCGGCGTCGTCGTGATCATGGGGCTGGTCTTCATGGGCGCCTTCACCTTCTTCCAGCGCGAGCGCAAGATCGAGCGCCGCCCGCCGGACGGGCTGCTCGGCGCGCCGCTGCTGGGCGCCACCTTCGGCATCGGCTGGGCGCCTTGCATCGGCCCCACCCTGGCCGCTGTGCTCGCCCTGGCCACGCCGATGGGGGGAGATCCGGGCCGCGGAGCCTTCCTGATGTTCATCTACTGCCTGGGACTCGGGATCCCGTTCATCCTGATCAGCATGGGTCTCAAGCGCGGGATGACCACCCTGCAGTTCTTCACGCGGCACAAGGTCGCCGTGATGCGCTTCGGCGGTGCCGTGCTGATCCTGGTCGGGCTGCTGATGCTCTCCGGGATCTGGAACACCTGGGTCTATGCCCTGCAGGACTGGTTCGCCAATGAAGTGAGGCTGCCCATCTGATGGCGGAAAAACGAGAGAACACCTATATGCCGGCCGGGCACCGCGACGCGCCCGAGGCCGCCGAGAACGACCCGCGCAGCCCGTCAGGCGGAAAGACCCAGGTCACCACCCCGGCACTGGGCCCCAAGGGCATGCTGCGCTGGGCCTGGACCCAGCTGACCTCGATGCGCACCGCGCTGATGCTGCTGCTGCTGCTCGCCGTGGCCGCCGTGCCCGGATCGATATTCCCGCAGCGGGTGCAGGACTCCTTCGCGGTGGCCACCTGGATCGAGGACAACCCCGGGGTCGGGGAGGTGCTGGACTTCCTGCAGTTCTTCGACGTCTATTCCTCCATCTGGTTCTCCGCGATCTATCTGCTGCTGTTCATCTCACTCATCGGCTGCATCCTGCCGCGCGCGAAGAAGCACTGGCAGCAGATCACCTCCGCGCCGCCGCGCACCCCGCGCCGGCTCGAGCGCCTCCCGGAGTCAGGGGCGCTGGAGCTGCAGTCCGGCGCCGCCGGCGACGCCCAGGACGGACCTGCTCCGGATGAGGCCCTGCAGGACGCGGCAGCGATCCTCAAGTCCCGGCGCTACCGGGTCGAGGTCCGCGACACCTCGGTGGGCGCCGAGAAGGGTTACCTCAAGGAGACCGGGAACCTGCTCTTCCACGTGGCGCTGGTCGGTGTGCTGATCTGCGTGGCGCTGGGCTCGATGTTCAGCTACCGCGGACAGAAGATCCTGGTGGAGGACGAGAGCTTCGTCAACGCTCTGGTCGCCTATGACAACTTCTACCCCGGTGCGTACTTCAGCGAGGACCAGATGCAGCCCTTCTCGGTCCGGCTCGACGCCTTCGAGCGGGTCTTCGACCGGGAATCGACCACCCACTTCGGCCAGGCCCTGGACTTCACCGCCGATGTCACCACCCGGCTCGGCTCGGACGGGGAGCCGCAGACCGAGGAGCTCAAGGTCAACCAGCCGCTGACCATGGACGGCGTCCGCGTCTTCCTGGTCGGCAACGGCTACGCCCCCGAGGTCACGGTGCGCGACGGCGACGGCGAGGTCGCCTTCTCCGGCCCGGTGGTCACCCGTCCGGAGGATGAGGTCTACACCTCCATGGCGGTGATCAAGGCGCCCGACGCCTCCCCCGAGCAGCTCGGCTTCGTCGGCCTGTTCCTACCCACCTCGCAGGACGCCGGCGACGGCCTCGCCGTCTCCGTGGACCCCGAGCTGGGCAACCCGGAGCTGCAGCTGAACTCCTACTACGGCGACCTCGGTCTCGATGACGGGCTCGCGCAGAACGTCTACGTGCTCGACACAGAATCCCTGGAGACGCTGAACTCCCGTGAGCTCGACGTCGGCGGCATCGTGCTCTCCCCGGGTGAGACCCACGAACTCCCCGAAGGCATGGGCTCGATCAGCTTCGACGGGGTCCAGGACTACATCGCGGTCGACATCCACTACAACCCGGCGCAGCAGGGAGTGCTGATCTTCGCGCTGACCGCCCTCGGCGGCCTGGTGCTCTCACTGTTCCTGCGCCGCCGTCGCGCCTGGGTGACTGTGGAGACCACATCCGTCGGGCGCACCCTGGTGCGCTACGGCCTGCTTTCCCGCGGCGAGGACTTTCGACTGCGAGATGAGAACATTGCCCTGCGCACCCAGTTCGAGAAGAAGTGGCCGGTGCGCGCCCCAGAGAAGGAATCCTGATGCAATCCATCAATATGGAACTGGCGCAGTACAGCGAACTGTTCATGCTGATCGCCGCGTTCATCTACACTGCCGCGTTCATGCTCTTCGCGGTCGACATGATCCGCAGCTCCGCGACGATCCGCCGGGTGGAGGATGAGCTGGCGGCAGAGAACGCCGCCGAGCGCGAGCTCGTCGGGGCAGAATCTTCGACAGGCGCAGCAGCGGGCGCCGGCACCGGGGCTGGCGCCGACCAGCCGGTGGCGGCCGCCCCCGCCGATGAGCTGGTCGACGACGGGATGGCCTACCTGGGCACGCCTCGCCCGTTCGCCAATGTCGCGGTCGCCCTCACAGTCCTGGCAGTGGCCGCGCACACCTTCGCTGTGGCTGCCCGCGGCATCGCCGCCAACCGGGTGCCCTGGGCGAACATGTACGAATTCCTGGCCACCGGCGCGCTGGTGGTCGCCGCGGTCTATCTGCTGGTGCTCACCCGCAAGGATGTCCGTTTCCTGGGGACCTTCGCACTGGGCCTCGTGGTCACCATGATGGCCGCGGCCACCATCGGGTTCCCGACACCGCTGGCACATGTCCAGCCCGCGCTGCAGACCCCATGGATCGCGATCCACGTCTCGCTTGCGGTGCTCGCGATCTCGCTGTTCACGCTGACCTTCGCGATGAACGTGCTGCAGCTGATCCAGCACCGGCGCGAGCTCGCACAGGCCGCTGGGGAGACCACCAGGCGCAGCGGCTGGCAGTTCCTGCGGCTGGTGCCCTCGGCGACCTCCCTGGAGAACTGGGCCTACCGGATGAACGCCGTGGGGTTCGTGTTCTGGACCCTCGGCCCGCTGATCACCGGCGCGATCTGGGCCGAAGAGGCCTGGGGCCGGTACTGGGGCTGGGACGTCAAAGAGGTCTGGACCTTCGTGATCTGGGTGGTCTACGCCGGTTACCTCCACGCCCGCGCCACCCGCGGCTGGACCGGCAACCGCGCGGCCTGGCTCTCGATCATCGGCTACGGCTGCATCATCTTCAACTACGCCGTGGTCAACATCTACTTCCCCGGACTGCACTCCTACGCGGGCCTGCCGGAGTAGGACGGCCGACCAGAGCAGGTCGGCCTGCCGGATGCAGGCCACGAGGCGGACTCACCGCACGGCGGTCTGCCGGCGCAGGCTGCACGGCGGGCTGCCCAGCGGCCCGCCGTCTGGCTGACTAGCGGGGGGACTCGGTCTGGGGTCCCTGCTCCTCTGCGCTGCGCTGCTGCGCGCGGAGCTTCTCCTGGGTGAGGTGAAAGTCCTCGGCGAGGGCGTCTTCTGCCTGATTGTCATCGAGCTCCGAGCTGCCCAGCTTGCGGTCTCCGCCGAAGCGGCGGGCCAGCTCCTGTCCCGCCTCGAGGCGCAGCCTGTTGAAGAACAGGTAGCCCAGCGCCCAGGACACGATCAGGCCGACGATCAGGGCGAAGATCACGGTGTATCGGCCCAGATCTAACATCAGGCAGGCGGCGAACACGATGAAGAAGGCACCCAGGCGGAGCAGCGAGTATTTCAGCACAGACATGATCCCAGTGTAGGTCCGCTCGCTGGTGAATCCGAGCTCACAGATCAACTACGCTGGAGAGATGATCAGGATCATTATCGGCTTGGGAATCGTGGGGCTGGGGCTGTTGATCTACAGCCTGGTCGAATGCCTGCAGACCCCGCGCCATCGGATCCGCGTGATGCCCAAGGTGGCGTGGATCGCGGTGATCGTGCTGCTGCCGATCATCGGTGCCAGCCTCTGGCTGGGCTTCGGACGTGTCCGCGCCCCGAAGAAGGGCGGCCAGGCCCCGCGCCGGCCCCGCTCACCCGATGATGACCCCGACTTCCTGCGCCAGGTGGAGATCCAGCGCCGCCAGCGGCAGCGCGCCGAGGAGCAGCGCCAGCGGGATGCCGACGCACGCCGCAAGGAGCGAGAGCTCAACGCCCGCACCCAGGACGCCCGTGAGAGGGAGCTCGGCGACGCCGCCGATGCGGCCGTGGCGGGGAGCTCCTCCGCCGAGGACGCCGGTGAGCCCAGCTCCCAGGACGGCGGCCCCAGCAATGGCCGGCCCAAAGGTGGAGACGCCGGGGAGAGCCGGAAGAAGTCGTCAGATGACGACGACGACGCCGGCGGCCCCCAGCCCGCACCGCGCAGCTGAGCTGAGGATCCGCTCGGCGCACGGTCAGCTCGGCTCCCCGCCGGTTGAGGATCAGGTCACCTCAGAACCAGGTCAACTCAGAACCAGCGCCGCCGAGTAGGTCAGCGCGAAGGCCATGCCGATCAGGCTGGTCAGCTGCAGCACCTTGATCAGCGCCGGACCCTTCTTCTGCGGTGAGAGCATGATCCGCGCCGGTCCCAGCGCCAACGGCAAGGCCAGCAGCACCAGCAGGAACCACCAGCTGTGCACCAGCAGCGCCAGCGGCAGCACCAGTGCGAGGCCCACCATGGCGACATAGCTGAACCGGGCACGGCGTTCCCCGAGCCGGACGGCCAGGGTCACCTTTCCTGCCTCGCGGTCCGTGGGGATGTCCCGGACGTTGTTGGCCATCAGCAGCGCCGCGGCGATCAGTCCTGAGCCCACGGCGCCGATGCCGGCGCCCACGCTCAGCTCGGCGGCCATGGCCCAGGTGGTGCCCAGGGTGGCCACGAGTCCGAAGAAGACGAAGACCATGATCTCGCCGAGTCCGCGGTAGCCGTAGGGCCGGGACCCGCCGGTGTACCACCAGGCGGCCAGCACGCAGGCGGCGCCCACGGCGAGCATCCACCACATCCCGGTCAGGATCACGATGATCAGCCCGGCCAGCGAGGCCAGACCGAAGCTGACGAAGGCGGCGTCCTTGACCTGCCGAGGCTTCGCCGCCTTGGATCCGGTCAGCCGCATCGGCCCCACACGCTCGTCGTCGGTGCCGCGGATCCCGTCGGAGTAGTCATTGGCGTAGTTCACGCCCACCTGCAGCGCCAGCGCCACCACCAGGGCCAGTGCCGCGATCAGCAGATCGAAGCTTCCCAGTGCGTGCGCGGCGGCGGCGCCGATGATCACCGGGGCCACCGCCAGCGGCAGGGTCCGCGGCCGTGCTCCCGCGACCCATTCCTTCACAGTTGCCAAGTCGTGTCCTTTCGTTGCTGTCTTCTTACGCGGTGACGCGCGGATAGCTCGGTATTTCATCTTCAGCGCTCCCGTGTCGGGCCGGAGCGCGCGGTCCGCCCGCTCTGTGTCGGACCGGCTCAGGACGGTGATTCGCTGAGCAGTCGCAGCAGCCGCTGCCGGTCAGGCTTGCCGCTGGCCAGCAGCGGGAGCTCAGGAAGGATCAGCAGCCGCTTGGGGGTGGCCGCGCGGCCCAGAGCCTGACGCACCCGTGCGGTGAGCTCGCGGTGGACCTCCTCGGCGCTCGGTGCCGCAGGGGCGGGGATCGGGCCGGCGCTGGCGCCGGAGTATGAGCGCGCATCCGCTCCGATGCTCGCGGTGAGCGTGACGGCGACACTGATCTGCTGTCCCCACTCGGGGTCCGGGACCGGGCCGACGAAGGCCTCCCGGACCTGCGGGTGGCTGAGCAGAACCGAGCGGACGCGCTCGGCGGAGACCTTGACCCCGCCGGTGTTGATCACGTCATCGGTTCGGCCCGAGATGCTCAGGAGCTGACCCGCGGCGTCGGTGCGGACCTCGCCCAGATCATCGGTGAGGAAGCGGCGCTGCCCGGACTCGGGGTCGACGTCGAAGTGCGCCGCGGTCAGGTCCGGGTCGGCGATGTAGCCGGAGGCGACCATGGGCCCGCTGATCCGCACTCGTCCTGAGCCTGCGTCTTCGGCGTCCTGAATTTCGAGATGTACGCCGGGCAAGGGTCGGCCGTCGTAGACGCAGCCGCCGCAGGTCTCGCTCATCCCGTAGGTGCGCACGACGGTGAGCCCATGCGCCGCTGCGCGCTGCAGCAGCTGCGGGGAGGAGGCGCCGCCGCCCAAGAGGATCGCGTCGAAGCGGGCGAGCGCCGCGGTGAGTGCCTCATCCTGCGGGACATGGTCCAGCAGGCGCTGCAGCTGGGTGGGGACCAGGGAGATGAACCGACGTGCGGCCGAGAGCTGCTGGGCGGCCTGGGTGAAGGCTGTCGGATCGGTGGTGTGCTGCAGCAGCGGCACCGGAGTGGTGCCGGCGGCGAGGCTGCGGGCGAGCACGGCGAGGCCCGCGACATAGCTCGGCTGCAGGGTGAGCAGCCACTGTCCGTGCCCGCCCAGCGCCTGCGCGGTGGCTGTGACCGAGGCGTGGATGGCCGCGGCAGGAAGCAGCGTCTGCTTCGGGGTGCCGGTGGAGCCGGAGGTGCGCACGATCACCGCCCTCAGGTCGGCGGGGACGTCGTGGCGTGAGGTCCAGGTGGGAACGCCGGTGGCGTCAGCGGGCTGGAACTCCAGCGGGGGAGCCGCGGGGCCAGATTCTCGGTGCAGGGCAGCTCCGGCGTCGAGAGCTGAGCCCAGTGCGGCGTCGAGGGCGGTGAGTGCCGCGGGAACCCAGGAGTCGGTCGGCGAGGTGGTCTCGGGCACCTCAGCTGCCGCCGTCGTCCTTCTTGTCTCGGTCATCTCGTCTGCGCTTCTCCAGCTCTTCCAGTCGGGCTTCGAGCATGTCCAGGCGCCAGCGGTCCTCGGCGGACAAGTTCTCCTCGGACTTGGTGGGGATCTGCGGGCGCTCGAGCTCTCCCTTGTCGCCCTTCTCCAGCTTCTTGACCCGCTTGCGCAGCGTCTCGATCTCATCCGCCGCGTCGGAGCCCCCTGGCAGTGGCCTACCGGTGGCCATGCTCACGATCTGGGCGAGGGTGAACATGACGATTGCGATAATGACGATCCACGCAAACCAAGGCAACATGAGCCAAGATTAGCAACTGTGCTCCTCAGCCAGGGAGATGCGGGTGCTCAGGGTGCGATCGGGACATGGCGCCTAGGTTCGGCATCGTCTCCACCAGCGGCCATGCGGGTCCCCGGCGTCGGTCGCTCCGACAGTGTCCTGCTGCCGTTGCGCGTCCCCCGCAGCAGCGGAGTGACTCATCGGGCCTATCGAACCTGCTCCGTGCCGCGACGACGACGGCCAGGGTGGCGGGGACCACGGCGTCAGGAACACCACGATGGCCCCGGTGAGGGTCACGAAGAGTCCCGCCGTCGTGGACATCGTTGGCTTGGACATGGTCATGCTGGACCGAACCGCGTTCGAGGGTTCCAGCCCAGCAGCGTCATCGGGTGGCGGCGAACGGGGCCTGCCGGACGTAGATCTCCTGGTCGAGCACGTCGGTCAAGAAGATCGCGAGATCGGTCCGGCGCATACCGGTGGAGCGTGTTGACACGTGCGCATCATGTTCGACGCCGCCGGTAGCGGGTCCGTCCATCAGTCGGGGTGGGCGCACCAGGGTCCAGTTCAGCTCGGTGTCCTGCCAGGTGGCCAGCTCGACAGTCTTGTCAGCGACCAAGGAGCGGGCGAACAGGCCCATGGCTGCGGAGATCACCCGGTCCCGTCGGCTCTTGCAGTCCCCGTCGGCGTCGACTCCGGCGCCACTGATTCCGATGTAGCGGCGCACCCCGGCCATTCGCATCGCCGGCACCAGCTGCTCGACGGTCTGCCGGTGCAGCTGGTTCTGCTTCCGTGCAGGGCCCAAGGTCGAGATCACCGCCTCGGCTCCTACCAGCGCCTCGGCCAGCGCCTGTGGGTCCCGGCTGTCCCCGATGACCACCCGTGCGTGCTCCGGAGCCCTGTCCGGGTCACGAACCAGCGCCGTGACCTGGTGGCCTCGTCGGAGCAGTTCTTCCACCAGCAGTCGACCTGTCCTGCCGGTTCCTCCGAGCACAGTGACGTTCATGATGTTCGGCCTTTCTTCTGCGGGGTCTGAAGAGGGGAGTGGGGTTCCCACGCGGCGCGCTCGCGCAGCGCGAACTCCCTCAGGGTGGTGGGTGCCCGGCCGGTGACGGCCCGGATGTCGTCGGTGAGGTGCCCTGCCAGTCCCAGTCGGGCGGTGGAGTGGATGATGGTGGTGGCCACAGTCATTGCAGGATCGAAGCCCAGCGTCGTGCGGGCATGCCGGGCGTAGTCGAGCGTGCTGGGCCGCCGATAGGTGATGGTGCGGCCCAGCACGGAGCTGAGCACCTCGGCGACCTCGTCATAGGTCAGGGACTCGTCACTGGTGGGCGTCCAGATCCGGTCGGTGTGGTGTGCGGGGTCCAGCAGCGCCGCTGCGGCGACCTCAGCGACGTCGTGGGCGTCCACGAATGCCGTACGACCTCCGCCGGCGGGCACCATGATCTGGTTGCGTTCGCGAATGTCCGCGGCGAAGACGGTGGAGAGGTTCTGGTCGAAATAGGAGGGACGCAGGAAGGTCCAGCTCAAACCGGATCTTCGCAGCCATCGCTCGAGTCCCGCGTGGGGCAGCGCGGGTACGCGCCCGGCTCCCTGCACGGAGAGCAGAACCACGTGCCGCACTCCCCGTGAGCGCGCGTCCCTGAGTGTCGGCACCAGCCCGCGGCGCACATCGCCGATCTGCGGCGGACGCACCAGGAACATCGACTGCACTCCGGCGAACGCCGGGCCCCAGGTGCTCGAATCGGTGAAGTCGAAGGACACGCCTTCGGGGTCCTGGTTGCCTCGGGAGGCCGGGCGAACCTCTGCTCCGGCCTGGCGGAGTGCCCGGAGCAGAGGGGCGCCGACGTTGCCGGTGGCCCCGGTGACAAGTATCGGCGGACTCATATGTGTATGGTACACATATGGATGTTGATCTGCACCTGCTCGATGATTCGCTGATTCGGCTGCGTCGGCTGTGGGGGGCCTCGCGCAATCGACTGGTGGCCGATGGCAGCGCCTCAGTGGAGATGTCGAGTCTGCTGGTCGTGGAGGCCTGTGCCCGAGGAGCGGATGAGCACCGCGAAGTCACCGTCGGAGATGTCGCTGATCTGGCTGATGTGACCGCTTCGACCGCCAGCCGCCTCGTGGATCGCGCTGAGGAAGCAGGACTCCTCCACCGCACCCCGTCTGGCGTCAACGCCCGGCGCACTGCCCTGGTCTTGACCCCTGCTGGCTCCGCATTGCGCCAGCGCGCGGTGACGACCCGCACGGCATGGCTCGCCGACCAGGTGCGTGAATGGGACCCGGATGATGTCGAGCGACTGGGGGTGCTCCTCGCTCGTTTCGCCGACGGGCTGAACCACAGCAGTGCTCAGGACCTGGTGTGATCAGCTTCAGGGCGCGGCAGGAAGAGCATTGATCTCCCGCACCATGATGTCCGGTGCCCCTCCCGAGGCCAGGTGCGGGCGAGGGCCCTGCGTTCCTGCCACCTCGGGGCCTGCCGGAATGTGACAACCACCAGGACAGACATCCCCACCATGTCCCTGAATGCCAGTTCCAGCGAGTGGTCCCGGTTGCCGCTGCCGATCAGCGTCGTCATCTGATCCACCTGATCGTGGCCGGACAGAGGGGCATCCAGTGCAGAGACCGATGCGGCTGCGACGGTGGTGCGCCAGGCGCCAGGCGCCGAACGCTGAGCCGGTGACCGGCAATCGTTATGTGACCGACACGTCTGGAGGCGTGACGATGACTGACGTGGATGCGTCTTATCAGTGTGACCATCAACCACGATGATCAGGCACGACCTACACGATGGAGTGATTACTGTGACTACTCAGACTCAGAACAAGCCGACCTCGGGTAAGCCTGGCGTCGCGGCGGCGGGGTCCGCGACCGTGGTGAAGTCCGAAGACGGCGGCAGGGGGTCCACCACCATCGTGGACAACGTGGTGGAGAAGATCATCGGCATCGCCACGGTAGCGGTTCCCGGCGTGTGGGCCGTGGGCGGTGGCGTTGAACGCGCGATCGGCTCGATGCGCGACGTCGTGGGCCAGCACAACCTCACGCAGGGGGTCTCGGTCGAAGTCGGTCAGACCCAGGTCGCCGCAGATCTGAACCTGGTGGTGGAGTACCCGTACCCATTGCAGGAGGTGGCCGAGAACGTCAGGAATGCCGTCTACGGCGTGATCCAAGAGCTGATCGGCATGGAGGTCACCGAAGTCAACGTGGTCATCAGTGACATCCATCTCCCCGAGGTGGCGGACGAGAGTGACGACGCGCCCGAGTCCAGAGGCTCTCGCGTCTCATGAGTGCCACCGTCTCCGGCGCGGCCATCGGAGCGGTTCTGGCGCTCACGCTCCTCGTGTTCGGCTTCTGGGGACTTCTGCTGGTTGCCGTTGCGACGGTCATCGGGGCGATGCTGGGCCGGATCGTGGAGGGTCGGCTCGATCTTGCCGGCGTGATGGACGCCCTGCGCGGTCAGCGCTCCTCATGAGCACCGTTTCGGAGGTCGGACTCGTTCCATCAGGAACCTCCGGTGCGGTGCATCGGCGTGTCGGCCATACCAGGATCAGCTCACGGGCCCTGACCGGAGTCGTGGAAGCGGTGACCGCCGACGTCTTCTGCGTGCCGGTACAGAGCCTGAAGGCCCAGCTTCGCGATGACCAGGGGATGCTCTGGGTCTCGATTGCCGTCCCGATGGCCGTGTCGCCGCTGCGTGGGATCGGACGCATCTCGGATGGCGGTGGACAGGGCTCGCTCTACGATCGCGCTGAGGCAAACCGCCGACGCATCATCGAGCAGACGCGTCTGCTCACGGGATATGTGGTCGGGCGGGTCGACCTCCGCCTGATGGGTGAGCCCTTGGCGCGGCAGGGAAGACGCCGATGAGCACAACACTTCCTGCGCGACGGGTCGCCCGCCGAACCACCCATTCCTCGCGGGCCATGGCGTCGGTGGTCACTGCGGCACTGCTGATCCTTGTGCTGGTGTGGGTGGGGGCAGAAACCGTGCTTTCTGCTCTCGACGCGCCGGCACTGCTGGTCTCTTCGGTTGAGATGGGCGAGTGGCTGATCGCGGTGCCGCAGCACACCACACCCGCGGGACTTGTGGGTGCCGGTGTGGGGCTGGCGCTGATCGGCCTGGCACTGGTGCTGGTCGGAATCCTCCCGGGTCGCCGGCCCCGCCACGTTCTTCCCAGCGAACGCAGCGCCATGGTGGTCGATGACGAGGTCATCGCCGCGGCGCTGTCTCGCGCGGCCCGCAAGGCCGCTGGACTGCTGCCGGGACAGGTCACCACCGCGGTGAGGCGCCGCGGCGTGGACGTGAGGCTCCGGCCCACCTCGGGGGTGGCACTCGACCAGGCGGCCGTGGAGGAGGCGGTTCGCCACGAGCTGGCCTCCTATGGGCTGCGCCCGGAACCGGCCGTGAGGGTCCATGTCAGCAACCGGGGGGTGGTGGGGGGATGAACGGCACGCCGCGCAGCCTGAACCGGCTGCTGATCACCCTGCTGGGAGTGTTGCTGATCGCTGCGGGAACGCTCACCGCTGCCGCGGGGCTCAACCCGAGCATTGCTCAGGCCTGGTCCCGCACAGGAACAGACACATGGGCATGGGTCCTGGAGCAGCTCCGATCGGCACCGATGGGGGACACAGGCATCAGCTGGTGGACCGTGGCACTGGTGGGTCTCGTGGTCTTGGCGATCCTCCTCCTGCTCCGCTGGATCTTCTCTCAGGGTGGTGGTCGCAGCGACAGGCTCGGCGTCCGCAGCACGAGCAGCGGCACCACCACGGTGGACCACTCCCTGGCGGCCCGAGCCATCAGGGAGGCCATGGAAGGTGATGGCGAAGTCCTCTCCCTCAGGGTGTCCTCGTGGAAGATCAAGGGCGGCTACGGGGTGCAGATGGTCGTCCGTGCCCGCAGGGGCGCGTCACCCCGGCGGATCGCCGCCACGGCGGAGGAGGCGATCGCGGGCCTGGACACGCTGCTGGGGGAGCTGATCCCGATCTTGGTCCACATCAGAGCCGGCCCACGTTCGCGCTCGACCCGCACCGGGCGCCCCCGTTGATCCTCTCGCCCCTTCCCGAATCGCGGCTCCCGGCGGCCGCCAGGAGTGCGGAGCCCATATAAGCCGCTGCAAGACACAAAGCGATGCTCGGGCTGACAGGGGTCGCTGGATAGACTGTGATCACCATCACGTGGCATTGGTAGGTGTTGGGACGGAGGAGCGATGGACGGGCCGGAGGCGCCGGGCTCGTCGGACCTGGCGCAACAGACAGATGTGCTTCTGGTCGAACGCGCCATCGATGGCGACGTGGACGCCTTTGAGGTCCTGGTCCGCAGACACGGTCCCATGGTGTACGCCTACGCTCGGCGCCTTGCGGGGGCAGCCGTCGACGCGGAGGACATCACCCAGGAAGCCCTGTTGCAGGCATGGCGGCAGCTTCCCACTCTCAGGGATGCCGTTGCTCTGCGAGGCTGGCTTCTCAGCATCACCAGCCACTGCGGCATTGACCTCTTGCGTCGGCGCCGCACGACCCCCACACCCAAGGACCTTGAACCCGGAACCGTCGACGACAGTCCCGCCCCTGAGAGCTCTGCCATCGAAGCTTGTCTGCTGGAGGCACTCTCCGAGGCGCTGCACCGATTGCCGGAACAACAGCGGCAGTGCTGGGTCCTCAGAGAGATCGGCGGGCACTCATATCAAGAGATCGCAGAGATCTTGACCATCAGCATCCATAGCGTCCGAGGGAACCTGTCCAGGGCGCGTGCCGCCCTGCTTAGAGAAATGGAGGCGTGGCAATGACCTCGGTGCCCACCCATCCCGGCTACAGGCACTCACTCGAAGACCTCAACGAGTACCTGCGCACCGGCGAGCCCAACTTGGAGCCCCATGTCCGAAACTGCCCCAGATGTCGATCCAGCCTTCAAGGCCTTCGACGCCTGGACAGTCTCACCGACCGCCTCGCCCAGGACGACATCTGCCGGGCCGAGAGCGTGGGTGCGCTCTGGCTGGACCGCCTCGTGGCGCGGCTCCGCGTGGAGCCCAGAGCGCAGGAGCCGCTGTCCATACCCGTCAAGGGTCCAACCCCGACTGCCGAGGGTTTCGTGCTGGCACTGATTCGCTCCACCGGAGACTCCGTGGCAGGTGTGACGATCGGTCGGTGCCAGGTTCAGGGAGACCGCGAGACGCCTAGCTCTGGAGTCCGAGTCCAGGTCAATCTGAGTGCCCGGTGGGGCCATCCGCTGCCAGACCTGGTCCACGCCTTGCGCGACCGACTGTTCGACGCGCTGACGCGCCACGCCGCTCTCGACGTCGACGGCATCGATATCACCGTCACGGATGTCTATGTCCCACGCCCGCAATCGACCGGGCCACCCGGGCAACGGACCGGCGCTGCCCGAAGGGATCAAAGCGCACCGTGATCTTCTCAGGACTCACCGGATGAGGTCGGGCTGGTCACTCAATCGCTCGTCCTGCAGTTCAGGGACGATCATGACCGGACCAGCGGCTCGCAGGAGCACACCGTGGGAGACCGAACCGAGCAGCACCCCGGTGAATCCGCTGCGGCCTCGGGTGCCGACCACGGTCAGCTGCGCCTCGTGGGTGGATCTGCTCAGCTGTGCCACCGGATCCCCAGGTTTCACCGCGGCCGTGATGGTCAGCGAGGGATAGTGTCGGCCCAGCCACGCGACTTCTGCCGCCAGTGACTCCTCCAGCTGCAATCTGCGCTGGTCGATGATGCGTTGGTCGGGGGTGTCAAGTCCTGGATACCAGTCCAACCACCCCTCCAGGGTGGGCAGAGCCATCAACAGATGCAGGACCGTGCCGCGGTTCAGCGCCTGCTCTGCCGCCTGAAGAGCCGCGATCCTGCTGTGCGGCGAACGGTCTATGCCGACGATCACCGGCCGCTCGTCCGGCACCGGCTCGAAGCGGGTCGGGCCCGCCGCATCAGTGATCTTGTACTGCCGGGCGACGACGACGGTGGGGCAGCGAGCATGGGCCGGGAGCGCCGATGACACGGAGCCCAGGAGCCGTCCCACGAATCCGCCGCGACCCCTGGCGCCCACCACTGCCAGCTCCGCCACGGTGGAGAGATCCACCAACACCCCTGCGGCGTCTCCGCGTTCGGTCCGGTAGATGACTTCACCCGGGTAGTCCTGAAGATAGCTCCGCGCCTCATCGAGCAGAGCCTTCGCGGCAACGACGGAGTGTTGGGCCTCGAACTTGTCCGGCACTGCCCCGATCGTGGCTGCGACCGGAGCGGGCACGCTGTACGCGCTCACGATGGTCAGCCTTCGACCGCTGCGCTGAGCCTCCATGGCGCCGTAGTGCAGCGCCTGGATGGACTGCTGGGAGCCGTCGAATCCGACCAGCACGCCCAGGTCGCGCGCGGCGGGGTCGAAGGCCAGGGGGCGTGGCGCCGAGTGGGTGTCATTCTCCATTGCGGACCTCCACAGGGGCCTGTTCGGAGGGTGCGGACGAAGGCCCCTGTCAGGTGTTCGCCCGCTCGTCTTCTTGGATCTCAGTGAGTGATGGGGCTCGGAGCGTTCAGCTTGGATGACACGCTGAAGGGGCCCCGTGGCTCCAGGGTCTGCACACCATCGGATCCGTCGCCCTGCACGAGGGGAGGGCATCTGCGATGCCGCATTGATGCCGCTTCACTTGCGACGCCGAAAGGGTGCGAAGTGGATTCGACGAACTGCAAGGCGGTTGTCGATCCGAGTCACATCAGGAGAGACCCACGTGGCGAGGCTGGCCTGCTTCTTCTCAGCCAGTGATCTCACATAACCGGTGAACACCGCAGTGTTGCCGGTGATGGTGACGATCACGTGGCTCGCGTCGATCTTCTGGTTGAGAGACATCGCCTTCTTGACCCGGTCCGCGGCATTTTCGATGGGGGTCCGCACCCGGAGCGTGGTCTGGTCCTCCACATGCTCCACGCCAGCGACGTTCTCAACGGCCCGTTTCGCGAGTTCGCGTTGGAAGTTCCAGTCCACCTGACCGGTGAGAACTGCTGTGAAGTTCTCCACCCGGGCTTCGATCGTGCTGGGGCTGTTCGTTGATCGCGCCAGAGCCTTCACGATCGCGGCATTGGCTTCCGATTGGATGTTCGATTCCTGAGTATGCGTGAGCGGGGTCCGGTCGTCGGCCGTTTCCAGTTCATGTTCGAATGCGGTCTGTTCGCTGGGTTTCACAGGCGCTCCCTAAACTCATGGCTCGCTGTTTCGCGGAGCTCACTCCACTGTGGCGGGTATCGCACAGGTGACACAGGGCCATTGGTCCCACAGTGCTGCTGGCAGCACCGAAGGAGATCTCGGTTGCCACGGTGATCCTGCCGTGGAGCGGGTCCGTGCGGCTGGTTCGTGCAGGAAGTGCTGCTCCGGGGGTGACTGTGGACTGGCGGTCGGTCAGAATGCAGGTATGCGATGGAGGCTGAAGCCTGCATCGCTGTGCAGGTCAGATGACTGGTGATCAGACCAATCTCGTGTGGAAGGGGATGTAGTGGAGCTGTCGGTGAAGAGCGAAACCGCCCAATACCTGGTTCAGGAGCTGATCCGCGCGGGAGTGTCCAAGGTTGATGCCTCTGTGCTGGCGCGCGGCATGTACTCCTCCGATGCGAGCCTGTATCGCGTGGTGCCTACGGTGGTCGTCCGGCCCCAACACGTCGACGAGCTCCACGCCGTCCATGAGATCTCGCGATCGGTGGGCGCGCCGGTCACGATGCGCGGGGCCGGCACCTCGATCGCGGGCAATGCCGTGGGCGAGGGGATCGTCGTCGACACCCGAGACCTCAAGCGCATCATCTCCATCGACCCGGATGCCCAGACCGCCACCGTCGAGCCGGGGGTGGTGCACGCGGACCTGCAGCGCGCAGCGGCACCGCATGGCCTGCGCTTCGGCCCCGACCCCTCGACCCATTCGCGGTGCACCATCGGCGGGATGATCGGCAACAACGCCTGTGGTTCCCGCGCACTCGGATACGGTCGCACCGCGGACAACGTCGAGGCGGCCACCGTGCTCTTCGGCAACGGAGAGGTGGGCAGCTTCGACTCACGCAGCGGCACGGCGCAGGGAGTGACGGCGGAGAAGCTGCTCGGCCTGGCCGAGGGCAATCTGGCTCATGTCCGCACTCGGTTTGGGCAGTTCAGTCGCCAGGTCTCCGGTTACAGCTTTGAGCACCTGCTGCCCGAGAACCGGAGGCGCATCGAGCGGTTCCTGGTGGGCAGCGAGGGCACGCTGGCAACGGTGCTCGAGGCCGAGGTGCGATTGGTCGTCGATGACCCCCGTCGGCTCCTTCTTGTGCTCGGCTACGACTCGGTCAGCGAGGCAGCCGACGCTGTCCCGCACATCCTTGACGCGGTCCACAGCGAGTTCGGGCCCAACAGCCTGATCGCCTGTGAAGGCATGGACTCCCGACTGGTAGCTCTGGTCCGCTCGGCCGGAAAGCCCGTCCCGCAGCTGCCCGGAGGCCAGAGCTGGCTGTTCGTAGAGGCAGCAGGAGAGGCGGCGAGCGCGGTCATCGAGAAGGTCAGGACCGCGTCCGCTGCCGTGGACACACGATTCATCGAGAGTCCCGCCGAGGCCGCCGCGCTGTGGAAGATCCGGGAGGACGGGGCGGGACTGGCCGGGATCAGTCTGGCCACCCCGGCGCATTCGGGGTGGGAGGACTCCGCGGTGCCCCCGAAGCACCTCGGCGCGTGGATGCGAGACTTCGAATCGCTGCTGGAGGAATTCGGCCTCCATGGCTACCCCTACGGTCACTTCGGCGACGGATGCATCCACTGCCGCATCGACTTTCCCTTCCAGCACGGAGATCCTTCCAGCACCGGGGTGTTCCGAGAGTTCATGCTGGCCTGCGCTGAACGGCTCTCCGTCTACGGCGGATCGCTATCAGGGGAGCACGGTGACGGACGCGTGCGCTCAGAGCTGCTGCCCTTCATGTACGACGAGACCTCCCTGGATCTCTTTGCCCAGGCGAAACGGATCTGCGACCCGCAGAATCTGCTGAACCCCGGGATCATCACGGGTCCGCAGACCGACGGCGCCCGAGCGGGCCAGCCCGGCGGCACCGGCGCCCGGCCCAACACCGAGGACATCCGCCCCACCCGGCCGAAGCAGACCCTGCCCTGGCCCGGACTGCTGATGACTCACGACGACGGCGACTACGGTGCCGCTGTGCACCGCTGCTCCGGCGTCGGCCGCTGCGTGGCGCCGAAGACCAACGGGGTCATGTGTCCCTCCTATCTGGCGACCACTCAGGAGAAGGACTCGACCCGGGGCCGGGCCCGCGTCCTCCAGGAGGCCATGGACGGGACGCTGGTGCACGGGCTCGCCGACCCCGCGGTGCACGAAGCCTTGGACCTGTGCCTGTCCTGCAAGGGCTGCGCCTCGGACTGTCCCGCCGGGGTGGATATGGCCGCCTACAAGGCCGAGGCGCTGCACCAGAAGTACGACCGTGACGCAGACGGGCTCCCGCGGCGCCGGCTGCGCCCGCGCAGCCACTATGTCCTGGGACGACTCCCCGTCTGGGCGAAGCTGGCCGCACCGGTGGCGCCCGTGGCGAACCTGATGATGAAGCTGACCCCGCTCGCCGCGGCAGCGAAATGGGTTGCCGGCATCGATCAGCGCCGGTCCGTGCCGAGGTTCGCGCGCCGGACGCTGCGCCGAGCCGAGCAGAAGCTGAGCCCCACCAACAGTGCCAGTCCCAACAGCACCGACCGGCCCGACGTATGGGTCTGGGCCGATTCCTTCACCAACCACTTCTTTCCCCAGTCCGGGCTGGCGGCGATCGAATACCTGCAGTCACAGGGCCTCGAGGTGCGGCTGATCCAGAAGGAGGGCTGCTGCGGGCTGCCGTGGATCTCGACCGGTCAGCTGGACCAGGCCCGTCGGCGGATCACCCAGGCCGTCGAGGTGCTCGCCCCCTATGTCAGTTCAGGGGTGCCGGTGATCGGCCTGGAGCCCAGCTGCCTGGCCACGCTGCGCAGTGACGCGCTGGAGCTCTCCGACAGCGAGCAGACCAGAACCGTCGCTGCGGGAGTGCTCACCTTTGCCGAGCTGCTCACCCGTCTGGAAGGCGAGGGCCGGGTGCGGCTGCCTGACCTGAACGGGGTCGACGTCGTCGCGCAGCCGCACTGCCACCAGTCGGCGATCATCGGGTGGGAAGCTGACCGGGCGCTGCTGGAGAAGGCCGGCGCCGAGATCACCAAGGTCGCGGGATGCTGCGGGCTCGCCGGGAACTTCGGCGTGGAGAAGGGTCACTATGAGACCTCCGTCGCAGTCGCCGAGACCTACCTCATGCCAGCGGTGCGGGACCAGCAGCAGCGTGGTGGGGACACCGTGGTCCTCGCGGACGGGATGTCCTGCCGGATCCAGCTCGATGACCTCGCTGATGTTCCGGCGATGCACCTCGCGGAGCTGCTGAACGCACGGAAGTGATGTCTGCGGCGTCAACTCACGCGGGGTCTCGATGACATCGGGCCTGGTGCCGTTGAGACCTCCCGGCGCCGGATGCCGCGGATGAGCAGGTAGCCAGCCAGCCAGCCAGAACTCCCCGATTCCTGTGGGAATGGTCATCGCCTCAGCAACGACGTCGAGGTCGGGCAGGAACGGGGATCCCGAACGCGCTGAACGTGTACCCGACGCCGCCCACGATCAGGAGCCAGTCCAGGGGTCGGGGCATCCACTGTGATTCCAGCACCAGCGGACCCATCGGGGTGAGCCACAGACCGAAGAAGATCGCCGTCGCGTCCCGGATGTTCGCGCTGAAGGCGTAGGCGAACTGAACGGTCGCCTCGGCGGCGCCTCCCGGCGCCAAGCCGGGGTACGCCGGCGACACTCTGCGCGGTGGCGATGATAGCCGCGCTCGTGAGGATCGCAACAGCGTTCACGAGTCCGAAGGCTATGACGGCTCCCGCCGCAACCACGTTGACAGTGCGGAAGAGCCTGAACAGCCACAGCGCGACGAGGGCCTGGGTGAGAACGATTCCGAGCCTAAGGGCGATGCCTGCGCGAGCGAGCGAGTCATTGTCGACCAGCTGGCCGAGGGTGACGTCGAGCTTCGCAGGTTTGATGCGACCGGCCCCGCCGAATGGCGACGCCTGGTGCGCGAACGCTGCCTGGTCTCGCGGGAGATCATGCTGAGCCATCCGTGAGCTTCGAGCCTCATGGTGTCGGGCTCGAGTGTTCCGTTCGGCGCCCTTCGTCGATACGAGGCTGTTGTGGCGACGTTCGTCGAGGGCGACTTCAGCTATCACCTGGCCCACCGCGCCCTGCATGCGTTGGGAAGCATGATCCTCGGATTCGTCCAGGAGCCCTTCAGCGCGCCGGCGGGTCAGATCGACGGCGTGGCGGACCCGGCGAGCTCGGCCAGCTTCGCGACGATGATGCTCCACCTCGCAGCTATGGCAGAGGCGGAGGTGCGCTCGGCGCACGACCTGATCCTGGGGTGGTGGGACAGTCAGGCAGAGTTCGAGTTCACCCTCGACCTGCTGCTGGACGGGCTGGCTCGGTTAAAGGCCGCTGAAGAGACCTGTGACAACGTCCCGGCCAAGCCCTGACGGTAGTAAGCGGAGCTGGATGCTGCGGCTCCGGCACACATCCTCTCGTGAGAGCGGACTGAACCCTATCTGCTCGATTGCCTCGTGCAGTCTCGGGGAGGGGCATGAATCGTGACTCCATCGGTGTGCTGTGACCCTTGGTCTAGATCCTCGCGGGTACCCCGCGTAGCATTCGATCAACGGACCAGTTCCATCGCAGGAAGAAGGGACCATCGCCGTGAAGATTGCGACCACCGAGGACACCTGTGTTGCAGCCGGACAATGTGTGCTGTCAGCACCGAACGTGTTCGCACAGCGTGCCGACGACGGCAAAGTGGAGCTGCTCAATGAGAGTCCTCCCGAAGCAGAGCACGACCTTGTCCGAGAAGCTGCGGACTTCTGCCCATCCGCGTCCATCCACATACGGGAGTAGAGCCCAGAGCGTTGTGGGCCCGGCGGATCCACCAAGACGCTCGCGAGGGGTACAGCTTCAGGCGACATGGTGTGCCAGACCGATGGTGCTTCTGTGGAGTGCAAAGTTGCGCCCCGATGACTCATCGCAGGCGGTTGATGAGACCGCGTCGGGTGAACTGGAGCCGGATCCGGTGGTCGTGCCCGGGGTCTCAGAGTCAGAGGCGTGCCGGGCGGAGTAGCCGGGTTGCCGGTTCCCGACTCGAGACCGGGAAGCGGGACCAGCACTTCCGGGACGGGCTCGGTCACATCTGAGGCGGGTGACGTCGTGCGGGGTGTGTGAGAACGGGGCGCTCCGGTCACTTGTAGTCCTGCGCTTCAGCATCGTTCAGGAGGTGGTCAGGGAGACGACTGCCGGGGGCGCGGCTCCGGATCTCCAGCAGGGTGCGGGTATGCGTCCAGAGCTCACGGTCCTCCTCGCTGACTGGCTCCCATGGAGGAACGGGGACAGAAGTTCCGTTCTCGTCGCGGGCGACCATGACGGTGATGCAATTCGTGGTCTGGGTGAGTTCGCCGCCCTTGGGGTCTCCCGAGCGGACCTCCACGGCGATATGCATGCCCTTGTTGCCGGTGTAGATCAGTCGGGCTTCCACCTCGACGAGGTCCCCGATGCGCAGCGGGCGGGTGAAGCGGATCCCGCCGGAGAACACCGCCACAGTGTCTCGGCCGCAATAGCGGGACGAGCAGAGGTAGGCGGCGGTGTCGATCCACTCCATGACGACGCCGCCGTGGACCTTGCCGCCCCAATTCACGTCCGTGGGTTCTGCCAGGAAACGCAGCGTGACGCGTTCGGCGGTGCCTGCGTCGGTGTAGCGCTGGCTCTTCAGCGCCGCCGTGATTGCATTGCGGATGGGGACGCGTGACATGGCGTAATCGCGGGCACGCTGCTGCTCCAGGGTGTGGGGGACGAATTCCGGCACCGGCGTGGCGTGGCCGTTCGCGTCCACCGCCACGAAGATGACGAGGCAACGGGCGCGCTCCTCGAGGTGTCCCGTCTTGGGGTCGCCAGAGCGGACCATCGTTTGGATATGCATCGAGGTCCGGCCCGTGTAGAGCACGGTGCCGGTGACTTCCACCATCTCGCCGACTTGGACCGGATCGTGGAAGTGGATGTTGCCGACGTAGGCGGTCACACAATAGCTGCCGGACCAACCGGTGGCCGCAGCGAAGGCCGCCTTGTCCACCCATTCCAGGACCCGACCGGCATCAACGGTCCCGGCCTTGCCGCGGTCCGTGGGCGCGGCAAGGAAACGCAGAGTGACCTCGTGACGCTGGCCGCTGCCGCTCGTCCGGGTGGCCATCGCTGAGGGATCAGGTCCGACTTGCACCGGGCTGGCGCGCGAATGTGTTCCATTGGGGTTCAGACTGGAACTCGAGTTCATTTCAGGCCGGTCTCCTGTCCGCGCATCAGCGCCTTGAAGGCCATGACTCCCTCGTCCATAGGCCTGACCCGCAGCACATTCGTTGTGGGTTCGATCGTTTCCGGCTGTGTGATGGCCAGGTCGAACGTCGGCAGACCCCAGAGGATATGGATGCTGTAGGTGCGGTGGCGTTTCGATGCTCTCAGCCACGACCACGACCACGACCACAACCGCAGACGTGGCCGGTCCCGCAACGCGTTCCCTGCTCGGGGGTTGGCGCGGCAGGGATGGGACTGGCGACCTGGGTGAGAGGACGACCAGGAGTGAATTCGTGCCCACGGCTCATGGGTCGCCGCAGCTTCGTGGAACATCACGGAAGCACCCCCCCTCTCCAGTCGCCCTGGGAGCGAGGCGCTCTCACCTCAGGGAGATACGTCAAGACTACGCGAGAGCCGTGTGCACAACGTCGGGATTTTCGTCCTACAGGGCCGAGTTCAACGGTGAAGACGTCTGAATCTCCACGCTCGGGGTCCTCGACGCCCGGCGCGCGCCCGGTAGGGTGATCATCAGGCGCTGACATGGATCAATGCGGCTGATCAGTAGTAGTACGGGAACTCAGACCAGTCGGGTTCGCGCTTGGCGAGGAAGGCGTCGCGGCCCTCCACCGCCTCATCGGTCATGTATCCCATACGGGTGGCCTCCCCGGCGAAGACCTGCTGGCCGGCGAGACCGTCGTCGGGGGCGTTGAAGGCGAACTTCAGCATCCGGATGGCCTGCGGGGACTGCCTGGCGATGTCGGTGGCGTAGCCCAGGGCGACCTCCTCCAGCCGCTCGTGGTCGACCGCCTCGTTGACCGCGCCGGCGGCCACCATCTCTTCGGCCGAGTGTTCACGAGCCAGGAAGAAGATCTCGCGGGCCTTCTTCTGACCCACCTGGCGGGCCAGCAGCGCCGAGCCGTAGCCGGCGTCGAAGGAGCCCACGGTGGCGTCGGTCTGCTTGAACTTCCCGTGCTGCGATGAGGCGATGCTCAGATCGGCGACCACGTGCAGCGAGTGCCCGCCACCGGCCGCCCAGCCGTTGACCACGGCGATGACGACCTTGGGCATGGTGCGGATGAGCCGCTGAACCTCGAGGATGTGCAGCCGCCCGGCTCGGGCGGGGTCGATGGTCTCGGCGGTGTCGCCCTCGGCGTATCGGTACCCGTCACGGCCACGGATGCGCTGGTCCCCGCCGGAGCAGAAGCTGTGCCCGCCGTCCTTGGGGGAGGGTCCGTTGCCGGTGAGCAGCACCGCACCCACGTCTGGGGTCATCCGGGCATGGTCCAGGGCACGGTAGAGCTCATCCACGGTGCCGGGCCGGAAGGCATTGCGCACCTCGGGGCGGTCAAACGCGATGCGCACCGCTGGGAGATCTGCGGTGATCGTTCCGTCCTCGTCGCGCTGCACGCGCCGGTGGTAGGTGACGTCGGTGAAGTCGAATCCCTCCACGGTGCGCCACTGCCACGGGTCGAAGATGTCGGAGACCTTCGCGGGCAGGCTGGGGACGGTCGGGCTGCTGGGGGTATCGGATCCGGTCACATGGCCGAGTCTACCGAGGAGCATGGGTGCGTCGTCGTCATGATCTCGCTCGCGGATCTTCGCGACGCTCTACGATGTCTCGGGAGAGAGTGGGCCTGGACCACAGTCAAAGCCGCTGATGAGGCGGTGCTGGAGAGGGAGAGCATGACCGGGAAGCGTTTCACCGAGGAAGCCTGGGCGAGCACGGAGGCAATCCGTGCCGAGATCGAGAAGCTGCCGTTCCTGCAGCAGCTCGAAGACGGGTCGCTGCCGCGGGCGACCTTCGAGCACTATATGGGCCAGGACGCGCTGTACCTGACCGAATACGCCCGGGCGCTCGCCGCCTGCGCCGTTCAGTCCACCGACCCAGAGCACATCATGTTCTGGTCGCGAGCCGCCGCCGGCGCGATCGAGGAGGAGCGTGCGCTGCACGCGACCCATGTGGTGGACTTCTCCGCGGTGCAGCCCTCACCGACCACCGTCGCCTACACCTCCTACGAGCTCGCCCTGGTCTCGGCCGGCTCGCTGCCGGTGCTGGCGGCGTCGGTGCTGCCCTGCTTCTGGATCTACGACGACGTCGGCACGCGTCTCAAGGCCCGGGTCGGGACCCTCGATGGGCACCCCTACGCGGACTGGATCAGCGCCTACGGGGATCCGGAGTTCCACGAGCTCACCGAAGCTGCCAAGCAGGTCGTCGACGAGCTGGCGGAGACCGCCAGCGAGCAGACCCGGGCCGCGATGCACGCCGCCTACCGCCGGGCGAGTCAGTACGAGTGGATGTTCTGGGACTCAGCCCACCGGCAGGAACGCTGGCCGGTCGGCTGAGCGAGGCTGTCATTCACCGACTCGGCGGCCCCTCGCAGCCTCCCGAGCAGGGGGATCAGTCGGGCCTCTGAACCAGGAAGATCATCTCCGGGGAGTCATCGCTGAGCTCTTCGCGGTCCCAGTCGCCCCAGAGCTGAACCGGGCGGAACCCGGCGGCGCTCAGCGTCTGGCGCAGGACCGACAGCGGCCGGTAGCGCAGCGTCTCCTCGGCGATGAGCTCACGGGAATCGGGCAGGATGTTGTGCGCCTGGGCGGTGATGAGCGCGCCGTCCGCCGGGTCCTCGGTGACGCGGACGATCTCCATCCAGGAGGTGAACTCTCCGCCGTCGGGGTGCGGCTGGGTCTCCCGGGTGGACTCCGGATCCCAGGCGTCGAGCTCCAGCGCGGCCGGGTTGCGCACCTCGAAGGCCAGATGCCCGCCGGGCCTCAGCGCCTGGAAGGCGTGGTCCAGCACGGCCTCCCAGTCGGCCCGGGTGAGGAAGTACTGCGCCACGTGGCCCTCCATGACGACCAGGTCCGCCGCCTGCGCCTCCAGCTGATCGGCGAAGCCGTGGATCCAGCGCGGCGGCGGAGTCAGCTGCGACTCGGCGGTCCGGGAGCGAGCGACGTCGATCATCGCCGCCGCCGGGTCCACACCGGTGACCTCGATGCCATGCTCGGCCAGCAGGATCCCGAAGACCCCGGTGCCGCAGCCGATATCGGCCACGCGGGCGGCACCGAGCTCCTGGGCCAGCTCGAGGTAGAACTCGTGGTCCCAGCCCCCGGAGTTCTCCACGTCATAGATCGCCACAAGCTCCGGGTCCGTCACCCAGGCGAAGGCCGGGTCCACCTCCGGGGCTGAATGTCGGCTCGAGCTGCCCGGCTCCGCAGGATCCCCGGGGCTTTCGGTCTCGGCAGGGCTCATCGGCGCGGCTGGCTTGCGCTGGGAATCTCAACGGCGCTGTGAATCTCACCGGCGCCCAGACGCTCGCTTGCGCCGAGGTGATGCGCGATGAACGCGTAGTCCCAGGCGCGTTCCTTCCAGGTCTCATACCGGCCCGACGCCCCGCCGTGGCCGCCTTCCATCTCGATCTTCATCACCACGGGGGCCTCGCCGCGCTGGTGCTCGCGCAGCACCTGCACCCATTTCGCGGGCTCCACGTAGAGCACCCGGGTGTCGTTGAGGCTGGTCACCGCCGCGATCGCCGGGTATGCCAGGTCGCGGACATTCTCATAGGGCGCGTAGGACTTCATATAGCGGTAGACCTCCGGGTCGGTGATCGGGTTGCCCCATTCCTCCCACTCCAGCGCCGACAGCGGCAGCTCCGGGTCCAGGATGGTGGTCAGGTTGTCCACGAAGGGCACCTGCCCCAGGATCGCCACATACTTCTCCGGGGCGAGGTTGGCAACCGCTCCCATCAGCAGTCCGCCGGCGGAGCCGCCCAGCGCGGCGACCCGTGCCGGATCAGCCCAGCCCTGGGTGATCAGGTGATCGGTGGCTGCGATGAAGTCGGTGAAGGTGTTGGTCTTCTTCAGCTTCTTGCCGTCCTCGTACCAGCCGCGGCCCAGCTCACCGCCGCCCCGGATATGCGCGATCGCGAAGACGACCCCGCGGTCCAGCAGCGACAGCCTTGGGATTCCGAAGCTTGGATCCATGCTCATCTCATAGGAGCCATAGCCGTAGACCAGCGTCGGATTCGTGCCATCGGCTGCGACATCGCGATGATGCAGCACCGTGACCGGAATCGCGATCGCCGAGCCGTCCGCGCGGGTGTCCCCGCTGGGTGCCCAGATCCGGGTGGCGCGGTAGGCGCCGAGATCCACGTCGTTCACCGGGGTCTCCCGGCGCAGGAGCGGCTCCGCGGTCTCATGGTCGATGTCATAGATCCGGGTCGGGGTCAGCCAGGACTCATACGCCACCCGGAACAGCGGCGCCTCGTACTCCGCGGCGATCACCGCACAGGTGTAGAGCTCCTCGTCGAACTCCGGGCCGGGCAGCGTCGAGGTCGGCACCGGGTCGGCGCCGGCGAGCGCCGCGCGCAGCTGCTCCAGGTTGAGCAGCTGGATGGACTCGATGGTGTCCCGGCGGGCGGTGACGATGATCTGCGCGGCGGTGACGCTCACGCCTTCGAGCTTGACCGTCTCCTCATGCGGCAGCACCGGCCGACCCAGGTCCAGCGGCCGGTCAGCGCTCGGCGCGGCGTTCGGGTCCTGGGCGGTCAGCGCCGCGGCTGTGGTCACCGAGAGGGCGTTGTTCGGTCCGGACTGGTTGTGTGTGACCAGCAGCAGGCGCTCGCCGTCGAGCTCGATCGGGTCGATGCTGTGCAGCAGGCGCTGCTCGGCGCTGATCAAGAGCACCGGCTCCGCCTGCGGGTCGGTGACGTCGAGGAGCCGGGACTCGTCGTACTCGGAGTTCCCGGAGATGATCACCAGTTCACGCTTGTCCGCGGAGAGCCCGACGCCGGTCCAGAGCTGCTCGTCGCTGACCTCCAGGATCAGCCGATCCTGCTCCGCGTCGGTGCCCAGGGTGTGCATGTACAGCTGGTGGGGCCGCCACGCGGCGTCGGCCACCATGTAATAGGCGCGCGCGCCGGAGGGCTCCAGCACGGGTCCGCCGTGGACGTTGCTGATCTGCTCGGGCTGGTTCTCCCCGGTGGTGAGGTCGCGGAAGCGCACGGTGTAGTGCTCGTCGCCGGAGGTGTCCTCGGAGTAGGCCAGCAGCGTCCCCTCGGCGTTCAGCGACATCCCGCCGAGCTGGTAGAAGGGGTGCTTCGCGGCCTCGGCGTTGGTGTCGAAGAAGGTCTGTTCACCAGGGAGGACGACGCCGGCCTCGACCTGCGGCGGGGTCCAGGACCCGCGCTCGACGTCGTTCTGCTCGGTCTCCGCTGCGCTGCCGGCGGCGACCCGGCAGTACACCGGGTGCTGCTCGCCTTCGATGGTGCGGGTGAAGTACCACCAGTCTCCGCGGCGAGAGGGGACCGAGAGGTCGGTCTCCACCGTGCGGTGCTTGATCTCGTTGAAGATCGTCTCGCGCAGCGGCTTCTGCGCGGCGGTCACCGCATCGGCGTAGGCGTTCTCGGCGTGCAGATGTGCCAGGACCTCGGGGGAGTCCTTGTCCCGCAGCCATTCGTAGTGATCCACGAAGGTGTCCCCGTGATGGGTGCGTTCGGTGGGGACCTTCTTGGCCTGCGGGGCAGTTGAATCAGACATGCCGCCATTCAATCAGACCGCCGAAGTCCGCATCACTCCCCGGCGCGGACCAGCCCGCACTCATAGGCGTAGACCACCATCTGGGTCCGGTCGCGCAGCGCCAGCTTGGTCAGGATCCGCGACACATGGGTCTTCACGGTCTGCTCGGCGAGAAAGAGCTCAGCGGCGATCTCCGCGTTCGACCGGCCACGGGCGACCGCGGTCATCACCTCCTGCTCACGCTCGGTGAGCTCGGAGAGCAGCCGCGACTGGACCGGGGTCGCCGTCGGGCGGGCAGCATAGTCCGCGATCAGGGTGCGGGTGATCTTGGGCGAGAGCAGCGCGTCGCCGTCGGCCACCACCCGGACGGCCTGGACCAGCTCCTCCGGGGTGGCATCTTTGAGCAGGAAGCCGCTGGCTCCGGCGCGCAGCGCGTCGAAGACGTACTCATCGGCGTCGAATGTGGTCAACATCAGGATCCGCGGGGGAGTCCCTTCCATGCTGAGGATCTGCCGGGTGGCCTCGAGACCATTGACCTTCGGCATCCGGATGTCCATCAGCACGACGTCTGGGGTGGTGCCGCGCACCACCTCCTCGATCCCCTCACCATCGGCGGCGGTGCCGGTGACCGTGATGTCCACCTGAGCGTCGAGCAGGGCGGCGAAGCCGGCGCGGATCATCGACTGGTCATCGACGATGAGCACCCGGATGGCAGAGCCGGAGAGCGGGGCCGAGGAGTCGGCGGAGACGGCGGGGGGCATGCTTCAACGCTACCCCGGTACCGCGCTCGCCGATGCCTATGGTGTGATGTGAACACCATGCCTCCCCAGCCCAGGATTCCTCAGTGCACAGCCCTCGACCTGAATCCCTGACCCGACGGCTCCTGCGCGACAGCGCCTATGTGTTGCCGGGGCTGCCGATCGCGCTCTTCGGCGCCAGCCTGCTGATGACCCTGCTGGCGGTCTCCATTGCGACGGCGCCGCTGTGGGTGGGTGCCCTGGTGCTTCCGCTGGCCCTGGTCACAGCCTCGGAGTTCGCGGAGCTCTCCCGGCGTCGGCTGCGGATCTGGGGCGCGGTGCTCGCCCCGGTGAGCTATCGGCCCAGGGACCCGGGCCTGGCCGGTCGACTGCGCCCGGTGGCCGACCCTCGCCGCTGGCTGGATCTGATCTTCGAGATGATCCTCGCGCTGCCGGTGCGGCTGGTGACCTTCGTCGTGGCGGCCCTCTGGATCCTGATGGGCCCGGTGGGGCTCACCTACTTCTTCTGGTCCCGATTCATCCCCGGGGAACGGGGCCTGATCCGAATCCTGGAGCTGATCGAACCCGCGCTGGTGCCGGCCAGCGGGTTCTGGCAGTACGTGCTGGATGCCGCCGTGTTCTTCATCCTCGGCGTGGTCTTCCTGGTCACCCTGCCCGCCGTGATGCGCGGGCTGGCCGCACTGGATGCGCTGCTGGCCACGAGCCTGCTCGGCGCAGGCGGCCGGGGCCGACTGATCCCGCTGGAACACCCCCAGGCGCATCCGCTGGAGCGCACGCTCTCCCGCGCCGCCGTGGGTCGCCCGGGAGCCCGGGTCGAGGAGTCCTCAGCCTCCTTCAGCGCCGCCGCCTGGTCCTGGATCGGGATCTGCTTCGCCGCGGTGGTGCTCTTCGTGGTGGCCTGGCCGCTCACCACCACGGTCTATGGGATCCACCCGGCCTTCGCCCTGGTGCTGACCCTGGGGCACTGCCTGAGCCTGGTGCTCACGCTGAAGTTCCCCTGGGCCGGGATCGGCGCCTCGGTCCTGGTCTCGGCGGCACTGATGGGCGCCACCGCGGAGGCAGGGGTGGGGATCTGGCCCTGGCCGGTCACCGCGATGCTCATCCAGTGCGGGGTGATCCTGGTCGCGGCGCTGCGCGAACCCTGGTACTGCGCGGCCAGCGGCTGGGCGGCCAGCGCGCTGCTCACGTTCGCGGCCATCGTCATGGCGGCCCCGGAGCTTCCTGACGGGGCGGTGAGCACCGGCATCGTGTTCGCCTCGGTCGGCGGGGGCGTCGCCGTGCTCGGCAGCCTGACCCGGCAGTGGATCCGCGACGCCGACCGGCTGGAGGTCTCCGAACGCACCAGCGCCCAGCAGAGCCGGCGTCGTCGGGAGCTCGAGGAGCGCAACCGGATCGCCCGGGAACTCCACGACGTGGTCGCCCATTCCATGTCGGTGATCAGCGTGCAGGCCGCAACCGCCCGCTACCGGCTCCCTTCCATCACGCCGGAGGCGCAGCAGGAGTTCGAGGAGATCGCCCGGTCCTCGCGGCAGGCGCTGGGGGAGATGCGGATGCTGCTGGGCACCCTGCGCAGCGAGGAGGAGGCACCGACCGGGCCGACCCCGGGGCTCGCGGAGATCTACTCGCTGGTCGAAGCCACCCGCGCCTCCGGCACCCCGATCCGGGTCACCGGGCTCGACGTCGTGGAGGCGTCCTCCGCCGTCGGCCTCGCCGCCTACCGGATGGTCCAGGAGGGGCTGAGCAATGCGCTGCGCCATGCGCCCTCCTCCACGATCGAGGTCAGCGCCGAGCTGATCGGAGAGTCCGACAAGGATTCGGAGCCCGCCGACACCCGCCACCTGCTGATCCAGGTGCGCAACACCGCCCCGCCGCACCCGGTCTCGGTGCCCGCGCCGGGCGCCGGCCTGGGACTGGAGGGCATCCGGGAGCGGGTCAGCGCCGTCGGCGGCACGGTGGAGACCGGGGAGACCCCGGACGGCGGATACTTCATCCGCGCCTCCTTCCCGCTGTGAACCCCGCGCACCCCCTACCCGGGTAGGGGGTGAAGATGGCTCCGCCGGGTGACGCGCGGGAGGTCTCAGCTCGATAACGTAGGAGCATGACAATCACTGAGACACGGTCGGAGGCCGCGCAGGGCCGCCCCGAGCGGGTGCGCCCAGCAGGTAACAAGCAGGTCAACGAATTCTTCGAACTCGCCCAGCGGGTCAAGGATGAGGGCCTGATGGACCGCGGCGCCTCCAGCTACGTGCTCCGCGTGATCGTGCTGACCCTGGCCTTCGCCGGTGCCTTCGTGGCGATGTTCACCCTCGGTGACAGTCTCTGGCAGCTCGCCCTCGCCGCGTTCTTCGGGATCGTGCTCACCCAGGTCGCCTTCCTCTCCCACGACGGCGCACACCAGCAGGTATTCCGCACCGGCAAGCGCAACGAGTGGTTCGGCCGGGTCACCGGCAACCTCATCGTGGGCCTGTCCTACGGCTGGTGGACCAAGAAGCACGGCAGGCACCACGCCAACCCGAACACCATCGGCAAGGATGGCGACATCGCCCCCGGCGCCCTGGTCTTCGTCGCCGAGGACGCTGCGCAGCGCACCGGCTTCATGGGCTGGCTCGCCCGCCGTCAGGGCTGGATGTTCTTCCCGCTGCTGACCCTCTTCGCGATCGCGCTGCACTACAACGCGCTCAAGACCGTCTTCACCGCCAAGAAGCTCAAGCGCCGCAAGACCGAGCTGGCCATGCTGGCCGTGCGGCTGATCGGCTTCCCGGTGCTGATCTTCCTGGCCATGAGCCCCGGCCTGGCACTCGGCTTCCTGGCCGTGCAGCTGCTGGTCTTCGGCGTCTACATGGGTGGCAGCTTCGCCCCGAACCACAAGGGCATGCCGATCATCCCCAAGGATTCCGACATGGACTTCCTGCGCCGCCAGGTGCTGACCTCCCGCAACATCAAGGGCGGTCGGGCCATGGATGTGGCCATGGGCGGGCTGAACCTGCAGATCGAGCACCACCTCTTCCCGCGGATGCCCAGCCCCAACCTGCACAAGGTCAAGCCGATCGTTGAGGAGTTCTGCGCCGAGAAGGGCATCAGCTACACCGCGACCGGACTGGTCCAGTCCTACGGAATGGTGGTCACCTACCTCAACCGCGTGGGTCTCGGCTACGCCGACCCGATGGACTGCCCGATCATGAACCAGTACCGCCCCCGCTGACCCTTTCTGGGTCTCGGCAGGCCCGCAGCACGGGGCCCTGCGCACCCGTTGCTCGCCGCCCGGTTCACTTGTGGACCGGGCGGTTCTGCTCTGCCCGGCGAGGAGCCTTCAGGCCTTCCGAGCAGTGCGGGTCAGCCGCCGGGTCTCGCTGGAGAACAGGGGAATCAGCGCCGCGCTGAGCAGAAGTGCCGGCGCGGAGGACAGCGCGGCTCCGGCCAGGAACAGCCACGGTGTCGGTGAGGCGGTCGCCTCGGCCAGCCCATGGCGAGCCACCGGCCCGAGCAGCGCGGCGAGCCCGAGCACGGTGCCCATCACGCCGAGCGTCAGGGACAGTCCCGCCTGACGTCCCCCGGGGATTCCCGGTTCCGCGGGCAGCGGCGCGAGTTCCGGGTCTCGCGCCTCCACGTGATGCACCACGGCTCCGCCGAGCAGCGTCCACGCCGCCACCACCAGGTAGGCCGCCATCATGTCGCTGGGCAGGTGCCAGCCCTCGATATAGATGTAACCGCCCCACCCGGCGGCCCAGAGCCCGGCCAAGACCCCCCAGAAGGCGCGGTCCCGTGGTCGGCAGATCAGGAACGCCGCCGCCGCGGCCCCCGCGGCCATGGTCGTGTGACCGCTCGGAAGCGAGTTGGCCGGCCACTCCGAGCTCAGACTCACCAACGTGGGCCGCCCAGACCAGACCAGCTTGATCACCTGCGTGGTGACATTGGCGCCCAGCGCCACCGCGGCCCCGCACAGCAGGATGAGCCAGCGCTGGTGGGGCCCGCGCTGATGCGCCAGTGCCACGCAGGCCAGCGCTGGCGGCAGCAGGATCCAGGCGGTGATCCAGTCGTTCTGCGGGCTCAGCGGCGGCAGCGGATTCCAGGTCCCGGAGGCGGTGCGCTGCATCATCTGGTCCAGCAGCTGGCCCGGTCCGGTGCGGACCGCGCCGAGGTAGAGCACCCCGAAGAGCGCCACACACAGCAGAAACCCGGCCACCCACCGCTCGAGGTGGAAGGCCGGGTTTCTCTGGTGCAAAGGCATGCGGCTATTCTGCCGCACCTCTCAGCGGTGGGTGTGCGCGCGCTCCGACTCTGACTCGGGTGACGTCGCGGGTGCAGGCTCAGTCCGGTGGTCGGCCATGTCGGCCTCGGTCCAGCACTCGATGTTGCGCAGATCCGGCATGTCAGAGGCGAGGAACAGCGGATCGAGACCCTGTCGCTTCTGCGCCTCATAGTGCTTGAGCAGGCGCACGGCGGTGCCGCCCAGCAGAGTGATCACGACCAGGTTGTACAGCGCGATGATGACCATCGTCACACCGGCGATGGCCCAGGCCAGGTCCACCGGGATGATCGCGCCGAGGAAGACGACGCCGGTGAGTGCCACCGCATAGATCTTGCGGCTCTTCTCGGAGTTCGAGATGAACAGCACGTTCATCTCACCGTAGGAGTAGTTGCCCAGGATCGAGGTGAAGGCCAGCAGCAGGATGATGACCGCCAGCGCGATCGCGCCGAAGGCTCCGAAGTTCGCGGTCAGCGCCGCCTGCGTCAGCTCACCGCCGACGTTGGTCTCAGCCCGGAACGCCTGATCCGGGAAGGTCACCAGGATGATGAACGCAGTGACCGAGCAGATGATCAGCGTGTCCAGGTAGACCCCCAGGGTCTGCACGAGCCCCTGCTTGACCGGGTGTGACACGTCGGCGGTGGCCGCGACGTTGGGGACCGAGCCCATGCCGGCCTCATTGGAGAACATGCCGCGCTGGACGCCGGCGGAGATCATCGCGCCGAGGGCGCCGCCCGCCGCGGAGGTGAAGTTGAACGCCTCGCCGAAGATCATCCCGAACACCGCCGGGATCGCTTCGATGTTGAACGCCACCACGACCAGTCCCAGCAGGATGTAGGTCATCGCCATGATCGGGACGACCCGCTGGGTCACCTGCGCCACTCGGCGCAGTCCGGCTAGGACCACGAGCCCGGTGAGCCCGGTGAGCACCACGGCGAGGATCCAGACCAGGCTGGTGGTGTCATCCATGCCCAGCTCGGTGGCCGCACCGGTCGCGGCGTCGACGATCGTGTTGGACTGCAGCGAGGTGAAGGAGAGCGCGAAGCAGAAGATGAAGATCAACGCGAAGACGATGCCGCCGGAGCGGGTTCCCAGCCCACGCTCGATGTAATAGGCGGGCCCACCCTTGAAGGTGTCGAAGCGGCGGACCTTATAGAGCTGAGCCAGGGTGGACTCCACGAAGGAGGCCGCCGAGGTGAAGATGGCCATCAACCACATCCAGAACACGGCCCCGGGGCCGCCCAGGGCGATCGCACCGGCCACGCCGGCTATGTTGCCGGTGCCCACTCGTGCGGAGGCGGTGATGGTGAAGGTCTGGAAGGCTGACAGCGATCGGGTGCGGCCGTTCTCGTCGCTGGTGGCCTTGTCGGTGATGGCCCGGAACATGTCCGGGATGTGGCGCAGCTGGACCAGCCGGGTGCGGAAGCCGAGGTAGAGGCCCACGAAGACGATCACGGGAATGCCGAGCCACGTCCACGCGGAGTCCTCGATCAGGCTGATCGTAGAGAGAAGATCGTCATTAGTCATAATGGGCTGACTCTACCGCCCACGGCACCCCAAGCCTCCTCCCAGCCTGTGTTCGGATGGTGAGGCAGAATGGGGGAAACTACGGTTTCACAGAAGGTGATCACGATGGACCACGCTCCCGAATCTGCGCTATTCCGCCGCCTGGACGACCACGTCTTCCTCGCCGAGCTGGGAGGCCCCACGCCGCTCAACGTCGGACTGATCCTGGGGGAGGACACCGCCGTCCTCATCGACCCGGGTCCGGCCGAGGGTGACCATGAAGCACTGCTGGCTGCAGTGCGTGAGCTCAGCTCCGCCGAACTGGTCGTGGTCAGCACCCACGGCCACCCCGACCACATCGGGGCCAATGACTTCCTGCGCCGCCACGGCGTGCAGCGCATCCTCGCCCATGCCGACGCCGGGGTGGTGACCGCGACCGACCTGGTCTCCGCGGAGCCGGTGACGCTGCAGCTGGGAGGAGGCGTCGACGTCGTCGTCGAGCATCTGGGCCGGGGCCACACCCAGGGAGACCTGGTGGTCGGCGTCAGCGCCGAGGGCTCCGCCGGGATCATGTTCTGCGGGGACCTGGTCCGGGAGGGCGATGACCCGGAGTTCCATGACTCCTACCCGAAGGAATGGGTCCGCGCGCTCGGCCGGCTGTGGTCCATGGCAGGGGCCTACCGCCGCTTCATCCCCGGTCACGGGCACGAGGTCGACGCCGACTTCGTCGCTTCGATGCGCCGGAGGATGCAGCAGGGCTACAACGTCTCATCCCAGGCCATCCGCGATTCGGTCAACGACGCCACCAAGGCGATCCCGATCGTGCCCTACGGGCCGGGAGAGTCCCGAGAGCTCATCACCCGGCTGCGCGGCCGCTGAGCGACGGGCGCGCAGACCGCGTCGTCGCCGGCTCAGACTCGGTAGAGCTCGGTGAACTCGGGTGGGATCGGGTAGTGCACCGTCTCACCCTTCGGGGAGGGGACGGGGGCGCCGCGCTGGCGCCGGCCGGTCTCCGCGCCGAACAGGTTGATCCCGGCGGCGGCCATCAGGAAGCCCGGGCCGATGGAGAAGAACAGCCCCGCGAACCAGTGCCAGAGGCTGGGATCCTCCCCGGCGAGCGCGATCCCGCTCCAGCCCCCGGAGAAGAGGAAGCACAGCACCGCCACCACGGTCAGGGTCACGCCGAGGAACCAGGCGAGTCCGGCCAGCGGGGCGGTCTCGGGCTCATAGTCCACCACCGCGGTGTTCCATTCGGGGCCGGTGCGCATGACCAGCCAGCCACCGATCAGGGCCCAGACGGCCACCACCAGGTAGGCCGCGATCACGTCGGCCGGGCGGTGCCAGGTCTCGGTGAACGTGTAGGCACCCACCAGTCCGGCGTAGAACGCGGCCAGCACCGCGACGAAGGGACGCTGTCGCGGGGAACTGACCAGGAAGACCGCCACCGCCATCGACGCCGCCAGGGTGGTGTGCCCGGAGGGCAGGGAATTGCCGGTCCAGTAGGGGACGCCGTTGTCGAGGTCGGGGCGGTCGAGCCAGAGGGTCTTGAGCACCTGGGTGGAGAGATTCGCGCCCACCACCGTGGCAGCCGCGATCAGCGCCGCCAGGAAGCGCTGCCGGGCCAGCACGATCACCAGGAAGATCACCGCCGGCAGCGCGATGATCACCGGGCTCAGCCACCACAGGTCGAAGCCGCGCTCGGAGAGCGAGGTCACCCGCTCCGCCGCGGCGTCGAGCATCGCGTATTCCACCCACTGCCCCGAGTTGGAGCGGACGAAGTATTCGTAGACGGCGATGAAGACCGCGCAGCAGAGAAGGATTGAGACGATCCACAGGCCTGTGCGCCGGGCCGGGGGACGAAGTGCGCGGGCAGCTGACATGTCCATCAGTATCGCAGGTCCACCCCTGCCTAGACTGAACGGCATGGATCACCACACCCCGGGCCCCGCAGGCCTGAACGTCAGCTGGCAGCTCCCCGAGGTGGAGGAGATCCTGGCCCAGGCGCATGTGGTCTCGCTGCCGCTGCGCACCCGCTTTCGCGGTCAGACCCGCCGCGAGGCGATGCTCTTCCGCGGACCGGCCGGCTGGGGCGAGTTCGCGCCGTTCCCGGAGTACGGCGCCGGCGAGTCCGCGCAGTGGCTGCGCGCGGGGATCGAAGCGGGCTGGCGGGGGTTCGGGACACCGCTGCGGACCCATATCCCGATCAATGCCACCATGCCGGCAGTCTCCCCGGACCAGGTCGAGTCGGTGCTGACCCGCTTCGGCGCGGTGGAGTCGATCCCGGCGGTGAAGATCAAGGTCGCTGAACCCGGTCAGACCCTCGACGACGACGTCGCCCGGTTCCGCGAGGTGCGCCGGCTCGCCCCCCATGCAGGGCTGCGCGCGGACGCCAACGGCGGCTGGAGCATCGCCGAAGCCGTGCCGGCCCTGGAGCGGCTTGCCGAGGTCTCCGGAGGGCGCTTCGAATACGCCGAACAGCCGGTGGCCGGGGTGGAGCCGCTGGCGGATCTGCGCGAGGCGCTCGCCGCCGCGGGAGTCACCTCTGCGGGGGTGCCGCTGCGGATCGCCGCCGACGAGGCGGTGCGCAAGGCAGAGGACCCGCTGCGAGTGGCCAGGCTCGGCGCGGCGGACCTGATCGTGGTCAAGGTCCCCCCGCTCGGCGGGGTGGAGCGGGCGCTGCAGATCGTGGAGCAGGCCGGCCTCGACGCGGTGGTGTCCTCGGCGCTGGACACCTCGGTGGGCCTGGCCGCAGGCCTCGCGCTGGCCGCCCGGCTGCCCAGCCTGCCCTACGCCTGCGGGCTCGGCACCGCCGCATTGTTCGAGCACGACGTGACCCACGCTCCGCTGATCCCGGTCGCCGGCGTGCTGGCGGTCCCCGGTGCGGTGACGCCGTCGTCGGACCTGCTTCACCGTCACCGGGTCAGTCCCGAGCGGGCGCAGTGGTGGATCGACCGGCTGCGTGCCGCCCACCGGGTGCTCGCCGCGGAGCTTCTAGGATTGAGCACATGACCACACCCCGGCGCCCGTTCCGTGAGTTCGATGACGCCTACGACGTGGAGTCCCTGCGCCTGGCCCGGCGGGTGATCCGCGGGCTCACCATGAGCATGCGGCACATCGTGCTGGCCCCGGGCTCGCGGTCGGCGCCGATGGCGTATGCGCTGCGCGAGGCCGAGGCGCTCGGCGCGATCACCGTGCATGTGCGCATCGATGAGCGTTCCGCGGCGTTCACCGCGCTCGGGATGGCGATGGCGACGAAGTCCCCGGCCGGGGTCGTGACCACCTCCGGCACGGCGGCGGGGAACCTGCTGCCGGCGATGATGGAGGCCGATCTCTCCGGGATCCCGCTGGTGGCGATCACTGCGGACCGGCCCGAGGAGCTGCACGGCACCGGCGCGAACCAGACCACCTGGCAGCAGGGGATGTTCGCCGGTCGGGTGCGAGATGAGATCCACCTCGAACAGGGCGAGGCGCGGCTGGAGCCGGAGTCACGCGATGACATGCTCGCCGCCGAGACCCAGGTGGGGCTGCTGCTGCGCGTCGCGACCGGGTCCGCCCCCGGTCCGGTGCACCTGAACATCGGGTTCCGCGATCCGCTGGTCCCCGCCGCGCCGGGGGAGGGACGCAAGAGCGGAGCCCAGCGCTGGGCCCGGACCCCCTTCCTTCCGCGCAGCCGAGGCACCGACTCCGCCGAGCAGCTGCGCGCGGAGATCATCGGCACCGAGATCCTCAGGTCCGGGAGCTCGGCCACGGGAACACCTGCGGCCGGGGCCCCGGGGGAGCGTGCCGGTGGGACACCTGCTGAGGCCCGTGGTGAGGCAGCCGCCACGCTGAATCCCGCCGCGGCGGAACCCGACTCCCCGGCCGGGGCACGTCCTGAGTCACCGGCCGAGTCGCCGGCCGAGTCACCGGCCGAGTCACCGGCCGAGGCGGCGGCGAGGTTCGAGGCCGGGCTGGGCACCGCGCGCACGGTCTTCGTCATGGGCGCCGATGCCCCGGCCGAGGCGCGCGAGCTGGCCCGGCGGCTCGGGCACCCGCTGCTCGCCGAGCCCAGCAGCGATGCGCGCTGGAGCGATCTGGGGACCATCCAGGGGTACCGGCTGATCCTGCAGGCACCGGAGGGTTCCCCCGCCAGCGTCCTGGCGGGAAGCATCGAACGCGTGGTCGTCGCCGGTCGGCCCACCCTGACCCGTCCGGTCCAGCAGCTGATCAACCGGGACGACGTCGAGGCGGTGCAGTACGCCCCCGGCGGGGAGGCCTGGTTCGATCACCGGCTCGCCCGCCGGCAGCTGTCCGACGTGCTCGCCCTCGCGCAGTTCGCCGCGATGGCCCCTCCAGGCTGGCATGACGCCTGGACCGAGCGCGGACTCGCGGCGCAGCGGCTCATCGACGCCGCACTGACTGAGCAGGAGGCCCTCGCCCAGGGGGAGCTCTCCTCGGTGCGGGTGGCGCAGTACGTGGCTGAGACCGTGAAGACCCCGCTGCTGCTGGGCTCCTCCTCGGTGATCCGCGACGTGGACCTGGCCGCGGTGCTCAACCGCACCGTGCTGGGCGCCCGCGACGATGCCCGCCGGGTCTACGCGATGCGCGGTCTCGCCGGCATCGACGGCAACCTCTCCGCCGCCTCCGGGATCGCACTGGCCCGCAGCACCCGGGTCACCGCTCTGGTCGGGGACCTGACCTTCCTCCACGACGTCAACGCGCTGCTGCTGCCGACCACCGAACGCGAGCCGGACCTGGACATCGTGGTGGTCAACGACTCCGGGGGTGCGATCTTCGATCAGCTCGAGCACGGGGCGGTCGGGCGCCGGGAGGGCCAGGCCGAGGCGGTGGAGCGGTTCTTCGGCACGCCCCAGACCGTGGACATCGAGGCGCTCGCCGATGCCTACGGCCACGAGTACCACTACGCGGAGGATCTCGAGTCCCTCGGCGAGGGACTCTCCGGTCTCGAGGACCGGGTGGGCATCCGGATCATCGAGGTGCGCACCGACAGGACCGTGCTGCGCGACTTCCACGCCAGACTACGCGCCGCCTCCGCCGAGCTCTGAGGACCTCCGCCGACCTCTGGCGACCCGGCGCCGGGTCAGGGCTGGCGCACGCCGAGGGCTCCGAGCATCGGGCGCATCTTGGCCCAGGTCTCGGCGAGCTCCTCCTCGGGGACCGATCCGGCCACGATCCCGCAGCCCGCGAAGAGCCTGATCTGGGTTCCCTGCTCCTCCAGGATCCCGCCGCGCAGCGCAATCCCGAAGTCGGCGTTGCCATAGGCATCGATCCAGCCCACCGGCCCGGAGAAGGCCCCGCGGTCGAGTCCCTCCAGGGTGGAGATCAGCTCGGCGGCGGTGGCCGTGGGGGTGCCGCAGATCGCGGCAGTGGGGTGGGCGCGCTCGGCCACCAGCAGCGCAGGGGTCTGGGCGGTGAGCTGACCGGTCACATCGGTGGAGAGGTGGAAGACGTTGGGCAGCTGGAGCACCGCCGGAGGATCCTGGGCGTGCAGGTGCTGCGCCACCGGGGCCAGCTGGTCCAGCAGCGACTGCGCCGCCAGCCGGTGCTCATCGCGCTGCTTGGGGTCCTCCAGCAGCATGGCGCGGGCCTGTTCCAGTCCGGTGCCGCCGTCCACGGTGCCGGCGAGCACCCGGGCGGAGAGCTCGCGACCGCGGATCTTCACCAGCATCTCCGGGGTCGCCCCCAGCACGTCGCCGGCCAGATAGGTCCAACAGTCGGCATAGTCGGCCGCCAGCGCGGCCAGCACCGGACCGGGAGCCAGCGGGGCATCGGCGGCGACGACGACGTCGCGGGCCAGCACCAGCTTCTCCAGCCGGCGGTGCCCGATCGCCTGGACCCCGGAGCGCACGGCCCGCAGGTAGTGCTGCTCCGAATGGGTGCCCTGGATCAGCGAGGTCGCGGCGGCGGCGTCGAGCCGGTCCGTCTGCCCCGCACTGTGTGAACCGTCGCTGTGTGAACCGACGCTGTGTGACGGGACCAGACTCAGCCGGCGGCCATGAAGCTGCAGGGAATGCCTGGCCAGGAGACCATGGACCCGGCGCAGCGCCGCGTCGTCGTCGTCCTCAGCCTCGAAGCTCTCGTCCAGCGCCGAGGGACGGATCACAGTCGTGATCCACGCCCTGCCCTCGGCGGAGCCGAGGATCAGCTCGGGCAGGATCAGGTGTGAGTCCGCGGCCGAGGCCGAGGAATAGGTGATCGAGGTCAGCGCCACCGGGCCGGCGCCGGGGATCCCGGTCAGCTCCTCCGGCAGCGGGGAGACCTGGGCCAGCGGGGCCAGATGCTGCTCATGCCATTCCGCCAGCTCCGCGAAACGCTCCGCGCCCCGTGTCCTGATGTGCGCAGCGGTGCCCAGACCGATCAGCCCCTCACCGCGCAGCAGCCAGACGCCGCTGGGATCCAGGGCCGGCAGCATGTCCGCCAGCGTGGTTCCCGGGGGCAGATCCACCACCAGCGTGGTGGCGTCGAGGGAACCGGGGAGCGCTGTCATGGCTGGACAAGTCTAGGACATGGCGGCGGGAGCGATCCGCGCATGTGGGAGAATGTCAAGGTGAATCGCCCCAGCACCGGAAGCCGCGCAAGCCTCGCGAAGAAGCCCGAGGACGTCGCCTCGATGTTCGACGAGGTCGCCGACCGTTACGACCTCACCAATGACGTGCTCTCGCTGGGCCAGACCAAGCGCTGGCGCAAGAAGCTCGTCGCCGCGCTCGACGTCACCCCAGGTGAGCGGGTTCTTGACCTCGCCGCTGGCACCGGAAGCTCCACCGAGCCCTTCCACGACGCCGGTGCGACGGCAGTGGCCTGCGACTTCTCCTCCGGCATGCTCCAGGTGGGCAAGCGACGCCGCCCGGACATGACCTTCATCGCCGGAGACGCGATGAACCTGCCCTTCGCCGACGACACCTTCGACGCCGTCACGATCTCCTTCGGACTGCGTAACATCGTGGACCCGCTGGCCGGGCTGCGCGAGATGCTGCGGGTCACCAGACCTGGAGGACGGCTCGCCGTGATGGAGTTCTCCGACCCCACGAACAAGGTCTTCAACACCGTCTACAACGAGTACCTGATGCGGGCGCTGCCGCCGACCGCCCGGGCCGTGTCATCCAACCCGGAGGCCTACGTGTACCTGGCCGAGTCCATCCGGGCCTGGCCCGATCAGGACCATCTGGCCGCCGAGATCTCCGCCGCCGGGTACGCCGCGGTGAAGTACCGGAACCTCAGCGGTGGGATCGTTGCGATTCATCACGCCACCAAGCCCAGCGCCCTCCCCGCATCCTGACTCTGGATAGGCTAGACACCGATGAATGAATCCGCAGCTGATCCCCTGACCGCGAAGCTCCCGGCAGGGTTCGACGTCCTGGCCGACGACGAGACGCTCGCCGCCGAGGTCGCCGAGGCCCTGACCCGGGTCGAGGAGGATCTCCTCGGCTCCCTGGCCAGCGCAGATGAACTGGTGAACGCCTCAGCGCGGTACCTCGCCCAGGCCGGCGGCAAGCGGGTCCGCCCGCTGCTCACGGTGCTGACCTCGATGCTCGGCAACGGTGTCGATGACCGGGTCCGTCGTGCGGCCGCGGTCATGGAGATGACCCATCTGGCCACGCTCTACCACGATGACGTGATGGACTCTGCTCCGGTGCGCCGCGGGGCGCCTGCCGCCCACCAGGTGTGGGGAAACTCCGTGGCGATCCTCACCGGGGACCTGATCCTGGCCCGGGCCTCACGGCTGATGTCCGAGCTCGGGGTGGAGGCCTCGGAGATTCAGGCGCAGACCTTCGAGCGCCTGGTCATGGGGCAGCTCCACGAGACCGTCGGCCCGCAGGCCGGTGAGGACGCCTACGCCCATTACCTGCGCGTGATCGGTGACAAGACCGGTTCGCTCGTCGCCGCCGCCTCTCGGCTCGGGGCGCACTTCGGGGGCTGCTCCGCGCAGACCACCGCGATGCTGCAGAACTACGGCGAGGCGGTCGGCGTGGCCTTCCAGCTCGCCGATGACGTCATCGACCTCACCGCCGATCCCGAGTCATCCGGGAAGACCCCGGGGACCGACCTGCGCGAAGGCGTGGCCACACTCCCGGTGCTGCTGCTGCGCCAGCAGGCCGAGGACGGCTCCTCGCCGCAGAGCCGGCAGGACGCAGCCGCGCTGCTGGCCATGATCGACGCCGACCTCAGCTCGGACGAGGCGCTGGCGCAGGCGGTGGCCGCCGTCGTCGCCCACCCGGTGACCGAGCAGTCCTGGCAGGTGGCGCACAGCTGGGCCGAGCGGGCCAAGCAGGCGATCGTCGAGCTGCCCGAGAGCACCGTGAAGTCCGCGCTGGTCTCCTTCGCCGACGCCGTGGTCGAGCGCGACGGCTGATCCAGCCGCGGGGTTCAGCTGCTGCTGGCCAGCACCTGATCCAACGCCGCGCGCAGCTGGAGCGCCTTCTCGGCGCGGACCGCGACGTCGACCGGGTGTCGGACCTGCCGGTAGAGCATGTCATCGGCGTAGCGGGGAAACACATGCAGGTGGTAGTGCCACACGTGCTGGTTCCCGGCCGGCTCATTGTGCTGGCGCACGGAGGTGCCCTCCGGCTTCCAGGCCAGCTTCATCGCCTTGGAGACCTCGCGGGACATGATCGCGATCTTCGCCAGCAGCGCGTCGTCGAGGTCATAGAGCGTCTCGCGGTGCCGCACCGGGGTGATCATCGCGTGGCCCTCATGCGGACCGAAGCCGTCACAGGCCATGAAGACCATCAGCTCGGGGTCCTGGTAGACCAGATCGCTGAGCTCGCAGCGGTTCGCGGGGTGGTCCACCTCGCCGCGGGCCAGCCCGCAGAACGGGCAGGAGTAGCCCGGCGGGGCGTGAGAGCTCCAGAGCTGCGCCAGATCGGGGGCACTCACGGGTTGTCCTCCTCCTCGAAGGAGAACTCCAGCAGGTCGAAGATGAACTCGCTGACCGTTGCGCCCTCGTCGTTCCACATGCCGGAGTTGCTGCTGCGCCGCACGATCAGCGGATCCGGGACGTCGAGGGTGTCCACGTCGACGCCCCAGGCCCAGCGCTCCTCCTCGTCCTCGAGGAAGAGCAGATGTCCGTCCTCGACGACGAGCTCATCGGGATCGAAGAAGAAGTGATAGGCCTCCATGATCTCCTCGCAGCGGCCCAGCGCGAGGTAGAACTCCTCGAGCACCTGCGGCAGCCGCGGACGCGCCTTGAGATCATCGGGCAGCTCGGAATCGGCGATCATCTGGCGCAGCTCCTCGACGGTGAGACCCTCGGCAGGGGTCCACTTCGCGTCGAGATAGGTGGGCACCAGGGCGCGGAACTTGTCGAGGAACATATCAGCCATGACTTCAGTCTAGAAGACCGGGAACAGAGTCATTCGCCGCCGACGTTCACCCCAATACGGCATACTGTGCTGAGTTAATCAATCAGAAGGAACCCATCCGTGTCCCAGAATTCCTCGCAGCGGCCAGCAGGCCGGGCCATCCGAGTCGCCGTCGTCGGAGCCGGCCCCGCAGGCGTCTATGCCTCCGACATCCTGGCCAAGGCGCAGAAGAAGAGCGACTTTGAGTTCAGCATCGACCTCTACGACCGGTATCCGGCCCCCTTCGGGCTGATCCGCTACGGCGTCGCCCCTGATCATCCGCGGATCAAGGGAATCGTCAAGGCGCTGCACAAGGTGCTGGACCGCGGCGACATCCGGCTGATCGGCAATGTGGAGATCGGCAAGGACCTCACCCTGGAGGACCTGCGCCGGCACTACGACGCCGTGATCTTCGCCACCGGCGCGATCAAGGACGCCGAGCTGAACATCCCCGGCATCGAGCTGCAGGGCAGCTTCGGCGCCGCCGACTTCGTCTCCTGGTACGACGGCCACCCCGACTACCCGCGCGACTGGCCGCTGACCGCCGAGCGCGTGGCAGTGATCGGCAACGGCAACGTCGCCCTGGACGTGGCCCGGGTGCTCTCGAAGCACGCCGAGGACATGCTCACCACCGAGATCCCGGAGAACGTCTACAACGGGCTCAAGAGCTCCCCGGTCACCGACGTCCACGTCTTCGGTCGACGCGGCCCGGCTCAGGTGAAGTTCACCCCGCTGGAGCTGCGCGAGCTCTCCCACAGCCGCGACGTCGACATCGTCCTCTACGAGGAGGACTTCGACTTCGACGTCGGCTCCGACGAGGCGATCAAGACCAACAACCAGGTCAAGACCATGGTCAACACCCTGGGCAACTGGCTGGTGGAGCAGGAGGAGCGCGAGACGGAGGCCTCCCGGAAGCTCCACCTGCACTTCCTGCTGCAGCCGGTGGAGATCCTCGAGGGCACCGACGAAGACGGCCAGGGCACCGGCGCCGTCGCGGGCATCCGCTTCGAGCGCATGGAGCTCGACGGCACGGGCAGTGTGCGCGGCACCGGGGAGTTCCAGGACTTCGACGTCCAGGCGGTCTACCGCGCGGTGGGCTACCTCGGCTCAGTGATCCCCGGGCTGCCCTTTGATGAGCTGCGCGGCGTGCTGATCAACGAAGCCGGACGGGTCAAGGACGACGACGGCGCCCACGTCCCCGGCATCTACGCCACCGGCTGGATCAAGCGCGGCCCGGTCGGGCTGATCGGCCACACCAAGGGTGACGCTCTGGAGACCATCGGCTGCCTGCTCGAGGACCTGCACCACCTGCCCGTGGCGCCTGAGCCGGCCGAGGACGCGGTGATCGAGCTGCTCGAATCCCGCCGGGTGGAGTACACCACCTGGGACGGCTGGCAGAAGCTCGACGCCCACGAGATCTCGCTGGGCGAGTCCTACGGTCCGCTGCCCGACGGCGGCGCCAGGGAACGGGTCAAGGTCGTCGATCGCGAAGACATGATCCGCATCTCCCGCGAGAGCTGAGATCCTGCCGGCGGAGAGCCGCCCCGCGCAAGCGCGCATGAGAATGCCCCCTCGCCGTCGGCGCGGGGGCATTCTCATGCGCGGAACGGCTCAGCTCGGGCTGTGGCCAGCCATCGCTTCGAGCCGGGCGATGCGCTCGGGCATCGGCGGGTGGGTGCTGAAGAGCTTCTTCGCCCGGGCGCCGAAGGGGTTGGCGATCATCATGTGGGCATGCGCGTCGTGCTTGGGGTCTTCCTTGAGCGGGTAGCGCGAGATCCCGCGCTCCAGCTTGTCCAGGGCTGAGGCCAGCGCCAGCGGATCTCCGGTGAGCGCGGCGCCGTCGGCGTCGGCGTCGTACTCCCGGGTGCGGCTGACCGCCATCTGGATCAGGCTCGCCGCCACCGGCATCAGGAACACCGCGACGATCGCACCGACCAGCGCCAGCGGGTTGCCGCCCTGGTTGTTGCCGCGGCCACCGCCGAAGAGCAGGAAGAACTGGCTGATCGTGGTGAGGAACCCGGCGACTGCCGCGGCCACCGAGGAGATCAGGATGTCGCGGTTGTACACGTGCATGAGCTCATGTCCGGTGACCCCGCGCAGCTCGCGCTCGTTGAGCAGGTTCAGGATGCCCTCAGTGAAACAGACGACGCCGTTCTCCGGGTTGCGTCCTGTCGCGAAGGCGTTCGGAGTGGGGGCCGGCGCGATGAAGATCCGCGGTGCAGGCTGCTGGGCGCGCTGCGCGAGGTCTTCGACCATCTGGTAGAGCTGAGGCGCCTGCTCCCGGGTCACCGGGTAGGCCTTCATCGCCTTCAGTGCGATCTTGTCTGAGTTCCAGTAGGAGTAGGCCACGGAGACCAGGCCGATCAGCCCGAAGACGAAGATCATTCCGGGGGTCTGGGTGGCATAGGCGATCACGGCGCCGACGAGCAGGAGCATCGCGAAGAGGAACGCGAGCAGACCAGCTGTGCGCAGCCGTCCGTGGTGCTGGTGCATTGACGCTCCTAGGAGGGATCAGGGGTGGAGATGGCCCGCTTGTGACCAACAACATCCTACGCTCGCCAGGTTTCGGCTGATCGTTCACCTGCAGTTCACCTTCCCGTGTGACGCTCGTCGGGCACGCGGTGCACAGTGTTCTACGGCCCTTCATCCGGCAGTGATATCAACCCCTGTGATCCACCTCGCACAACATGCGAGGACCGGATCCGGGATGTGCCAGCGCCAACACTCAAGCAGGGCTCACCAATGCTCGTGTTCCAAGAGGAGATTGCATGTCCGCACCGTCGATGGAGGCCCCGCAGCGGGTCGCCGGCACTGTAGACGAAGCACCCGCCAAGCGACCCTTCAGCCCCTTCGAACGGTTCGGCCTCTCGGGGCGAACGCTCGACGTGGTGAACTGGGTCTCCGTGGCCCTCGCCATCTACGTGCTGATCACTGCGGTCAACGTGATCGGCACCGGATTCGGCATCGCCACCGGGGATCAGGCCGAGAGCCTCTTCGCCTTCGCGACCAACCCGATCATCGGGCTGATGATCGGCATCGCCGCGACCGCACTGACCCAGTCCTCCTCGACCACCACCTCGGTGACGGTGGGCCTGGTCGCCGGCGGGCTGCCGCTGGGGGTCGCGATCCCGATCATGCTCGGCGCCAACATCGGCACCACCTTGACCAACACCCTGGTCAGCCTCGGCATGGTGCGCGAACAGGAGTCCTTCCGACGCGGCTTCGCCGCCGCCACCGTGCATGACTTCTTCAACCTCATCGCCGTGCTGATCTTCCTGCCGCTGGAGATGATGTTCAGCCTGCTCGAGCGTCTCTCCACCTTCTCCGCCGGTCTGGCCGTTGGGACCGACGGAGGCCCTGTCGCCTACGTGCTGGCAGGTGTCGGCTCCACCATCAAGGCCGGCACGAAGCCGCTGGCGAACCTGATCGAGGACTCGCTGAGCTTCATCCCGGGCAGCTGGCACGGGGTGGCCATGGTCGTCGTCGCGATCGTGCTGATCCTGCTGGTGATCAACTTCATCGGCAAGCTGCTCAAGGTGCTGCTGGTCGGCAAGGCCAAGCAGGTGCTGCATTCCACCATCGGTCGCGGACCCGTCGCCGGCATCGGCTCCGGTGCGGTCGTCACCGTGATGGTGCAGTCCTCCTCGACCTCCACCGCGCTGATCGTGCCGCTGGCCGGCTCGGGTGCCTTCACGCTCAAGCAGCTCTACCCCTTCACCCTGGGGGCCAACATCGGCACCACCGTCACGGCCCTGATCGCGGCCTTCGCCTTCGACGGCCCCGCAGGTGAGATCGCGCTGACCGCGGCACTGGCCCACCTGTTCTTCAACGTGCTGGCCACCCTGATCATCTTCTGCACCCCCTGGCTGCGGGACCTCCCGCCGCGCGGCGCCACCTGGCTGGCGGATCTGGCCGCCGAGAAGAAGGTCTGGGCCTTCGCCTGGGTGCTGGGCGTGTTCGTCGTCATCCCGCTGGTGCTGATCGGTCTGAGCATCATCTTCTGATCCCCTCACACACCAATAAACCCCGCCAGTTGAGGTTTCCGGTGGATACGTATCCACCGGAGAACTCAATCAGCGGGGTTTTTTGGTGTGTGGGGTGAGGGTCAGCGCATGTTGACGAACTGCAGGTCGGCGTCGTCGAAGTTCTTCAGCATCGCGATGACCTCCTGCAGGTCGTCGCGGGACTTCGAGGTCACGCGCAGCTCGTCACCCTGGATGGTGGCCTTGACGGTCTTCGGGCCCTCATCGCGGATGAGCTTCGTGATCTTCTTCGCGGTGGGCTGGTCGATGCCCTCCTTGATGGTGCCCTCGATCCGGAACTCCTTGCCGGAGGCGTAGGGCTCTCCGGAGTCGAAGGACTTCAGTGAGATGCCGCGCTTGACCAGCTTCGAGCCGAAGACGTCCTCCACGGCCTTGGCCCGCTCCTCGGAGTTCGCCTTGATCAGGAGCTTCTCCCCGGAGTAGTCGATCTCTGCACCGGTGCCCTTGAAGTCATAGCGCTGAGCGATCTCCTTCTGGGCCTGGTTCAGCGCATTGGCGACCTCCTGCTTGTCCACCTTCGAGACGACGTCGAACGTTGAGTCCTTAGCCACGTGTACCTCCTGATCGGCATGGATATGTGCCGCTGAGTCTAATCGTGATGGACCGCCGAGCGGGTGTGGACTGTTCCGACGGTGACTCAGCTCCTGCCGCGGAGGAAGAGCGCATCTGGGCCTGGGCCGCGGTGCCGCTCCGGCAGGACAGCGCCTCTTCTGCGGTCGCACACTATGAAGAACGACTCGAGGTTCGGCTCTGAAAACAGATCCCGGAGTCTTGAGTCAAGCGACGTTCCTCAGACGAAGGTGGAGTTCAGGCCATCCTCGGTGGCGTGGAGCACTAGCTGGGCCAGACCATCGAGCAGCTCCTTGTCCTCGGGCAGCTGGGCGCAGGAGATGCGCAGCAGCCCGGTGGGCTGCTCGGTCATGTGTGAGCTGGTTCCGACGTCGGTGACGACCCCCTGGGCGCTGAGCGTGAGCGCTGCGGTGCGCTCATCGGGGACCTGCACCCAGATCGCCCAGCTTGCCGGGCCCGCGTGGGCGGTGAGCCCGACGTCGGTGAAGGCCTCGAGCGCCATCCTGCGGCGATTCGCGTAGCGCGTCCTGGCGCTGTTGATCCGGCGACCGGCAGCTGGATCGCGCAGCAGGAAGGCGAGCGTGTGCTGCAGGATGCGGCTGTTCGAGCTGACTCCGCCCGAGCGCTCGGCGATCGCCCCGGCGATGAGCCGCTTGGGGCCGGACATGACCGCAGTGCGAAGGTCCATGCCGTAGGCGCGTTCGAAGCCGATGACACGCAGGGTGCGCTCGGGCAGGAGGGCGTCCAACGAATGGGTGAAGGGGTCCATCTCAGCCAGCGGGCCCAGCGGGTCCTCTTCGATGATGACGGTCTCAGGTGAGGATTCCAGCACTGCCGCTAGCTCCTGGGTGCGGTCAGTGCTGAGGATGTGACGCGGAGAGAATGCGCCGCCGGGGCTGTGCACGAACGCGACGGCACCGGCGTCGAGTGCCTTCTTCAGCGCCTCGGGGACCGGGCCGTGTTCATCCACCGGGACCCCCATGGTGCGCAGGCCGAGGCTCTTGGGCACGGAGAGGTAGCCGGGGGAGGCGGGTTCCTCCACCGCGATCAGGTCACCGCTGCTGGTCACGGACCTGGTCCCGAGCCAGAGGCCTTCGGTGGCGGAGGAGACGGCGGCGAAGCTGCGTGCCCGGGGGCCCTCGGCCGGGTGTCCGAGCTTCTTCTCCACCGCGCGCTGCAGCTCAGGCAGGATGTGCTCCCGGCTCCAGCTGTGCAGCTGCGGCTGCTTGAGGCTGCGCACCATGCCCTCCTCCAAGGAGGGCAGAAGCCGCTGATCCGGGCTGCAGTGCAGCAGGTCGACTCCGGACCAGCTCCGAAAGCTCGGCCCGCCGACGTCGCCGGGTTCCACGATCCGGGTCCCGCCGCGGCGGCGAGTTTCCACCAGGTTGGACTCCCGCAGCAGGCTCCAGGCCTGGGCGATGGTGCCGACGCTGACGCCGATCTCCGTGGCAAGGTCGCGGACGGTGGGCAGACGCATCCCTCCGCTGAGCGTCCCGGCGCTGATCAGCTCCCGCACCTGTTCAGCGATGCCGCTGGGGCTGCGTTCACTCAGGTGTCGAGCCAGTGTCTCGGCCTCGATATCGGCCACGGTGCTCCTTGATGCTGGGTGCTGGGTACGGACCTGCACCAGTGCGGATGATCAGAACGGGGCCACCACGCACGCGTGGATGGTGGAGTCAACCCTACTCCCTGTGATGCAGTCGGATTCGAAAATTTCCAGTGTTGTCGCTAAAGTAATGGGGTGCCTCTTACGGGGCGTCGAAATCTGCTTCGGGAGGTTTCGTGTGGTTGCACGGCAGATTACCCGAGCGGCCAAAGGGGGCTGACTGTAAATCAGCTGGCATCGCCTACGGGGGTTCGAATCCCTCATCTGCCACCACATAGTTCAAGGGCGGTTCGGATCACAAGATCCGGACCGTCCTTCTTCGTCGGTCCTGCTCAGGTTCCGCTGGGCGCTTAAGTGGCCCCGCGTCACCAGGGGAGAGGCCGACAAGGCGCCGCTGCTCGCGTAGGGTGGCGAGGCATGGCTACCACTGATCTGACCACGACAGACTTTCAGCAGACCCTTGAGGACAGCGACATCCTGCTCGTCGACTTCTGGGCCGACTGGTGCGGTCCCTGCAAGCAGTTCGCCCCGGTGTACTCCCAGGTCTCCGAGCAGCACCCCGATGTCACCTTCGCCAAGGTCGACACCGAGGCCGAGCGTGAGCTCGCCGCCGCAGCGAACATCACCTCGATCCCGACCCTGATGGCCTTCCGCGAGAAGGTCCTGGTCTTCTCCCAGCCTGGCGCGCTGAATGCCGAGCAGCTCACCGAGGTCATCACCGCGGTGAAGGACCTGGACATGACCGAGGTGCACAAGCAGATCGCCGAGGACCAGGCCGAGCAGGACCCGAAGCCGCAGGCCTGATCTCTCCAGGCCTCAGCGATCCCGGTGATCCGCCGGGGTCAGCTTCGGACCATATATCTGATCCCTGAAGCCCGAGAGCTTCAGCAGTCGAATGACGCGCTGTCGGTGCGGCGCATAGGGCGCCAGCAGGCGGAGCATGCCTGCGTCGTCCGTGCGGGCACCGGTCATCGCGGCCCCGACGAAGTTGCTCAGGTGATAGTCCCCGACGGAGGGAAGATCCGCCGCCCCGTGGGAGCGCTGCAGCGCCTCGGCGACCGTCCACTCCCCGATCCCGGGAATCGAGCGCAGCCGCAGACCCAGATCGGCCACTGACTCCGTCTCCACGCCGGTGTTCGCGCTGAGCTGGTGAATCGTCCTGGCGCGTTCAGCGACCAGCTGGATGGTCCTGGACAGGGCCGGCTGGACCCAGAGCTGATGCCACTCCCAGGAGGGGATCCGCCGAAGCTGCGCTCCGGTCAGCGGCAGCCGCATCCAGGGCGGGGTCGGCACCAGGACCGAGGTCGGGGGGTGCTCCCCATGGCGGCGCAGCAGCTGCCTCCACCCGTGGCGCGCCTGATCATGGGTGACCTTCTGCTCGAAGGTCGCCGTCACCAGCTGGTCGAAGAGCCCACCGGTGGCGGGCAGGCGCACGCCCGGATGCCGCCGGCGCACCCGGACCAGGGCGGCGGAGAGCTGATCTCCGAGGGCATCGAGCAGCAGCTCGGTCTCCTGCCAGCTGTCCTGGATCCCGAGGATCTGTGCGCCCCGCCGCGCGGCGAGATCGGTCACCACCGCAGAGTCGATGCCCGGACCGGCTGCGGCGGCCCGTACCTGAACGGTGGAGGCGCTGCGCTGGTCGAAGCGCAGGGTCGCCGCTCCGAGCTGCACCCCGGATCGGTCATAGATCCGCTGACACATCCACGCACCCGCGCCAGGAGTCCCGCGCGGGCCGCCGGTCATCGCTGCTGCGCCGGGATCGAGCCGGATGCTCGGGTCAGAGGCTCCGCGCTGCAGCACCGACAGCGTCCGGGGAAGGTCCACCGGCCCGCCGAGGTCCAGGAGCACCTCGTCCTGGTGCGCCGCCGGGGTCGCTGCCGTGGTCATGGTTCCACTGTGGCACAAGGCTGGGACATCGGCATCGCCGCCCTGCTCCCCGATAAGCCGTCCCGCGATCCTTTCCCGGCGCAGGTCAGCGTGGCGAAGTTTCGCCAGAAGACTGGCACTGACTGATCCGCTCAGGACATCGGTAGAGTTGGGCGCATGAAATATGCCCAGTCCGTCGTCGAGCTGATCGGCCGAACCCCTCTGGTGAAGCTGAATCGGATCACCGAGGGCGTCTCCGCCACCGTCCTTGTGAAACTCGAATACCTCAACCCCGGTGGGTCCATCAAGGATCGCATCGCGCTGAAGATGATCGAGGAGGCCGAGTCCGCGGGTCTGCTGAAGCCCGGGGGAGTGGTGGTCGAGCCGACCTCCGGCAACACCGGCGTCGGCCTGGCTCTGGTGGCCCAGCAGAAGGGCTACCGGGCGGTCTTCGTCACGGTGCCCAAGGTGGCCCAGGAGAAGCGTGACGTGCTGCGCGCCTACGGCGCCGACGTCGTCGTGGGCCCGGCAGGTGTCCCCGCAGAGTCCCCGCTGTCCTACTACGGGATCTCCGACCAGCTGGCAGGCGAGATCGAGGGCGGCTACAAGCCGGACCAGTTCTCCAACCCGGCCGCGCCGAACTCCCACTACGAGACCACCGGGCCAGAGATCTGGGACGACACCGACGGCAAGGTCACCCACCTGGTGGTCGGCGCCGGCACCGGCGGCACCGTCACCGGCTCCGGGCGCTACCTCAAAGAGGTCTCCGCCGATCGCCCCGGCGGCCCCGTGCGCGTGGTGGTCGCTGACCCCGACGGGTCCATCTACTCCGGCGGTGAAGGCCGTCCCTATTTCGTCGAGGGTGTCGGCGAGGACATCTGGGTGAAGAACTACGACGCGTCGATCCCGGATGAGCACCACGCCATCTCCGACGCCGAATCCTTCGCCATGGCACGACGGCTCGCCACCGAAGAGGGCCTCCTGGTCGGCGGTTCCTCCGGCACCGCCGTCGCCGCAGCGCTGAAGCTCGCCCAGGATCTGGGGCCCGACGACGTCGTCGTCGCGGTGCTCCCCGACTCCGGACGGGGCTACCTGGGCAAGATCTTCAACGACCAGTGGATGATCGACCACGGATTCGGCGCGGTGGTCTCGAACTCCACCGGTGTCGAGATCAGCGTGAAGAGCTCCGCGGAGCTCACCGACGCGGTGAAGAGCGGACTGATCGGCGCCGACCCGACAGTCGACGACGCCGACCACGCCGCCAGCACCACGAAGCGGGACGCGTCGAGCATGGACGCCGACACCGTGACCGCCGGGGATGTGCTGCTGGCGAAGAGTTCGCTGTTCTCCGCCGCGATGCCCGAGGTGGTCTCCATCTCCCGGCAGACCACCCTGCGCGAGGCGGTCTCGGTGATGAACCGCTACGGCATCGACATCGTCCCGGTGATCGACCAGCCCGGGCGGGTCGCCCGGATCGGGGAGGTCTACGGGATCGTCGACGTCGCCGACCTCTCCGAGGACCTGATCGTCGGTCACGCCACACCCGATGAGCTGGTCACCGACCATCTGGCCATCGACCTCCCGCTGGTCGGGATCACCGAGACCCTCCCGCAGATTCTGAAGAAGCTCAGGAGCAACCCCACCCTGCTGGTCGCCGAGAACGGCGACATCGTCGGGGTGCTCACCCGCAATGACCTGCTTGCGCACCTCTCAGGTGCCCAGGAGAAGGAGACCCGATGACCGAGAACCGCCACGGATTCGCCACCGACGCCATCCACGCCGGACAAGAGATCGACGAGGTCTTCGGGGCAGTGGTGCCGCCGCTGCACTTCTCCACCACCTACGCCCCCGACGGGATCGGCAACCTGCGTCGCGGCTACGACTACGGCCGCGCGGGCAACCCCACCCGCACCTCGCTGCAGACCCAGCTGGCCGCGCTGGAGGGCGGGCGCCACGCCTTCAGCTTCGGCTCCGGCCTGGCCGCCGAGGATGCGATCATCCGCGCCGTCACCCGGCCAGGGCAGCGGATCGTGATGGGCAACGACGCCTACGGCGGCTCCTACCGGCTGATCAGCCGCATCCACGGCGACTGGGGGATCGCGAACACCCCGCTGGACCTCACCGACCTCGACCGGGTGGCGGCCGAGATGTCCGAGCCGGATGCGACGCTGCTGTGGGTCGAGACCCCCTCGAACCCGCTGATGTCGATCACTGACATCGCCGCCCTGGCGAAGATCGCCCACGAGAACAACGCGCTGCTGCTGGTGGACAACACCTTCGCGAGCCCCTACCTCCAGCAGCCGCTGGCGCTGGGCGCGGACATCGTGGTGCACTCCACCACCAAGTACATCGGCGGGCATTCCGACGTCGTCGGCGGCGCCGTGATCACCTCCGACGACGAGCTGGCCGCCTCCATCGGCTTCCAGCAGTTCGCAGTGGGCGCCGTCTCCGGCCCGCTGGACGCCTACCTGACCACCCGCGGGCTCAAGACGCTGGCGGTGCGCATGGACCGGCACTGCAGCAACGCCCAGGCCATCGCCGAGCACCTGGTGGACCACCCCGCCGTAGAGCGGGTGCTCTACCCAGGGCTCCCCGATCACCCCGGCCACGAACTGGCCAAGGCTCAGATGAGCGGCTTCGGCGGGATGGTCTCGATCCAGCTCGCCGGCGGAGAGGCCGCGGCCCGCAAGGTCGCCGAGGGCACCCGACTCTTCATCCTCGCCGAGTCCCTGGGCGGCATCGAGTCGCTGATGAACTACCCGCACGAGATGACCCACGCCTCGGTGCGCGGCACCGAGCTCGCGGTCCCGGAGAACCTGCTGCGCCTCTCGGTGGGCATCGAGGACGTGGCGGACCTGATCGATGATCTCGACACCGCCCTCGCTGGGCTCGAGCGCCGTGGCTGAGTCCTCTCCGACCTGTCTGGCGGGCGCGGCAGATCGGCTGGGACTCACCGGGACCGTGGACGCGGTCTGCGTGGTGCACCAGCTGATCCGCGACGACGTCGGCCAGGTCGGGGTCAGTGGGATCGACAAGCGTCCGGTCTCCGGCCCGGTTCAGGTGCGCACCCTGGGGCTGCATGGTGACGTCCAGGCCGACCGCCAGCACCACGGCGGGCCTGAGAAGGCCGTCTACGCCTATGCGGAGGAGGACGCCCAGTGGTGGGCCAGGGAACTGGGGCGGGAGATCCCATCAGGCAGCTTCGGGGAGAACCTGCGGCTCTCCGGGATCGATCTCGACGGCGCCCACCCCGGTGAGCGCTGGCAGATCGGGGACCGGGTGGTGCTTGAAGCCACGGTCCCGCGCATCCCCTGCGCCACCTTCGGGCGCTGGCTGGATCAGCCCGGCTGGGTCAGACGCTTCATCGCGGCGGGACGGCCGGGCACCTACTTCAAGGTCATCACACCCGGCACCGTGCAGGCCGGGGACCGCGCCGCGGTGATCGCCGTCGCGGAGCGTGCCGGGGTCGCCATTCGGGAGACCGCGCTGCGACGGGGCCCGGCGCTGGCCCGACCGGACGATTGAAAGTCCAGCTCAGGGACGTGGACGTGACCTTCGTCTCCAAAGGCGACAGTCGGGGTGGACCTGGGCTAGACTGAATGGGCATTCTCCGGATGATCCCGTTTTCTCTTGCTGACTCCGAGCGTGCCCCATCCACATGGGGCCGGACGCTCGTAGAGGGTTGTGTGTATCCACGGGTCGACTCCGGAGCCGACAAAGCGGCCGAGTCCCTGTGACTGATCCAGTCCCGTCCTAGATACCCAAGCAACCTGCCCTGCCCATGCAGGGGTTGTGTGCATTGCCATTTGGCACGCCCAGCCCCTTCGAGCAGCGGTGGTTGATTGTGCAGGTTTCCTGGGACTGGATCTTCAGCGGGTCCTCTCGGTCGCATGACATGTGACGAGGAGTCAACATGACGATCCAGGACCACAACTCCGCAGAGCCCACCCCGGGCGACGCCGAGACCGCAGCTGCGGCGCAGACCGCAGCCACCACGGAGTCAGGCGCGACGCAGACGCCGGAGACTGCCACCCCTTCTGAGACCGAGGCTCCCGCCGAGGCCGCACAGGTTGAGACCGAAGCAGCCCCGACCGCCGAGGCCGAGAACACCACCGAGGCCGTTCCGGCCGTCGAGGCCGCTCCCGCAGCTGCCGCGGCACCGGTCGTCGAGTCCGCCCCGGCCGCTGAGGCGCCCGTCGAGTCCGCCCCCGCCGCTGAGGCGCCGGTCGAGTCCGCCCCCGCCGCTGAGGCACCTGTTGCCGAAGCCTCTGCAGAGGCGGCACCCAAGGCCGTTGAAGAGCCCACGGGCCCGAAGTTCTCCGAGCTGGGCCTGGATCCCCGGGTGCTGCAGTCGGTGACCAAGCTCGGCTACGAGACCCCGTCCCCGATCCAGGCGCAGACCATCCCGCTGCTGAGCGAGGGCCGCGACGTCGTCGGTCTGGCCCAGACCGGCACCGGCAAGACTGCGGCCTTCGCGCTGCCGGCGCTGTCCCATATGGCTCGCGCGAACGACGCCGGAGAGCTGGGCAACTCGCCCTCGACTCTGGTGCTCGCCCCCACTCGTGAACTCGCCATCCAGGTCGCCGAGGCGTTCGCCACCTACGCGCAGGGCGTCCCCGGCATCACCGTGCTGCCGATCTACGGCGGCTCCCCCTACGGCCCGCAGCTCGAGGGCCTGCGCCGCGGCGCCCACGTCGTCGTCGGCACTCCCGGTCGCGTCATCGACCACATGACCCGCGGTTCGCTGAACCTCTCCACGATCAAGCACCTGGTGCTCGATGAGGCTGACGAGATGCTGCGCATGGGCTTCGCCGAAGAGGTGGACCAGATTCTGGCCCGCACCCCGAAGACCAAACAGGTCGCACTGTTCTCCGCCACGATGCCCAAGGCGATCCGCCGGATCTCCGCGGACTACCTCAATGATCCGGTCGAGGTCTCGGTCAAGTCCAAGACCTCCACCGGCACCAACACCCGCCAGCGCTTCGTGCTGATCAAGCACTCGGCCAAGAACGAGGCGCTGACCCGCATCCTCGAGACCGAGCCGCACGATGCCGCGATCGTCTTCGTGCGCACCCGCTCGGCCACCGAAGAGGTCTCGAACAAGCTCGCCGCCCGCGGCTTCCGCACCGCAGCGATCAACGGTGACATCCCGCAGAACCTGCGCGAGAAGACCGTGGAGAACCTCAAGTCCGGCCGCATCGACGTGCTCGTCGCCACCGACGTCGCCGCCCGCGGTCTCGACGTCGAGCGCATCACCCACGTCTTCAACTACGACATCCCGCTGGACACCGAGTCCTACGTGCACCGCATCGGCCGCACCGGCCGCGCGGGTCGCTCCGGCGACGCCGTCCTGTTCGTGACTCCCCGCGAGAAGCGCATGCTGCGGTCCATCGAGAAGGCCACCCGCCAGCCGGTCGAGCAGATGTCCATGCCGACCATCGCGGATGTGAACTCCTCGCGGCTCGATCGCTTCTCGGAGCGGATCACCGAGACCCTGGCCTCGGAAGAGCTCGAGGAGTACCGCGGACTCGTGGCCTCCTACACCCAGGAGCACAACACTCCCGCCGAAGACGTGGCAGCCGCACTGGTCGCCATGGTCCACGACGGACGGCCGCTGCTGCTCGACGAGAAGCGCGACGACGAGCTCGTCCGTGAATCCAAGCGTGAGGTCGGCGAGGACCGTGCAGGCGGCGATCGCCCGGATCGCGGCGAGCGCGGCCAGCGTGAGCGCGGACCGCGCACCGCCGGTCCCGGCAACGCGATGTACAAGATCGCTGTCGGCCGTCGCAACGGCGTGAACCCAGGACACATCGTCGGCGCCATCGCCAACGAGGCTGGGCTCAGCGCCCGCGAGATCGGCGGCATCGACATCCGCCCCACGCACTCCCTCGTGGAGCTGCCTGAGAAGCTCTCCTCCGAGCAGTGGGCCGCCCTGGCGAAGACCCGCATCGGCGGGGAGCTGCTGAAGATGGAGCGCGACACCGGCGCTCCCTCCGGCGGCACCGAGTCCCGCGGCGGCTCCGGCGAGTCTCGCGGCAGCTATGCCGGCAAGCGTGAGGGCGGCTCGAGCGATCGAGGCGGCCGCGCAGGATCCGGCGACAGCCGATTCGGCAACAAGGATCGCAAGCCGCGCTGGAAGTGAATCGTCCCCCTGAAAAGGGGTTCGGACTTCGCCGCCGCAGGTCCCGATCTGCGGCGGCGGAGACACCCGGTCAGGGGAGAGGCAGCTCACCTCTGACCGATTTTTGAACGGTGCTGAACTGGTGGTAGAGTTCAGTGCTGTTGCCCCAATAGCTCAGTGGTAGAGCGCAGTCTTGGTAAGACTGAGGTCGCGGGATCGATTCCCGCTTGGGGCTCTGATTGGGAGCCCGCGCAGCGCAGCACATTGCGCGGCGCGGGTCTTTCTCATTCAAGCCGATTCTCCTCCTCCCTGGCGGGGTGGAGGGTCGGGGTATGGCGGTGTAGCTCAGCTGGTTAGAGCGCACGACTCATAATCGTGAGGTCGGGGGATCGAGCCCCCCCACCGCTACCGAGAACGCCGCACAGGCGACCTGCATGTCGGGCCCCTACGCTTCACTGCGTGGGGGCCCGACGTGCATCCGCTGGCGTCAGCGAGGGGTTGAGCAACGAATATGCGAACTGCCCGTGCGCGCCAGTCCGCTCCGCCGTGGACCCGTGGGAAGACCTCCAGCCGGACCGTCTCAGCGTCCACCCGGGAGTTCAAGACCCTTCAGCGGTACGTGGCGGTCTCGGTCAGGACCTGTCGGAGAAGCGCTGCATAGTCGTCTGGCCGCTCGAAGGAGGCCCGGTGGCTGGATGCGGGCAGCTCCACCCACGTCTTGGCGGGGGCCTCCAGCTGTTCGAACCATTCTCGGGCCGGCTCGACCCGGCCGCGTGCTTCGTGCTCACCCATGACGACGTAGACCGGGACGTCGAGACGTGGTGCCTCGTCGCGCAGGTCCACATCCTGCAGCTGTGGGTACAGCAGGGAGTACGTGTCGAGCAGGCCGCGGATCGCGTTCACCTGGTCCATGAAGGTGTTCTCCGGCACCCAGATGGTCGCGGTCATCTCGGTCGAACCGTCGAACTCCGGGTAGGAGTAGATGGTTCGCTCCGTACCGACGATCGCTGTGTAGTCGAGCATGTCCGAATACGGCGGCGGACCCTGCGCGATCAGCTGCGCCTCGAGCTCCTCATCCTCTGTCGCGCTCGCCAGCTCCAGGCTCTCGTCATAGAAGATCTGGTCGGTCTCGCGGAGATCGACCATCTGCCCGGTGCCCACGAAGGCCCGATATCGCTCCGGGTGCTGCTGTACGGCCAGCACTCCTGGGAGCGTGCCCCACGACTGGCCGGTGAGGATGATCCGATCCTGGGCGAACCGCTCGCGCAGATGCTCGGTCACCTCGAGCGTGTCATCCACCACCCGTTGCAGCGTCATGTCCTCGACCGGGTCGATCGCGGAGTACGACTTGCCGGTCCCCGGCTGGTCCCAGGTGACCACGACGAAGTCCTCTTCCAGCGACGGGTCCAGCCGCATGGCCCCCAGGTCTGTGCCCCCCGGCCCGCCGGCGAGGTGAAGCAGGACAGGGTCCTCCACGTCTGAGCCGCGGATCATCAGGGTCTGGTCTGACCCATTGACCGACACGGTGACGAGCTCGGCGATGCTCCCCTCCACGGGTTCACCGGTGGCGTCGAGGACCGGGGCCGTTGACGCGGGACGGGCGGCCAGGGCCGCCAGCACCAGCACCGTCACACCGGCCAGCAGCACCCCCGACCAGCCCCACCTGGTCATCCGGGTCGGACCACCTGTCCCCCGGCGGGCCGCGACCTCGACGCCGAGACGACAGCCCAGGATCATGGGCACCAGGACCAGCAGCCCGTGCACGCCCCGCCCGGCCAGGAAGCCGAGGACCGCGATGAGGGAGTCGAGGCGGATCTCGTCGACGGTGGCACCGGCCGTGCCGAGGCGGGCCACCTCGAAGACGGTCAGGAAGACCACGGGGGTCAGCAGCATGCTCCACCGGCTGCGCAGCAGGGCTCCCGCGAGCACGCCGACTGTGAGCGCGCCGAGCATCGACCACAGCACCTCGCCGGCGTTCAGCGGGCCGCGGGGGGTTGCCCAGGCGGCAATCAGTCCGGCGCCGCCGGCCACGAGCACCGCCAGGACCACCGACACAGTGATCGACGGCTGGCCGTCCCGGACACCACGAGCCGACGGGCTGGAGCCGCCGACGCCTGAGGTGGCCTGGGGCCTACGCTGCCGTTTCGGCCCCTCAGCGGCGCGCGTGTCACTCATGGCAGTCCTCCATCTGCGCGCCCCGCATCCGGGACGACTCGACTGACACGACCACCGTACGACGGCGCACAGACGACCACCAGGGGCCGATGCCCGACCAGAAGTGACCAAAGGTCCTGTCCTGCGGGCCGGGACGAGGCGCATGCTGAGCTCGGCTGCAGGGGACCCACTGCTGCAGACCCATGGTGCCATCTGGAGGTCCAGGCGACGGCGACCCCCGCGCCGCCGATCGTGGCGGCTGCCGCAACCTGCTGACCACCCAGTACGGCACCTTCTTCACCCGCTTCGCCGACGACCACCGTGCGGAGAACTTCAGGTCGAGGGACCGGATCTTTCCTGCCACCGGTGTCACCGCCGCAGACGACACCTGGGAGTTTGATCGCGCCGAGCAGTCTCTGCCCTCGACCTATCGGTTCGAGGGTGAGGACCACGCCATGGGCGCCAGACGGCCACATCTCCAGCCTGGATGACGAGGTCACCGACTACGTCCCACAGCTGACCGGCAGCGGCTACGACGGCGTCACCATCCGCCACCTGTTCACGATGTCCAGCGGAGTCGAGTTCGACGAGGACTACGACTCGCCGCTTGCGGACGTCAACATGATCTTCCTCCGTGCGTTCGCTCTCGAAGAGCCCATGCTCGACCATTACGCCAACCTCGAGCGGGAACGGCCGCCCGGCACTTCCACAACTACGTCAGCTCCGACACGGGGGTCCTGGCCGAGGTCCTCAGCAACGCCACCGGCACCTCGGTCGAGGGACTACCTGCGCCTGGGGCGCCTCTACCTCAACGAGGGGAGGCGCGACGGGCAGCAGGTGCTGCCCGTCGGATGGGTTGAGGCCTCCACGACGCCAGAGGCCCCTCACCTGCAGGGGCCAATACATCTGCGTCAACCCCGCCCGTGAGGTGGTGATCGTCAAGTCGAGCACTGACCATCACTTCGATGACAACGACCACGAGACCATCGCGGCGTTCCGCGCCATCGCTGAAGCCGCAGCACCTTGAAGCATGGGTAGACACGGCACGCTTCCAGCTTGGGGCTCACCCTTCGAGTGACCGTGCGATCGCGCATGGGTCATCAGCTTCAGCGTGTGCGACCAGCCAGGAGAATTCACCGCCATCGTGCTCACCTTCGCCGAGCATCGCCAACTATTGGTTGACCCACCATCGTCTTCTGACGCGGGCCGCTGCGCGATCAGCGCGACCGCCGTAGCCGGTTGATCAACCCCAGACCGCGTAGGCATCTGGAGCTCGCCGGCGCACGAGCGCCTCGGCTGGCCACGTCAGCAACAGCATCACGAGGCCGGCCACAGGCGCCGCGAACGAGACCGCCAGCGCGAGCAGCGTCACGGCCGTGCTCGATCCCCACCCGGCCACCACCCATCGGAACAACCCCTGGGGCATCGGCCGCCACCACGCGTCGACCGCGCCTGCGCGCAGCAGCAGGCCCAGGTGCAGTATCGCGATCAGACTGAGCAGCAGCAGGTACGGCACGACCGTGCCTCGCAGCGTCGGGTCCCGACCGAGCAGGCTCGTCGGGTAGGGCACCAGCGCCACCGCGCCGAGCAGTGCGAGATTGATCGCGATCAGGCCCGGCTCGACGAACCCCAGGACCGCGAAGAACCGGTGGTGCACCCACCAGAAGTTCGCGACGACCGCGAAGCTCACCACGAAAGCGATCAGCTCCGCTCCCTGGCCGGAGACGGCGCCCATGGTGGTGTCGAGTCGTACCCCGGAGGCCTCCATCGTGGAGAACACCAGCAGCGTCATTGCGATCGCGAAGAGCGCGTCGCTGAGGTTGAGCACCCGGGCGAACTCCTGCGAGTCCCGGCCGTAGCGGCGGCGGCGGAGGGCGTCCTCATGGTCGCGGTGCGGCATGACGTGACTCTACGCGCGTCCCGACCGATCTGTCCGTTGCGGATCCCGTGGTCTACCGACTTTGCATTCCGCCGGGTCCCTTGGTGCTGCCTGTAAGCCTCATTCACGAATTCCTGCGGCCAGGGCTGTACCAGCAGCACACCCGAGCAGCCCCAACTCGTCTTCCGGGCCGGACCGTCCGCCCCGCATCCGGGACGACCTCGACTGAGACGACCACCGTTCAGGATGCCTGCGTGCTGTCCCGCTCTCTCAACGCATCCTCGAGGAGCGTGACGAGCGCCTCGAGCTGGATGTCGGCGGAGTCAGGGATATCCTGGTCGGTCCCGTCAAGAGCCCGGGCGGCCAGCCCCGCCTTGCTGTCGATGAGCTCGGCGATCTTCGTGTCGAGGGTCTGCGCGGCGATGATCCGCCACGCCGTGACCGGCTCCTCCTGGCCGATGCGGTGGATGCGGTCGATGGCCTGGGTCTGCTCGGCGTGGGTCCACGACAGTTCCGCGAGCACCATGTTCGAGGCGACCTGCAGGTTGATGCCGACGCCGGCGGCCGTCAGTGAGCACACGGCGACGGCGACGTCCGGGTCGTTGGTGAATGCGTCGATGTGCTTCTGTCGAGCCGATGCCGTCTGGTCGCCGCGGATGGAGGCGTACCGGATGCCTTGCTTGGCGAAGGTCGCCTCAGCGGTGTCCATGACATCGATGTGCTTGGCGAAGAAGACGACCTTGCCGGCGCTGCGGGCGAGCTGCGCGGCGTAGTCGGCCGCGAGGCCGGCCTTCGCCTGGCCGATCCGCCGCGTCATGGTGAACACGTTCTCGTTCGACTTATTCGTCGTCTTGCTCGCCCGCTCCCGCGCGGCGACCTGGCGGACGAGGACGTGGTCGATGCCTTCGACGACGTCGCCTGGCGCCTGTGCCGCCAGCGCGCGCTCATAGCGCGTGAGGAGACGACGGACGAGGCTCTGTTCGGCGGCCCGGATGGACCGCCCGGCCTCGTCGTCGAGCTCGACCGGGACGTCGGCCACGCGGCGGGCGGGCAGGTCTGCGGCCACGTCCACCTTGCGCCGCCGCACGATGCCGCGGTCGATCACGGCTGCGCGCGCGGCGGCGGAGAAGCCGCGGTCGGCCGGTGTCAGACCTATCTGCTCGAGCGCATTCATCAGCTCACCGAGCGGCTTGGTCTCATCGACCCAGCCGAGAAACTGCCAGATCGCCTTGAAGTCCTCGATGTCGTTGATCAGCGGTGTGCCGGTGAGGGCGATGAGCAGCGGGTCGGCGATCCGCGTGCGGATGCGCTCGGAGAGCTGCAGCACGTTCTGGGACCGCTGCGACTTCCGGTTCTTGATGTAGTGCGCCTCGTCGACGACCATCCCGCGCAGACCCAGTTCGCGGAGCCAGCCCGCGTGCCGATCGAGCACCTCATAGTTGACGATGATGATGTCCGCGAAGCCGTCGATCCGCTCCCCGTCGCCGTGGACCACCGTCGCGGGGCGGCTGGGCGTCCACAGCATGGCCTCGCGCGCCCAGTTCATCTTCACGACGTTCGGCACGACGACGAGCAGCGGGTAGGCGTCCGCCGCCTGAGCGGCGAGCAGCGCCTGGGCCGTCTTGCCCAGGCCGGGCTCGTCGGCGAGCAGGAACGTCCGGTGTCCCGCCGCCGCGGCGGCGACCAGCCTTGCCTGGTGCGGCATGAGTTCCAGCCCTTGGGTCGCCCGGCTGGCGGTCGGCTCTGGCAGGTCCATGCACGAGAGTGCGCCGCCGTCGGCGAAGGACCTCATCAGCGGTTCGATGAGCTCCCAGCCGACGAGGCGACGGGGCGCGGCGGTGCGCTTGGCGACGGCGGAGTAGTCAGGTTCGAGGAAAGGGTTAGCGAGCTGGCGAGATGCCACCGAGGCGGGCACCACCCGGCGCTGCGTGTCCGCCTTGGGCTCGGCCGGTTCGGGCTGTCCGGACTGTCCGGGCTGTTCGGCGGGATCTTCCGGCACCTCGATGCCGGCGGACTGGAGGAGCTCGCGGCGCAGCGAGCGCGCACGATCGGAGATGACCGCGTCGTCGGCGAGCAGCCCAAGAAGGGAGGGGTCGCGGGCGGCCGTCGTCGCGAGGATGGTGGCGATGCCGTCGAGGCGCTTGAGCTCTTCGGCGCCCCGGGCCCCCGGTTTCGTCTCCTCCGCCTTGACGCGGGCGCGTTCCTCGCGCATGAGAAGTGCCACGACCTGGAACTTGGTCCGGGTCGAGGGCAGGTCGAGACCGCGCTGCACCGAGGACTCGACCTCGCGGACTACCTTGGCGAGCAGGTGGATGATGCCGCCGTCGTCGTGTTGGCGGGGTCGCCGTCGGGTGCGCGTGCGCGCGACGTTCTTACGCTGGGCTCCTCGAGCCACGGAGTCCTCCTCGAAAGCGATTGGTTCTTCACATCGGCGGGACGGTGTCCGCACCGCACCCGCGGCGGGGTGAGGGACATCCGAGAAGTCTCGGCAGAGACGTCCCGGAGCACAAGCTGGTCCAGCGGATCCGCAAGAGATCGACGCGTCGAACGGGTCCAGCCGCGAGGGCCCCGCCAGCGTACCGCGTGCTGGGCGCCTCTCAGCCCTCGGGAGAGCGTTCACGACGCAGACGACGCCCGGACACCGCCACGACGTGCGCGTTCCGGCGCTGCCCGTTCGAGCGTATGGATGCCGACGGGCTGGAGATCCTATTGTGTCACCGTTCTCCGGTCGGGACAGGACAACTGAACGCGCTGACCTCATGCATGACGCCCGCGAAGGCCGAAGAGGGCAGTCCGCTGACTCAGAGGTCACCACTCAGAGATCACGACGCAGAGCTCTGGACCTCTGCCCCGGGCGGTTCGATGCAGCTCCGCACGACCCCTGCATCTGCTGGTTCATCGGGAGCAGCAGCGCACCGGGTGGACCCGTCAGCGTGCCGCCTGCGAGGCTGTGGTCAGGTCTGCCAGTCCCGCGGCGAACCGGTCGAGGATGATCTCCACCAGCTCCGCCGGTGCCTGCGACGAGTCCTGGGGCAGCAGCGACCGGGTGACCACGTCGGCGCCTGCGCGTTCGAGCAGCTTCTGGAAGTAGCCCGGTGCCAGCAGATAGCTGATCAGCACGACCCGGCCCCGCGCGGTGCTCCGCGCCTGTGCCACTGTGGTCTTCACCGAGGGCTCTGCGAAGGAGAGGTAGGCGTCCTGGACCGGGCGGCCCAGCCGGGCCTGGAGCCGAGCCGCCATGTCCTGACAATCCCGCACGGCCGAGCTGTCCGAGGAGCCCGCTGCGGCGAAGATCAGGGTGTCCCGCGCGGAGTCGACCCCGGCCTGAACCATCCGGCGCAGCAGCAGATCCACCAGCCGGTCATCGGGGCCCAGCGCACCGCCCACGGTCACCGGACGGTCCAGATCGGCGGTGTCCTCCCTGAGGTCCACATTGACGTGGAAGCCGGCGGAGAGCAGCAGGGGCACGACGACGACGGCCATCTCCTCGGGCAGGGAGGCCAGGCTGGCGGGGACGTCAGGCTGCTGCACATCCACGTGCCCGAGCCTGACCGGATCCGCGCATCCCCGCGCGGCGGCGACCTCCTGGACCCGCTGCGCCAGCTGCGCGACCAGGCGCTGTCCCTCAGGATCGGAGGTGCCGTGGGAGACGGCCAGCAACGCGGCAGACGTTTCGACGGCGTGGGTCATCAGAGAAACCTCAGACTTTCACCTCGATGAATCCGGCTTGGACGCGCACCGGATAGGAGTTCAGCTGCAGCGCCTCATCGCTGAGGCACTGACCGGTGGCCAGGTCATAGGGCTGCTTATGGATCGGTGAGGCCAATGTAGGCCGGCCAGCTCTGGACCCGACGATACCGCGAGACATCACATTCGCGCCGGCGCAGGGATCCAGCTGGGACACCGCATGCACCGTCTCGCCCTGCAGCCGGATCAGCGCGATCTGCGTGCCCTGGACCAGAGCGGCCTCGCCCCACATCGGCTCCAGGTCCTCCAAGCGGCACACCCGATGCCAGAAGGGCTCGGTGCCTGGGGCTCCGGCAATGGACGTGGGCGTGTATGCGGTCGTGGTCGCGGTGCTCATCGCCCCAGCCTAGGCAGGAGCAGTTTCGTCCGGAACGCCAGCGTGTAAAGCCCTGATGACGCTGATCTCACCAGCGCTGAGAACAAGATGAGGACCTTGTCATATTGGTGTTACAAACGCGACACCGCTGAGAAATCGCGTGTTCCTAGGCTGGGGCGAACCCTCGACGGTCCGGCGCACCCCTATCGAACACCGAAGACCTCCGCCAGATCGACGTGAAGGCAGATCGCACTCATCGGCTACCGCGAAGGTGAACTCCCATGGACGCAACCCCACACTCGGCCCCGGCCGGGACCGAGCGGCATATCGCCGTCGTCGGAGGCGGCCCCGCCGCCCACCGGCTGACCGAGGCCCTCATCGCCCGGGACCCCGTCGGTCTCCGGATCAGCGTGTTCACCGAGGAAGCGTCGGCCCCCTATGACCGGGTGGCGCTGTCCCGACGCTTCGCGCAGTTCGACGATGAGCTGCTGCTGGGGGACCCGGCGCTCTGGGCCGATCCCCGGGTCCAGCTGCACACCGCCACCGCGGTGACCCAGGTTGACGCGCAGGCCCAGACGCTGCGCACGGCGGCCGGTGAGGTGTACGGCTTCGACGAGCTGGTGCTCGCCACCGGATCCTCCGCGCCCAGGCCACCGATCGAGGGCAGCGAGCACATCGCGGTCTACCGAACCCTGGACGACGTCGACTGGCTCCGGCAGCGCGCCGCCGAGCTCAGCGCCGAGCTGGGCCGTCCGGCCCGCTGCGCGGTGATCGGCGGCGGCCTGCTCGGCCTGGAGGCGGCTGGCGGGCTCAAGGGCCTCGGTGCCGAGGTCACGGTGGTGCATTCCCGCCCCTGGCTGATGAACGCCCAGGTGGACGAGTTCGGCGGCCGCACCCTGAACCGGCTGCTTCAGCAGGAGGGCTACCGGCTCCAACTCGGCCACCGGCCCACCCGGATGGCCGTGGACCCAGAGGCAGGACCAGAGCAGAGCCGCTATACGCTGGAGTTCGCGCAGGGCCCCGACCTGCCCGCGGACCTGGTCGTCGCCGCCATCGGCATCACCGCCCGCGACGAGCTCGCCGCTGCGGCAGGAATCGACTGCGCCGAGCGCGGAGGCGTGGTCATCGACGAGACCTGTGCCACCTCGGCGTCGAAGATCTGGGCCATCGGAGAGGTCGCGAGCTACCAGGGCATCTCCATGGGCCTGGTCGCTCCGGCCAATGCGATGGCCGAGGTGGTCGCGGACCGGCTCAGCGGGGGAGCAGCCTCGTTCGTCGGGTTCGACACCGCCGCGAAGCTCAAGCTCGCCGGCATGGACGTGGCCTCCTTCGGAGACGCCTTCGCCGAGACCCCCGGCGCGCTCGAGGTCGTCTACGCCGACGCCGTCGGCGGCATCTATCAGAAGATCGTGGTCACCGACGACGCCACCACCCTGCTCGGCGGGGTCTTCGTCGGTGACGCCAGCCCCTATTCCTCGCTGCGCCCGCTGCTGGGCCGTGAGCTGCCGGCCGCCCCCGGCGCGTTCCTCTCCGCCGCCGGTGGCGGAGAGCTGGACCTGGAGCTGCCTGACGACGCCCAGGTCTGCTCCTGCAAGGACATCTGCGCGGGACAGATCCGATCCGCCGTCACCGGCGACGGGACCACCCCCGGCTGCACCGACATGGCCGCGATGAAGAGCTGCACCAGGGTCGGCACCCAGTGCGGCTCCTGCATCCCGATGGCGAAGAAGATCATGGAGAAGCAGATGCTCTCTCTGGGGTTCGACGTCTCCAAGGCGCTCTGCGAGCACTTCGGCCACTCCCGCGCCGAGCTCTTCGAAGCCGTGCGGGCCACCCAGCTGACCAGCTTCACCGAGATCGTCGCCCGGTTCGGAACCCCCGCCGACGCGCAGCTCAACCTCGGCTGCGACATCTGCAAACCGGTCGTGGCCTCGATCCTGGCCGCCCAGCACGGCGCCGAGTACATCCTCGAAGCCGGTCGCGGCACGCTGCAGGACACCAATGACCGGGCCCTGGCGAACATGCAGAAGGACGGCACCTACTCGGTGATGCCGCGGATCCCCGGCGGGGAGATCACCCCGCAGAAGCTCAAGGTGATCGCCGAGGTCGCGGCCGACTTCGACCTCTATACCAAGATCTCCGCGGCCCAGCGGGTTGACATGTTCGGCGCCCGGCTGGAGCAGCTGCCGCAGATCTGGCGCCGCCTGGTCGACGCCGGATTCGAATCCGGTCAGGCCTATGGCAAGGCGCTGCGCAACGTGAAGTCCTGCGTGGGCTCCAGCTGGTGCCGCTACGGGGTCCAGGACTCGGTGGCCATGGGCATCCGGCTGGAGAACCGGTACCGCGGACTGCGCTCGCCGCACAAGATGAAGTTCGGCGTCTCCGGATGCGCCCGCGAGTGCGCGGAGGCCCGCGCGAAGGACGTCGGCGTGATCGCCACCAGCGACGGCTGGAACATGTACGTCGGCGGCAACGGCGGGGCCACCCCGGCCCACGGACAGCTGCTGGCCAAGGACCTCGACGACCCGACGCTGCTGCGTTACATCGACCGCTACGTCATGTACTACGTGCGCACCGCAGACCGGCTCCAGCGCACCGCGCGCTGGATCGAGGAGCTGCCCGGGGGCGTCGACCACGTCCATGACGTGGTGGTCAAAGACTCCCTGGGCATCGGAGAAGACCTCGAAGCGGCCATGGCCAGACACGTAGATGGCTACGAGGACGAATGGGCCGCGACGCTGCGCGACCCGGAACGGCTGCGCCGATTCCGCAGCTTCGTCAACGCCCCGGACGCCCCGGACACCGGACTGGCCTACGTGATCGAGCGCGGACAGCGCCGCCCGGCCACCGAACAGGAGAAGCTCGACGCCGCGGCAGGGGAGGGTCCGGTGCTGCTCACCGGGCCGCGCATCCCGGTGCGCGAGGAGATGGTCCGAGAAGACGCCGCCCGGGCAGGCGCGCATCAGGAGCCGGGGGAGGCCCGCCCGGGCGTCCCCGTCCCCAACAACCTGGCAGCCGCGGAGGGAAGGTCATGATGGTTCTGGGAGAGGTGACACTGATCGGAGGCGGCCCTGGAGCCGCCGACCTGATGACCGTGCGAGCCCGTGACGCGTTGGCGATCGCCGACGTCGTCTTCTACGATCGGCTCGCGCCCACCGAGGGTCTGCGCGAGTGGGCCCCGGCGGCCGAGCTCTACGACGTCGGCAAGCGTCCCGGACATCGCCGGGTCGCCCAGGAGGACATCCAGGCGATGATGACCGACGCCGCGCGCAGCGGTCGACGCGTGGTCCGGCTCAAGGGCGGTGACCCGTTCGTCTTCGGACGCGGCTGCGAGGAGGTCGCCGCATGCCGTGACGCCGGCATCCCGGTGACGGTGGTCCCGGGGATCACCTCGGCGATCGCCGTGCCCGCCGCGGCAGGGATCCCGGTCACCGCCCGCAACGTCTCGAAGTCCTTCACCGTGATCTCCGGACACGACCCGCTCAGCGAGCAGGAGCTCTCCGGCCTGGCCGCTCTGGGCGGCACCGCGGTGATCCTGATGGGTGTGGGCACGCTGGGACACACCATGGCCGGGCTGCAGCGCCACGGGCTCGCCGGAGAGACCCCGGTGGGGATCGTGGAGCGCGGCTTCAGCGCCGATCAGCGGGTGCTCATCGCCCCGCTCGGCGAGATCCTCGGGGTCGCGGCCGAAGCCAGGCTGCGCTCGCCGGCAGTGCTGGTGATCGGGGAGGTGGTCCGGCTGGCGGCGACTGAGCCCTGCTCCGGCGAGGCCCGCAGCGACACCGACTCCTCTCCGGCGGTCGCCGGGGAACAGGTCATCCGCGCCATGGCCGGGGCGGTGCTCTGATGACCGCAATCACCTCCTCCGACGCCCCTCTCCCCGCCGGCGGCAATGGCGGGTCTGCCGTCAGGACTGCGCCCGAGACCGCTTCGGCGGTGCCGCAGACCTTGGCGGGCTTCCGGATCGGGGTCACCTCAGACAGACGCAGCGAGGACCTCATCTGCGCGTTTCAGCGGCGCGGGGCCGAAGTCATGCACGCCCCTGCGCTGCGGATCGTCGCGCTGACCGAATCTGTGACCCTGCAGCAGGACACCCGCCGGGTGATCGACGCGGCACCGGACTTCGCGGTCATCACCACCGCCTACGGGATGCGCCGCTGGTTCGAGGCCGCGGACGCCTATGGTCTGGGCGCGGAGCTCTTCGACGCCCTGGAGCAGGCGACCATCCTGGTGCGCGGTCCCAAGGCGCGCGGTGCGGTGCGGGCTGCGGGCCTCGATGACGACGGCTCCGCCGAGGACGAGCGCACCGCGACCGTGGTGGACATGCTGCTGACCCGTGACGTGAGGGACAAGACCGTGGCGCTGCAGCAGCACGGGGCCAGTGATGATTCGCAGATCCACCGGCTCCAGGCGGCTGGCGCCAGGGTGGTCACCGTGCTGCCCTATACCTGGACCAGGCCCGATGAAGACTCGGACCTGCTGCGCATGATCGACGCGGTGATCGAACGACAGCTCGACCTGATCACCTTCACCGCAGCCCCTGCAGTGGAGGCGTTCCTCTCGGTGGCCCGTCAGTACGGAAGGTCGGAGGCGCTGGTCGCAGCGCTGCGCGGCGACGTGGTCTCGGTGGCCGTGGGCGCTGTGACCGCAGGACCCCTCTACGATGCGGGGCTCAGCCCGATCATCCCCTCGCGCTGGCGCCTGGGCGCGATGATCAAGCTGGTCTGTGACCACCTCGAGGAACATCAGACGCTGCGCATCACCACCCGGCACGGACCTGTCGAGATGCGCGGCTCCGAGGTGCGCCTCCCCCAGCTCACCGACCAGGCGGTGCGTCTGCCGCCGGGGCCGTTGTCGCTGATGCGGGCGCTGGTCAAGGCCGAGGGGGCGGTGCTCTCCCGGGAGCATCTGATGCAGGTGCTGGTCCAGTGCGATTCCGAGCATGCCCTGGAGATGTGGGTCTCCCGGCTGCGCAAATCGCTGCCGGTCAGCGGTCTGGTGAGCACCGTGGTCAAGCGCGGGTACCGGCTCGCGGTCTGACCCTGCTCGCCGTCTCACCGGGCTCACCGCCTGACCGGGCTCACCGCCTGACCGGGCTCACCGCCTGACCAGGCTCACTGCCTGACCAGGCTCACTGCCTGACCAGGCTCACTGTCCGACCTCGCACATTGCTCGACCTGGTTCTCCGCGCGCTCCGCTCAGGCGTGCACCGCCGTCGGGAGCTGCCTGGCCTCGGCGCTGAGCAGCTTCTCGATGCGCACATGACAGGTGCCGCAGCCGGTGCCGGCGCGGCAGGCCGCCCCGACCTCCGCCACGGTGGATGAGCAGGCGGCCGCGTCCTGCACCTGGGCGAGGGTGGTGCCGGCGCACCTGCACAGCACGTCCTGCGCGCCGAGCTGCGCCTCGCGGGTGGCGTGCTCGGCCGCCAGCAGCGCGGTGCGGTCGGTCACCGGGATGGTGCCTCGTCCGGCATGGATGGCCAGTTCAGCGGCCGAGCGCGGCATTCCGACCGCGACGAAGCCGAGCAGCCGGTCCTCATCCGAGACGATGCGCAGGTATTGACCGCCCTTCGGATCTGACCAGGTGGAGACGGTGGGCGAGTCGGGATCCCAGGGGTCCACATCGGTGGTTCCGGCGCAGGCGACGTTGAGCGTGTGGGACTTCAACAGGATCACGTCCAGGCCCTTGTGGGCCGTCAGGTGCACCGGGGCTCCGGCGGCATCGCGCTCGATGATCTGCTCCAGCCCGAGGTCCCCACGCAGGGCCTGTGCGACGGTCGCAGCGTGCTCCCACCCCGGCGCGATCAGTCCCGCGGAGACCTTCCCATCCACGGTGGCGCAGTCACCGATCGCGTAGATCAGTGGGTCGGTCACGCTGCGGCACGCCTGGTCGGTCAGCACTCCCCAGCGGGTGGGCAGTCCGGAGGCGGCGGCCAGCTGGTCCCGCGCGCGGACTCCGGTGCAGGTGACCAGCAACGAGCCGGGCAGCTTCTCGCCCAGAGAGGTGCGCACCCCAGACAGGCGGCCTGATTCAGCGATCACGGTGGTGATGTCCGCCGCCGCCCGCACCTGGACCCCGGCACGGATCAGCTCGCGGCGCAGCAGCATCCCGGCATCGGTGTCGATCTGCCGGTTCATCGGCACATTGCCTCGGTGCACCAGGGTCACCGGGGCCCCGACCTCGGCGATGGCCAGCGCCGCCTCCACGCCGAGCACGCCCCCACCGAGCACGATGACCGGTTCGCCGCGGTGCACGACCTCGGCCAGCCGCAGCGCATCACCCATCTCGCGCACGGCGAGGATCCCCTCCGGCAGTCCGGGGGACTTCAGCTCCGCGTCGATGGCACCGCCGCGGCGAGACTCCACCTCGAAGCTGGGCGTCATCGGTTCCGCGCCGGTGGCCAGCACCAGCCGGTCGTAGGAGAGCGTGCCGCCGTCATCGAGCGTGACCCGCTGAGTCTCTCGGTCGATACCGGTGGCGGTCACCGCGGTGCGCACGTCGACGCCGGCCTCGCGAAGCGCGCGCGGGTCGGTCACGGCGAGGTCGGCGGGCTGGATGCGGCCCACCGAGACGTCCCCGATGCGGATGCGCTGGTAGGCCGGCTCGGTCTCGGCGCCGATCACGGTCAGCCGGAGCGTACCGATCGTGACCTCCTCGAGAAGCTCATCGATCAGCCGGGCGGCGACCGGACCGAAGCCGAGCACCAGCACGTGCGGGATCGGGTGAGTCATGCGGCTGCCTCCGTGGAAGTGGCGGGACGGATTCGGACCGGGGTGTTCTTGAATTCCGGCATCTTCGAATGCGGGTCGGTCAGGCCCCGGGTGAGCAGGTTGGCGGCGCTGCGGCCGGAGAAATGGAAGGGCGAGAAGAGGGTGTCCGCGCGGATCCCGGCGTCGAAGACGACCTTCGCGGTCAGCGCGCCCTGCGCGTTCTCCACAACCGCGAAGCCATCCTCGGCCAACCCGAACTGGCGCGCCGTGGCCGGGTGGATCTGCACCGTCACCTGCGGGTGCGCGGCGTCCAGGGCCGGCACCCGCCGGGTCTGGTTGCCCGACTGATAGTGCTCCATCAGCCGTCCGGTGGTGAAGGTGAGCTCCTCGGCGTGCGGTGCCGCCTGGGCGCGTGGCCGGATCGCGCGCAGCGTCGCCCGGCCATCGGCGTGGGCGAAGCGGGCGGTGAACATCCGCGGAGTCCCGATGATCGGCTCCCCGGTGCTGGTGCGCTCTGGCCCGGCCGCATTGCCAGCACCGGCCGCACTGCCAGCACCGGCGGCATGTGCACGCTCCGCGGCCGGCTCCGCGGCTGCCGGGTGCGGCCAGTAGCCGGCGTGTCCGGCGTCCAACAGCTCCCAGCTCATCGCGGAGTAGTCCGCAGTCGCCCCCGCGGTGGCCCGACGGATCTCCTCGAAGACCTCCGCCGGATCGGTGGAGAAGCCGGTGGGCACGCCGAGACGCCGGGCCAGCTCCGCGAAGATCCACAGCTCCGAGCGGCACCCCGACGGCGGCTCCAGGGCCCGACGACGGCGCAGCAGCCGCCCCTCCAGGCTGGTCATGGTGCCGTCCTCCTCGGCCCACTGCAGCACCGGAAGCACGACGTCGGCCTCGGCGGCCGTCTCGGAGAGGAAGAAGTCGGCCACCACGAGCAGGTCCAGGGCCCGCAGATTCTTAAGCACCCGGGAGGTGTCGGGCGCCGAGACGGCCACATTGGAGCCATGGACCAGCAGCGCACGGATCCCGTCCGGGCCCTGATCAGTCCGGGTGCCCATGGTGTGCAGCAGCTGCGTGGCCGGGACCCCGGGGCCTGGGATCGATTCCGGCGCCACGCCCCAGACCTCGGCGATGTGCGCCCGGTCGGTGGGGGAGCTGATCGAGCGCAGCCCCGGGAGCTGGTCCGACTTCTGCCCCATCTCCCGGCCGCCCTGCCCGTTGCCCTGTCCGGTCAGGGTGCCGTAGCCTCCACGGGCGCCGGGCAGCCCGAGGACCAGCGCCAGGCTGATCGCGGCCCGTGCGGTGTCGGTGCCGTCGCGGTGCTGCTCCACGCCGCGTCCGGTGAGGATGAAGACCGGATCGCCGCCGTCGCGGGCGCTCACGGCCGCGGATCCCAGCCGACGGGCGATGAGGCGGATCTGGTCCGCGCCGACTCCGGTGGCGGCCTGAGCCCGCTCGGGCCACCAGGCGGCCGCGGACCGGCGGAAGTCCTCGGTGCCGCTGACCCGGTCCGCCAGATAGCGCTGATCGGTGTAACCCTCCTCGAAGAGCACGTTGGCCAGGGCCAGCAGCAGCACCAGGTCCCCGCCGGAGGTCGGAGCCACATGGAACCCGGCGCCGTCGGCGGTGAGCTCGGCGGTGGAGCTGCGCCGCGGGTCCACCACGATCAGACCACCCTTGGATCGAGCACCCTCCAGGTGCTGCACGAAGGGTGGCATGGTGTCGGCCACGTTGGAGCCCAGCAGCAGGACGGTGCAGGCGGCATCGAGGTCCGTGAGCGGGAACGGAAGCCCGCGGTCCAGTCCGAAGACCTCTGTGGAGGCCTTCGCCGCCGAGGACATGCAGAACCTGCCGTTGTAGTCGATCTGCGAGGTTCCCAGCGCGACCCTGGCGAACTTCCCCAGCGCGTAGGTCTTCTCATTGGTCAGGCTGCCGGAGCCGAACACCCCGATCGCGTCTGGGCCGTGGGTGGCCTGGATGCTGCGCAGCCGCTCCGCGATATGGTCCAGCGCCTCCTCCCAGGAGGCCGCGCGGAAGCTGCGCTCGCCGTCGTCGTCGGTCTCGGCGATCAGGGGGGAGCGGAGCCGGTCGCTGCGTGGGCCGAGCAGCTCCGCGGCGGTGCTGCCCTTCCGGCACAGCCGCCCCCGGTTGGTCGGGAACCGGGCACCTTCCACCGTGATGCCCGGCGGGGTCTGCTCCGTCTCGGCGCTGCTCGGTCTCTCGGGGATCCGCAGCGTCATGGCGCATTGCAGCGCGCAGTACGGGCAGTGGGTGTTCACCTCGCGGGTGGTCTGGGGTGCCGGCATCAGACGTTGGCGCGGGCGAAGACGGTGCCGGGGCGCATGTAGACCAGCCAGGTGAGCCCGGCCAGGGCGACGTAGCCGGTGGCGAAGACCCAGAAGGCGATGTCGAAGGAGCCGGTGGACTCATTGGACACCCGCAGGATCTGCGGAATCGCAAAGCCGCCGTAGGCGCCGATCGCGCCGATCAGACCCAGCGCGGAGGAGGCCTTGCGCTCGTGTCCGACCCGGTCGGCAGGGTCCACCGAGAGCCTGAAGACCACCGGGATCATCCGGTAGCTGGACCCGTTCGCGACCCCGGTGAGGGTGAACAGGGCCAGGAACAGCAGCAGGTAGATCCAGAAGTTGGCCATCGAGAGCGTCAGCACGACGGCGGCGGTGACCCCGGCCATCGCCAGGAAGCTGGCGATGGTCACCCGGGCGCCGCCGATCCGGTCGGCGAGCCTGCCTCCGCAGGGCCGGGCCAGCGAGCCGACCAGGGGACCGAGGAAGGCCAGCGAGAGCGCCGCGCCGAAGACCTGGATGCTGGAGAACTCGGGGAACTGGATGTTGATCAGGGTCGGGAAGACCGAGCCGAAGCCCATGAAGGAGCCGAAGGTCCCGATGTAGATCAGCGAGATGATCCACAGGTGCTTCTCCTTCAGCGCCGAGAGCGAGCCTTTGAGGTCGTTCTTGGCGTGAGAGAGGTTGTGCATGTACTTCCGAGCGCCCCAGGCGGCGAGCAGGATGAACGGGATCCAGAACAGCCCGGCGGCCGGCAGGTTCGGCTGCAGCGCGCCGAAGGCGAACGCGGTCACCACGATCGGCACGGTGAACTGGGCGACGGCGACGCCGAGGTTGCCGCCGGCGGCGTTGACTCCCAGCGCCGCGCCCTTCTCCTTGGCCGGGTAGAAGTAGGTGATGTTGGCCATCGAGGAGGAGAAGTTGCCGCCGCCGAACCCAGCGGCCGCGGCGATGGCGAACAGCGCCCAGTTCGGCGTCTCCGGGTTGCCCAGGGTCAGCGCCATGGCGACGGTGGGGATCAGCAGCAGCAGCGCGGAGATGATGGTCCAGTTGCGTCCGCCGATCATCGCCACCATGAAGCTGTAGGGGACCCGCAGGGTCGCCCCGACCAGCGGAGGCAGCGACACCAGCCAGAACTGCTCGGAGGTGGTCAGGTCGAAGCCCACCAGGGGCAGGAATACGACCGTGACCGACCAGAGCTGCCATACGGCGAATCCGAGGAACTCGCAGAACACGCTCCAGATCAGGTTGCGCCGCGCGGTGGGGCGTCCCGGGCCATCCCAGAACTCGGAGTTCTCGGGCTGCCAGTTGGTGATCCAGCGGCCCTCCTCGACGACGAGCCGATCCGTCGGCGCGGCGACATCGGTCTCGGCGGCCGGACTTCTGCGTTGCGCCGCTGTGGCGGAGATCTGGGGGTTCATCGCGATGTCCTGCTTCCTGGCGTCTCGCGGGGCTGGGCCGCGCGGTGACCATTCAGGGTCCGGTGGTGAGGGCTCCACTGTGCCAAGGCCGTGTTTCCGCGAGGGGATCGTCGAGTTTCGGTCGCGATAAACCAGCCTCATAGTCCCCACCGGGTGGTGTGAGGTTTTTCGAGAGCGCCTCGCCGAGGCCTGTAAGCTGACCGCCGTGAGCACTCAGTCCTTTGACCCGTGGACCAGCGGGACGCGCGCCTACCGGGTCACCCTCGTCCTGGGCATGGCCTCCACCGCCGTCGGTGTGATCCTGGTGGTGCTGGCGACGCTGCTCGACGCCGCGGAGACGACCGACGCGCTGCGCAGCACGGGTCTGGTCTTCCTGGGCGTCGGCATCCTGAGTCACCTGATCGCCATCGGACTGCGCCGACGCCAGGCCGCTCAGATCCTCTCCCGTCGAGCGAAGGAAGACTGAATGATCAACCCAGACCGCCAGGGCCACCAGTACCCTCCCGCCGCGCCGTACCAGGTCAGCCGTGAGGCGATCCGTGAGTTCGCGCTCGCGGTGCAGGCCGAGCACCCCGCGCACCATGACCTCGACGCCGCCCAGGCGCTGGGTCACCACGACCTGGTCGCGCCGCCGAGCTTCGCGGTGATCATCGCCCAGCGCGCCGAGGCTGCTGTGATCAACGACGACGAGGCCGGCATCGACTTCTCCCGCGTGGTCCACGCCGAGGAGCGCTTCACCCACCACAGCCCGATCCTCGCCGGAGACACGTTGAGCTCCCAGGTCACCCTGGAGCGGATCCGCACCATGGGCGCCGGCGCGATGGTCACCACCGTGGTGCAGATCAGCGCCGAGGACGGCGCCGCCCGGAGCACCGTGACCTCCACCCTGCTGGTCCGCAACGAGGAGGATGCCGCATGAGCACCCCAGTCTTCGAAGACCTCCAGAAGGGTCAGCAGATCGGCACCCGCGAGCTGAGCTTCTCCCGGGCGGACCTGATCCGCTACGCCGCCGCGTCGGGGGACCACAACCCGATCCACTGGAACGACCGCTTCGCCCGCGAGGTCGGCCTGGACGGGGTCATCGCCCACGGCATGCTCACCATGGGCTCCGCCGTGGACCTGGTCAGCGTCTGGGCGGGCGACCCGGGCGCCGTCGTCGACTATCAGTCCCGCTTCACCAAGCCGGTCCCGGTGCCCGACGCCGCGTCGGGCTCCCCGGAGACCGCCACCGCCCGGCTTCAGATCAGCGGGAAGATCGGCGCGGTGGATGCGCAGCAGCGCCGGGTCCGGGTGGACCTGAGCGTGGAGCTGCTCACCGAAGCTGCGACTGAGGCCGGACCGGATCAGCAGTCGCACCAGGAGCCCGTCCGCACCAAGGTGCTCGCGAAGTCCCAGGCCCTGGTGCAGTTCTAGGTCACGTTCAGTTCTGGATCACGTGCAGGTCCCGCTCACATGCATCCCAGGTCACGGCGCGACGGCCCTCGATGAAGACACGCCGTCAAGCTTCCGCCCGGCTGACATAGGGCTGAAACACAGCATCACCGTATAATCGCGGAAACCGTCTGACATCGGTTTCAGCTGATCAACCTAAGGATCCAAATATGCCCAAGCATAAGACCGCGGCCAAGGCCGTAGGCGCCTCCGCGCTGGCAGCGCTTCTGCTGACCGCCTGTGGCGACAGTGAAGAAGGTGGCGAGACCCTCGAGGCCGAGCCGCAGAACGAGATCACCGTGGACCTCGATCTCGGCGACGTCGAGCTGAACAACGAGGGCACCCTGCAGGTCTGCTCCGATGTTCCCTACCCGCCGTTCGAGTACTACGACGGCGAGGGCGATGTCGTCGGCTTCGACATCGACATCGCCGAGGTCATCGCCGACGCGCTGGACGCCGACCTGGAGGTCGTGCAGACCGGATTCGAGGGCATCCAGTCCGGTGTGGCACTGGACGCCGGCACCTGCGACCTGGCGATCTCCGGCATGACCATCACCGAGGCGCGAGCGGGCAACATGCTCTTCTCCGAGCCCTACCTCGACGACAACCTTGGCCTGCTCGCCGCCACCGAGGCTGAAGTCAGCTCGCTGGATGACCTTGAAGGCCTCACCGTGGGTGTGCAGACCGAGACCACCGGCGCTGACTACGCCCAGGAGCAGGGTTATGAGGTGCGCGAGTACAGCGACTCCGGCCTGCTGATCCAGGGCCTCGACTCAGGTCAGGTGGAGGCCGCAATCGGCAACATCTCCATCCTGGGCTACCAGGCCGGCGAATCAGACACGTCGGAGTTCATCGAGGAGATCGACACCGGTGAGCAGCTCGGAATTGCCGTGGCCACCGGCAACGATCAGCTGATCACTGCGGTCAACGAGGTCCTCGCCGAGCTGGACGCCTCCGGCGGTATGGAAGAGCTCGAGGACCGCTGGTTCCGCGAGGGCGACACTCCTGAAGAGGGTGACGCGGACGAGGAGGCTGCCGACGAGGAGCCCGCTGAGGACGCGGCCACCGAGGACGAGGGCGACGAATAACCCTCATGGCAATGACAACCCGTGACCGAGCGCGCCTGAGCCTCGGGATCCAGGCAGGGATATTCCTTGCAGTCGTGATCGTGCTGGCCATCCTCATCGACTGGACAGCGATCCGCAGCAGCTTCTTCGCCGTCGAGAGCATCGGACCGATGTTCCCGGAGATCATCACCGTGGGACTGGTCAACACCGTGCAGTACACGGTGGTGGGCTTCGTCTTCGGTCTGCTCGGCGGAACGCTGCTGGCGCTGATGCGGATGTCCTCGTTCCCGATCTACCGGTGGCTGGCCACCGCGTACATCGAGTTCTTCCGAGGCATCCCTGCGATCCTGGTGTTCATCGCGCTCGGTTTCGGTGCGTCGCTGGCCTTCGGGTGGAACCTCTCCACCCTGCAGATCGCCGGTTCAGCGTTGGCCATCGTGGCCAGCGCCTACATCGCAGAGACCCTCCGGGCAGGCCTTCAGGCCGTGCCCAAGGGCCAGCTGGAGGCCGCCCGCGCGCTGGGCATGCCCGCCTGGCGCGCCATGGTCACCATCCAGATCCCGCAGGCCTTCAGGATCGTGCTGCCCCCGCTGACCAATGAGGCGATCCTGCTCACCAAGGACTCCTCGCTGATCTTCGTGGTCGGCATGGCCGGCGGCGCCGCCGAGCTGACCAAGATGGGTCGCGACGGAATCAACATCTACCAGGCGGGGCTGACCCCGCTGGTGGTCGCCGGATTCTGCTACCTGCTGCTCACCGTGCCGCTGTCGCTGCTGGCTCGCCGCATGGAGCACCGCACCCCCCGGACGGGGAAGAAGTAGAGATGGACGCGAATATGAGCCAGAGCCAGAGCCAGAGCCAGGGCCAGAGTCAGAGTCAGGCCGAGACGTCGGGGTCCACGGCCCCGGACACCGCCTCAGCCAAGGGCGTGCCCGGCGCGCGCAGCACTTCCGCCGCCGGGGTGACCATCACCGGTCTGCACAAGTCCTTCGGGGACAACGAGGTGCTCAAGGGCATAGACATGAGCGTGGCTCCGGGTGAGGTCGTCTGTCTGATCGGAGCATCCGGCTCCGGCAAGTCCACGCTGCTGCGCTGCGTGAACCGGCTGGAGACCCCCAATGCGGGGACGATCACCGTCGGTGAGCACGAGGCGACCCATGCGGACGTCAATCTCGACGCCATGCGCCGGCAGATCGGCATGGTCTTCCAGCAGTTCAACCTCTTCCCCCATCTGAGCGTGCTGGAGAACTGCACCATCACCCCGCGGCGGGTGCTGGGCCAGTCCAAGGCCGAGGCAGAGACCGAGGCGCTGGCACAGCTGGACGCCGTCGGGCTCCAGCACCTCTCCGAGCGCCGCCCCGACCAGCTCTCGGGCGGTCAGCAGCAGCGGGTGGCCATCGCCAGGGCGCTGACCATGAAGCCGCAGCTGATGCTCTTCGACGAGCCCACCTCCGCGCTGGACCCTGAGACCGTCGGCGACGTGCTCGCCAGCATGCGCAAGCTCGCCCAGGCCGGCATGACCATGCTCGTGGTGACCCACGAGATGGGCTTCGCCCGCGAGGTCGCAGACCGGGTCGTCTTCATGGACCAGGGTCTCGTGGTCGAGGAGGGCCCGGCGACCGCAGTCATCGGGGATCCTCAGCAGCCGCGCACCCGGGACTTCCTGCGCCGGGTGCTGAACCCTCTCGGCGAGTAGCCGAGAGGGAGACGCCCGGGCGCCTGCTCCGGGCGACCCGCGGGGGCCTATCTCGGGAAGGTGATCCACGGCGCACAGGGCGCAGATGCCCATTTCAGCGACGCCGGGTAGGCTTCTCGTCTGTGACCAGTGTTGATACCTCCCCCCTCGCGTGGCCCCGTCGTTTCAGGGATCACACCACTGCCCGCGTCGGCGGCCCCGCCGGTCGATGGATCCGGGCAGACACCCAGGAGCAGGCGCTGGAGGTGCTTCGGCAGCACCCGCTGCCAGAGCACGCAGCCCGCGAGCGCGGCGAGGACACCCTCATCGTCCTGGGCGGCGGATCGAACCTGCTGGTGACCGAGGACGGGTTCCCCGGCACCGTGCTGCAGCTGGCGTTCCAGGGGATCAGCACCGAGTTCCACGGCGACCGGGATGTGCTGCTCACCGTCGCCGCAGGACACAACTGGGACGACGTCGTCCGATTCAGCGTGGCACGCGGCCTCACCGGGCTGGAGGCGCTGTCCGGGATCCCCGGCGCCACCGGTGCGGTGCCGGTGCAGAACGTGGGCGCCTACGGCGCTGATGTGGCCCACACCCTCAAAGACATCCAGGCCTGGGACCGGGCACGCGGCGAGCTGGTGCGCTTCACCAACGCCGAGCTGCAGTTCGGCTACCGCGACTCGGTGCTGAAGCAGACCACCGTGCATGGCTCACCCCGCTACGTGGTGCTGCAGGTCCGGTTCATGCTGCAGAACCGCCCCGATGGGCTCTCGGCCCCGGTGCGCTACGGCGAGCTGGCCCGGACCCTCGGCCTTGACGCCGAGAGCGCAGACCACGAGCGCCGCGCCCCGCTGAAAGAGGTCCGCAGCACGGTGCTGCGACTGCGCGAGGGCAAAGGCATGGTGCTGCGCGAGGGCGACCATGACACCTGGTCCACCGGGTCCTTCTTCACCAACCCGATCGTTCCGCGCGAGGTCGCCGCGGCGCTTCCGAACGGGGCGCCGCAGTTCTCCGCCGGAGTCGACGAAGCGGGCGCCCCGCTGGTGAAGCTCTCAGCCGCCTGGCTGATCGACAACGCCGGCTGCGGCAAGGGGTTCGGCCTGCCCGACGGGCCGGCGGCCGGGCGCGGGGCGCAGGGGACCGGCATCGCCGGGGGCCGCGCAGCGCTCTCCACCAAGCACACGCTGGCGGTCACCAATCGAGGCTCCGCGACCACCGATGACCTGCTCGCGGTCGCCCGCGCCGCCCGTGACCAGGTCAGCACGGCCTTCGGCATCACGATGCACGAAGAGCCGGTGCTGATCGGACACGCGCTCTAGCAGCAGACCTCAGGTCTGCCGAGCCGGGCGCTGAAGCTCTGCAGAGGCGGCCTCAGACGCTCCGCGACGGAAGGGCTCAGAGCTTGCCGACCGCGATCAGCAGCATCCGGCGCAGCGGCTCCGCCGCGCCCCAGAGCAGCTGGTCGCCCACCGTGAACGCGGAGATGTACTCCGGGCCCATCTCGAGCTTGCGGATCCGCCCCACCGGGATGTCCAGCGAGCCGGTGGCGGCCACCGGGGTCAGCTGCGCCACGGTGGCTTCCTTCTCGTTCGGGACGAAGCTGGACCATTCGGTGCCCGAGGCCACGATCGCTTCGATCTCGGCCAGCGGAAGGTCCTCGCGCAGCTTCAGCGTCAGCGCCTGGGAGTGTGAGCGCAGCGCGCCCACCCGGACGCAGAGCGAGTCGAATGGCACTGCCGCGCCGCGGGAGGTGACCCCGGGGGCCAGATTGTCGCCGCGGCCCAGGATCTTGTTCGTCTCCACCCCGGCCTTCCACTCCTCCTTGGCCACGCCGTTGCCCAGATCGGCGTCGATCCAGGGGATCAGCGAACCGGCCAGCGGGACGCCGAACTGGGTGGCGTCGAGGTCGTTGCGCTGGGCGTGGAGCACCGCGCGGTCGATGTCCAGGATGGCGGCCGCGGGGTCGCTGAGCTCCTCGGCGACGGCGGAGTGCAGCGTGCCGAACTGGTTCAGCAGCTCGCGCATGTGCTTCGCGCCGCCGCCGGAGGCCGCCTGGTAGGTCATGGCGGTGCCCCATTCGACCAGGTCGTTGGTGAAGAGCCCGCCCAGGCCCATCAGCATGTTCGAGACCGTGCAGTTGCCGCCGATGAACTCCTTCACGCCAGCGGCAAGCCCGGCGTCGATGACGTCGCGGTTGATCGGGTCCAGCGCGATGATCGAGGTCTCGGCCATGCGCAGGGTGGAGGCGGCGTCGATCCAGATCCCGTCCCAGCCGGCCTGGCGCAGCCTGGGGTAGACCTCGGAGGTGTAGTCGCCGCCCTGGGCGGTGACGATGATCGGCAGCTTCACCAGCGTGTCCAGATCGAAGGCGTCCTGCAGGGTGGTCTCCTCGGGCGTGACGCCCGCGAAGCTCGGTGCCTGGCCTCCGGCGTTGGAGGTGGAGAAGAAGACCGGGTTGATGTGGGCGAAGTCCCCCTCCTCGAGCATGCGCGTGATCAGCACCGAGCCGACCATGCCGCGCCAGCCGATCAGACCCACCGAGGGGGTCTCGCCTGGCACGGCGGAGAGGGCAGGGGACACGGAGGAGTTCACTGCAGAAGTCATGCCTCCAGGGTAGCGGAGTCGGCTCAGCGCGTCAGGGTCACTTCTCGACGCCGGGGGCTTCCTCGGACTTCCTGGCTTCTTTGATCTCCTGCAGCAGACGACGGCGCGACAGATGAGCCCACAGCCCGCCGGCCACCCAGAGCTGCGCGACGAACAGGAAGACCAGGCCCGGGATGATCCGGTCATTGAGCACCAGGACGAAGCCCAGGGTCACGGTGAACAGGGCCAGGAACGGCAGGATGAGGTAGCCGCCGAGGCCCAGCATCATCAGATTGGTGGAGCTGGCCTGGGAGGCTTTGTGCGCGTTCGGGGCGGGTGGGGAGGTCTCGGTCATCTCGGGCTTCCGTCGGGTGCGGGTGCGGGTGTGTCGTGGCAGGTGGACGAGGCCCCGGAGGTGGTCGTGTGCCGCTCAGCGGGGCCGCCGCGGCGTCGGTGGGTCTCGATGTGGTATCTCAGCCCGTCGGCGCCCTGGTGCGTTCCTGCGGCAGGCTCGCGCTGGGTCAGCTCCCATTCCGGAGTCAGGGTCGGGGCCGAGGTGTCACCGGAGACCTCGCTCTGGATCACGGTGATGACCGCGAGGTCCGCGATTCGTCGGTCCACGGTCTCGGCGTAGACCCGGCCGCCGCCGATGATCCAGATCTTCTCGGCTCTCGAGGCCGAGGCGATCTCAAGTCCTTCGTCGAGACTGGCCACGGGGTGCCCGCCCAGCGCGCGGATCTGTTCTGCGGCGCGCTGATCGGCGGTGATCACGATGTTCTGCCGGCCCGGGAGCGGGCGGTACTTGGCCGGGAAGGATTCCCAGGTGCGGCGACCCATGACCACCGGGGCGCCGCGGGTGGTGGCCTTGAAGTGCGCCAGGTCCTCGGGCAGGTGCCAGGGCATGGTCCCGGCGTCGCCGATGACCCCGGTGTGGGTCTGCGCCCAGATCATGCCGATATCGGCCGCGATGGAGCGGATGCTCATACAGCGACGGCGGCCTTGATGGCGGGGTGGTGCTGGTAGTCGCGCACCTCGAAGTCCTCGAACTCGTAGTCGAAGATCGAGTCCGGGGTGCGGGTGATCGCCAGGGTGGGTGCGGGGTAGGGGGCGCGGGAGAGCTGTTCACGCACCTGCGCCACGTGGTTGTCATAGATGTGGCAGTCCCCACCGGTCCAGATGAACTCACCGGGGGCAAGCCCTACCTGCTGGGCGACCATCCTCGTGAGCAGCGCGTAGGAGGCGATGTTGAAGGGCACTCCGAGGAACATGTCGGCGCTGCGCTGATACAGCTGGCAGGAGAGCCGACCGTCGGCCACATAGAACTGGAACATGATGTGGCAGGGCGGCAGCGCCATCTCATCGATCTGTGCCGGGTTCCAGGCGCTCACCACGTGGCGTCGGGAATCAGGGTTCGTCTTCAGCGAGGTGATGAGCTGCTCGATCTGATCGATGTCCTCACCCGAGGGGCTGGGCCAGGAGCGCCACTGCACGCCATAGATCGGGCCGAGCTCGCCGTCCTCGCCTGCCCATTCGTTCCAGATCCGCACGCCGCGCTCCTGCAGCCAGCGCGCATTGGAATCTCCGCGCAGGAACCAGAGCAGCTCCAGCGCCACGGACTTGAAGTGCACTCGTTTGGTGGTGATCAGAGGGAAGGACTCCGCGAGATCGAACCGGATCTGGCGCCCGAAGACACTTCTGGTGCCGGTTCCGGTGCGGTCAGACTTGGCGGTGCCGACGTTCAGCACGTCTGCGAGCAGGTCCTCGTACGGGGTGGGGATCGTCGAGTTCACGCACCACAGCATACCTGCGGGGCCTGAGCGTCGGAGCGGGCCGAGCTGTCAGCGGGTTCGGGCCGTTCGGCGGCTGGACCCGCGTGCCGCAGTTCAGGAGAACGTGGCCTGCAGGGTGCGGTATTCGGGGTAGCGGTGCAGGTAGGCATCCACGTAGGTGCACTCGGAGGCGAAGAGCCTGCCCTCGGCCTGGAGCTGGTCCAGCAGCAGGGTGACCAGGCAGCGGGCGTAGCCCTGCCTGCCGTGCTGGGGGTGGACGATGGTGTGCTGCAGGAGGGTGACCTCCTGGCCGCGGAGCGTCTCGGGGGTGAATCCGATGAACCCGATGAAGGTGCGGCGTCCGTTGATCGTGTCCCAGAGCTCGGCCCGGCCTCGGTCCTCGTCGATGTTGAGCTCGGCGGTCGGGTGAACGTTCTTCGGCGCACTCATGCAATGAGACTACCGTCACGGCCCGACATTGTCAGGAGTCCCGCCAGCGGTCAGTCCTCGAACGGCTCGTAGACCTCGATCGAGACGATCTCTCCACCGCGGTCCATGGCCTGCTGCGCCACCAGAACCGCGCCGGGGCGCAGATAGGGGTCCTCATCCGGGATGGCCCGCAGCAGGTCCGGGTCCTGCAGCCAGCTGCCCATGGTGTCCAGGATCAGCGGAAGGACCGGACGGTGGCTGCAGATCAGCGTCGGCAGCAGCAGCTCCAGGCAGCGGCGGACCCGGGTCCGGGTCCTTTCCGGGTGGGCCTCGGCGCGCTTCTCGGTGAGCGATTTCCGGTACGTGGCGCGGTTTCGATGGGCCTTGACGTAGGGCGCGATGGTCTCAGCGCAGCGTTGCCAGGGGCTGGACTCCAGATGTCGCGGGCGCCAACAGACCAGCAGCCGCTCCACCGCCCGGGCCTGACGCTTGCCGGTGGCCGCCAGCGGGCGCTCCGACTCGGCGCGGGACCAGGAGGAGCGCGGCTTGGCCTTGGCATGGCGCAGAACGATGAAGGGCAGGGTATGCAGCCGCTGGTCGTCGTGGAGGCGGGCAAGCTCGTCCAGCGGCAGCACGTCACCGCGGTTGGTCAGCATCTCCCGGGCTCGGTCCACGCTGACCCAGGCGGTCTCGTCCACCTCATCGCCGTCGGGGATCGGAGAGCCCTCAGCGACCTGGGCGGCCCAGTACCAGACGGCCTTGTCCTTGCCGCCATTGCCGTTGCCGTTGCCGTTGCCGTTGCCGTTTCCACTGCCGTTCTTGGCTCCGCGCGACTTGCCCACGGAATAACGGGTGATCGGCAGCGGCATTCCGAGCCTGACCTTGAGCCCGATCTCCTCACGGACCTCGCGGACCGCGCACTCCGGGAGGGTCTCACCCTCATCGAGCTTCCCCTTGGGGAAGGACCAGTCGTCATAGCGGGGCCGGTGGATCACCAGGACCTCGAGCTCGCCGCGGCGGAGCCGCCAGCACAGTGCGCCGGCGGCGAGTATCTCGGCGTCGAGCCCGTCATCGGAGACCGTGACAGTTCTGCGGCGGGGGACCTTGCTCATGGTCTCGGAGGAGCTCACGAGAGACCAAGATATCAGGCTGGTTCGGCGGCGGGCTCCACGGTCGGGGCGTACATGGTGTCGGCGTCCCATTTGGTGAATCCGAGCTTCTTGTACAGCTCCACCGCGGCGGTGTTGTCGGCGTCCACGTAGAGCATGATGGCGGCCAGGCCCGCTCGGTGCAGATGTTCGATCCCGGCCAGGGTGAGGCTGCGGCCGAGCCCACGGCCGCGGGCGCCGGGCACGACGCCGACCACGTAGACCTCGCCGAGCTCGGCGCCCTGGACCTTGGTCCAGTGGAACCCGACGAGCTCCTCGCCCTCCCAGGCCAGCAGGAATCCCTCCGGGTCGAACCAGTCCTCGGCCATCCGGGCATGCAGATCCTCCAGGGTGAGCCGGCCCTGCTCGGGGTGATCTGCGAAGGCGGCCGCATTCGCAGTCAGCCAGGCCTGATCGTCCTCACCGGGGCGGAAGCTGCGCACGGTGATGGTCTCTGGCAGCTCGGGGGAGGGTGCCTCATCGAGGTCGGTGAGTCGCATCCGCCAGAGCTCTCGGACGGGGGTCCAGCCGAAGCGCCGGGCGAGCCGGGCGGCGGCGTCGTGCTCGCCGTGGGCCCAGGCCCGCTGCACCCGACCGGCCGCGGGCGAGAGCACGTCTGCGGTGAGCGCCTCCACCAGCGCTGTGCCGATCCCGCGCTGCCGGCAGTCTGGACGGACCACCATCTCCAGCACGTCGGGGACTCCCTCCGCGCCCTCGACGACGACGCCGGCCCCGGCGAGCAGCCGCGAGTCGGGCTGGGCATCGGTCCAGGCGTAGGCGATGCGCAGCGGACTGCGGTTCGCTTCCTGGGAGGCGGCAGTCTCAGCGGACGCGGCCTCGCGCCGGTCGGCGGCGCGGTGCAGCTCTACGAGCGTCTGTTCCGAGAACGGCGGGTTGGCGTCGGCCTCGGTGGAGACGGCGGCCAGCTCGAGCAGCGCGTGGTGCAGGTCGGCATCGGGTGCGCCGTCGCTGAGCTCGACCACGGCCGGCTCGGTACCTTCTGGGGTGACATCGCCTGGGTTCATGGGCTCACTGTAGCGGAGCCGAACCCTCAGGTCATCGGCTCAGGCGGCGTCCGCGCCGGCGACGCGCCGGTCATCGTCGGCGGGGCCGGCGGTGTCTGAACCGCCGATCACCAGTCGGTAGCCGACATTGCGCACCGTGCCGATCAGTGACTCGTGGTCGGGCCCGAGCTTGGCGCGCAGGCGTCGGATGTGGACGTCGACGGTGCGGGTGCCGCCGAAGTAGTCGTAGCCCCAGACATCGTGGAGCAGCCGGTCGCGGGTGAAGACCTGACCCGGGTGCAGAGCCAGGTGCTTGAGCAGCTCGAACTCTTTATAGGTGAGGTTCAGCAGGCGGCCGTTGATCGTGGCCATATAGGTCGTCTCATCGATGGTGATCCCGCCGGCGCGGATCTCTCCGACCGGGGTCTCCTCCGCGGTCTCCACCGCCGCGAGCCTGATCCGGGCATCGATCTCGCCCGGGCCGGCCTCGTCGAGGATGAAGTCATCGGCCTGCCAGGACTCGTTCAGCGTGGCCAGGCCCGCCTCGGTGACGATCACCAGCACCGGGGAGAGCATCGAGGACTTCACCAGCTGGCACAGGGAGCGGGCGTGGGCAAGCTTGGTGCGCGCATCGATCAGCGTCACATCCACATTGGGAGCCCGCACGATGGAGGAGGCCTCGGCGGGGAACGTGCGGATCCGGTGGGTGAGAAGCCCCAGTGGCGGCAGTGCGTCGTCGGGGGTGTCTGAGAGCAGCAGAACCTGGGCCATGCATGACTCCTTCCCCTCGGGCCATCATCTTCACCGGGTCCCGCAGGGTCGTCAACGGTGATTGCGGTCTTCAACGCCGGTGATTGCACAATGTGGAAACGCGATTCAGCGATCCGGGGTTGAGTATATGCGACGTGCGAAGCGCGGACCTCTAGGATGGCCTGTTGTGAAGTACATCCCAGTGGCAGCCTCCGCCCTGCTCGCAGCCACAGCGCTCGCCCTGGCCTCCTGGGCCGGGACCATCGCTATGACCCTGGTGGTCTGTGGGCTCTCGATCCTCATCGCGCTGGGGTGGCCCCAGCTGATGGGAGTCTCGGCCCGACGCTCGCTCTCCGCCGTCATCGCCTGCGCCGGAGTCGTCGCGGCCCTCGGCGCCGGCATCGTGGGGACCGCCGGTGACCTCTTCTTCTGGTCCTCCGTGGCACTGGCCTTCGGCGTCATGAGCGTCTTCCTGATCCAGGTCCTGCGCGGCACCGGAAGGCCGCACCGGCTGGAGTCCACCATCGGAGCCTGCGCCGGGGTGCTGATCGCCACCACCGGAGCCGGCTGGGTGGCCGGTCTGCGCTACCCGGTGGAGCTGGCAGGAGCAAACGGGGGAGACGACGCCGGAGGGATCCTCGCCGTGCGCGGTCTGCTGCCGGTGGAGGACACCACCCTGCTGGCCGTCACCGGAGCGTCCGGGGAGCTTGCCGTGGTGACGCTGGCCGCGGGTGCGCTGATCATCGCGACCCTGCTCGCCGCGATTCCGCTGCCCAATGCGTGGGCCATGCTCCTGGTGGTCCTGGGAAGCGTCGGGGCCGCCATCGGGATGACCTTGGCCTGGGGTGAGCTGACCCTGCTCTTCGCCGGGACGCTCGGGCTGGTGGCCGGACTGCTGCTCGCCTCCTTCCGCCGCTTCCTCCTCGCACAGGGTCCGCCACAGGGGATTCTCTCCGGAATTGCGGTCGGCGCAGCCCCGATCGCGGCCATGGGCGCGCTGACCTACTTCACGGAGCGTCTTCTGCTGGTGTGAAGTTGTACACTTTCACCCATGAACCTCGCATTGCAGAACGTCTCACTGCTCGCACTGGAGATCTTCTTCATCGGGCTGCTGGTCCTGGTGACGCTGATGATCGCCGGCATCTCCTGGACCGTCATCTCCCGGTTGTACAAGGGTCAGCGCTGATCCGCCTGCACCGCACCGAGACACAGCCCAGTGTCGACCGCGCGCTGAGGAGCTGAGCCGATGGCCCCGATGGAGCTTCCCACCGACCTGACCCCGGAGCTGGCCCCGCTCTACTGGCTGCTCGGCAGCTGGCGCGGTCAAGGCCGCCTGGGCTCGGGAGAGCAGGACGATCCGATCTTCACCCAGGACGTCACATTCCGTGACACCGGCCTGGAGTTCGTCGAGTACCGCGCCGAGACCTGGCTCGCCGATGAGGCGGGTGCACGGCTGCGTCCGCTCTCGGTGGAGACCGGCTTCTGGTCGCTGGACCGGGCCCGCACCGACGCCGATGTCGGCCCCGGCCTGGACCCGGCGGACGTGGTGCCCGCGTACAAGAGCGCGGCCGAGGTCGACCAGCTCGCGGAGCAGGACGGATCCTTTGCGATCACCGCCACCATCACCCATCCGGGCAGCATCTCGGAGCTCTACTACGGCAAGATCAAGGGCCCGCAGCTGCACCTGGCCACCGACGCGGTGATGCGCGGGGAGCACGCTGCGGAATATCCGGGTGCCTCGCGGATGTTCGGACTGGTGAACAGCCAGCTGTTTTGGCGCTGGGATCTTCGCGCCGCCGATGGGGAGATGGTTCCCCACGCCTCCGCGATCCTCGACCGCACGGCTTCCGCCGACGAGGTCAGCGCCAAGCGCACCGCCTGAGCCTCGCTCTCGCCTGCCCCTGGCAGGTGCCCCGCGCCGTGCGCCCTGCGCGCTCGCCGCAACGAACAAGGAGTCCGCCCGTGGATGAGAACTCGAAGTCACCCCTGCTGAACCGCGCCGGCGCCGTCGCTGACGGCGGTGACGACGCCGCGGTGGCCGCACACTACGGCGACCCCACCCGGGAGCAGCGCGCACTGGCCCGTGGCGCCGCCGTCGTCGATCTCTCCCAGCGCAGCGTGGTCACGGTCTCCGGGCCCGACCGGCTGACCTGGCTGACCACGCTGTCCTCCCAGGAGATCGCCGGACTCAAGCCGGGGGAGCCCACCGAGCTGCTGCTGCTGGACATCTCCGGGCGCATCGAACACGATGCGGCGGTGGTCGACGACGGTGAGACCGTCTGGCTGATCACCGAGAACTCACACGGCGGGGTGCTGGCCCAGTGGCTCGACTCGATGAAGTTCATGCTCCGGGTGGAGATCGCCGACCGCACCGCCGACTACGCGGTGCTCGGCTCCACCGCACCGCTGCCCGCCTCAGCCTCCGGTGAGGTCGTCATCGGCTGGGCGGACCCGTGGCCGAAGCTCGGTCCCGGCGCGGCCAGCTACGCCCAGGTCGACGAGGCGGACCACCCTGGCGCGGACTGGTCCTGGCGGCTGCACGTGGTGCCGCGGACCTCGTTGGAAGCCACGATCGACGGGCTCGAACAGGCCGGATGGATCCTCGCCGGCACCATGGCGGCCGAGGCGCTGCGCGTCGCCGCCTGGCGACCCCGCCTGGCCCGCGAGGTCGATGAGAAGACGATCCCGCACGAGCTGGACCTGATCCGCACCGCCGTGCATCTGAGCAAGGGCTGCTACAAGGGTCAGGAGACCGTGGCGCGGGTTCACAACCTCGGCCATCCACCGCGCCGCCTGGTGTTCCTGCACCTCGACGGCAGCGAGCACACGCTTCCGGCGATCGGTTCAGACATCCTGGCCGCCGCCCCAGGGGCCTCCCCGGCCGAGCTGGCCGGGGAGCGCCCGGTGGGGAGGGTCACCTCGGTGGCGCGGCACCACGAGATGGGCCCGATCGCGCTGGCGCTGGTCAAGCGCAAGGTGGACCCGGCGCTGCAGCTGGTGGTGCGCGACGGCGACGCAGATTCTGCGACCTTCTACGCGGCGGCCCAGGAGGTCATCGTCCGTCCCGACGCCGGACAGGCCGTGGGGCGTCCCAAGGGGGACTTCCTGCGCGGACAGCGCCGCTGAGCAGGTCGCCCAGCAGGTCTCGCTGAGCTGGAGGCTCAGTCGAAGACCACGGTGGTCTGTGAGCCGGCGGGGCTGAACCCCAGCGCCGCGGCGATGCGCAGCGAGCCGACGGACTCGGTGCGGGCCCGCCACTGCGGGACGAGTCCCTCGCTGAATGCCTCCTCCGCCGCCACCGCGGCCAGCTGCAGCCCGACCCCGGCACGGCGCTGATCGGGCACCGTGAGGACCCCCAGCTGGCCCAGCATCCCGGCCCAGAGCTCCCGCCCGGCGGCGCCGAGCGCCGTGCCGGTGCCCTCATCCACCAGCGCTGCGCTCCAGGGCGCCGCGGCGATCCCTGAGGCCTGCACGTCATCGGCCGGTGAGGCGGCGAGCACTGCGCGCACATGTTCCGGATCGAAGGAGACCGCCCCGCGCTGCGCGGCGCCCAGGGCGGCCGGCTCCTCGGCGTAGAGCAGGTTCGCCGCACCCAGGCTGCGCGCGCCCGGGGCGTGCCGACGCGAGAGCTCCAGGAGCCGGCGTTCATCGGCGAGCTCGGCGTCGTCGCGCCGGCGGGCATGGCGCAGCACCTCGGCGGGTCCGCTGAGAACGGTGTGATCGAAGAGTCGCAGGAAGGCCACCGCGGAGCCGTCTGCGGCGATGACCTCGTGATGGGATCCCGCGCCGAGCAGCTCCTCATCGCCGAGGCCGATCATCCGTGCCCACGCCAGCGCGATGATGCTGCGCGTATGGTCCGCCAGGCTCACGGGAGGAGGCTCAGCATGGAGGGTGCGTCCTGCGCCGCGGTCCGGGGCAACGGTTCAGCGGCCGAAGAGGATCTGGGCCTCGTTGTAGCGCTCGGGGGGCACGGTCTTGAGCCCGTCCAGCGCCTCGGCGAGATCGACCTGGAGAATCTCGGTGCCGCGCAGCGCCGCCATGTGGCCCCAGGCCTGTTCGTGCACGAGGTCCAGGGCGCGGATGCCGAAGCGGGTGGCGAGCACCCGGTCATAGCCGGTGGGGTTTCCGCCGCGCTGGATGTGGCCCAGGGTGGTGTTGCGCGACTCGATGCCGGTCTTGGACTCGATCTGCCGAGTCACCCAGTCCCCGATGCCGCCCAGCCGCGGGCGACCGTCGGACTCTTCGCCCTTGCCTGCCAGCGCCTCCTCGGCGTCTTCGGGGATGAATCCCTCGGCGACGACCACCAGCGGGGAGCGTCCGCGGGAGTGGACCTGCTCGACCCATTCACAGACCTGGTCCATGGAGACCTTGTGCTCCGGGATCAGGATGGCGTGGGCTCCGGCGGCCATGCCGGAGTGCAGCGCGATCCAGCCGACGTTGCGGCCCATGACCTCGGCGACCATGCAGCGGTGGTGGGACTCCCCGGTGGTGCGCAGCCGATCCATCGCATCGGTGGCGATGGAGACCGCCGTGTCGAAGCCGAAGGTGTAGTCGGTGGCCTTGAGGTCGTTGTCGATGGTCTTCGGCACCCCGACCACCGGGATCCCGTCATCGGCCAGACGCTTGGCCCCGGCCAGGGTGCCCTCGCCGCCGATGGCGATGACGGCGTCGACGTCGTGGCGCTTGAGCTGCTTGGCCATGTTCTCCGGTCCGCCGCCCGGGTGGTTGTACGGGTGGGTCCGCGAGGTGCCGAGGATCGTGCCGCCCTGACGGGAGAGACCGCGCACGGACTGCCGGGGCAGGTCGATGTAGTCGCCCTCGATGAGGCCGCGCCAGCCGCCCTTGAAGCCGACGAACTCGTCGCCGTAGCTCTTGATGCCGTGGAGCACGGCGGAGCGGATGACGGCGTTCAGGCCGGGGCAGTCGCCGCCGGAGGTGAGCAGTCCGATGCGCATGATGATTCAGCTCGTCCCTTCATGGATTCCAGGAAAAATCTCAGGCCTGACTTCCTCGGCAGGTTGCTGCGCCCAGTCTATGGGGTCCCGCCCGACGGGAGGCATCAGCCGGGCGGGGCTGCGCTCATCAGCCGAGCAGGTCCTGGAGCCGACGCAGCCCCTTGGCCAGGTCCTCATCGCCCAGCGCGTAGGACAGGCGCAGGAATCCGCTGGGACCGAAGGCCTCACCCGGGACGACGGCGACCTTGGCCTCCTCCAGGATCAGCTCGGCCAGCTCCGCGGAGGTCTGCGGCGTGCGACCGGCGATCTCACGGCCCAGCGCCTCGCGGACATCGACATAGGCGTAGAAGGCGCCTTCCGGGGTGGGGCAGGAGAACCCGGTGATCTCATTGAGCCCGCTGACGATGGCACGGCGTCGTCGGTCGAAGGCGGTCTTCATCTCGTTGACCGCATCCAGCGGACCTTCGACGGCGGCCAGCGCGGCCATCTGTGAGACGTTGGCGACGTTGCTGGTGGCATGGGACTGCAGGTTCGCCGCGGCCTTGATGACGTCGGTCGGACCCACCATCCAGCCCACGCGCCACCCGGTCATCGCGTAGGTCTTGGCGACTCCGTTGAGGATCACCACCTGATCGGCCAGCTCCTCGACGGCGGCGATGGAGGTGAACTCGGCGTCGTCGTAGGTGAGGTGCTCGTAGATCTCGTCGGTGACCACCCACAGGCCCTTCTCCGCCGCCCAGCGGCCGATCTCGCGGACCTCCTCGGCGGAGTACACCGCGCCGGTGGGGTTGGAGGGGGAGACGAAGACCAGCACCTTGGTGGCCTCGGTCAGGGTCTGCTCCAGCTGCTCCATCGTGACCTTATAGCCCTGCTCCGGCCCGGCGAAGACGTCCACGGGCACGCCGCCGGCCAGCTTGATGGCCTCGGGGTAGGTGGTCCAGAAGGGAGCCGGGAGGATGACCTCATCGCCGGGGTCCAGCAGGGTGGCGAAGGTGTTGTACACGGCCTGCTTGCCGCCGTTGGTGATCAGCACGTTCGCCGGCGCCAGCGCCTCGCCCTCGATCCGGTACCCGGAGTCCCGGGTGGTCTTCTCCGCCACCGCGGCGCGCAGCTCGGGCAGCCCGGCGGCGGGGGAATAGCGGTGGAAGCGGGGGTTCAGGGCCGCTTCGCGCGCCGCTTCCACGATGTAGTCCGGGGTGGGGAAGTCCGGCTCGCCCGCACCGAAACCGATGACATCCTCACCGGCTGCCTTCAGCGCCTTGGCCTTCGCGTCCACGGCAAGGGTGGCGGACTCGGCGATGGAGCCGATACGGTCGGAGATGCGTGAGTTCGGAGCAGTCATGTCTGAGGGATCCTTTCGGGATTCATGGACTGGTTCAAGCCTACCGGTTTGTCCTGCACCGGGCCGAGGGCGTAGAGTGATCTACCGGTGTCTCAGGCGCCTCCGATCCATCGTGCCCCGAAACCGGTGCTCCGGTTCTCGATGCGGTAGCGTGGCGGAGGGTCGGTTACCCCTAGGGCAGTGGCGCAATTGGTAGCGCAACGGTCTCCAAAACCGTAGGTTGCAGGTTCGAGTCCTGTCTGCCCTGCTAGGCACCCGCCTTAACCGTGAACAGATGGAGTCTTCGTGTCCCAGTCGCCTTCGACGCCAGATCAGGGCTCCACGCCTGCCGGCGGCGATCCGAAGGGCCCGTTCGGGAAGCTGTGGCTGTTCCTCCGCCAGGTCATTGACGAGCTCCGCAAGGTGGTCGTTCCGACCCGGCGGGAGCTGACCAACTACACGCTGGTCGTGCTGGTCTTCGTCATCATCGTGATCGGGATCGTCACCGGCTTCGACGCGGTCTTCAGCCGGGGCGCCGAGGCGCTCTTCGGCTCAACGGGAGGCGTCGAGCAGCCCATCGAGCCGCCCGCCGGAGCCGATGGCGGCGCCGAGGACTGAACTGGGCCCGCCAGATGACCATGACGTGATGCCGCAGCCAGGGCATCCACCACGTGAACGAGAGCTCGCCGTGTGGCGGTGAGCACCACGGAAAGCAGGAGAACAGTGTCTGAACAGGATCTTTCGCAGCAGACCGAAGAGGTCGACGCCGCCCAGGATGCCGCTGCCGAGTCAGCAGCGAGCACCGAAGCGGCCGAGGACACCTCAGCCGCTGTCGAGACGGACGCGCAGACCGAAGCCGAGATCGGCGAGGACGCCGAGGGTGCTGACGCCGCGCCCGCCGAGGCTGAGACCGACTCCGACGCCCAGTCCGAGGATGCGGCTGAGGGCGAGGGTGACGAGCCGGTCGCGACCGAGGCCGACGCGGAGGTGCCCGAGGAGGAGAAGTCCTACGAGGAGCGCGCCGCCGCACTGAAGTCCACGCTGCGCCGCCAGCTCGGTGACTGGTACGTGGTGCACACCTACGCGGGCTACGAGAAGCGCGTGAAGTCCAACCTGGAGACCCGTATCCAGACCCAGGACATGGAGGACCACATCTTCGAGATCGAGGTCCCCATGGAAGAGGTCGTGGAGATCAAGGGCACCCAGCGCAAGGTCGTGAGCCGGGTGCGCATCCCGGGCTACGTGATCGTCCGCATGGAGCTCACCGACGCCTCCTGGGGCGTCGTCCGCCACACCCCCGGAGTCACCGGATTCGTGGGCAATGCCCACGACCCGCACCCGCTGAGCTCCGACGAGGTCTTCGACATGCTCTCGGACCACCTCCTCGGCAAGCCCGATGCACCCAAGCACGGCGCCGGTGAAGACGGCTCCGCCGCGGCAGCCTCGGACATCAAGGTGGACTTCGAGATCGGCGAATCGGTCACCGTCACCGATGGCCCCTTCGCCACCCTGCCGGCTTCCATCTCAGAGATCCACGCAGACTCGCGTCAGCTCGTGGTCCTCGTCTCGATCTTCGAGCGTGAGACCCCGGTGACGCTGAACTTCAACCAGGTCGAAAAGATCTACTGAGGTTCACTCACGTGGCTGGGCCGACGACGTCGTCGGCCCAGGTCGGGTGAGAATCAAAGACTTTCGATGTCGCAGGTGGCTTTGACCGGCGACGTCGAACCGGTCATCACGCCATGATGGCCACCCCCCTGCGTCACGCTCCTGTGGCACAGGGACACCAGGTGAGGGTTGAAGCCCTCGCGCCGCCCAAGCGGCGTGAGAGCCTGAATCCACCACGCAAGCAAAGGACGCTGAACATGGCCCCGAAGAAGAGAGTCTCCGGCCTGATCAAGCTGCAGATCAAGGCAGGCGCCGCTAACCCGGCTCCGCCGATCGGTCCTGCACTCGGTCAGCACGGTGTCAACATCATGGAGTTCTGCAAGGCTTACAACGCCGCGACTGAGGCTCAGCGCGGCAATGTGATCCCTGTGGAGATCACGGTCTACGAAGACCGCTCCTTCACCTTCGTCACCAAGACCCCGCCAGCCGCCGAGCTGATCAAGAAGGCCGCAGGCGTGGCCAAGGGCTCAGGCGTGCCGCACACCGACAAGGTCGGCAAGCTGAGCCGGTCGCAGGTCGAAGAGATCGCCCAGACCAAGATGGAGGACCTCAACGCGAACGACCTCGCCGCGGCCTCCAAGATCGTCGCCGGAACTGCCCGCTCCATGGGCATCACGGTCGAAGGCTGAACCGGGCTCACGCCCAACATCAACTGACAAACAGTCCGGCCACGAGTCGGACGGTGGGAAGGGTCGAGCGCGACCCGCGTACCACGACTGCTAAGGAGAACAACGCAGATGGCAAAGCGCAGCAAAGCTTATGAAGCAGCGGCACAGAAGGTCAACGAAGATGCCCTGTACTCCCCGGCCGAGGCAGTAGCCCTGGCCAAGGAGATCAACCCGTCCAAGTCGGACGCCACCGTCGAGGTCGCCATGCGGCTTTCGGTGGACCCGCGCAAGGCGGACCAGATGGTCCGCGGCACGGTCATCCTGCCCAACGGCACCGGCAAGACCTCCCGCGTCGTCGTCTTCACCCAGGGCGACAACATCGCCAAGGCTGAAGAGGCCGGGGCTGACTACGTCGGCGGCGACGAGCTCATCGCCAAGGTCGCCGATGGCTGGACCGACTTCGACGCCGCCGTCGCCTCGCCCGACATGATGGGCAAGGTCGGTCGCCTGGGCAAGGTGCTGGGTCCGCGTAACCTGATGCCGAACCCCAAGACCGGCACCGTGACCCCCGACGTCGCCAAGGCTGTCAACGAGCTCAAGGGTGGCAAGATCACCTTCCGCGTGGACAAGCACTCCAACCTGCACTTCATCGTGGGCAAGACCAGCTTCGATGCCAAGGCGCTGGCGGAGAACTACGCCGCAGCGCTGGAAGAGATCCTTCGTCTGAAGCCCTCGGCTTCGAAGGGTCGCTACATCGCCAAGGCCACCGTGACCACCACCTTCGGCCCCGGCATCCCGGTGGACCCGAACGTGACCAAGGTGCTCACCGACTGACACGAGGCAACTCGTGCAGCACCAGGAAAGGCCCTCGTCCACCCGGACGGGGGCCTTTCCCGTCTCCGCGTCGTCTCCCGTTTTGCGCGGGCGCAGACCACCATGTAGAGTCAGGGCTGACCAAAGACCGCCGGTCGTTGTCGTCGTGCGCAGATCATTGGCTGATCTGCGTGGTCAGCAGACATCATGTCTGTGAGGCGATGCAACGTAAAGACCCGAATCGGGCGACCTGCGCAGGACACGATCAGCTCTTCTGAGAGACTCTGCTCGCGGTGATACGCGAGCAGGTCAATCTTGAAGCCACGCCCCGTGCCTTGCGCAGCGGGGCATTTTTTATGCCCCGCCCGAGGGTGGTGACCGGCTTACATGATCGGAAGGAGTGCCATGGCGAATCCTGAGAAGGCTGCCGCCGTCGACGAGTTGAAGGAACTCTTCAACAACTCGACTGCCGCAGTGCTCACGGAGTACCGCGGCCTCTCCGTGGGCCAGCTGCAGACTCTGCGCCGGTCCGTGCGAGAGAACGCACACTACGCTGTGGTGAAGAACACGCTCACCGAGATTGCGGCCCGGGAACTCGGCATCGACGCCTTTGAAGGCAAGATGTCCGGACCCTCCGCAATCGCCTTCGTCCACGGCGATGCCGTGGACGTGGCCAAGGCGCTGCGTGACTTCGCCAAGAGCAATCCTGCACTGATCGTCAAGGGCGGCTACATGGATGGCGCCACCCTCGACGAGGCAGGAATGAAGCAGCTCGCGGATCTTGAATCCCGTGAGGTTCTGCTCAGCAAGATGGCTGGTGCCTTCATCGGCGTCCAGTCCAAGGCTGCCGCCGTCTTCCAGGCGCCGCTGTCCAAGACCGTTCGCACGGTCGAGGCGCTGCGCGAGAAGCAGGAAGCTGCCTGAGCTCGAGCTCAGCATTGATCCGCAAGCAACACCCCCTAAACATTTAGAAGGAGCGCCCCCATGGCGAAGATGAGCAACGAAGAACTGATCGAACAGTTCAAGGACATGTCCCTGATCGAGCTCTCCGAGTTCGTCAAGGTCTTCGAAGAGACCTTCGATGTCACTGCAGCCGCTCCCGCAGCCGCCGCCGCAGCTCCGGCAGCCGCAGCTGAGGAAGAAGAAGAGCAGACCGAGTTCGACGTGGTCCTCGAGGCCGCAGGCGAGAAGAAGATCGGCGTCATCAAGGAGGTGCGCGGTCTGACCTCCCTGGGTCTCAAGGAGGCAAAGGACGTCGTCGACAGCGCGCCCAAGGCAGTTCTCGAAGGTGTCGACAAGGCAACCGCCGAGAAGGCCAAGGAGACCCTGGAAGCAGCAGGCGCCACCGTCACCCTCAAGTGATCGGGGCGGCGACAGCCGCATCCAGGCAGTCCTGACTGCACACAGAGATCCCCCGGAAGGCTTCCTTCCGGGGGATCTCTGTATGCGCAGCACCTGGACCAGGCTGCAGAGACGGCTCAGATGCGCTGTCCCGGCTTCGGCCGCAGACCTGCCCCCACCAGGGCCAGCCCGGCAAGGCTGCAGACGCCCAGCGCGACGATGAGCGGCTCGATGTGGATCCCGAGCACCACGCTCGCCAACACCCACAGGGCCAGCGCGATGGCCACCGCGGCGTAGACGGCGCCGCCGATGCGCGGCCCCTGCCGGTGTCCCGACCGGGGGGATCGCTCGGCTCCGGACACCATGCCGCCTGGATCCCTGGTCGGCCTCGTGAGCGCATCCCGGGCCTGGTCGGGGTCTGTCGTCGTGCCGGCGGCGAGAGCCGCCTCCTGCTCGGCGCGCTCGAACCAGCGCGGCCCGCGCTCCGGTTCCTTCCAGGCGAAGTCCTGCTCGCTCTGGGCCCGCAGCGATTCCGCGAGCAGCTCATCGACGTCTGCGGGCTCGGGCGGCAGCGGGGTGGTGGGATGCGTGGGGGAGTGTTCGCCTGGGCGCTCTGGTGTGGTGTTCATCGCGCATTCTCTGCTTCCTGGGCGTAGGTGGTGTCGTCATAGATCGTGGTGTTGCCGAAGGCTGAGTTCAGGTCGAGACGGATCTCCCGCTCGAAATCTTCCGGGCCCAGCACGAGGTCCTCCCCGGAGATGCCGGACCGCTCGAGCCGGTCGTCCTGGGTGGCGATCTCGAGGTTGCTCAGCGCCTGCCCATTGCTGACCACGATCCGCGCGTCATCGGGAACGATCACCGTGGTGTTTGAGAACGCGTTGTTGATCTCCGCGTCCTCGGTGGGGATCACCCCATCCGAGGGATCTCCGGCGGCGAGGTCGCGCAGATCAACCGTGGTGTTGGAGAAGCCGCTGTTCACCTCCGACTCCGTGGTCGTGTAGCTGCCGAAGGCGTAGTTCGCGCCGGATCCGAAGCCCCCGGCCCCGCTCTGGCCGGCGAAGAGCACCAGCATGATCACGGTGCTGACCATCAGCAGACCTGGGGCGCCGGGTCGTCCGCGCAGCGCGGCGACGAGGTGTCCTGAGGCCAGCAGCAGCACCAGGCCCGCGGTGGCGACCAGGGCCACGGCGAGTGCGGAGAGCCCTAACCCGCCGCCGAACCAGGCCAGCCCGATGATCACCGGGATGGAGAGCATGGCCAGTCCCCAGCTGAACTGGCGATGACGACGACGCTCGGCGCGTTCGCGCGGGGAGGCTCCCGGGCTCCTGCCGGGTCGCGGTGCCGCGGCCCGCGCGGTCATCGTCTCCTGACGAGCAGCCCGTTGAGCGGCAGAACCGTGTCCCGCAGCTGAAGCCGGGGTCCCGGTCTGAGGCGCGGGGTCCTGTTCCTTCGGGTACCAGGCCGGCTTTCCGTCCGCACGCGGCGGTGCGGGCTCGCCGGCCTCAGCTTTTCCCGCCTGCGCGCCGGCCGTTCCCGGGGTCGTGCGCGTGCCTCCGGCACCGTTGATGGTGGTGTTGCTGCGGTGATTGCGGATCAGCACGTAGACCAGCCAGGCCACCGCGCCGAGGACGACCAGGTTGATCAGCACCGCCAGCGGTCCGGCGATGCTGATCGGGGTGAAGATGTTCAGCGCCCCGACGATCGCGAGCAGCACGCCTCCGATGAAGCCGGAGCTGAAGCTGCCGCGCACGGCCTGCTCCGCGTGTATCTCACCCGCCCGGTTGGGGACCAGGATCCAGGCCAGCCCGTAGAGCAGGGCCGCCGGCGAGAAGAAGATGATGAAGGCGACGACGCCGAGCCCACGCACCAGCGCGACGTCCCAGCCGACCTTGGCGGCCAGTCCGGCGAAGACCCCGCCGAACCAACCTTCGTCGGGGCGCATCAGCCCCGTTGTGCGCATCCAGCTGAAGAAGCGCCGGCCCGTCTCAGGCTTGTGATTTTCCATGTCTCCAGTCTGCGCCAACCACACCGGCGGCCGCTATTGGGGGGCCCCCTGATCGAACCCTGATCTCCGTTCTCCGTCCCCGGATCCTGGGGCAGAACGCATCGAGGTGAGGGAGCGGGCGTGGCACTATGGAAGATATGGACGCCGCCCCCGAGAGACCTCCGGCGCCGCAGCGCAGCCCCGTGCCGCGGCCACCGCTGCTGCGCGCCGCCGACACTCCGCTGGCAGGGGTCTGTCTGGGGCTCTCCCGCCACCTGAAGGTCTCGGTGCCCGTGGTGCGCGCCGTGATGATCGGGCTGAGCATCGCCGGAGGGGTGGGGCTGCTGCTCTACTGCTGGCTCTGGATCTTCGTCCCCGGCGAGGATGAACCTCGTTCACAGGCCGCCACCCGTGGGCTCAGCGGGCCCGCGGTCGACGCTGCCGGGTCTGCCCACCCCGATGCCCGTACCTCCCCGTCGAGTGCCGCGGAGGGGATCGGTCCGAGGACCGACCCGATGTCGTCCTGGGGGACCCGGGTGAAGGGGCTCGTCGATGCGCTCACGTCCTCGCCCCAGGTCCTGCTCGGCGGCGCGCTCCTCGGCGGAGCCGGTCTGATCGGACTGCAGCTTCTCGGTGCGCAGATCAACTGGTGGCTCATCGGCCCTCCCATGATCCTCGGGGCCGGAGTGCTGCTGGCCTGGTCCCAGGTCGACGCGATCAGTCCCATCGCCGGGGACGAAGCGGGGGCAGGTGCGCGCGGCGCGGCCGGGCGACGCTCGCGACAGGCGATCCTCTGGCAGTTCTGCATCGGAGTGGCCCTGGTGATCCTTGCGCTGCTGCTGCTCGCGGGAGGATTCCTCCCGGCCGCGGACCTGATCCTGGGACTGATGGTCGCCGGGATGCTGCTCGCCGGCGTCGCCCTGGTGACCGCCCCCTGGCTCATCAGGCTCTACCGCACCTCCAACACCGAGCGTGCCCGCGCCGCCGCCGAGGCTGAACGGGCCGACATTGCGGCACACCTGCACGACTCGGTGCTCCAGACGCTGGCCATGATCCAGAAGCATCGCCATGACCCCGCCGCGGTGGAGCGGCTGGCGCGGCGGCAGGAGCGGCAGCTGCGCGGGTGGCTCTACAGCCGAGACAGCGCCGACACCGGGACGCTGAAGGAGCAGCTGACCAGCGTCGCGGCAGAGCTCGAGGAGCTGCACAGCGTGCCCGTGGAGGTCATCGCCGTCGGCGAGTCGCGGGGCACCGATCACCGAGTCTTGGTGGCGGCGGCCCGGGAGGGGATCGTCAACGCGCTCAAACATGCCGGCCCCGCCTCGGTGTACCTGGAGTCCACCGCTGCTGAGGACGCGGTGTTCATCCGCGACCGTGGGGTGGGCTTCGACCCCGCCGGCATCGAATCTGACCGGCTCGGGGTGCGTGAATCGATCATCGGGCGGATGAACCGGGCCGGGGGATCCGCGCGGATCCGTTCCGGGGAGAACGGCACCGAAGTCCAGCTCCGGATGCCCGTCGCCGCGGCGACCGGGCCGGAGCCGGCGACCGAGCCGACGCCAGAGCGCGAGGAGACCTATGGGTGAGCACCCTCCCCGGCAGCCTTCAGGCGCCATGGGCGGCCAGAGCAGAGGCCGCGCAGAGCCAGCACCACCGGGCGCGCGACTGCGCCGGGTGGTGATCATCGATGACCACGGCATCTTCCGCGCCGGGCTCAAGTCAGAGTTGGCTGGTCGCGTGGAGGTCGTCGGAGAGGGCCACGACGTCGAGTCGGCGATCTCTGCGGTCCGGGCCGGACAACCGGATGTGGTGCTCCTCGACGTCCATCTGCCCGGAGGCACCGGCGGGGGAGGGGCCGAGGTCGTGCGCGCCTGCCGAGACCTCCCCGAGGTGCGCTTCCTCGCGATCAGCGTCTCCGATCAGGCTGAAGACGTGGTCTCGGTGATCCGCGCCGGGGCCCGCGGCTACGTCACCAAGACCATCAGCACCGCCGAGCTGGTCGAGGCGGTCCAGGACGTCGCCGGCGGTGATGCGGTCTTCTCTCCACGCCTGGCAGGCTTCGTCCTGGACGCCTTCGGCACCGGCGGCGTCGAAGACGTGCGCGATGAGGAGCTCGACCGACTCTCCGCGCGTGAGGTGGAGGTCATGCGGCTGATCGCGCGCGGCTACACCTACCGGGAGCTCGCCAGCGAGCTGTTCATCTCGATCAAGACCGTGGAGACCCATGTCTCCAAGGTGCTGCGCAAGCTCCAGCTCTCCTCCCGACACGAGCTCACCCGCTGGGCGGAGCGGCGCCGGATCGTCTGAGGCCCGACCGGCCGGGCCGCAGGCCCCGCCCAGAGGGCCACCGCGCCCCCGGCCGGAGGCGTCGTGGACCCTCGGCCGGCGGCGTCGTGGACCTTCACCCGGAACCGGCGCTGAGTCGGCGCTGAGCCGGGCGCGCCGGGGATGTGTCCCACCGCACGCCCCGCGCGTGGAGGCTGGTACAGTTACTGCCCAGAAAGCCCGGAGCCCGTCAGCGCTCTCCGCCGGCCTTCCCATTCGGCGTCAGGCGCAGTCCTCACGTCCTTCGCCCCAGTGGCCTCGTCTTGCCTTGGGCTGCCTTCGTGGTCTATTCTGTACTTTTGCGCATCTTCTCTACATCAGTGCCTTCAAATAGCGGTGGGCAGTTGAATTTATGCGTGATTCCTACGGAAGCTACGAAGGTCTGTGGAAGGATCCAACTTGGTCGCCTCGAGCACCTCAACGACTCAAACCGCTGCCTCGGCCCGCACTGCTGAATACGCAGGCCGACTCTCATTCGCAAAGATCCACGAACCCCTCGATGTCCCAGAGCTTCTGGCTCTGCAGATCGACTCCTTCGACCGCCTCATCGGCAACGACAGCTGGGCTGCTCGTGTCGAGGAGGCCCGACAGAAGGGCATCAAGGGCGTTTCCGAAACCTCCGGACTCTCCGACATCTTCGAAGAGATGTCACCGATCGAGGACTTCCAGGGCACCATGTCCCTGAGCTTCTCCGATCCTGAGTTCGCCGACCCCAAGATGCCGGTCGCTGAGTGCAAGGAACGGGACACCACGTATTCCGCTCCGCTGTACGTCAAGGCCGAGTTCATGAACCACAACACCGGCGAGATCAAGCAGCAGACCGTGTTCATGGGCGATTTCCCGCTCATGACCGATCGCGGCACATTCATCATCAACGGCACCGAGCGTGTCGTGGTGTCCCAGCTGGTCCGTTCCCCGGGTGCCTACTTCGAGCGCACCCCGGACAAGACCAGCGACAAGGACATCTACACCGCCAAGGTCATCCCCTCCCGCGGTGCCTGGTTCGAGCTCGAGATCGACAAGCGCGATCAGGTCGGCGTGCGCCTCGACCGCCGTCGCAAGCAGCCGGTCACCGCGCTGCTGAAGGCCCTGGGCTGGAGCGAGTCCCAGATCCTGGAAGAGTTCGGCGAGTATGACTCGATCCGCGCCACCATGGAGAAGGACGCCTTCGAGACCCAGGCCGACGCGCTGATCGACATCTACCGCAAGCTGCGTCCAGGCGAGCCGCCGACCGTGGAGGCCGCCGAGTCGCTGCTGCGCGGGCTCTACTTCACGCCGAAGCGCTACGACCTGGCCAAGGTGGGCCGTTACAAGCTCAACCGCAAGCTCGGCGTGGACAAGGCGTTCACCGACGCCGACGCCTCGGTGCTCAACGAGCAGGACATCGTCGCGATGATCCACTACCTCGCCGCGCTGCACGCCGGCAAGGAGAACATCAAGGGCATCCGCGACGGCTCCGAGATCGACGTCCACATCTCCGTGGATGACATCGACCACTTCGGCAACCGGCGCATCCGTGCGGTCGGCGAGCTCATCGAGAACCAGGTCCGCACCGGCCTGTCTCGTATGGAGCGTGTGGTGCGTGAGCGGATGACGACTCAGGACGTCGAGGCCATCACGCCGCAGACGCTGATCAACATCCGCCCCGTCGTCGCCTCCATCAAGGAGTTCTTCGGCACCTCCCAGCTCTCGCAGTTCATGGATCAGAACAACCCGCTGGCCGGACTGACGCACAAGCGTCGCCTCTCCGCGCTGGGCCCGGGCGGTCTCTCCCGTGATCGCGCCGGCATGGAGGTCCGTGACGTCCACCCGTCGCACTACGGCCGCATGTGCCCCATCGAGACCCCGGAAGGCCCGAACATCGGCCTGATCGGCTCGCTGGCCACCTACGGGCGGATCAACGCCTTCGGCTTCATCGAGACCCCGTACCGCAAGGTCGTCAAGGGTGTCGTCACCGAACAGATCGACTACCTCACCGCCGACGACGAGCTGGTCTCCCAGATCGCCCAGGCCAACGCGCCGCTGAACGAGGACGGGACCTTCGCAGAAGCCACCGTCCTCTGCCGCGGCCGTGCAGACGGAACCGGTGAGCAGGGCGAGCCCGTGCTGACCATCCCGGACGAGATCGACTACATGGACGTCTCGCCGCGCCAGATGGTGTCAGTCGCCACCGCGCTGATCCCGTTCCTGGAGCACGACGACGCCAACCGCGCGCTGATGGGTGCGAACATGCAGCGCCAGGCTGTGCCGCTGCTGGAGTCCGAGTCACCGCTGGTCGGCACCGGCATGGAGAAGTTCGCCGCCATCGACGCCGGAGATTCGGTCACCGCTGAGAAGCCCGGCGTGGTCACCCGCGTCGCGGCCGACATGGTCACCGTGCTCAACGACGACGGCACGCAGATCCACTACCCGATCATGAAGTTCCAGCGCTCGAACCAGGGCAACGCCTACAACCAGCGTGTGCGGGTCTCCGAGGGGGATCGTCTGGAGCGCCAGTCGATCATCGCCGACGGACCTTCCACCGAGGCCGGCGAGCTGGCCCTGGGCAAGAACCTGCTGGTCGCGTTCATGTCCTGGGAGGGTCACAACTTCGAGGATGCGATCATCCTCTCCCAGCGGATGATCCAGGACGATGTGCTCACCTCGATCCACATCGAGGAGCACGAGGTCGACGCCCGCGACACCAAGCTCGGTGCCGAAGAGGTCACTCGTGACATCCCCAACGTCTCCGAGGAGATGCTCGCCCAGCTCGACGAGCGCGGCATCATCCACATCGGTGCCGAGGTCTCCGCCGGAGACATCCTGGTCGGTCGCGTCACGCCCAAGGGCGAGACCGAGCTGACCCCGGAGGAGCGCCTGCTGCGCGCCATCTTCGGTGAGAAGTCCCGCGAAGTGCGCGACACCTCGCTGAAGGTTCCCCACGGCGAGTCCGGCACCGTCATCGGCGTCCGGATCTTCGATGCGGAGGAGGGCGATGATCTGCCCCCCGGTGTGAACCAGCTGGTCCGCGTCTACGTGGCCAACAAGCGCAAGATCACCGACGGCGACAAGCTCGCCGGCCGCCACGGCAACAAGGGCGTCATCTCCAGGATCCTTCCTGTGGAGGACATGCCCTTCCTGCCCGACGGCACCGCGGTGGACATCGTGCTCAACCCGCTGGGCGTGCCCGGTCGTATGAACATCGGCCAGGTCATGGAGGTCCACCTCGGGTGGGCCGCCAAGCAGGGCTGGAAGATCGAGGGCGAGCCTGACTGGATCAAGAAGCTCCCGAACCTGCCCCGCGAGACCGGACCCACCAAGGTCTCCACCCCGGTGTTCGACGGCGCCGAGCCGGCCGAGCTGACCGGCATCCTGGAGTCTGTGAACCCGTCACGCGACGGCGAGCAGCTCGTGGGTGCCAACGGCAAGGCGCAGCTCTTCGACGGTCGCTCCGGTGAGCCGTTCCCCGAGGGCGTCGCGGTCGGTTACATGTACATCCTGAAGCTGCACCACCTTGTCGACGACAAGATCCACGCACGCTCCACCGGACCGTACTCGATGATCACCCAGCAGCCCCTGGGCGGCAAGGCACAGTTCGGCGGACAGCGCTTCGGTGAGATGGAGGTCTGGGCCCTGGAGGCCTATGGCTCCGCCTACACCCTGCAGGAGCTGCTGACGATCAAGTCCGATGACATCCACGGTCGCGTGAAGGTCTACGAGGCCATCGTGAAGGGCGAGAACATTCCGGAGCCAGGCGTTCCGGAGTCGTTCAAGGTGCTCATCAAGGAGATGCAGTCGCTCTGCCTCAACGTGGAGGTCCTCTCCGCGGACGGCAGCAAGGTCGAGATGCGTGACTCGGAGGAAACCGGGTTCAGCGCTGCGGAGGAGCTCGGCATCGACCTCTCCCGCGCAGAGCCCAGCTCGGTCGAAGAGGTCTGAGGGCCTCACCGATGCACCTTCACTCCGTCACGAATCTTTAGAGAAAAGAGAGATACCGGACTATGTCCCAAGAATCCTCATTCGGCACAATGCGTATCGGGCTTGCCACCGGTGACGAAATCCGTGGTTGGTCATATGGTGAGGTCAAAAAGCCTGAAACCATCAACTACCGCACCCTGAAGCCCGAGAAGGACGGACTCTTCTGCGAGAAGATCTTCGGCCCGTCCCGGGACTGGGAGTGCTACTGCGGCAAGTACAAGCGGGTCCGCTTCAAGGGCATCATCTGTGAGCGCTGCGGCGTCGAGGTCACTCGCGCCAAGGTGCGTCGTGAGCGGATGGGCCACATCCAGCTCGCCGCCCCGGTGACCCACATCTGGTACTTCAAGGGCGTCCCCTCGCGCTTGGGCTACCTGCTTGACTTGGCGCCGAAGGACCTCGAGAAGGTCATCTACTTCGCCGCCTACATGATCACCGAGGTCGACACCGACCGTCGCCACGACGACCTGCCGAACCTGCAGGCCGAGATCGATCAGGAGCTCAAGCACCTGGCCGATCAGCGTGACTCCGACATCGCCGCGATCTCCAAGGACCTCGAGGGTGACCTCGAGCGCCTGGAGGGCGAGGGTGCCAAGGCTGCCGAGAAGAAGAAGGCACGCGACACCTCCGACAAGCAGATGTCGCAGGTGCGCAAGCGCGCCGACGCCGAGATCGAGCAGCTCGAGCGAGTCTGGGATCGCTTCAAGAACCTCAAGGTCTCCGACCTCGAGGGCGATGAGGCGCTCTTCCGTGAGATGCGCACCCGCTACGGGCAGTACTTCGAAGGTGCGATGGGCGCTGAAGCGATCCAGCGTCGCCTGGCCACCTACGACATGGAGGCCGAGGCAGAGCGTCTGCGCGAGATCATCGCCACCGGCAAGGGCCAGCGCAAGACCCGCGCCCTGAAGCGGCTGAAGGTGCTCAACGCGTTCCTCGCCAACGGGACCACCCCGCGCGGCATGGTGCTCGAAGCCGTCCCGGTGATCCCCCCGGAGATCCGTCCGATGGTCCAGCTCGACGGCGGTCGCTTCGCGACCTCAGACCTCAACGATCTGTACCGTCGCGTGATCAACCGCAACAACCGCCTGAAGCGTCTGCTGGATCTCGGTGCTCCCGAGATCATCGTGAACAACGAGAAGCGCATGCTCCAGGAGTCCGTGGACTCGCTCTTCGACAACGGTCGTCGCGGTCGTCCGGTCACCGGACCGGGCAACCGTCCGCTGAAGTCGCTCTCCGACATGCTCAAGGGCAAGCAGGGACGATTCCGGCAGAACCTGCTCGGCAAGCGCGTGGACTACTCCGGCCGTTCGGTCATCGTGGTGGGCCCGCAGCTGCAGCTGCATCAGTGTGGTCTGCCCAAGCAGATGGCGCTGGAGCTGTTCAAGCCCTTCGTGATGAAGCGCCTGGTCGACCTCAACCACGCGCAGAACATCAAGTCGGCCAAGCGCATGGTGGAGCGTCAGCGCCCCCAGGTGTGGGATGTTCTCGAAGAGATCATCACCGAGCACCCGGTGCTGCTGAACCGCGCACCCACCCTGCACCGTCTGGGCATCCAGGCCTTCGAGCCGCAGCTGGTGGAGGGCAAGGCCCTTCAGCTGCACCCGCTGGTCTGCTCGGCGTTCAACGCCGACTTCGACGGCGACCAGATGGCAGTCCACCTCCCGCTGTCTCCCGAGGCCCAGGCCGAGGCGCGCATCCTGATGCTCTCCTCTAACAACATCCTGAAGCCCTCGGACGGACGCCCGGTGGCGCTGCCCTCACAGGACATGATCATCGGTCTGCACCACCTGACCACCCAGCGTGAGGACGAGACCGGCGCAGGCCGCGCCTTCTCCTCCATCGGTGAGGCTCAGATGGCCTTCGACCTGCGCGAGCTGCACATCAACGCGCCGGTCAAGATCACCGTCGAGGGCTACACCCCCTCGGCGGCGGTTCCTGCTCCCGAAGGCTGGGAGCCCGGAACCCCGGCCACGCTGAACACCACGATGGGCAAGGTGCTCTTCAACCAGCTGCTGCCAGAGGGCTACCCCTGGCAGGACTCGGTGGCGGACAAGGGCCAGCTCTCGAGCCTGATCAACGATCTGGCCGAGCGCTACCCGAACAACGTCACCGCGCGCACCCTGGACAACCTCAAGGATGCCGGCTTCTACTGGTCCACCCGCTCGGGCGTCACCGTCGCAATCTCCGACGTGACCTCGAACATGGACAAGAAGAAGATCATGGACGTCTACGAGGACCAGGCCGCCAAGGTCCAGTCCCAGTACGACATGGGCCTGATCGGTGATGACGAGCGCCACGCAGAGCTGGTCGAGATCTGGACCAAGGCCACCGACGAGGTGGCCGCAGCGATGCAGGCCGGCATGGATGAGCACAACAACATCAACCGGATGGTCACCTCCGGCGCCCGAGGCAACTGGCTTCAGGTCCGACAGATCGCGGGCATCCGTGGTCTGGTGACCAACCCCAAGGGTGAGATCATCCCGCGGCCGATCAAGTCCTCCTACCGCGAGGGCCTCTCGGTCCTCGAGTACTTCATCGCCACCCACGGTGCCCGCAAGGGCCTGGCGGATACGGCGCTGAAGACGGCGAACTCGGGTTACCTGACCCGTCGTCTGGTGGACGTCTCGCAGGACGTCATCGTGCGTGAAGCAGACTGCGGGACCTCCCGCGGGCTGACCGTCACGATCGCGGTGGCCGATGAGAACGGTGAGCTGAAGCTGCACGACGAGGTGGAGAACTCCGCCTACGCACGCACGCTCGCCGTCGACGTGAACGACGCCGAGGGCAACCTTCTGGCCGAGGGCGGCTCAGACGTCGGCGATGTGCTGATCGACAAGCTCTTCGCCGCAGGCGTCTCTGAGATCAAGATCCGCTCCGTGCTGACCTGTGAGTCCGCCGTGGGTACCTGTACCCGCTGCTACGGACGCTCGCTGGCCACCGGACAGACCGTGGACATCGGCGAGGCTGTCGGCATCATCGCCGCACAGTCCATCGGTGAGCCCGGCACGCAGCTGACCATGCGTACCTTCCACACCGGCGGCATCGCCTCGGCCGATGACATCACCCAGGGTCTGCCCCGTATCCAGGAGCTCTTCGAGGCCCGCACCCCCAAGGGTGTGGCGCCGATCGCCGAGGTCGCCGGACGGGTGCACCTGGATGATTCAGAGAAGCAGCTGCGACTGGTGCTGACTCCCGATGACGGATCCGAGGAGCACGCCTACCCGATCCTGCGCCGCGCACGTCTGCTCGTCTCCGACGGTGAAGCCGTCGAGGTCGGTCAGCAGCTGGTGGCAGGCGCTGTGGATCCCAAGCAGGTGCTTCGAGTGCTCGGCCCCCGCGCCGCGCAGAAGTTCCTGGTCTCCGAGGTCCAGCACGTCTACCAGTCCCAGGGCGTGGGCATCCACGACAAGCACGTGGAGGTCATCGTCCGGCAGATGCTGCGCCGGGTCACCGTCATCGACTCCGGCGGCACGAAGCTGCTGCCGGGCGAGCTGGCGGACCGGTTCCGCTTCACTGCCGCCAACCGCAAGGCTGTGGCAGAGGGCGCGCAGCCGGCCTCGGGCCGTGACGAGCTGATGGGCATCACCAAGGCCTCACTGGCCACGGATTCCTGGCTCTCGGCGGCCTCCTTCCAGGAGACCACCCGGGTGCTCACCCAGGCGGCGATGGAGAGCAAGTCCGACCCGCTGCTGGGCCTGAAGGAGAACGTGATCATCGGCAAGCTGATCCCGGCCGGCACCGGTCTGGATCGCTACACGCAGTCCACGGTCGAGCCGACCGAGGAGGCCAAGGCCAACCTCTTCACCGGCCCGAGCCTCTACGGATCCAGCTTCGACTACGCAGGAGTCGAGGGCGACGGCGAGTTCCATGCCATCCCGCTCGACGACTACAACACCGATGTCGACTTCCGCTGAGCGGAGCTGACGGCTGCGTCCGCTGAGGCCCGCAGCACCGGGTCTCAGGGACTGAGCACGAGAAGAGGCCCGGGGGAGCGACGCTCTCCCGGGCCTCTTCTCGTCCGTAGGACCTTCCTGCGGCTGCAGAGTCTCCAGTCGAGCGTCGTGCCGGAGGGCCCGCCGTCGGCCCCGTTCGCTCTCTGCGGGTGCAGCTGGTAGTGTTAACCTGATTGTTTCTGATGTGGCAGAGGGACTCGGTCCGGGTTGCGGGGAAGGTGCGCAACACATGCCACATTTTTGCACGCCTGGGGACCAGAGCCCGCGGACCGTGTGTAGAACTCTCGACCGCGGGCAGACCTCAAGCCTCTGCTTCCCTCACTACACGTATGGAGAACGCATAGTGCCTACTATTCAGCAGCTTGTGCGCAAGGGGCGTCATCCCAAGCGCACCAAGAACAACACCCCTGCACTGCAGGGCAGCCCGATGCGTCGTGGCGTATGCACCCGTGTGTACACCACGACCCCGAAGAAGCCGAACTCCGCGCTGCGCAAGGTGGCTCGTGTTCGCCTCGGCGGCGGCGTCGAAGTCACCGCCTACATCCCAGGCGAGGGTCACAACCTGCAGGAGCACTCGATCGTGCTCGTGCGCGGCGGCCGTGTGAAGGACCTTCCCGGTGTCCGTTACAAGATCGTCCGCGGCGCCCTCGACACCCAGGGTGTCAAGGGTCGCGGTCAGGCTCGCTCCCGCTACGGCGCCAAGAAGGAGAAGAAGTAATGCCACGTAAGGGACCCGCACCTAAGCGCCCTCTCGTCCAGGATCCGGTCCACGGATCACCCTTGGTCACACAGCTGATCAACAAGGTCCTGGTCGACGGCAAGAAGTCCACCGCTGAGCGCATCGTCTACGGCGCGCTCGACGGCGTCGCGAAGAAGTCCGGCGATGACCCGGTGACCACGCTCAAGAAGGCCATGGACAACGTCCGCCCCGCACTGGAGGTCCGCTCCCGCCGCGTCGGCGGCGCGACCTACCAGGTCCCGGTGGAGGTCAAGCCCGGTCGCTCGACCGCGCTGGCCCTGCGCTGGCTGGTCGGCTACTCCAAGGACCGCCGCGAGAAGAGCATGACGGATCGCCTGATGAACGAGATCCTCGACGCCTCCAACGGCCTCGGTGCCGCTGTGAAGCGCCGCGAGGACACTCACAAGATGGCAGAGTCCAACAAGGCCTTCGCCCACTACCGCTGGTAATAGAAAAGGGGAATCACCGTGGCACAAGACGTGCTCACTGACCTCAAGAAGGTCCGCAACATCGGCATCATGGCTCACATCGATGCCGGTAAGACCACCGCAACCGAACGCATCCTGTTCTACACCGGCATGAACCACAAGATCGGTGAAACCCACGACGGTGCGTCCACGACGGACTGGATGGAGCAGGAGAAAGAGCGCGGCATCACGATCACCTCCGCCGCGGTGACCTGCTTCTGGGGCGACAACCAGATCAACATCATCGACACCCCCGGGCACGTGGACTTCACCGTCGAGGTGGAGCGCGCGCTGCGCGTCCTCGATGGCGCCGTCGCCGTCTTCGACGGCAAGGAAGGCGTGGAGCCGCAGTCTGAGACTGTCTGGCGCCAGGCCGACAAGTACAACGTCCCGCGCATCTGCTTCGTCAACAAGATGGACAAGCTCGGCGCTGACTTCTACTACACCGTGGACACCATCAAGTCCCGACTCGGTGCAACACCCCTGGTGATGCAGCTGCCGATCGGCTCTGAGAGTGAATTCGTCGGCGTCGTCGACCTGCTCCAGATGAAGGCCCTGGTGTGGCCCGGTGACTCCAAGGGCGATGTGACCATGGGTGCTGAGTATGAGACCCAGGAAATCCCCGAGGACATGAAGGAGCAGGCCGAGGAGTACCGCAACACGCTCATCGAGCAGGTTGCCGAAGCTGACGATGTGCTGATGAACAAGTACCTCGAAGGCGAAGAGATCTCCAACGACGAGCTCAAGGAAGGCGTCCGCAAGCTCACCGTGGCTTCCGCCGCCTACCCGGTCTTCTGCGGCTCCGCGTTCAAGAACCGCGGCGTCCAGCCGATGCTCGACGCTGTCATCGACTACCTGCCTACCCCGGCAGACGTCGAGGCCATGGAGGGCCACAAGCCCAACCATGAGGACGAGATCCTGACCCGCCGCCCGAGCAAGGACGAGCCGTTCTCCGCTCTGGCATTCAAGATCGCCTCCCACCCCTTCTTCGGGCAGCTCACCTTCATCCGCGTCTACTCCGGCAAGCTCAACGCCGGAGCGCAGATCGTGAACTCCACGAAGGGCAAGAAGGAGCGCATCGGCAAGCTCTTCCAGATGCACGCCAACAAGGAGATGCCGGTCGACGAGATCCAGGCCGGTCACATCTACGCGGTCATCGGACTCAAGGACACCACCACCGGTGACACCCTGTGCGATCCGAACCACCAGATCGTGCTCGAGTCGATGACCTTCCCGGAGCCGGTGATCTCTGTGGCCATCGAGCCGAAGTCGAAGAGTGACCAGGAGAAGCTCTCCACGGCCATTCAGAAGCTTGCAGCCGAGGACCCGACCTTCACCGTCACCCAGAACGACGAGACCGGCCAGACCGAGATCGGCGGAATGGGCGAGCTCCACCTGGACATCCTGGTGGACCGCATGCGCCGCGAGTTCAACGTGGAGGCGAACGTGGGCAAGCCCCAGGTCGCCTACCGCGAGACCATCAAGAAGCGTGTGGAGAAGGTCGACTACACCCACAAGAAGCAGACCGGTGGTTCGGGTCAGTTCGCCAAGGTGCTCATGAACTTCGAGCCCCTGGACACCGCGGACGGCGAGATGTACGAATTCGCCAACCTGGTGACCGGTGGACGCATTCCCCGCGAATACATCCCCTCGGTGGATGCAGGCATCCAGGACGCCATGGGTCTCGGCGTCCTCGCCGGCTACCCGATGGTCGGTGTCAAGGCCGAACTGACCGACGGCGCCTACCACGACGTCGACTCCTCGGAGATGGCGTTCAAGCTCGCCGGCTCCCAGGTGTTCAAGGAAGGCGCACGCCGGGCCAACCCGGTGCTGCTCGAGCCGATGATGTCCGTCGAAGTCCGTACTCCTGAGGAGTACATGGGCGAGGTCATCGGTGACCTGAACTCCCGCCGCGGACAGATCCAGTCCATGGATGACGCGGCAGGCGTGAAGGTCATCAAGGCACTCGTGCCGCTGTCCGAGATGTTCGGCTACATCGGCGAGCTGCGCTCGCGCACTCAGGGCCGCGCAGTCTTCACCATGTCCTTCAACTCTTACGCAGAGGTTCCGAAGGCCGTGGCAGAAGAGATCATCGAGAAGAACCGCGGCGCCTGATCCCCAACTCGGCTCCCCGGGTCCGCTGAGTCCGCTCAGCGGCCCGGGACCGAGCCGGGCGGCTCGGCAATGCTTTGAGGAAGCGAGGTCCCCGATTGACCTCCATTGCTCCTCACGCACCACCATTCGGGAAATTTCACCAAATACCTAGCGATTAGTAGACTTGCATGAGTTTCAGCCTCGTTGACAGTGCGGCTGGAGTAAGTCTTCTTACCTGAACAAGTTCTATAGGAGGAACCTGTGGCCAAGGCAAAGTTCGAGCGTAACAAGCCGCACCTTAACATCGGCACCATCGGTCACGTCGACCATGGCAAGACCACCCTGACCGCCGCGATCTCAAAGGTCCTGGCAGATAAGTTCCCGGACCTGAACCAGGGACGCGACTTCGCCTCGATCGACAACGCTCCCGAGGAGCGCGAGCGCGGCATCACGATCAACGTCTCCCACGTGGAGTACCAGACCGACAAGCGCCACTATGCACACGTGGACGCCCCCGGTCACGCTGACTACGTGAAGAACATGATCACCGGTGCTGCTCAGATGGACGGTGCGATCCTGGTCGTCGCCGCCACTGACGGCCCGATGGCACAGACTCGCGAGCACGTGCTGCTCGCCCGCCAGGTGGGCGTCCCCTCCCTGCTGGTCGCACTGAACAAGTCCGACATGGTCGAGGACGAAGAGCTCCTGGACCTCGTCGAGATGGAGGTGCGCGAGCTCCTCGATTCACAGGGCTACGACGGCGACAACGCACCGGTCATCCGCACCTCAGGCCTGAAGGCTCTCGAGGGCGACGCCGAGTGGGTCAAGACCGTTGAAGAGCTCATGGAAGCCGTGGATACCTTCATCCCGGAGCCAGAGCGCGACAAGGACAAGCCGTTCTTGATGCCCATCGAGGACGTCTTCACCATCACCGGTCGCGGCACCGTGGTCACCGGCCGCGCAGAGCGCGGCACGCTGAAGATCAACTCCGAGATCGAGATCCTCGGTATTCGTCCGAAGCAGAAGACCACCGTCACCGGTATCGAGATGTTCCACAAGCAGCTCGACGAGGCATGGGCCGGCGAGAACTGTGGTCTGCTGCTTCGCGGTCTGAAGCGCGATGACGTTGAGCGCGGCCAGGTCGTGGCTGCTCCCAACTCCATCACCCCGCACACCCAGTTCGAGGCCAACGTCTACATCCTCTCCAAGGATGAGGGCGGTCGCCACAACCCCTTCTACACCAACTACCGTCCGCAGTTCTACTTCCGGACCACCGACGTCACCGGCGTCATCTCGCTGCCCGAGGGCACCGAGATGGTCATGCCCGGTGACAACACTGAGATGACCGTTGAGCTCATCCAGGAGATCGCCATGGAAGAGGGCCTCGGCTTCGCCATCCGCGAGGGTGGACGCACCGTTGGTTCAGGTCGAGTCGTCAAGATCCTCAAGTAAGACCTGAGCTTCATGATGGTCGCGCAGACCTGAGCTGAACAACAGCTCAGCACAGGTCTGCGCAGCTCGATGAACAGGAGACCCCGGTGGCATGAGCCACCGGGGTCTCCTGTTTGTCATGGGTCTCCATCTATGTGAGAATAGACAGGTTGCTCACGGGCGCCATGCCCCGGTGTGCCCTCGGGTCCACCGTGTGGAGCGAATACCAGAACTTCAAAACCGACACCTCGCCAAGTGTCTCGCTGTGTGCAGATTCACTGTTCATATAAGCGACACGCCCGACCGCGGGGGTCGGATGCCCGTCAGTTCGAGGAACCCGTCGAGACCTGCTTCCCGCAGGATTCGCCCGGACGGATTCGGACTGTGCGGGTCGTGCATCAGCTTCGTGATCGTCAGACTCGGGAGACCGAGCAGATCGTGTTGCAGGTGCGCAGCCCATAACTGCAGAAGGTCAGTACCGCCTGTGCCCGCGAGGGACCAGCGCTGAATGCCTCTCTGGGAGCCCCATGGCTCCGTCACAGTCTTGGGCTGCGACGTAAGACGAATGTCAGAACACCAGAAAGAGGCTCAACGCATGGCGGGACAGAAAATCCGCATCCGGCTGAAGTCGTATGACCACGAAGTCATCGACACCTCGGCCCGGAAGATCGTCGACACGGTCACACGTGCTGGTGCAACGGTTGTCGGCCCAGTGCCGCTGCCCACCGAGAAGAACGTGTACGCCGTGATCCGGTCTCCCCACAAGTACAAAGACTCTCGCGAGCACTTCGAGATGCGCACCCACAAGCGCCTGATCGACATCGTGGATCCGACGCCCAAGGCTGTCGATTCCCTGATGCGACTCGACCTGCCTGCAGACGTCAATATCGAGATCAAGCTCTAGCAGGGAGGTGCTGAGAACACTATGACCAATATTTCCCGCGTTGAACTGAACGTCAAGGGGCTGCTGGGCACGAAGCTCGGCATGACCCAGGTCTGGGACGAGAACAACCTTCTCATCCCAGTCACTGTTGTCCAGGCCGACTCCAACGTCGTGACCCAGATCCGCACCACCGACAGCGACGGCTACAACTCCGTCCAGATCGGCTTCGGACGCATCGATCCCCGCAAGGTGACCAAGCCGCTGGCAGGCCACTTTGAGAAGGCCGGCGTGACTCCACGCCGCCACGTCGTGGAGATCCGCACCGGTGACTCGGGCTCGTATGAGCTCGGCCAGGACCTCACCGTCGAGTCTTTCGAGACCGGCCAGAAGGTCGATGTCATCGGCAAGACCAAGGGCAAAGGCTTCGCCGGCGTCATGAAGCGTCATGGCTTCGCTGGTGTGGGCGCCTCGCACGGTTCCCACAAGAACCACCGCAAGCCAGGCTCCATCGGCGGCGCATCCACTCCGGGTCGCGTCTTCAAGGGTCTGCGCATGGCAGGTCGGATGGGCGGCGTCCGTCAGACCACCCACAACCTGACCGTCCACGCAGTGGACCCCGAGAAGAACCTGCTGCTCATCAAGGGTGCCCTTCCGGGTGCTCGCGGCCAGGTCGTCCTGGTCCGCACCGCAGTGAAGGGAGCATGATCCACATGGCCAACAAGGTTTCTGTCGACTTCCCCGCCGAAGTATTCGACGCCAAGACCAATGTCGCGCTGATCCACCAGGTGGTCGTCGCACAGCGGGCCGCGGCTCGCCAGGGCACCCACAAGACCAAGACTCGTGCAGAGGTCTCCGGCACCGGCGCCAAGCCGTTCCGGCAGAAGGGCACAGGTCGTGCTCGTCAGGGTTCGCTGCGCGGACCGCACATGGTCGGCGGTGGCGTGGTCCACGGACCGCAGCCACGCGACTACTCCCAGCGCACGCCCAAGAAGATGAAGGCCGCCGCCCTGCGCGGTGCCCTCTCTGACCGGGCACGCAACGACCGCATCATCGTCGTGGATGCACTGGTCACCGACCAGGCGTCGACGAAGGCGGCCAAGGCTGCACTGGCAGGTCTCGGCGGAGCGAACCGCAACTGGCTGGTCGTGCTCGACCGCAGCGATGACATCGCCGCGCTGTCGACCCGCAACCTGCCGCACGTCCACACCCTGTATGCCGATCAGCTGAACACCTACGACGTCATCGTCTCCGATGACATCGTGTTCACGCAGGCCGGCTATGACGCCTTCCTGGCACAGGGAACTGCGAAGGAGGAGACCAAGTGAGCGTCCTTACCAGCAAGGACCCGCGCGACGTCGTCATCGCACCCGTCGTGTCGGAAAAGTCCTACAGCCTCATCGATGAGGGCAAGTTCACCTTCCTGGTGGACCCCCGGGCCACGAAGTCCGAGATCAAATACGCGGTGGAGAAGATCTTCTCCGTGCGTGTCGACTCGGTCAACACCATCAACCGAGCTGGCAAGCGCAAGCGCACCAAGTTCGGATGGGGCTCACGCACCGGCACGAAGCGGGCGATCATCACCCTCAAAGAGGGACACAACATTGACATCTTCGGAGGATCCGCAGCCTGATCGGCTGATCGGAACCACTTGATCGAGGAAGAAGAATATGGCTATCCGTAACCTCAAGCCGAACACACCGGGCCAACGCGGCTCGTCTGTGGCCGACTTTGCAGAGATCACCCGGGACACCCCGGAGAAGTCCTTGCTGCGTCCGCTGTCCAAGACTGGCGGCCGAAACAGCTCGGGCAAGATCACCACACGTCACAAGGGTGGTGGCCACAAGCGCCAGTACCGTGTGATCGATTTCCGTCGCGCAGACAAGGACGGCGTGCCGGCGAAGGTCGCTCACATCGAGTATGACCCGAACCGCACCGCTCGTATCGCGCTGCTGCACTTCATCGATGGCACCAAGCGCTACATCCTGGCTCCGGCCAAGCTGGAGCAGGGTGCTGCCGTGGAGTCCGGCCCCAACGCTGACATCAAGCCGGGCAACAACCTGCCGCTGCGCAACATCCCACTCGGCACCGTGGTGCACGCGGTGGAGCTGCGGCCAGCAGGCGGCGCCAAGCTCGGCCGCTCCGCAGGTGCAGGCATCCAGCTGGTGGCCCGCGAGGGCAAGTTCGCCCAGCTGCGTCTGCCCTCCGGCGAGGTCCGCAACGTCGACGTGCGCTGCCGTGCGACCATCGGCGCCGTGGGCAACGCCGAGCAGTCCAACATCAACTGGGGCAAGGCTGGACGCATGCGCTGGAAGGGCGTTCGTCCGACCGTCCGCGGTGTTGTGATGAACCCGGTCGACCACCCGCACGGTGGTGGCGAAGGCAAGACCTCCGGCGGTCGTCATCCGGTCAACCCGAATGGCAAGCCGGAAGGGCGCACCCGCCGTCCGAACAAGGCAAGCGACAAGCTCATCGTGCGTCGCCGTCGTACCAAGAACAAGCGATAGGAGCCTGGAGACATGCCACGCAGCTTGAAGAAGGGCCCCTTCGTAGATCAGCACCTGTACCTCAAGGTCGTCGCTGAGAACGAAAAGGGCACCAAGAATGTCATCAAGACATGGTCCCGCCGTTCCATGATCATCCCCGACATGCTCGGCCACACTCTGGCTGTGCACGACGGACGCAAGCACATCCCCGTGTTCATCACTGAGTCGATGGTCGGGCACAAGCTCGGCGAGTTCGCTCCGACGCGTACATTCCGCGGCCATGTGAAGGACGACAAGAAGGGCAAGCGCCGCTGATCGCTTCCTCATCCGAGGAACGATCTGCGAGCTTGTGCTTCGTGTCACAAGACGAGAGAAGGAAAGCAATGGAAGCCAAGGCAATTGCGCGCTACCTGCGTGTGACGCCTATGAAGGCCCGGCGCGTCGTCGACCTTGTCCGCGGCAAGCAGGCCAACGAAGCACTGGCAATTCTGAAGTTCGCCCCTCAGGGCGCTACAGAGCCGGTGGCCAAGGTGGTCGCTTCTGCGCTGGCGAATGCTCGCCAGCACGCAGACAAGGAAGGAGTCGCCTTTAACGAGGACGCCTTCTTCATCACCGAGGCACGCGTCGACGAAGGCCCGACCATGAAGCGGTTCCGACCCAGGGCTCAAGGCCGGGCGTTCCGCATCAACAAGCGCACCAGCCACGTGACCATCGTGGTCGGCGCCGAAGAGAAAGGTGGGGATCAGTAGTGGGACAGAAGATCAACCCCAATGGTTTCCGTCTGGGCATCACCACTGACCACGTTTCGCACTGGTACGCCGACTCGACCAAGGCCGGTCAGCGATACAAGGACTTCGTGAAAGAGGATGTCCAGATTCGGGAACTCCTGGCCAAGTCCGTGGAGCGCGCCGGCATCTCGAAGGTTGAGATCGAGCGCACCCGCGATCGTGTTCGTGTGGATATCCACACTGCGCGGCCAGGCATCGTCATCGGTCGCCGCGGCGCCGAGGCGGACCGGATCCGCAGCGAGCTGGAGAAGCTCACCGCCAAGCAGATCCAGCTGAACATCCTCGAGGTCAAGAGCCCCGAGACCGATGCTCAGCTGGTCGCCCAGGGTGTGGCCGAGCAGCTCGCGGCTCGTGTGGCCTTCCGCCGCGCGATGAAGAAGGCCATCACCTCGGCGATGCGTTCAGGGGCAAAGGGTATTCGTATCCAGTGCGCCGGTCGCCTCGGCGGTGCAGAGATGTCCCGCTCCGAGTTCTACCGCGAAGGTCGCGTTCCGCTGCACACCCTGCGCGCGAACATCGACTTCGGCAAGCACGAGGCCAAGACCACCTTCGGCCGCATCGGTGTGAAGGTCTGGGTCTACAAGGGCGATCTCACCGCCAAGGAACTCGCCGCCCAGCAGGCTGCACAGCCTTCCGGTCGCGGTGGAGCCCGTGGTGGTCGTGGTGGACCCCGTGGTGGAGGCGAAGAGCGTCGTCGTCGTGGCCCAGGCCGCGGTCGCGAAGCCGGTGCCCAGGCACCCGCCGAAGCCGGATCTGGTGCTGAAGGAGGGCAGAGCTGATGTTGATGCCCCGCCGAGTCAAGTACCGCAAGCCGCACCGGCCCAAGCGCCGCGGGCGGGCCAAGGGTGGAACCGAGCTCGCCTTCGGCGAGTACGGCATCCAGGCCCTTGATCCCGCCTACGTGACGAACCGCCAGATCGAATCTGCGCGTATCGCCATGACCCGCCACATCAAGCGTGGCGGCAAGGTCTGGATCAACATCTACCCGGACCAGCCGCTGACGAAGAAGCCTGCCGAGGTCCGCATGGGCTCCGGCAAGGGTTCTCCCGAGTGGTGGATCGCCAACGTCAAGCCCGGACGCATCATGTTCGAGCTGTCCGGTGTCACGGAGGAAGTCGCCAAAGAGGCGCTCCGCCTGGCAATCCACAAGCTGCCCATGAGGGCACGCGTGATCAGCCGAGAGAGTGGTGAGTGACAATGGCAGTTGGAACCAAAGAGCTGACCGTTGAGAAGCTCGCAGAGATGGACTCAGCAGGCCTGTCAGAGGCGCTGCGCTCTTCCAAGGAAGAGCTGTTCAACCTCCGCTTCCAGTCCGCCACCGGCCAGCTGGAGAGCTCCAGCCGGTTGAAGGACATCAAGCGCGACATCGCCCGGATCTACACCGTGGTGCGTGAGCGGGAGCTGGGCATTCGTGAGAATGTCGATGCCGCCGCGGACTCCTCGGATTCGGCTGATGAGCAGAACGAGAAGAAGACTGAGGACTGAGCATGAGTGAAGCAACTGCAGAGACCCGCAATGACCGCAAGACCCTGCGTGGCGTCGTCGTCTCCGACAAGATGAATAAAACCATCGTCGTCGAGGTCGAGGACCGTCGCAAGCATGGTCTGTACGGCAAGATCATGAAGCGGCACACGAAGTTCATGGCACACGATGAGAACGAGCAGGCAGGTGTCGGCGACACCGTGGTGATCGCCGAGACCCGTCCGCTGTCCGCAGCCAAGCGCTGGCGGCTGGCCGAGATCGTCGAAAAGGCAGAGTGATTCCGGTGCTCCGGGATCGGCCCAGCAGCTGCTGCCGCTGACGCCGGAGCACCGAGAGCGCCTGCGTGCCTCCGAGGGCCCGACTGCTGCACCCCAGGGTGCGGGAGTTGGGCCCTCGGTGTATCTCGTGTAGGATATTGAGGCTGTGCGCCCTTTTAGATGAGGCTATCCACCTCAAAGGACAGCGCACGTCCCCGAAAGGGCCCCTCGGGGCCCCGGGAAACGCCGCCTCGGCCATGCATTCAGCTGCCCGTCCCGTGAGGGACGGAGAGTGTGTGGGTAAGCGGCCAGGGGACTTGTCAGGTAAGTCGGACCACATGCCCGAAGCGGTTTGATCGCCGCGTGAAGGTGTCCGACTCAGGCTAGAAGTTCCACAAGGCTCGGCACGAGTCCGAGAACCAGTGAGACGACAGGAGAAAACAAGTGATTCAACAGGAATCGCGGCTCAAGATCGCCGATAACACCGGTGCCAAGGAAGTCCTTGTCATCCGTGTCCTCGGTGGATCCGGACGCCGCTATGCAGGTATCGGCGACACATTCGTCGCCACCGTCAAGGACGCAATTCCGGGCGGCAACGTCAAGAAGGGCGACGTCATCAAGGCTGTTGTCGTGCGCACCAAGAAGAAGATCCGTCGCAACGACGGGTCATACATCAGCTTCGACGAGAACGCTGCTGTGATCCTCAAGGGTGAGACTCCTGAACCGCGCGGAACCCGTATCTTCGGGCCCGTCGGTCGCGAGCTGCGCGAGAAGAAGTTCATGAAGATCGTCTCGCTCGCCCCGGAGGTGCTCTGACTCATGGCCAAGATCAAGAAGGACGACCTCGTCCAGATCCTCACCGGCAAAGACAAGGGCAAGCAGGGCAAGGTCCTGCAGGTCCTGCCTCAGAAGGAACGCGTCCTCGTAGAGGGCGTCAACCGCGTGAAGCGTCACCTCCGTGCCGGCCAGTTCGGCAGCACCGAGGGCGGCATCGTGGAGTCTGAGGCTGCTATCCACATCTCCAACGTCGCTGTGGTTGACCCCGAGACGGGCAAGCCCACTCGCGTCGGCTACCGGCAGGAGACCGTGGAGCGGGATGGCGTCAGCAAGACCGTGCGCATCCGCTTCGCCAAAGCTTCCGGAAAGGACCTGTGATGACTGAGGTTCAGAGCGAGACTGAGAAGACCACCCCACGGCTCAAGGGCAAGTACCGCGCGGAGATCCGCTCCACGCTGCAGGAAGAGTTTGGATACTCCAACGTCATGGAGGTCCCCGGCCTGGTCAAGGTCGTGGTCAACATGGGCGTCGGCGAGGCAGCTCGCGATTCCAAGCTCATCCAGGGCGCCATCGAGGACCTGACCAAGATCACCGGTCAGAAGCCCAAGGTGACTCGCGCTCGGAAGTCCATCGCTCAGTTCAAGCTGCGCGAAGGACAGCCGATCGGCACGCACACCACGCTGCGTGGCGACCGCATGTGGGAGTTTGTGGACCGCCTGGTGACCCTAGCACTGCCCCGTATCCGCGATTTCCGCGGACTCAGCGGCAAGCAGTTCGACGGCAACGGCAACTACACCTTCGGTCTGACCGAACAGTCGGTGTTCCACGAGATCGATCAGGACAAGATCGATCGCCCTCGCGGCATGGACATCACTGTGGTGACCACCGCGAAGACTGATGAGGAAGGCCGCGCGCTGCTCAAGGCGCTGGGCTTCCCCTTCAAGACCGAATAACAGTAACTACGCCGCAGGTCCTTTCACCAAAGGTTCCGAACCCCCCGATTCACCTCGGGGGATCGAGTTCCTTCGGAGATCTGAAACCACGGCGAGGAAGGGCAGAAGCCCCTCATGACAATGACTGACCCAGTTGCAGACATGCTGACACGTCTGCGCAATGCCAACTCGGCTTTCCACGATCAGGTCTCGATGCCAAGCTCCAAGCTGAAGGTTCGCTTGGCTGACATCCTGAAGGCGGAAGGCTACATCTCCGAATGGCGCGAAGAGGAGGCCGAGGTCGGCAAGACCCTGGCCATCGACCTCAAGTTCGGCCCGAACCGTGAGCGTTCGATCGCCGGCCTGCGCCGCATCTCCAAGCCTGGTCTCCGGGTGTACGCGAAGTCCACCAACCTCCCGCACGTTCTGGGCGGCCTCGGCATCGCGATCCTGTCCACGTCCTCCGGTCTCCTCACTGACCGGCAGGCAGCCAAGAAGGGTGTAGGTGGGGAAGTCCTCGCCTACGTCTGGTAACCGGAAGGAGTCGAAGCACTATGTCACGCATCGGTCGTCTTCCGATCACCATCCCTGCCGGCGTCGAGGTCAAGCTGGAAGGTCGCCAGGTCTCCGTCAAGGGGCCCAAGGGCGAACTCTCCCGCACTCTTGCCGAAGGCATCACCGTCTCAGAAGAGGACGGCACCCTTACGGTGTCCCGTCCCAACGATGAGCGCGAATCGCGTTCACTCCACGGCCTGACCCGCACCCTGATCAACAACATGATCATCGGTGTCACCGAGGGCTACTCCAAGAAGCTCGAGATCGTCGGCACCGGTTACCGTGTGCTGGCCAAGGGCTCCGACCTGGAGTTCGCACTCGGCTACTCGCACCCCGTTCCGGTGAAGGCCCCTGAGGGCATCACCTTCGAGGTTGCGACCGCCACCAAGCTGGCTGTCAGCGGGATCGACAAGCAGCAGGTCGGCGAGGTCGCCGCCAACATCCGCAAACTGCGCAGGCCTGACCCGTACAAGGGCAAGGGCGTGCGTTACGAGGGCGAGCAGGTTCGCCGCAAGGCTGGAAAGGCAGGTAAGTAAACCATGGCTATTGGTATCAAGGGCAAGTCCAAATCCGCTGCCCGCGGCCGCCGCCACCTCCGCCTGCGCAAGAAGCTCAACGGTTCCGCTGAGCGTCCGCGCCTGGTGGTCAACCGCTCTGCTCGTCACATGGTCGCTCAGGTCGTCAACGACCTCGAGGGCACGACCCTGGTCTCCGCCACCACTATGGAGGCAGACCTGCGCAGCTTCGACGGCGACAAGACCGCCAAGGCGAAGAAGGTCGGCGAAATGGTCGCTGAGCGCGCCAAGGCAGCCGGCATCGACGCTGTGGTCTTCGACCGCGGCGGCAACAAGTACCACGGTCGCGTGGCCGCCGTCGCCGACGGCGCCCGGGAAGGTGGTCTGAAGCTGTGAGTGAGAACGCAAACAACCCTGAGAAGGACTCGTCTGTGACTGAGGCCAAGGAAACCGCCGCCCCCGAGACTGCACCGCAGACTCAGGCCGCCGGCGAGAACAGCAATGCTGCTCGCGGTGAGCGCGGCGGCCGCGGTGACAACCGCGGCGCTCGTGGTGGTCGCAGCGAAGGCGGCGGCCGCGGCGGTCGTGGTGGTCGTGGCGGGCGCGAAGAGGAGAAGGACAAGTTCCTCGAGCGCGTCGTGACCATCAACCGAGTGTCGAAGGTCGTCAAGGGCGGTCGTCGCTTCAGCTTCACCGCCCTGGTCATCGTCGGAGACGGCGACGGCCTGGTCGGCGTCGGCTACGGCAAGGCCAAGGAAGTCCCGGCTGCCATCGCCAAGGGTGTGGAAGAGGCCAAGAAGAGCTTCTTCCGTGTCCCGCGCGTCGGCTCCACCATCCCGCACCTGGTCAAGGGTGAGGATGCTGCCGGTGTCGTCCTGCTTCGTCCGGCCGCACCGGGTACCGGTGTGATCGCCGGCGGTCCGGTCCGCGCAGTCCTGGAATGCGCAGGCATTCACGACGTGCTGACCAAGTCCATGGGCTCGGTGAACGCCATCAACATCGTTCACGGCACCATCGACGCCCTCAAGCAGCTCGAAGAGCCCGAAGCCGTGGCAGCACGCCGCGGCAAGGCTCTCGACGAGATCGCACCGGCCCGGATGCTGCGCACGATGGCGGCTGACCGCGAAGCCCGTGCACAGAAGGCAGGTGCATGACTTTGCGCAGTACCGTCAATTACAACACCGCGCGGAACCTGAAGATCGGTGAGCACAAGCTCACCGTGACCCAGGTGAAGTCCCTGATCGGCGCCAACCCCAAGCACCGCGAGACTGTTCGCTCGCTCGGCCTGAAGCGGATCGGCCACACCGTGGTCCGTGACGCAGACGCCGTGACCGTGGGCATGCTCAACAGTGTGAAGCATCTAGTGAAGGCTGAGGAGGCGAACTAAGGATGCCAGAGAACACCGCTGCAGAATCCAACGTCCTCAAGGTCCACGATCTGCGTCCAGCACGCGGCGCCAAGAAGTCCCGCACCCGTGTGGGACGTGGTGAAGCCTCCAAGGGCAAGACCGCAGGCCGTGGTACCAAGGGCACGAAGGCCCGTTACCAGGTCCGCGCCGGCTTCGAGGGTGGTCAGCTTCCGCTGTACATGCGCCTTCCGAAGCTGCGCGGCTTCAAGAACCCGTTCCGCGTGGAGTACTCGCCGGTCAACCTGACCAAGCTCGGCGAGATGTTCCCCGAGGGCGGCGACGTCACTGCTGATGACCTCATCGCCAAGGGGGCTGCTCGCAAGGGCCGCCCGGTGAAGGTCCTCGGCTCCGGTGAGATCTCTGTCGCCGTGTCCGTGAAGGCTCACGCCTTCTCGGCCAGCGCCGAAGAGAAGATCAAGGCTGCCGGTGGTTCCACCGAGCAGCTGGCGCTGAAGGCTGCTTCCAAGCAGGCCTGATCGGCTCATCAATGATCAAGACCCCCGTGGTTCCCACGGGGGTCTTGTCATATCCGGGCCGACTCCGGCCGCAGGATTCTTTCCCCGTGCGCACCGCGCGTTAGTATGACTGACTGTGTGGCCGAAGGCCGCGCAACGGCAATTCACGCATCAGGAGGCCGCTTGTTCAGCGCGATCGCAAGGGTGTTCAAGACACCCGACCTGCGTCGAAAGATCTGGTTCACCATCGCGATCATCGCGATCTACCGCATCGGCGCATTCATCCCGGCACCCGGGGTGGACTACTCAGCAGTGCAGCAATGTCTGGCACTGGGGACCACTGAGGGCGGCCTCTATTCCTTCGTGAACATGTTCTCCGGCGGGGCCATGCTCCAGGTGTCCATCTTCGCGCTCGGGATCATGCCCTACATCACCGCGGCCATCATCGTGCAGCTGCTGCGCGTGGTCATCCCGCGGTTCGAGAACCTCCAGCGGGAGGGTGCGCAGGGGCAGTCCAAGCTGACCCAGTACACGCGCTACCTCACCATCGCGCTGGCCCTGCTCAACGCCACCACCCTGGTCTCCATGGCCCGCACCGGTGCGCTGCTGGGCTGCGACATCCCGATCATCACCAACGACGTGCTTCCGGTCGTGCTGCTGATGATCCTGGCCATGGTCACCGGTGTCGCGCTGATCATGTGGCTCGGCGAGCAGATCACCGAGCGCGGCGTCGGCAACGGCATGTCCATCCTGATCTTCGTCTCCATCGCCGCCGGGTTCCCCGGCGCCATGGGCGAGATCTGGACCACCCAGGGCTGGCGGACCTTCGGCATGGTGATGCTCATCGGTCTGGTCACCATCGCCGCCGTGGTCTTCGTGGAGCAGTCCCAGCGTCGCGTGCCGGTCCAGTACGCCAAGCGCCAGGTGGGCCGCCGCACGGTCGGCGGGACCTCCACCTACATCCCGATCAAGGTCAACATGGCCGGCGTCATCCCGGTCATCTTCGCCTCCTCGGTCCTGATGCTCCCCTCGGTGCTGGCCCAGTTCAACCAGCCCGGTCCCGGTGAGGAGCCCTCGGCCTTCATCCAGTTCATCCAGACGTACTTCGTGGGCGGAACGCACCCGCTCTACATGGCCGCGTTCTTCATGATGACCATCTTCTTCACCTACTTCTACGTGACCATCACGTTCAACCCGAACGAGGTCGCCGAGAACATGCGCAAGTTCGGTGGGTTCATCCCCGGAATCCGCGCGGGCAAGCCCACCGAGAGCTATCTCGCCTACGTGATCTCCCGGATCACCTTCCCCGGCGCGCTCTACCTGGGCCTGATCGCGCTGATCCCGCTGATCGCCTTCGTCCTGATCGGGGCGAACCAGAACTTCCCGTTCGGCGGCACCTCGATCCTCATCATGGTCGGCGTCGGGCTGACCACGGTCAAACAGATCAACGCACAGATGGAACAACGAAACTATGAAGGGTTGCTGCGATGACGCGCATGTTGATAGTTGGACCGGCCGGTTCAGGCAAGGGAACCCAGTCGAAGCGGATCTCCGAGGACCTTGGCATCGTCGCCATCTCCACCGGTGACATCTTTCGGGTGAACATCAAGGAGCAGACCGAGCTCGGACGCGAGGCGCAGGGCTATGTCGACGCCGGCGACCTCGTCCCGGACTCGGTCACCAACCGGATGGTCGAAGATCGACTCACCTGGAAGGATGCGGAGAACGGATTCCTGCTCGATGGCTACCCGCGAAACCGGACGCAGGTCGCCGCGCTCGATGAGATGCTCTCGCGTCTGGATGTGAGCCTCGATGTGGTGCTGGAGCTCACGGCTGACCGCGAGGAGCTGATCACTCGGCTGAAGAAGCGCGCAGAGATCGAAGGCCGGGAGGACGACGCCGACGAGGGCGCCATCCGCCGTCGGCTGGAGATCTTCGAATCCGAGACCGCGCCGATGATCGCTGAATATGACTCCCGCGGGCTCGTGCGCCGCGTCGACGGGCTGGGCCCCATGGACGAGGTCAACTCACGCATCATGGAAGCACTGAAGTCCTGATGTTCTCGCGCAGCCGGATCGAGCTGAAGTCGGAGCAGCAGCTGCGTCATATGGCCGCGGCGGGCGCGATCCTCAACGAGGCCCTGGAGGCCACGCTGGCGACGGCCGTGCCGGGCGTGACCACCGGGGAGCTCAACGACGTGTTCGCCGAGGTCATCACCGCCCGCGGCGCGAAGCCCAACTTCTTGAACTACCACGGGTTCCCCGGCTACATCTGTGCCTCGGTCAACGAAGAGGTCGTCCACGGGATACCGGGGGAGCGGGTCCTGCAGCCCGGGGACGTGCTCAAGATCGACGGCGGCTGCATCATCGAAGGCTGGCACTCCGACTCGGCCCGCACCCGGATCCTGGGGTCCTCCCAGGACGGCACCGCGGACCCTGAGGACGAACGGCTCTCGGCGATCACGGAGGCGGCCATGTGGCGGGGGATTGCGGCATTCGCGACCGCCAAGAGCACCGGCGAGATCGGCGAGGCGATCGAGGACTACGTCTCGGCCCAGCCCGGCAGGAAGCTCGGGATCCTGGAGGACTACGTGGGCCACGGCATCGGATCGCAGATGCACATGCCCCCGGATGTGTTCAACTACTCCACCGGCATGAAGGGCGCCAAGATCCGCCCCGGCATGGCGCTGGCCATCGAGCCGATGCTCACCCGCGGCGGCATCGAGACCGAGGTGCTCGACGATGACTGGACGGTGGTCACCAGCGATCGCTCCCGCGCAAGCCAGTGGGAGCACTCGGTGGCACGTCATGAGGACGGGATCTGGGTGCTGACCGCCGCAGACGGCGGGGCCGCGGCGCTCGCGCCGTTGGGCGTGACACCGGTGCCGCTTCCTTAGCGCCCGAGCAGAGTCGGCGCGGCGACGTCAGATGAGTCGTCGCCCTCTCTGAACTGAAGTTGTCCAGGGCGGAACCGTCCTGTAGGCTGTACTGCTGGTTGTCTCTGTCGTTCTGCATGCCTGCATACTGTGCCGGCATGCATGATCCAGAGGCGCCGCAGCAATCGAATCAGACCCCTCGGTCATCTGGAACTGCACTGCGCCGCAGTGTGGGCTTCGGAGGGCTCGGGGTCGCGAACGGTATGTGGAGCATATGGGTAAAAAAGAAGGCGTCATCGAAGTAGAGGGCCGGGTTTCTGAAGCCCTGCCGAATGCAATGTTCCGCGTGCGTCTGGAGAACGAGCACGTCGTCCTCGCGACCATTTCGGGCAAGATGCGCCAGCACTACATTCGCATCCTCCCCGAGGACCGCGTAGTGGTGGAGATGAGCCCGTATGACCTCAACCGTGGGCGCATCGTCTACCGCTACAAGTGAGTAGCCGAACGCGTCGGTCAACGTAAAAAACTGTCGCACGCGACCGAATAAGAGGAGAACCCATGAAGGTTCAGCCGAGCGTGAAGCAGATCTGCACTGACTGCAAAGTCATCCGCCGCAGCGGCGTGATCCGTGTGATCTGCAAGTCGAACCCACGCCACAAGCAGCGCCAGGGCTGAGTCCTTCACTTACATCACGTAAGTGAGGGCGCACCCGCGCTGGACAGCTCACATCATATGCAGTGCAGCCCGTCACTGAGCTGGACGAGCACACCCCCGGTTTCCGAAGGCCGGGGACCCGCTGATGACATCACCTCCGATGTCGGACCGTTCAGGTCCCAGAGGGAATTGCACTGCTTGAGACCTTCGGAAGAGAACAAGGAGGACTGCCACTGTGGCACGTCTGGCAGGTGTAGACATCCCGCGCGAAAAGCGCACGGTGATCGCACTCACTTATATCTACGGCGTTGGGCGCACCAGCGCCGAAGCAGCCGTTGAAGCAATCGGTATCGAAGCAGGTACCCGCGTGAAGGATCTGACTGACGATCAGCTGATCTCTCTGCGTGACTACATCGAGAGCAATCTCACCGTCGAGGGTGACCTTCGTCGTGAGGTCGCTGCTGACATTCGCCGCAAGGTGGAGATCGGCTCTTACGAAGGTATCCGCCACCGTCGCGGCCTTCCGGTCCGCGGTCAGCGCACCAAGACCAACGCTCGTACCCGCAAGGGCTCGAAGAAGACCGTCGCAGGTAAGAAGAAGTAGTTCAGCAGCGCAGGCTCACACCGAGTCAGCAGTTGATCCGAAGAACTCAGTCACGGAGAAGAAATGCCACCAAAGTCACGCGCAGCGGCACGCAAGCCGCGCCGCAAAGTCAGCAAGAACATCACCCAGGGTCAGGCTCACATCAAGTCGACCTTCAACAACACCATCGTCTCCATCACCGATCCCCAGGGCGCAGTGGTGTCCTGGGCGTCCTCAGGTGAAGTTGGATTCAAGGGTTCACGCAAGTCGACTCCTTTCGCCGCGCAGCTCGCCGCCGAGCAGGCCGCGAAGCGCGCACAGGAGCACGGGATGAAAAAGGTCGAGGTCTTCGTCAAGGGACCCGGTTCGGGACGCGAAACCGCGATCCGCTCGCTCCAGGCCGCAGGCCTGGAGGTCGGCTCCATCTCGGACGTCACCCCGAGCGCGCACAACGGCTGCCGCCCGCCCAAGCGCCGTCGCGTCTGAGCAAACTTCTTTAACAAGACATTAGAGTCTGCCCCCGGCCGCAACGCCGGGGGCAGGCCGAGCATCATTACTCAGTGAGAATGCGTCAAATAGCGGACGCACTCTGAAAGGAACAATCAGTGCTCATTGCACAGCGCCCCACGCTGACCGAAGAAGTTGTCGCCGACAATCGCTCCCGCTTCGTCATCGAGCCCCTCGAGCCCGGCTTCGGCTATACCCTGGGCAACTCCATGCGTCGCACCCTGCTCTCCTCCATCCCCGGTGCGGCCGTCACCAGCGTTCGGATCGATGGTGTGCTCCACGAGTTCACCACCATCGCCGGCACCAAGGAAGACGTCACCGAGCTCATCCTCAACGTGAAGCGACTCTCCGTCTCTTCCGAGCATGATGAGCCCGTCGTCGCATACCTCCGCAAGGAGGGCCCCGGTCCCGTCACCGCGGCGGACATCACTCCGCCGGCAGGCGTGGAGTTCCACAACCCGGACCTCCACCTCGCCACGCTGAACGAGCACGGCAAGCTCGACATGGAGCTGACCGTCGAACGCGGCCGCGGCTACGTCTCGGCGGCACAGAACAAGATGGCCGACGCAGAGATCGGCCGGATCCCGGTTGACTCCATCTACTCCCCGGTCCTGAAGGTCTCCTTCAAGGTCGAGGCGACTCGTGTGGAGCAGCGCACCGACTTCGACAAGCTCACCGTCGACGTGGAGACCAAGTCGTCCATGGAGCCCCGCGATGCCCTGGCATCGGCAGGCACCACCCTGGTCGAGCTCTTCTCGCTGGCTCGCGAGCTCAATGTCGCAGCCGAGGGCATCGAGATCGGCCCTTCGCCGACCGACGCCGCGCTGGCTGCCGACATGGCTCTGCCCATCGAGGACCTGGAACTGACGGTGCGCTCCTACAACTGCCTCAAGCGCGAGGGCATCCACAGCGTGGGTGAGCTCGTGGCACGTTCAGAGGCCGATCTGATGGACATCCGGAACTTCGGTGCCAAGTCCATCGACGAGGTCAAGGACAAGCTCGTCGAGCTTGGTCTGAGCCTCAAGGACTCCCCGGCAGGCTTCGACCCGACCGCGGCTCGCTTCCAGGAAGCTGGCGACGAGGACTACGTCGAAGAAGAGCAGCAGCGGTTCTAGAGAACTGCGGCCCACGACAACTATTCGCGCTGACGTTCAACTGAACTGACTGCGCACCACTCAAGGAGAACCAGACCATGCCTACCCCCACCAAGGGTCCGCGCCTGGGCGGCAGCCCGTCGCACGAGAAGATGATGTTGGCGAACCTTTCCGCCAACCTGTTCGAGCACCGCGCGATCACCACCACGCTGACCAAGGCCAAGCGCCTCCGCCCCTACGCCGAGCGTCTGATCACGATGGCGAAGCAGGGCGACATCGCTGCTCGCCGTCGCGTGGTCGGCAAGATCAGCGCCAACAGCGCGACCAACCAGGCCATCGTCCACGAGCTGTTCACCGTGATCGCCCCGGCCATGGCCGAGCGCGAAGGCGGCTACACCCGCATCGTGAAGATCGGCAACCGCAAGGGCGACAACGCTCCGATGGCTGTCATCGAGCTCGTCATGGAGCCCGTCTCGCCGAAGCAGGCAGTGGTCAGGGAGGCCGAACAGGCCACCGCGACCCCCGCCCAGCAGCCGGCGCAGGAGGAGACCACCGAGGTCGAGTCCACCGAGGCTGCGGCCACCGAGTCGGAGTCCGCTGCGTCGGAGTCCACCGAGGCCGAGGGTCAGAAGTAGACCCTTCAGCACGCATTCGTCAGGCGCCCCCGATCTCAGCGATCGCGGGCGCCTGACGTGTCTGCAGCTGAGCCCGCATCGAACTCTGCACGTACAGGGGGCAACGCATGAACATCCGCGAAGACCCGCAGTGCCTGACCCTGCGGGTGCGTCTGGACCTGGCCTATGACGGAAGCGCGTTCCACGGGTGGGCCGTCCAGCCTGGGCTTCGCACCGTGGAGGGAGCCCTGCGTGAGGGCCTGGCCACCCTCCTGCGCCGCGAGGTGCCGCTTATCGTGGCCGGACGCACCGACGCCGGAGTCCATGCCCGGGGGCAGGTGGTCCACCTCGACCTGAGCTTGGCCGAGTATGCAAATCTGGGTCGAGACCGAGGGATCACCCCGGAGGAGGCGCTCGTGCGCCGCCTGACCGGGGTTCTGCACGGTGAGCGCGGCGCCGTCGTCGTCTTCGCCGCTGCCATCGTGTCGCAGGACTTCGACGCGAGGTTCTCCGCGCTGAGCCGCACCTACCGCTACCGCATCGCCGACGCCGCCTCCCACCGCGACCCGCTGCGTCGCCTGGACACGGCGTGGCACCGGGTGCCCCTGAACGCTGAGCTGATGAGGCTCGAGGCCGCCTCCGTGGCCGGACTGCAGGACTATGGCAGCTTCTGCCGGCCCAGGGAGCGCAGCACCACCATCCGGGAGCTGCATGACTTCAGCATCCACCGGGACGCCGACGGCGTGATCCTCGCCGCGCTCACCGCCGACGCCTTCTGCCACCACATGGTGCGCGCCCTGATGGGGGCCTGCCTGGACGTGGGGGAGGGGCGCCGGGCCCCCGGCTGGCTGATGAGCCGGCTCGCCGAGCCGGTCTGGGACCAGCGGGTCCGTCTGGCCCCGCCCGGCGGCCTGGTGCTGGAGTCCGTCCAATACCCGGCAGACGAGCAGCTGGGCCGCCGCGCGGAACAGACCCGAGCGCTCCGGCAGCCTGCTGAGCAGGGCTGAGCAGGGCTGAGAGTCGGGACCTGCTGTGATATCAGCCACAGCAGACCGCCGCCCTGGACAGGTCGGTCCGGGTGGAGTGCCCTGTCAGTGCTGGGCAGGACACTCGCGTCACCGCTTCTGAGGCAGCGTCAACCGGGGTCGCGGGAGTCGCGAGGTTCACGATCGAGGACCATAATCGTTCGGGCTCGCCTTCACCGACGAAGGCCCTCATCCCTGACCTGCAAAGGAACCAACCACTGATGAGCATCACCTCTCGCTCGCAGGACTCCGGCATCGGCGGCGTCGCCTGGGTCGTCCTGGTCGCCGCGTTCGGCGGCTTCCTCTTCGGCTTCGACACGGCGGTGATCAATGGGGCCGTCGGTCCCATCCAGGCCCAGTTCGACCTCTCAGACATCGCTGTCGGCTTCACCGTCTCCTCGGCCCTGCTGGGCTGCATGATCGGCGCATGGGCCGGCGGCAGCCTCTCCGACCGCATCGGCCGCCAGCGCGCCATGATGGTCGCCGCCGCACTGTTCTTCGTCTCCGCGATCGGCTCCGGCCTGGCGTTCGGCGCCGTCGACCTGGTGCTCTGGCGGGTGCTGGGCGGCATCGGCGTCGGCATGGCCTCGGTGATCGCCCCTGCCTACATCGCCGAGGTCGCCCCGACGCACCTGCGTGGACGCCTCGGCTCGACCTGGCAGCTCGCGATCGTGGTCGGCATCTTCATGGCCGCCTCCTCCAACGCCTTCATCGCCAACGTCGCCGACGGTGCGGCCGAGGAGCTGTGGTTCGGTCTGGAGGCCTGGCGCTGGATGTTCCTGCTGGAGGCAGGAGCGGCGCTGCTCTACGGCCTGCTGGCCTCCTCGATCCCCGAATCGCCGCGCTACCTGGTCTCCCGCGGTCGCGAGAAGCAGGCGGCCAAGGTGCTTGAGGAGATCGTCGGCATCCAGGGTGAGTCTGCGATCGCGCAGAAGATCAAAGAGGTCCGCGAGACCATCAACCTGGAGGCGAGGCAGAAGTTCCGCGACCTCATCGTCAGCGGCAGGCTCACGCCCATCGTCTGGGTGGGTCTGGGCCTCGCGGTCTTCCAGCAGTTCGTCGGCATCAACGTCATCTTCTACTACTCCAACACCCTGTGGCAGGCCGTGGGGATCGCCGAGGACCAGGCGTTCCTGGTCCAGATCATCACCACCAGCGTGAACATCGTGGCCACCGTCATCGGCATCATCATCGTGGACAGGGTGGGTCGTCGCATCCCGCTCGCCGTCGGCTCAGCCGGCATGACGGCGGGACTGGGCATGATGGCCGTGGCGTTCAGCCAGGCCGTGGTCACCGTGGGCGCCGACGGCGAGGAGCTGGTCTCCCTGCCGGGCGCCTGGGGCATGGTCGCGCTGGTCTCCGCGAATGTCTTCGTGCTCTTCTTCGGCGCCACCTGGGGACCGTTCATGTGGGTCCTGCTGGGGGAGATGTTCCCCAACCGGATCCGTGCGGTGGCCCTGGGCGTCACCGCCTCCGCAAACTGGGCGGCGAACTTCCTGATCTCGATGCTCTTCCCCGAGATGGCCGCGTTCTCGCTGGTCTTCGCCTACGGCTTCTACGCGGCCTCGGCGCTGCTCTCGATGTTCTTCGTGCTCAAATGGGTCCCGGAGACCAACGGGTGCGAGCTTGAAGACATGTCAGACACCGCCTACGCGAAGGCTCCTCGCGCCGCGAAGACCCGATGAGGCGGCCCTGAGGACCCAGCCGATCCAGCGCTGGGAACACAGCAGGATCAGCCGCGTCCCCGCCCGGAGAACAGGTCACCGGCAGGGGTCCTGGAGCGTGACTTTGCTCAAAGGCGGGGGTGCTCTGTATAGTTGTTGGTTGTTGTGCGTGTCCACCCCTGCGTGGGTCCGTGTCGAGGCGGCTCAGTTGCATGGTCGTCAGCCTCCGCGGACTGCAGGGGAACCCACGGGCCCGGTCTCTTCCCAGTCCTCACCTGGGAATCCGGACGTCGCACTCGCGAAGAAACAGTCACTGACACTCGGTGCCTCTCACACACCAGAGAGTCCAGTGCGCTGAACCGTAGAACATCGACCGAAGGCATACCAACGTGCGTACGTACACCCCGAAGCCTGGCGACGCCGACGCCCAGTGGCACGTCATCGACGCGACTGACGTCGTGCTGGGCCGTCTCGCCTCACAGACTGCTGCGCTGCTGCGCGGCAAGCACAAGCCGACCTTCGTCCCACACCAGGACATGGGCGACTTCGTCATCATCATCAACGCCGAGAAGGTCGCTATGACCGGCGACAAGGCCGAGAAGAAGCGCTACTGGCGCCACTCCGGCTTTCCCGGCGGCATCAAGTCGCTGACCTTCAACGAGATGGTCTCGCGCTACCCCACCCGCGCTGCGTACCAGGCGGTCAAGGGCATGTTGCCACATAACAAGCTCGGAACGGCTCAGCTGAAGAAGCTGCGCGTCTATGCAGGTGCAGAGCACCCGCATGTCGCCCAGCAGCCGAAGCCGTTCGACATCTCCCAGGTCACTCAGTAGTCCTGGCCACCCGACACTAGAATTTTCAAGGAGAATCGTGGCTCAGAACACTGAAGAGCTCACCGAAACCGAGGAGCTCTCAAGCTACACCTCGGAATCAACCCCCACCGAGGAGACCGCCGGCGAGTCCGAGCGTGCACCGTTGACCGTCGGCGGAGCCGCCATCGGTCGACGCAAGCGCGCACGTGCTCGCGTCCGCATCACCCCGGGCACCGGCACCTGGACCCTCAACGGTCGCAGCCTGGAGGAGTACTTCCCCAACAAGCTGCACCAGCAGGAAGTGAATGATCCCTTCACCCTGCTGGGCCTCAAGGGCGCCTACGACGTCATTGCTCGCATCGACGGCGGCGGCCCCTCGGGCCAGTCCGGCGCCCTGCGGCTCGGCATCTCCCGTGCACTCAACGAGATCGACCGCGACCACAACCGCGCGGCACTGAAGAAGGCTGGATTCCTGACTCGCGACGCCCGTGCGGTGGAGCGCAAGAAGGCCGGTCTGAAGAAGGCCCGCAAGGCACCGCAGTACTCCAAGCGCTGATCCTTCAGCACTGGTCCCAGTGCTGATCCCCAGCTGCTCGAAGAACCCCGCCGGAGACTCTCCGGCGGGGTTCTTCGCGCATGTGGGGGATCCGCCCAGTAGACTGACCGTCATCATGGCAAGACTTTTCGGCACTGACGGCGTGCGCGGTGTGGCCAACGAGCTGCTCACCGCTGAACTCGCCCTCACCCTCTCCCAGTCAGCAGCGACCATCCTCGGCCACCGGCAGGTGACCCCCGGCACCCGACCCACCGCAGTCGTGGCGCGGGATCCGCGCATCTCAGGGGAGTTCATCTCCGCCGCGGTGCAGGCCGGCATCGCCAGCAGCGGGGTCGACGTCTTCGACGCCGGCGTGCTGCCCACCCCTGCCGCCGCCTTCCTGGTCGCTGACATCAATGCAGACTTCGGCGTGATGATCTCCGCCTCGCACAACCCCGCCCCGGACAACGGGATCAAGTTCCTGGCCCGCGGCGGGCACAAGCTCGACGACGCCGCCGAGGACGCGATCGAGACCGAGATGGGGCGGACGCCCCCGCGGCCCACCGGAGCCGACGTCGGGCGGGTCAGCCGGTTCGCCGACGCCGAGGACCGCTACCTGGTGCACCTGCTGCGCTCCCTGAACGGCATCAGCCTCAAGGGGCTCAAGATCGTGCTCGACTGCGCCCACGGCGCCGCCGCCGGCGTCTCACCCCAGGCCTTCACCGACGCCGGGGCCGAGGTGATCGTCATCGGAGCCGAGCCCGATGGGCTGAACATCAACGAGGGCTACGGCTCCACCCATCTGGGTCCGCTGCAGGACACTGTGCGTGAACACCGCGCCGACCTGGGCATCGCCCACGACGGCGACGCCGACCGCTGCCTCGCGGTCGACCACACCGGAGAGATCATCGACGGTGACCAGATCATGGGCATCCTGGCCATCGCGCAGAAGGAGGCCGGGACCCTGGTGGATGACACTCTGGTGGTCACCGTGATGTCCAACCTCGGTCTGAAGCTCGGCATGGAGGCGGCCGGGGTCAGACTCGTGGAGACCGCAGTCGGGGATCGCTATGTGCTCGCCGCGATGCGCGGAGCCGGCTACAACCTCGGTGGCGAACAGTCGGGGCATCTGATCTTCGCGGACTACGCCACCACCGGTGACGGTCTGCTCACCGGGCTGCAGCTAGCGGCCCGGGTCGCCGCCACCGGGAGATCGGTCCGGACCCTGGCCGCGGAGGCCATGACGCGGCTCCCGCAGGTGCTGATCAACGTCAAGGGCGTGGATCGGACCCGGGTCAAGACGCATCAGCCGGTCCAGGAGGCCGTCGCGCAGGTGGAGGCCCGTCTGGGAGCCACCGGCCGAGTGCTGCTGCGCCCCTCCGGCACCGAACCGGTGGTAAGGGTCATGGTGGAGGCACCGACCGCGGATCTCGCCCGGGCGGAGTCCGAGGCGCTGGCCGACGTCGTGAAGGCCGAACTGGCCCTCTGAGCCGGCTCGCTGAACCGGCTCGCTGAGCCGGCTCGCTGAACCGGCCGCACCCCACCCAGCGCGTCGAGCGGCGGATTCTCCGAACATCTCAGGCCTGGACGGCCCTCGGATGAGCCGAGAATCCGCCCCTCAACACTGGGGGTCCTCGCCTGTGCCCAGCGCCGGGTGCCGATCAGGAGATTCACCGCGGGCCTCAGGGTGCAGACAGGTCTGGCTCCGCGACGTCGTACTCCGCCGCTGCCGGCTGGTCCCAGTACTCCTCCAGGGTGAGGCCCTGCGCGGCGACCTCACCTGCAGTGTCCTGCCCGACGTAGCGCAGATGCCAGGGTTCGAACTCGTAACCGGTGATCTCCTCGGCGCCTTCCGGATACCGGATCACGAAGCCATGGTCCGCGGCGTGCTCCGCCACCCATTGCCCCTCAGGCGTATCGGCGAAGCAGTGCCCCTGGATGCAGTCGGGATTGTCGATGCTGATCACATCTGCCGCGAGACCGGTCTGATGCTCCGAATAGCCCGGGCGGGCCACCAGCTCATCGGTCTCCTCGGTGCCGACCGCCGAATGTCGGTTCGCATACAGCTCAAGCTGTGCCGCGTAGGAGCGGTACCCGCTGGTCATCGCCAGGACCTGACCGTCCTGGGCTGCGGCGTCGATCAGCTGGGCGAGCGCCTCAGCGGCGGGTCGGCGCAACAGCAACTGATTCTCGGTGGTCATCCGCACGTCCGGAGCCTCCAGGTCTGAAGGGGCGTGGTCCTCGGGGTCCAAGGAGTTCTGCGGGTTCACCAGCACGTGGATGGAGTCCGGGTCCCAAGAGGGATCGCTGGCGCGCACAGGGGTGGGTTCAGGACTGGGCTCGGCGTCAGCCTCGGCGCCGGAGTCCGGCTCAGCGCTGGACTCCGCCCCCGGTGCCGGGTCCTCCGCCTCGGGGAGCTGATCACCGCGCACCTCGGAGAGCGTCTGGTCCCCGGTGAGGCCCGCGTGGACCGCATCCCATGCGCGGGGCAGGAAGTACCCCGCCAGCAGCAGCGCACCGACGGTCAGGGCAGCCACGAGCACCCGACGTCGGCGGTAGACCCGGGCGCGCCGGGCCTGCTGCTCCGGCCACTGGCGACGACCGTCCGGGGTCAGCTGTGCCTCAGGCATAGAGCACCCCCGGGACGCGGAGGGGCGCAGCGGGGCAGAACCAGCTTCACGGACTCAGACCTTGCGCAGCAGGACGCGGGAGACGGAATGGTCCTCGCCCTTGGCCATCACGAGCCGCGCCCGGGAGCGGGTCGGGGCGATGTTCGCGCGCAGGTTCGGGCCGTTGATCCGGTTCCAGATCTCGGAGGCGCGAGCCTGCGCCTGCTCGTCGTCGAGGAAGGAGTACTGGTGGAAGTAGCTCTGCGGGTCCGCGAAGGCTCCGTCGCGCCAGCGCATGAACCGGTCCACGTACCACTGCTCGATGTGCTTGGGCTTGGCATCGACATAGATGGAGAAGTCGAAGAAGTCGCTGAGCGCCAGGCCGGTGGTGCCGTCCTCGCGCACCCGCGCCGGCTGCAGCACATTGAGCCCCTCCACGATGAGCACATCGGGCTGACGGATCACCACTTCACGGTCCGGGACGATGTCATAGACCAGGTGCGAGTACCAGGGGGCGCGCACCTCGGGCTTGCCCGACTTCACCTCGGAGACCATCCGCAGCAGCGCCCGGCGGTCATAGGCCTCCGGGAAGCCCTTGCGGTCCATCAGGCCGCGGCGCTGCAGCTCGGCGTTGGGGTAGAGGAAGCCATCGGTGGTGACCAGCTCCACCCGCGGGGTCGACGGCCAGCGGCGAAGCATCTCCTGGAGCACCCGGGCGGTCGTGGACTTGCCCACCGCCACGGATCCGGCCACCCCGATGACGAACGGGGTGCGCAGGGTCTGCTCGCCGAGGAACTCATTGGCCGCGGAGCGCAGCTGCGCGGCGGACTCCACATAGATCGAGAGCAGCCGGCTCAGCGGCAGGTAGATCTGCTCGACCTCATTGAGCGAGAGATGTTCGCCGATGCCGCGCAGCCGGTCGACGTCGTCCTGGTTCAGCGGCTGTTCGATGGTGTCGGCCAACCGGGCCCAGGCCTGGCGGTCCAGCTCCGCGAAGGGGGAGTGGGAGGTGTTCGGCTGATCGGGCTTGAACGGGGACCCCGCCCAGGGCGCGGTGCCCGCCACCAGGGCGGGAAGCGGACCCGCAGAGGTGCGCGGATGAGGATCTTCGGATGGGCGCTCAGACACGTTGACACGATACGCTATCCCTCATGTGTGGAATCGTCGGCTATATAGGCCTGCCCGAGAAGACCAGTCAGCACTCAGCCCTCGACGTGCTCCTAGAAGGACTCCGTCGCCTGGAGTACCGCGGATATGATTCCGCGGGCGTGGCGACCGTGACCGGCGGAAGCGTCTCGACGAGGAAGAAGTCCGGCAAGCTCGCCAACCTCCTCGCCGAGATCGAGGCGGACCCGATGGCTGAGGCCTCGGTGGGCATCGGTCACACCCGCTGGGCCACCCACGGGGCGCCCACGGACCAGAACGCGCACCCGCACCTGGCCGACGAGGGCAAGCTCGCCGTCATCCACAACGGCATCATCGAGAACTTCGCGCAGCTCAAGGCCAAGCTCGTCGCGACCGGTGAGGAGTTCAGCTCGCAGACCGACACCGAGGTGGCCGCGAAGCTGATCGGCCAGTACTTCGCCGGCTCCGCCGCGGGTGACCTGACCGAGGCGATGCGTCTCGCGGCCAGCGAGCTGGAAGGCGCGTTCACGCTGCTCGCCGTCCACGCCGACCAGCCCGACCGTGTGGTCGCCTCACGCCGCAACTCACCACTGGTGGTGGGCCTGGGCGAGGGGGAGAACTTCCTCGGCTCCGACGTCTCCGGATTCATCGACTTCACCCGTGAGGCCGTGGAGCTGGAGCAGGACCAGGTCGTGACCATCACCACCGACGACGTGGCCATCATCAACTTCGACGGCACCCCCGCCGAGGGCAAGCGCTTCTCGGTGAACTGGGACGCCGCCGCCGCCGAGAAGGGCGGCTACGGCACCTTCATGGAGAAGGAGATCCACGATCAGCCCAAGGCCGTGGAGGACACCCTGCTGGGGCGCACCGACGCCTCGGGCCGCCTGGTGCTCGACGAGCTGCGCATCGACCCCGAAGAGCTCAAGGGCATAGGCAAGATCATCGTGCTGGCCTGCGGCACCTCCGCCTACGCCGGCATGGTCGCCAAGTACGCCATCGAACACTGGGTGCGCGTGCCCGTGGAGGTGGAGCTCAGCCACGAGTTCCGCTACCGCGATCCGATCATCGATGACTCGACGCTGATCGTCTCGCTCTCCCAGTCCGGGGAGACCATGGACACCCTGATGGCGGTCCGCTACGCCAAGGAGCAGGGCGCCCTCACCCTGGCGATCTGCAACACCAACGGATCCACCATTCCGCGCGAGTCGGACGCGGTGCTCTACACCCACGCCGGACCCGAGATCGCGGTGGCCTCCACCAAGGCCTTCCTGGCCCAGATCACCGCCTCCTACCTGCTGGGCCTCTACATGGCACAGCTGCGCGGGAAGCTCTTCCAGGGGCAGATCGAGGACATCCTCGCGGACCTGCACAAGATCCCCGCCAAGATCCAGGAGATCCTCGACGGGGCCGATGACATCCGCAAGCTCGCCCGCGAGATGGCCCAGGCCCCTTCGGTGCTCTTCCTCGGGCGCCACGTCGGCTACCCGGTGGCGATGGAGGGCGCGCTCAAGCTCAAGGAGATCGCCTACATCCACGCCGAGGGCTTCGCCGCCGGCGAGCTCAAGCACGGCCCGATCGCGCTGATCGATGAGGGTCAGCCGGTCTTCGTCGTCGTCCCTTCCCCGCATGGCCGGGATTCGCTGCACGCCAAGGTGGTCTCCAACATCCAGGAGGTCCGCGCCCGCGGCGCCAAGACGATCACCGTGGCCGAGGTCGGCGACGCCGACGTCGTGGACTACTCCGAGACGGTCTTCTACGTCCCGGAGACCCAGCCGCTGCTGATGCCGCTGCTGACCACCGTCCCGCTGCAGATCTTCGCCTGCGCACTGGCCGCCGAGAAGGGCTACGACGTCGACCAGCCGCGCAACCTGGCCAAGTCGGTCACCGTGGAGTGACCATCTAAGTGGAGTGACCATCTAGGTGGTGTGTCCCTTTGAAAGAGAGTGATCCCGCGCAGAAGGAGCAGCACATGATCGTCGGTATCGGCGTCGACGTCGTCCTGGTGACCAGGTTCGAACACCAGCTGCGCCGGACTCCGGCGCTGCGGCAGCGGCTCTTCGTCCCGGCCGAGCGTGAGCTGAACACGCGCTCCCTCGCCGCGCGCTTCGCGGCGAAGGAGGCGGTGGCCAAGGCGCTGGGCGCCCCGGCGGGGATGAACTGGCAGGACTGCCAGGTGGTCATGGACTCCGCGGGTGCGCCTCATGTCGAGGTGTCCGGGACCGTGGCGCAGGTGGCCGAGTCCAAGGGCGTCAAGCGCTGGCACCTCTCGCTCTCCCACGACGGTGACGTGGCCACCGCCATGGTGGTCGCAGAGGGCTGACCATGACTGCATCCTCGCTTCCGCTCTATTCCGGCACCCAGATCCGCGCCGCTGAAAGGCCCCTGGTCGAGGCCGGCGAAGGTCCGGCCCTGATGCGCCGCGCCGCCTATGGCCTTGCCAGCCAGGTGCTGGAGCTGCTCCGCAGCGCCGGTGGAATCTATGGGGCGCGGGTCGTGGGTCTCATCGGCGCCGGCAACAACGGCGGCGATGGACTCTACGCCTTGGCCGAGCTGCGCTCCCGAGGCGTCGATGCGCACGCAGTGCTCCTCGCTGACCGCGCCCACCCGCAGGCGTTGGAGGGCTTTCTCCGCGCCGGCGGTCGGCTGCGTGAGGACGTCCCTGCAGACACGACGGTGCTGATCGACGCGATCCTGGGCACCGGAGCCCGCGGCGCCTTCGTCCTCCCCGAGGTGTCCGGGCTGACCGACGCGGCGCGCACCAGCACCGTCGTCGCCTGTGACATCCCCTCAGGAGTCGACGCCGACACGGGCCGCTGCCCCGGTGACGCCCTGGCGGCCCAGCACACCGTCACCTTCGGAGCGGCCAAAGTGGGGCTGCTGCTGGGTCAGGGTGGTCTGCTCAGCGGGGAGATCCACACCGTGGACATCGGAATGGATGACCGGCTGCCGACTCCTGCGGCCTGGGAGCTGACCGGACCTGAGCGAAACGCCCCGCGACCACGACCGGGGGACCATAAGTACAGCCGTGGGATCCTGCAGGTGGTGGCCGGCTCCGCACAGTTCCCCGGGGCGGCCGAGCTGACCGTGGGCGCCGCCATCACTTCGGGCGTCGGGATGGTGCGGCTGCAGGCCGAAGCCAGCGTCTCATCCTCGGTGCTGCAGTCCTGGCCCGAAGCCGTGATGAGTCACGGGCGCGCAGAGAAGGCCATCGAGGGTGCCACCGCCGCCGCCATCGGACCTGGTCTCGGACGTGATCGGTCCCGCCAGGTGGAGGCCGAGACCATGCTGCGCGCCACCGTGGAATCGCGGATGCCCTGCGTGCTCGACGCCACCGGCCTGGAGCTGCTCCGCGGTGATCTGCTCAGCTCCGGAGAACTCGGTGCCCAGCTGATCCTGACCCCGCACCTCGGCGAGGCGCGACGAATGGCCGAGGTGCTGGAGGACGAGTCCCTGCAGAGCCTGCTCGCCGAGGATCCGGACACCCTCGAGGCGACCCGCGCGCTGGCCCGGGCGCTGGGCGCAACCGTCCTGCTCAAAGGGCCCAGCACGGTGGTGGCGGGCCCCGACGGCGCCGCGCCGCTGATCGTGCGCTCCGCGACTCCCGGGCTGGCCACCGCAGGCACCGGTGACGTGCTGACCGGGATCATCGGGGCGCTGCTGGCCACCGCGTCGAGCGCGCAGAACCTGGACTTCGCCCGCATCGCAGCCGAGGGCGCCCGGCTGCACGCCGCCGCCGCGCAGCGCCTGGATCCCCACGGTCGGGGACACTTCGGAGCCAGCGCGCTCATCGGCGCGCTGCGCGAGTAGCGCCGCCGCCCGAAGTGTCCGTGGCTCTCGATAGGGTGGTCACATGAGCATCATCGGCGACCCCCGCGCCACCCCCCATCCCGAGGCCGCCGAGCGCGCGGCGGTGATCGACCCCGCCGCGATCAGGCACAATGTGCGCACCATCGCCTCCTACGTGCATCCGGCCAAGGTGCTCGTGGCGGTGAAGGCCGAGGGCTACGGGCACGGGGCGGTCACCGCCGCCAGGGCGGCCCTCGACGGCGGAGCGGACTGGCTGGGCACCGCTCATGTCAGCGAGGCGCTGGTGCTGCGCGCCGCCGGAATCCAGGCGCCGATCCTTGCCTGGCTGCACACCCCCGGGACGGACTTCGCGGCGGCCATCACCGAACACATCGACCTGGGCATCTCGGGCTGGGAGATCCACCACGTGGCCCGCGCCGCGGAATCCCTGCAGAAGCCGGCCCGCGTGCATCTGAAGATCGACACCGGGCTGGGCCGCAACGGCTGCACCATCGAGGATTGGCCCGACCTGCTGCGCCTCGCGGCGCAGTTCCAGGAGCGTGGCCTGCTCAGCGTGGAGGGCATCTTCACCCACCTCGCCGTGGCCGACGAGCCTGACCGCCGTGAGACCGACGAGCAGCTTCAGGTGTATCGGGAGGCGCTGACCCTGGCCGAGGAGCACCGGATCGTGCCAGACCTCCGCCATGTGGCGAACACCCCCGGCGCGTTCTCCCGGCCGGACGCCCATTTCGACATGGTGCGGGTCGGGGTCGGCGTCTACGGGCACAGCCCCTTCGCCGACCGGACCGCCGAGGACCTGGGACTGCGCCCGGCCATGGAGCTGCGCACCTCCGTCGCCAATGTGAAGCGCGTGCGTGCGGGCCAGGGCATCAGCTACGGACTCACCCACCGGGTGGACCGCCCCACCAGCCTGGCCCTGATCCCGCTGGGCTACGCCGACGGCATCCCGCGCGTGGCCGTCCACGCCCCGGTATGGATCAGCGGCAGGCGCTACCGGTCGGTGGGCCGGGTCGCGATGGACCAGTTCGTGGTCGACCTCGGAGAACTGGACACCGACGTCCAGGTCGGCGACGAGGTGGTGATCTTCGGAGGAGACTCCGGGATCGAGGCGGCCGACTGGGGCAGCGCCGCCGGAACCATCAACTACGAGATCATCACCCGGATCGGGGAGCGCGTCCCGCGCATCGTGGTGGACTCTGAGCTGACCCCGGCCGCAGGCGGCGCCACGAGTTCGGTCCACGCCGCCGCGTCACCCGCCACACCGGCCACGCCCCCGCGGGGTCCCGCATGAGCCACGGCCAGGACCCCGCCGCACCGCTGGAGGGGGAGCGGTGGAGCGTCGAGGTCATCCTGGATGACCTGCAAGCCACCGCCGGGTTCGCCGAGGATCTCGCCAGCCTGTTGAACCCGGGCGTGCTGCTGGTGCTCACCGGAGGTCTGGGGGCGGGCAAGACCACCTTCACCCAGGCCCTGGGCGGCGCGCTGGGGGTCAGCGGGATGGTCAGCTCGCCGACCTTCATCCTCAGCCGAATCCACCGAGCGCAGGGCGACGGGCCGGACCTGGTCCACGTGGACGCCTATCGCACCGACCCCGACGGCCTGGAATCCCTGGACCTGAGCTCCACGCTGGCCGATTCCGTGACCGTGGTGGAGTGGGGCCGCGGGATGGTCGAAGCGGCACTGGTCGGGGTGGAAGGCTCCTGGCTGGACCTTGAGCTGATCCGGGGTGAGGGCACCGAGTCCTCGCCGCGAGCGGGTGGGCAGCAGACCGAGATCGTCACCGACTTCTCCGAGACCGAGGCCGATGTCTTGGGATCCCGACGGCGCGCCGTGCTGCGCGGCTACGGGCCTGACTGGGCGCGGCCCCCGCAGCTGGGACGAACTACGATGGAGGGGTGATTCTCGCGATCGACTCCTCCGCCGGCGCCTCCGTGGCCGTGCTCGACCACGGCCACGTGCGCGCCCAGTGGCGCACCTCCGAGACGACGACCCATGCTGAGGTCCTCGCCGAGGCGGTGGCGAACACGATGCGCGAGGCCGAGGTGAGCGGAGCCGGTCTGTGCGGCGTCGTCGTCGGAGTGGGTCCCGGGCCCTTCACCGGGCTGCGGGTCGGACTCGCGCTGGCGCATTCGCTCGCCGAGGTATGGGGTGTCCCGCTTCATGGGGTGTGCAGCCTGGACTCGATGGCGCAGCGCGCCGTAAACTCCCCGGCCGAGCCTTCAGCCGTGCCCGGGGAGTTCCTCGTCGCCAGTGACGCCCGCCGTCGCGAGGTGTACTGGGCCCGCTACCGCGCCGACGCCCACGGATTCGCCGAGCTGCTCGACGGGCCCCAGGTCAGCGCGGCCACCGAGCTGCCAGATCTGCCGGTTGTCGGCGTGGGCGCGAGCCTGTATCCGGAGGTTCTGACCCCGCGCGCGGCGCCGGAGTCGCACTGGCTGCCCGATGCGGTGGAGCTGGGCCAGCTCGCCCAGCGCGAGCTTGGGCGTGACCGGCGAGTCCCGGGCCAAGCTGGGGCGCACCCGGCGGCCCAGCCCGACAGCGTCGCCAGCGCGGTGCTGCGCGAACCCCTTCCGCTGTACCTGCGTGAGTCTGACGCCAAGGTGCCCGCCCAGATGCGCGCGAAGCAGGCGTCATGACCGGCACGAACCCGCCCATCCCCACGGACCCTGCCGATTCACCGAACCAGACTGACTCTGCGCCCGAGCCATTCGGAGTCATCCCGATGACCGCTCTGGACGTGCCGGAGGTGCTCGCCCTGGAGAACCGGCTCTTCCCGCATGATGCCTGGCCGGAGAGCTTCTTCTACGACGAGCTGGGGCACACCTCCGCCACCGGAGGCGCCGAGCCCACCCGGCGCTATTGGGCGGCCCGGGATGCCGCAGGTCGGCTCGCCGGCTATGCCGGCATGATGTGCGTGCTGCCGCTGGCCGATGTTCAGACCCTGGCGGTGGCCCCGGAGGCACAGGGCCACGGACTCGGCACCCGGTTGCTGCGCCTGCTGATCCTTGCCGCTCGGGAGCAGTCCGCCGAGCAGATCCTGCTCGAGGTCCGCGCCGACAACCCCGGGGCGCAGGCGCTCTACCGGCGTGAAGGCTTCACCCACATCCACACCCGGGCGCAGTACTACCCCGACGGCGAAGATGCGCTGATCATGCAGAAGCCGTTGACCGACCTCACCGCGCCCAGCTCAGCGGCAGACCTCAGGAGTCCGACCCCATGACCAACACCTACTCGGCCCGCGGCGCCCCGCTGGTGCTCGGCATCGAGACCTCCTGCGACGAGACCGGCATCGGGATCGTTCGCGGGACCCAGCTGCTGGCGAACACCGTCTCGTCCTCCATGGAGGAACACGTCCGCTTCGGCGGCGTGATCCCGGAGATCGCCGCACGCGCCCACCTCGAAGCCTTCATCCCGACGCTGCGCCAGGCGCTGGACACCGCCGGGATCGAGCTGCGTGAGGTCGACGCCATCGCGGTCACCGCCGGTCCCGGGCTCGCCGGAGCGCTGATGGTCGGCCTCTCCGCCGCCAAGGGACTCGCCCTTGCCGCGGACAAGCCGCTCTACGGGGTCAACCACCTCGTCGCCCACGTCGGCGTCGGCCTGCTCGACCCCGCCGACGAGCCTGGTGAGCAGCAGGGCCATGCCGCGACCGCGGCCGGAAGGGGCATGCGAGCGCTGCCGGAGAACACCGGAGCGCTGCTGGTATCCGGCGGCCACACCGAGATCCTGCGGGTCGGCTCGCTGACCAGTGACGTCGAGCTGCTGGGATCCACGATCGACGACGCCGCCGGTGAGGCCTTCGACAAGACCGCACGGCTGCTGGGGTTGGGATACCCCGGAGGCCCCGCCATCGACGCCGCCGCAGCCTCCGGTGATCCGCGCGCCTTCCGGTTCCCGCGCGGTCTGACCATGCCGAAGTTCGAAGGCTCCGCCGAGGCGCCGGGGAAGCATCGGCACAACTGGTCCTTCTCTGGGCTGAAGACCGCGGTGGCCCGCGCGGTGGAGCAGTTCGAGGCCGCCGGCCGACCGGTCCCGGTCGCGGACATCGCCGCCAGCTTCCAGGAAGCGGTGGTGGACGTCATCACGGCCAAGGCCGTGCGCGCCGCGGCTGAGCACGGCATCACCACGCTGATGCTGGGTGGGGGAGTCGCGGCGAACAAGCGGCTGCGCGAGCTGCTGGCGCAGCGCTGCGCCGAGGCAGGGATCGAGCTGCGGATTCCACCGGTGAGCCTGTGCACGGACAACGGCGCCATGGTCGCGGCCCTGGGCGCGCAGCTCGTCGCCGCCGGTGTCGCCCCTTCCTCGCTGCAGATCCCGGCAGACTCCTCCCAGCCGGTGCAGCTGATCAGCGTCTGATTCAGCCGGTCTGAACGCTCAGGCCCGCGCGGTCAGACCCGCCGCGGCCCATTGATGGACATCCGGGTCCGCGCGGCCGCATCGAGCACCACCTGCCGCAGATCCCCCTGGTGGGTCTCGGCCACCTGGCGCTGACGGATGTAGCCCGCGCCGTCGCGCATCATCTGCTCCACCAGGGCGAGCTCATCGGCACAGCCGAGCTCCTTGGCCACCGGTTCGAGCCGGTTCAGCTCCTGCTGAAGGTGATCGGTGACCAGCATCTCGTCGCCGTCGGCGTTGAGGATGATCTCGGCGTCCAGGCCGTAGCGCGCGGCGCGCCACTTGTTCTCCTGCACGAACCACGGCGGCATCGAGACCACCTTGCCGCCGTTCTCCAGGTCCTTGACCGTGGAATGCACGATGCACTGGGTCAGCGCCGCGACTCCAGCGATCTCCTCCAGCGTGGCCAGTCCGTCGCAGACCCGCAGCTCCACGGTGCCCAGCCGTGGCACGGCGCGGACGTCCCAGCGCACCTCGGTGACATCGTTGATCACCCCGGTGTGCTCCAGGTCGCTGACGGCCTTCTCATAGCCGGACCATTCCTCGAACTGGAAGGACGCGCCCGCGGTGGGCAGCTGCTGGAAGACCAGCGCCCGCTGCGAGGCGTAGCCGGTGTCCTCCCCGGACCAGTAGGGAGAGGAGGCGGTCAGGGCCTGGAAGTGGGCGTTGTAGTTGCACAGCGCGTTCACCGCCGGCATCGCCTGGGCCACGTCGTCGAGCCCCACGTGCACATGCACCCCGTAGATCACCATCTGTCGGCCCCACCACTGGGTGCGCCGGATCAGCTCCGCGTAGCGCTCCTTGTCCGTCACCTCCTGCTCGGTGGGGGCGGCGAAGGGATGGGAGCCCTGGCAGTACAGCTCGACGTCGAGCGGCTCACAGTGGCGCATCACATTGCGAGCGGTCTCGCGCAGCTGGTCCACACCGGTGTTCACATCCGGGCAGACATCGGTGATCAGCTCCACCGTGTTGGTCAGCAGCTCCTGCTTCACGTAGGGGTGCTCGTCCTCCGGACGAAGATCCGGCATGTCCTCATGACAGGCGCTGAGAATCTTGTCCGCCACCGACCGGAGGTCTCCGGACTGTCGATCCACCAGCGCCAGCTCCCATTCAAGGCCAAGGGTGGAACGTCGTGATTCAGCGAAGGGTAGTTCCAACTTGGCTCCTCAGGGTGTCAGGGCCGGCGGCCGCATCACCACACAGAATACTGCCCCGACCGGCCGATCCCGGATGCCCGGCCCGACGTTCGCTCAGGCGTCGGACCCACCTGGGTGGTGACCCGCGGGGTCGGACGCGGCTGTCCAGGCTGCGCGGATATCCTGACTGACATGTCTTCTGCCGGTTCCTCGCGTCGTCGCCCGCTTCTGGCTGTGGCGCTGCTGTCTTGTCTGCTCCTCAGCTCCTGCGCCGGGGCGGGCGATCCCGATGCCCCCGAGGGTGAGTCGACGGATGGGGCCTCGCCGAGCGAGCAGAGCGCCGAGGAGGCCGCCGCAGCCGCGGAGGAACAGCGCCGCGCCGACGCCGAGCAGGCCCAGGAGGCCGCGCTCGCAGGACCCGGGCAGCCGCACCAGGAGCGCGCCGCCGAGATCGTGACCGAATATTCGCTCGCCGAGCTGGCCGGGTCCGTGCTGGTCGGGGAATACGCGACCACCGATGCCTCCGCGATGGCGGACCTGATCGAAGAGCTGCACCTGGGTGGCGCCATCATCATGGGCGCCAACGTTCCCGCCTCGGACGGGGGTGTCGACACCGAGGAGCTGGCCGAGGAGCTGAGCACCCTGCGTGACGCCGGCGGCGAGCGTGAGGTGCCCCCGATGATCAGCGTGGACCAGGAGGGTGGTCTCGTCACCCGGGTCGGCGCACCGCTGACCGAATGGCCCACGCCGATGGCCTACGGCGCGGCCGCTTCAGGGCTGGGCGCGTCCGAGCAGGACGACCCGGAGGCACGCGGGCAGCACGACGAGCAGGACGACGACCCGCTCGCCCGCTCCGGTCACCGCCTGCTCGCCACGGAGCTGGCCGAGCTGGGGTTCACCACCAGCTTCGCCCCCAACGGAGACGTCACCGTGGGGGCCTCGGATCCGACCATCGGCTCACGGTCCTTCGGCTCTGACGCCGCGTCGGTCGCCGCACTGACCATGGAGAGCATCCGCGGCCTCGCCGACGGCGGGCTGGCGGGCTCGGTCAAACACTTCCCCGGACACGGTTCGGTCACCGAAGATTCACACCAGACGCTGCCGGTGCAGAGCGCCAGCCTGGAGGAGCTGCGCACCCGCGACTGGGCACCCTTCGCTGAGGCCGCCGAAGCTGGTGTCCCGATGATCATGATGGGCCACATCGAGGTGCCTGCCCTGGAAGCAGGCGTTCCCTCCTCACTCTCGGCCGCCGCCTACGCAGAGCTGCGCGAACTCGGCCACGACGGCGTGGTGGTCACCGATGCGCTGAACATGGGCGCCATCGTCCAGGGCTACGGCGGCGATCAGGCCGCGGTGACCGCCCTGGAGGCGGGCGCGGACCTGCTGCTGATGCCAGCCGATGTCCGCGGCGCCCACATCGGCCTCGTCGCGGCCGTGGAGTCAGGTGAGCTTGACCGGTCCCGCCTCGAGGAGGCGTCCGAACGCGTCGCCGCGCTGCAGCTCTGGCAGGCCGAGCTGGCCGCCGGAGACCTTGCCGCCGGGCCCGGGGCGCAGCTGCCCGAGGAGCTGCGCAGCGAAGAGGCAGCAGGCGATGAGACGGATCCGGACCAGGCCGAAGCGGACGGGACAGCAGGCAGTCCTGCCGAGGAAGCGGAGTCCGGCAGCGCCGCAGAGACCGCGGTGCAGCTGAGCGAATCCGCGGTGACCCTGGTGGCCGGAGAGTGCGAGGCCGATCTGGGCTCGTCCGGCATCACCATCGTCGGCGGCAGCGACCAGGACCGCTCCCGGCTGACGCAGGCCGCCGAGGCTGCCGGCCTCAGCGTGGGCACCGGAACCGTGGTGAACCTGGTGGGCGAGTCCAGTGCCGCTGGCGGAGACGTCGCGGTGGCCCTGGATCGCCCCGAGGTGCTGGCCGGAGCCGATGCCGCGACCCAGATCGCGCTCTACGGCCGCACCCAGGAATCCTTCCTGGCGCTCGCCGCGGTGCTCGCCGGAGCACAGGCGCCTGGAACGCTGCCGGTGGAGGTCGGGGAGCTGCCGCGCGGGCACTCCGCCTGCTGAGTGCTCACAGCGGTTCCACCACCGCAAAGACCCGGTCCTCGCCCAGCCGGGTGACCACCACCGTGGCGTGATGCTTGCGCCCCTTGGGCCGCTTCTTCGGCAGGACCTGCTGGCGCAGCTGTTCCGGGACGATGTCGACCCCACGCTTCTTGATCTCCAGGCTGGTCACCCCGGCGCCAGCCGCCCAGGACTTGAGCGCCTTGACGTTGAAGGCCTCGACCTCGAGCACCCGGAACTGCCGGGAGAGCCGGTGGGACGGGTCCGTCACGGGTGCATCCGTGCAGAAATAGGCGATGTGCTCGTCGAGCATGTGACCGTCCAGGGAGTCGGCAAGCTCGGCGACCAGGCCGGACCGGATCACCGCAGGGTCCGGTTCATGCAGCACCCCGGCGAGCCCGGTCCGCCCGGCTGGTCCGAGTTCGACGCCGGCGCCGAAGTCAGCCGGACTGTTCAGCTCCACGGGTGCGGCGGTCCCGCTGTGCAGCAGCGTCGCAGTCCGGCGCACTCCGGGCCGGGCCAGTGCGTTGAACCAGAGCACCACCTCCACGAGGTCCCCGTCCACGGAGACCCATTCGGCCTCGCAGTCGGACGGGATCAGCTCATGCGGCAGTCCCGGGCCGAGCTTGACCCCCATCGGGGTGCCGGTGCGCGCCAGAGCGGTCACGAAGCTCAGCGGCGGGGAGAAAGACTCAGGATCCCAGAGCCGGGCGGGCCCGGTCGATGCGGCGTCCTGGGCTGCATGCGGGTCTCGGCGGGCGGGATCCAGCCACAGACCCCAGCCGGGGGGAGCACCGGCGTGAAGCAGGCCGAAGGTCTCGGCGAAAGCCTCCGCGGTGCCATGCTGGACCGCCGCCTCCGGAAAGGGATGCAGGTTCATGGTCGCCGCTGCCGCGATGCTCTCATCGGCCTCCACGGCCGTCACCGCCAATCCCAGCGACGCCGCAGCCAGCGCATCACCGCCCAGGCCGCAGCCGAGATCTATCACCCGGTCAAGGTTCGCGGTGCGGAAGCGCTGGGCATGGCGCGCCGCCACCGGCAGCCGCGTGGACTGCTGCAGTCCCTCGTGGGTGAAGAGCATCCGCTCGGCGAAGTCACCGAACTTCTTCCGCGCAGCCGCGCGCAGACGTGACTGTGTCAGGGCCGCCGCGACCAGGTCCGGCGGGTGGCCGGCTTCGCGCAGCCGCATGTTCAGTCCGAACGCCGCGTCCTCGTCATAGGGCGGCAAGGAGTTCAGCAGCTCCCACCCCTGGGGAGTGAGAACTGGGGCGAGCGGATCAGCAGCGTGGGAGGACATCGCTCCTACGGTACCGGTCGCCAGGAACAGTCCCGGGCTTCAGAGATGCACTCCAGCCCGCCTGACGCCAATACGTCACGACATGCTGCGCGAATCGCTTCTGCTGTCATATGCGAGGCGCCGTTTGCGCTTAATTAGTTAAGTCTGTAGCTTTTATTTAGCTTAGGCGACACTAAGTCGCCACGTCACTCCGCTGGTTCACTCCGGCACTCTGCATCGTGAAAGGTAGGGCCATGCCCATTGAAGAATTCACATCCGAGGACATCGCGTCTCAGTGCCCTGGGTGCGAGAATGTCTCCCACGAGGGGCCTGTGCGCAGCGCCTCTCGGGCGCATCGATCCAGGATCCTGGGCACGCTCTCCATCGGCGTCATCGCGCTGCTCGCCCTGAGTGCCTGCGGGTCGCAGGCCGAGGCCGAGGAGCCGGAAGCCGCCCAGGCGGAAGCAGGCGGGCCGGAAGCCGCCGAAGCGGAGGAGGGTGAGACCGAGGCCGCCGAGGCTGAAGCTGAAGGCGCAGGCGCGGCGACGATCACCATCGAAGATGACCACGGCACGCACGAGGTCTCCACCGATCCGCAGAGCGTCGTCGTCACCGACAACAGGTCCTATCGGACCTTGGAAGCTTTCGGGGTCGAGCCCACCGCCGCTGCGCGCAGCCTGATGGATGCCCAGACCCACGCCTACGCCGAGGATGAGTCCATCCTGGACCTGGGCAATCACCGCGAGCCCGATCTGGAGAACGTGGTCGCGGCAGAGCCCGATCTGATCATCAACGGGCAGCGCTTCCAGGACTACTACGACGACCTCCGTGGACTGGCGCCGGAGGCCACCGTCCTGGAGTTCGAGCCCCAGCCAGACGCTGACCTGGTCGAAGAGCTCATCCGCAAGACCGAATCACTCGGCGAGGTCTTCGGAAAAAGGGATGTCGCCGCGGAGCTCGTCGAGGAGCTTCAGGCCGAGATGGCCCGGGTCCAGGACGCCTACGACGGCGAGTCCACCGTGATGGGGCTGCTCACCTCCGGCGGTGACATGAGCTATGTCGCCCCAGGTCCTGATGGCCGCGCCATCGGGCCGGTCTTCGACACGTTCGACCTCACTCCCGCACTGGAGCAGGAGGGTGAGAACGAGTCCCACGGCGATGACATCTCGGTGGAGGCGATCGCCACCGCGAATCCAGACTGGCTGCTCGTGCTGGACCGCGATGCCCGGATCACCCAGGAGGAGGGCGAGGAGTACAGCCCCGCTGCAGAGATCGTCGAGGAGTCGGCCGCGCTGGCCGACGTCTCCGCGGTGGAGAACGGTCAGATCGTGTACCTGCCGGAGAACTTCTACCTCACCGAAGACATCCAGGCCTACACCGAATTCTTCCGCGACTTCGCAGACGCACTCGAGGCCGCGGAATGACCGCAGTTCACTTTCTTGCCAGTCGGTGAATGATGGTCGCCCGACGGTCCCACGCAGGCCTGGACAACCTGTGTGGGACCGTCCTTAATAGCGCCATGCCAGTATTCGCTATTCCGAATCAAACGTGACAGACAATGCAAGGACTTGCATAGTTATGCTTCTGCTCCTGGAAAGCCTCCCATGCCTGAAACCCCTCCCGCGGCGCTGAGCCGCGACGGACACGCGCCTCCGGAGACCCCGCCGGAGTCTCCGGAGGCGCGCGGGACCCGCAGGCAGCGCCTCTTCACCCCGGCGCTGGTGATCGGGATCCTGATCACCCTGGGGCTGCTGCTGCTCTCGCTGACCACCGGGCAGTACGACGTCTTCTCGGAGGACGGGTTCTGGATGTTCGGCATCACCCGCGTCCCGCGCACCATAGCGCTGGTCCTGGCGGGCGCCTCGATGGCCATGTGTGGACTGATCATGCAGCTGCTCACCCAGAACCGCTTCGTGGAGCCCACCACCACCGGCACCACCGAATGGGCGGGGCTTGGACTGATCCTGGTGCTCTGGCTCTTCCCCGGCGCCTCGATGCTGGCCCGGACGGGCGGCGCCGTGACGATGGCCTTCATCGGCACCGTCATCTTCTTCCTGTTCCTGCAGCGGGTGACCCTGAAGTCCTCGCTGATCGTGCCGATCATCGGCATCATGCTGGGCGCCGTGGTCAGCTCCTTCACCACCTACATCGCGCTGATGACCGACCATCTGCAGACCCTAGGCATCTGGTTCGCCGGATCCTTCACCCGCGTGGTCGAAGGGCGCTATGAGCTGATGTTCCTGGTGCTGGTGGTGACCATCCTGGTCTTCATCACCGCCGACCAGTTCACCGTAGCCGGACTCGGCAAGGACATGGCCACCAACGTGGGCCTGAACTACACCGCCGTGCTGTTCATGGGCACCGCCATGGTCGCGGTGGCCACCGGGGTCACCGCCACCGTGGTGGGCACGCTGCCTTTCCTGGGGCTCGTGGTGCCCAACATCGTCTCGCTCTTCCGCGGCGATGACCTGCGCAGCAACCTGCCATGGGTCGCGCTGCTCGGGATCGCGACCGTGACCGTCTGCGACCTGATCGGCCGCACCATCCGAGCGCCCTTCGAGATCCCGGTGGGTCTGGTGCTGGGGCTGGTCGGGGCCGTGGTGTTCGTCGGCCTGCTCCTGCGGCAGCGAAGGAAAGGTGGGCTCCTCACATGACCGCGCAGCTTGATCGCGAGCGGCGCACCCCACGGGTCTCCGCCGGAACCGCCACGACCTCCGCCGGCACCACCCCCGCACCGCGACGCCGACGCACCGGGGCGATCACCACCCGACGCCACGGCCTGCGCTGCTGGGGCGTCATGGCGCTGCTTGGCGGGCTCTCGGTGTTCTTCACCGCCGGGATCCTCAGCTACGACAACCCGATGCCCTTCGGCTCTGACGGATACTGGCTGATCGCGGGAATGCGCGTGGAGACCGTGCTGGTCATCGGCGTCGTCGTCTTCTGCCAGGCGATGGCCACGGTGGCGTTCCAGACGGCGACCAACAACCGGATCATCACCCCCTCGATCATGGGATTCGAATCGCTGTATGTGGCGATCCAGACCGGCGCGGTGTTCTTCTTCGGCATCGCCGGGATCACCCTGGTCACCGGACTGCCGCAGTTCCTGATGCAGGCCGCTGCGATGGTGCTCTTCGCCACGATCCTCTACTCCTGGCTGCTGAGCGGGAGGTTCTCCAACATCCACATCATGCTGCTGGTGGGCGTGGTGATCGGCGGCGGACTCGGCTCGCTGTCGACCTTCATGCAGCGAGTGCTCACCCCGAGCGAGTTCGATGTGCTCACCGCCCGACTCTTCGGCAACATCGGCAACGCTCGCGCCGAATACCTGCCCTATGCGATCCCGATCGCGCTGGCAGCCGCGGGCGCGCTGTGGTGGCGGGCGCGACGGCTCGATGTGGTCGCCCTGGGACGCAGCACCGCAGACAACCTCGGGGTCAACCACAGGCGGGAGGTGATGATCATCTTGACACTGGTCTCGGTGCTGATGGCAATGAGCACCTCGCTGGTCGGCCCGATGACCTTCCTGGGCTTCCTGGTCGCCACCCTTGCGTATCAGTTCGCCGACACCTACTCCCACCGGATGCTGTTCCCGATGGCCATGCTGATCGGCTACACCGTCCTGGCCGGGGCGTACTTCATCATGCGCAACATCTTCTACGCCCAGGGCGCGGTGACCCTGATCATCGAGCTCATCGGCGGAGTCGTCTTCCTGATAGTCCTGATGCGAAAGGGTCGCCTGTGATCAGCCTGACCGAGGTCACCAAGAACTACGGCGCAGCAGGGGCCGGCGACACCGTCGCCATCGGCCCGGTCAGCGTGGACATCCCCGCCGGCGGGATCACCGCGCTGGTGGGCCCCAACGGCGCCGGAAAGTCCACGATCCTGACCATGATCGGGCGGCTGCTCGATGTGGATTCCGGACGGATCGAGGTGGCTGGGCACGACGTCGTGAACTCGCCGTCGAGGAGCATCGCCAAGATCCTCTCCATCCTGCGCCAGGAGAACCACTTCGTCACCCGGCTCACGGTGCGCCAACTGGTGGGCTTCGGCCGGTACCCGCACTCGCAGGGCCGGCTCACCCAGGACGACGAGCGGCACATCTCTGAGGCCATCGACTTCCTGGACCTGACCGCACTGGAGGGGCGGTACCTCGACCAGCTCTCCGGTGGTCAGCGCCAGCGCGCCTATGTGGCGATGGTGCTGGCGCAGGACACCGACTACGTGCTGCTCGATGAGCCGATGAACAACCTCGACATGCAGCATGCGGTGCAGATGATGCAGCAGCTGCGCCGCGCCGCCGACGAGCTGGGCCGCACCATCGTCATCGTGCTGCACGACATCAACTTCGCCGCCCGCTACTCGGACAAGATCCTGGCCATGAAGAACGGCGTGGTGGTCGAGCACGGAACCCCGGAGCAGATCATGCAGGATGCGGTGCTGAGCAGGGTCTTCGACACCGAGGTCACCGTGATCGAGGGTCCGCGCGGGCCGCTGGCGGTGTACTACTGAGAGCTCGTGGTGATCGAGTTCACTCCTGGGCGGTCGCGGATCAACCCTATGGAGGCCTCGTTCTTCGCGCTCGCGCTCGCGGACGTGAAGAACGAGAACGCTCGGGAAGGAGAGGCATCAATGACCTGCAGACCGAGCAGCTCTAGTTGGTGAGTGGTCTCGAGGCGATGGTCGCGGATGGGCTCTATGGCGATCTGTCCTTCACCGCCGACCTCGGCCCCCATCATCCCCGGTAAGTCGGTGGTGTTCGATGCGTCGAGGGTCACTGCGAACGACACCGTGCTCACGGCTGCGGTGCAGTCGGTGTGGAATGCCCCCGGAAGTAGGTCAACGCGCGCCCGAAGAGCAACGCCAGGGGTGTAGAGGGCGATGACTGAAACCACCTTCGCGAGCCATCGATGACCAGGGCGGGTCCAACGTCGATACCGCAGGCCCGCCCTGGTGCACCAAGTGTCAGCTGCCCCGGACGTCCTCAGCCGAGGACTTCGCGGAGTCAGCGACCGTGTCCTTCTGGTCCTGAACTTCAGACTTCACGTTCTGAGCGCTGTGCGTGGCGGAGTCCTGAACCCGCTGCGCCGATTCCAGGGCGGGCTCCTTGAGCTCCTCGGCCATCGACTGCGCCTGGCGCTTCGCGTCATCCACCAGCGGCTGAGCCTGATCCTCAAGCTTCGCCGCTGTCTTCTTCTCCGGCTCAGAGGCCGGAAGGATGGACGCTGCCAACCAGCCCGCCCCCAGAGCGATCAGACCCGCCGCGAGCGGGTTGCCCCGGGTCTTGCGCTTGAGCTCCTGGGGTGCCCGCTGGGCGCTCGCGGCGGCACTATGTGCATTCTCAGAGACCTCCGAAGAGGCATCATCGGCTGACCCCATCACACTGTCCTTCCAACCTCCAACGGTGCTGCGAATCTTCTCGGTCTGGCGCTGGGCCACCTTCGACGGGGAAACCTTGTCGGCGACGGCGTCAACGTCTAGGGAGAGGCTGTTGCGGGTCCGCTCGATATCGGCGCGGATCTCATCGGGGCTCTGCTGTGTCATCGGGTCTCCTTGGAAGGGGTGAGAGCATCAGGGATTTCCTTCAGGGTCTCCGCGGTCTGCGGCGCTCCTTCGGCCTGATCGAAGTTCTTCTTGCCGAGCACCGCCAGCACGGCGGCGATGATCGCCCAGATCGCAGCGACGATGACCGCAGACCAGGCGCTGCCGATCGCGGTGGCACCCAGGGCGGCCCAGAGGGCGACGGAGAGGAAGAGCAGCACAAAGTGGCCGGCGACTCCGGCGCCGCCGAGCATGCCGGCCCCCTTTCCTGCGTTCTTCGCGGTCTCGCTCAGTTCGGCCTTGGCGAGGGCGATCTCCTGCCGGATCAGGGTAGAGAGGTCACTGCTGACGTTGGACATGAGCGAACCCAGGGATTCCTCTTCCGCTCTGCGCTCCAACCCAGGCGTGGATCCTGTCCCAGATGTGGGTTCTGGGTCCATGGGGCGACGGGCATGGCTGCTCATCGGCCAGCACCGCCGGCGTAGGGATCGGTGCCGCCGGTGTAACCCGGGGTGGGACTGGCGGGACCGGTCTCATAGGCCGGGGCACCAGCGCTCTGGTGTCCGGACACCGGAGCTGCCGGTGAGCCGGATCCTGACCGGGCCGTCCCTGGTCCGGCCGGGGCAGTGCCGGAGTCGGCATCACCGGCAGCAGGCCCGGTTGCGACGGCGCCTGCGTCATCGGCGTGGTGCTGCTTGAGTCCTCGGGTCAGCCGGCCGGCGGCGAAGCCGACACCGGCTGCGATGGCAAGGAAGGCAACCGGACGACGCCGCGCGAAGCTCTGGACCTCGTGGAGGACCTCCCTGGGGTCATGGTCCTCAAGCCAGGTCGCCGTGGCCTCGGCCCGGGAGCTCAGCTGGTCCAGGAGGTCGTTCGCGACACCTGGTTCGGGCTTCTCACCGCGAGCGATGCGCGCGACGTCGTCGCTGAAGGTGCGCACCGTGCCCGCTGCGCGGTCCAGCTGCTCAGACGCCTGGGACTCCAGCATCGTGCCCGCCTCGCCGCCGAGGCGCTTGGCCTCGCGGACGGCGTCGTCCTTGACTCCGGCGGCTTCCTGGGCCGCGGTGTCCTTGACTGCTCGTCCGGCGTCCTTGGCGTCGCCGGCGACATCTTGGGCTGCGCCCTTGGCCTGATCCGACTTCTTCTGGGTCTGAGACGCAGAATCGGACGCAGAATCGGACGTGGAATCGGACGTGGAACCAGACCCGGAGCCGGGACGCCCCGAGTGCTGTGGCTGCCCGGAGATCGGCATGGTCCCAAGTGGGAGATCGTTCGTTGCAGAACCCGTTTCCCTGCCGGGTGAGGTCGACGGAGGCGTCGGGAGCGTATGGGCTCGTGACGCGTCCTCTCCGCCGAGATTGCTATGAGGGGTGCTGTGTGGGTTTGACATGATTACCTTTCGTCGTGTCCTCGAATTCGCGGCGAACCGAGGTTGAAAAGAGAGTCTGGAGATCAACTGGACGGGCGACGCCCGACATCTCAGCGCCGGACAGCTTCATCCGGTCCGACTGCTGGTTCGTCTTGGCTGCGGCCTGCAGACCTGCGCAGATTACGTGCGCGCTGGACATCCTCCTGATGCTTCTTCGCCTTCTTATCGCTGGCCTTGGTGTCTCGGGCTGGCAGCTGGAGGTTCTCCTCTGCAGGCATTCCAGCCTGCAGCTCACGGCCGCGCTCGACTTCGCTATCAACCTCCGCACCGAAGAGCAGGATCGCGTTGACGATGTATATCCACAGCAACAAGATGATGACCCCGGCCAGCGCCCCATAGGTGGCGTTGTAGTTGCCGAAGTTGGACACATAGAAGAAGAAGCCCACAGAGGCCAGTACTGCGACCACGATGGCGATGACGGCACCGACGCTGACCCAGCGGAACTTCGGTTGATGCACGTTGGGAGTCGCATAGTAGAGCAGAGCAACGACGAACACGACGACGAACGCCAGGACGAACCATTGGGCGATGCTCCACACCGTGATCGCGGTTGAGCCAAGCCCGATCGCGCTTCCCACGGCTTCTGCGACCGGTCCCGACAAGATGAGGATCATCAGGGCAACCGCTCCCAGGACCAGGATCAGCGCTGTCAGGAGGTACATCTGCACATTGAGCTTGATCCCACCACGACCTTCAGGAACCTCGTGGATGATGTTCATCGCCCGGCCGAAGGCCTTCACGTAGCTGGAGGCCGACCACAGCGCGGCCAGCAATCCGAGGATGAGCCCCAGCCCCGGAGCAGGGGCTGTCAGGACAGACTCCAAGGCAGGTCGGACGGTGCCCCACGTGTCGGAGGGAACAATGCCCTCCGCCTGATCGAGGACCGCGGTGACGGTTCCTCCGCCCTGCCCGAAGAGACTCAGCACCGAGACCACGGCGATCAGTGCCGGGAAGATGGAAAGAACAGTGCGGTAGGTGAGGCCGGCGGCCAGATCGGTGCAACCGTCCGCGGAGAATTCGCGGATCGTGGTCCTGAGGATGTACTTCCACGTGGGTTTGGTGATCTCAGCAGGAGAGTCAGGCTTGCGATCGTCTTCCGGGTGAGGAGCGTCCGCCGGATCACTCTGGGTATCGTCGCGGGAGCTGTGAGACATGAAACGTGCCTTTCTCCGGGTGTGTAGGGAGCACGAGCTCCTGGAAACGGTGACGGTCTGGGTCTAGTCGCCTGGCCACTCTCCGGTGAGCCGCTGAAACGCCCGAGGTCCACCGCGATCTACGAGGGCATCGACAAAGGCGAAGAACGCTCCGTGTACAGCAGCCGCGAGAAGCACCTCACCGACGAGCCCGGATGGCTGGGAGGAGGGCTGCGGTCGCGGCGAGAGCCCCGACAGTCTCACCGAGCTCGCGCCGACTGAGCAGCGGAAGGGTTCTTCGTGCCTGTAGTCGGCGGGGCCCCTGAGAATTCTCGTGTTCAGCGGGTGTGGTGATCAGAACACCGACGCCGAACCACGCCAGGATGCCTCCGACGCTGAGGAACCCAGCACCGATACCGCCCTGTTTAGCCTTCGCGGTCAGCTCCGCCTGGGCGAGTCGCACCTCGTCGCGGACCAATCGTGAGGTCTGTTCTGAGAGGCGGGTCAGCAACTCTGGAACTGCAGGTTCGGGCGGCTTAGCGGGGTGACTCATGATGTGTGCCCTCTACATGTGAAACGACGTGCAACCAGTAGTTGCTGCTGGCATTCGAAGGTCAAGCTGCCCCGTGCCGCAGGACCGGTAGATGGATCGGGCCCAAGAACCGGCCATCACGGATTTCCCGATCAGCAGGAGATCCTGCATCTTGCGAGAGTGCCCTCCGGGCACCCGGGGCCTGTTCTTGATGGCACCTACCAGGGGTCGGATCCCACTCTCAGACCCGCCCCCGGTAGGTGCTCGACGTCAGACCCTGAATGCGCAGGCTGCAGAGATGTCACTCACCGCTTCGCACCGGGCTCAGCGTCGCCTTCAACGTCGATCTCTTCCTTGCGGACCTCGCCGGAGACGGTTTCGGTGTCCTGGACGGTGCGTTTGCCGACATTGACCTTCTCCGTGGCCACGGTCTCCTTGTCGACCACGGGGCGCTCCTCGCGCAGCGTCACCACCTCATCCTGGCGACCCGCATCATCGATCGTGCCTGCAGAGCGCGCCTCGGCAGAGTTCGGGTCGACCGTCTCCCGCTCGACGACGAGCTCTTCGCGCTGGACGGGCACTTCAATGCTCTGGTTCTCGGTGCGAACCCGCTTGCGCAGGCGCACCTGGCCTGCCTCGCGCTGCTCGGTGCCGACCTTCAGCCGCTCCTCATGAGCGACCATCTTGTCGGCATCTGCGGCAGTGGTGTCAAGACCGGGACCGCCAGCGTCTGTTCCCTGGCGTCCGGTGTCGCGATCAGGGCTGTAGTAGTCCCAGAGGCGCTGCTCCTCTTCAACACTGAGGTGTCCGTCGACGTCGATGTTGGGGGCATCCTTGATGTAGGCCTTGGTGAACGGCACCCTGAGACCTTCGGGGGAGTAGTCGGTCGCGCCGAAGGGAATGAAGGTCTCTTTGGCGCCGAAGAGGCCGATATTCACGGTGACGAACTCGGGTTCTTGAGTCTGACTGTCCACGTAGACCTGACCGACGGAGCCGACCTTGGCTCCCTCACTGTCATATACATCTGCGTTCTCGATCGAGTCGATGTCGAAGTTGCTGTTGACCATGGTCATTCACTCGCCTTCCCATGCCCCCGAGCTTCGGGGGTCAAGATTATTGAAACGAACATTTATATGCCAATTGATTCGAGTTAAATAATTGCTGGAATCAACTGCACCGTCTATGTCATCGCGGCAACCGTGCCTGCAGGTGCTAGAGGGTGCTCCCGGCTCCGACCGAAGCGTTCGTAGCAGGCAAGCACCCGTCGTCGCGTCATCGCTGCGGCTTCGGGGTTTCAGCCTGCTCTGGAGATTACACTGTAAACACAGCCCTGAGCAATAGTCATCCAGTCGGAATCTGAGGATCACGTGGCAGCACGCCGCGCTGCGCCGGGCAAGGCGGCCCGACCTGCCAGGGCCCATCGGCGATCGCTTCTGGTCTGGGCATCCGAGTCGATGTCCAAGACCTTCGATCCTGGGCATGCGGTTCCAGCGGTGAACTCGACTGAATCTGCGAAGAAACTCCGCCGGAGTACCATGGATGAGCGCACGCAGAAGCGTTCACCAGCTGGGCGTCTTTTGGGGAAGTCACCTATCAGGTATCGGGGTAAACGCAAATGGATCGGACAACCGACGCTGCAGGTTCAGACAAGGCGCGACCCGGGCTCAGCCGTGAATTGGTTGTGAGGTCGGCCCTGTCGTACATCGACACGCATGGTGCACAGAAGCTGACGATGCGCGCCCTCGGTGCCAGCCTAGATGTGGAGGCGATGGCGCTGTACAGGCACGTCTCAGGGCGCGAAGACCTGCTCGAGAGCGTCGTCGCTGAACTTTTACAAGGGTTGGAAGACGATCTCGACAAGCAGCTCAGTGAGACGTGGCAGGGGTATCTTCAGACATTTGCCCATCAGGTTCGCCAGATCGCGGTCGAGCACCCTCTGGTCTTCCCGCTCGTCGCGACCCGCCACCCTTCGGCACCGTGGCTTCGCCCCCCACTGCGCAGCCTCTCCCTGGTAGAAGGCTTCCTGCGCGCGCTCATCGACCATGGTTTCAGCGACTCTGCCGCAGTTCACACCTATCGAATAATCAGCAGCTTCCTTCTGGGGCACCTGCTGCTGGAATCAGTCGTCCGCGGAGCTGAGGTCTCATCCGTAGAGGTTCCCCTGGACGAGGGAAATGCGATTGTTCCTGAAGGGGATTCCGGACTCGACCTCAGTGCAGTCCCAGTGGTAATGCGTTTGAAAACAGCCCTAAGCGAGGATCACTCAAAAAATGAATTTGAGATCGGCTTGGAAGCATTAATTGATCGCATTGAGTTCTATATCAGCCAATAGGTTTAAGTTCGTTTTATTAGCAATTCTATTGCTGGTTATTGGATGTATATTCTCTGGTCGCGAACGCGGTGGGCATGCCTTTTTGGAGCCGATACTTATATCTCGCGGCGGGTCCGGCGGAAGCTTTGTCGGATTCACGGGGTGCGCTGGGAGACGAGTCTTTCACGACCGTCATCCCAAGCGATTTCATACCACGAAGGGCTCGAAACCAGGGGGCGTACCTGCGCTCCGCGTAGACGCGCGACTCCGCAGCGCGAACACGTGGCATCGGCGCCACGCCTGAATCGGGCGACAGAGTCGCCAAGAGTGACGTACGAGCGTAGGCCCGACCAGATCAGTACGACTCGAAGAGATGGATCATCCCTGGAACGATTCGGATCGGTCTCTGGAAGCCGCCCCTGCAGTCTCAGCTGATGAGACTGCCTCGGCTCGGGTGCCGGGCTCCCACGGCCTCGTCCTATCATTTTGGGTCTGCGCCGCACTCGGCGCCTCACCATCAATCCTTCTGTGGAGATGCCCAGCAATGTCTACCTCTCTTGACCCCTCTGTGCCCAGCGCCTCGAAACGAAGAGTCGATGACGTGGCCGATGAGAACCTCACCGTCCCGCGCCGCCGGATCATCATGGCCTCGCTGATCGGGACCACGATCGAGTTCTATGACTTCTACATCTACGCCACCGCGGCCGTCTCGATCTTCCCGCTGCTCTTCTTCTACGGCGACGAGGGCTCCGCGCTGCTGGCCTCCATGGCCACATTCGGTGCGGCCTTCGTGGCGCGGCCGCTGGGCGCGATCATCTTCGGCCACTACGGGGACAAGGTCGGACGCAAGGCCACCCTGGTCGGCGCGCTGCTGACCATGGGCATCGCCACGTTCCTGATCGGTCTGCTGCCCACCTACCACCAGGTCGGGCTCTGGGCGCCCGCGATGCTGACCATCCTGCGCTTCTGCCAGGGACTGGGACTGGGCGGGGAATGGTCCGGTGCCGCGCTGCTGGCCTCGGAGACCGCCCGGCCGGGCAAGCGTGCGCAGGCGGCCATGTGGCCGCAGCTCGGTGCTCCCTTCGGCTTCATGCTCGCCAACGGCCTCTTCCTGCTGCTGGCCACCCTCTTCGCCTATGACTCCACCGCGCGTGACCTCGATGATCCGTTCCTGGTGTGGGGCTGGCGCCTGCCGTTCCTGCTCTCGGTGCTCATGGTCGCCGTCGGGCTCTACGTCCGGCTGCGGATCGAGGAGACCCCGGTGTTCGCCAAGGCCATGGCCGGCAACGAGCGGGTCAAGACCCCCATCGGGGAGGTCTTCCGGCGCAACTGGTGGGAGATCATCCTGGGCACCTTCATCATGCTGGCCACCTACGGGCTGTTCTATCTGATGACCACCTGGGTGCTCTCCTACGCCATCGGCAGCGCCGAGGTCGGAGGCCTGAGCTACGGCTACCAGGACTTCCTGGTGCTGCAGATCGTCGCCATCACCTTCTTCGCGATCTTCGTGCCGGTGGCAGGCCGACTGGCCGACCGCTTCGGCCGACGCCCGATGCTGATCGTGGTCACCCTGGCGATCATGGCCTTCGGACTGAGCTTCCGATACTGGCTCTCCGCCGACTCCATGGGCACCGGCGAGGACCTCAACGTCTGGCAGATGCTGGCCTTCCTCGCCGTCGGCATGACGCTGATGGGTCTCACCTTCGGTCCCATGTCCGCGGTGCTGCCGGAGCTGTTCCCCACGAACACCCGCTACACCGGATCGGGTGTGGCCTACAACGCCGCATCCATCCTCGGTGCGGCGCTGACCCCCTTCGTGGCGGCCTGGCTGGTGCAGGCCTACGGCGTCGGCGCGGTCGGGCTGTACCTGGCCGGACTGGGCGTGCTGACCCTGATCGCGCTGATCCTCGCCCCGGAGACCTCGAAGAAGTCCCTGTACACCGAGGCTGCCGAGTAGCCAGCCGCCTACAGCTGCCCCGTCCAAGGCCACGGCCCTGGGCGGGGCAGTGCTGTGTCCCGGGTCATCCAGGACCCGGCGAGAGCCGGCTCAGCCGTCGATGACCGCGACCAGCTCATCGAGGAACCCGCCGAAGTCGGTGCCCCGACGCAGGATCCGCTGCAGCGACTCCCGTTCGCTGAGCACCTCCACGAGCTGCTCGAAGACGGTCTGGAACGCATCGCGCTCGGACTCGGAGAACGCCGCCAGGGCCACGACCTGGATGCGCCCTTCGCCCCAGCGGATCGAACCCTCGGCGATCCCGATCGAGAGCGCGGTGCGCCGCGCCGTCATGGTCAGCGCGTGCGGGACCGCGAGGGACTCGGTGAAGGCCGTGGAGGAGAGCCGCTCGCGCTCGATCGTGCCGCGCACATAGTCCTCATCGATGATGCCCTGGGCGAGGAGCGGTGCGCTGAGCTGGCGGATCGCATCTTCTTCGTCCTTCGCCCGGAGCGGGCGGAGGAAGGCATCGGGGCTGAAGTAGCGCTCCAGCTCTCCGCGCAGCCGGGTGAGCCGCCGGGTGCGACGACGCCTCGACGCCACCGCGGCGATGCGCTGCATGTCGGCGTCGGTGATGAACGGGGCAAGCTGGACCGTGCGCTCATCGGGCACCGGGGGTTCGATCGTGGTCAGCACCAGATCGGTGTTCATTCCAGCCCAGTCGGGATCCGTCCGGGTCTCCACCGCGGTGACCTCGATGCCAGGCCCGAGTGATTCATCCAGCCGCGAGCGCAGCAGGTCATGGAGCTCGTAGTAACCGGGGCAGACGATGGTCGCGGTCAGCGCGGCCTCGGCGCGGCGGCTGCGTTCCAGTCGGCCGCCCACATGCATTGCGATGTAGGCGATCTCATCCTCGCGGATCAGCACGTCCAGCTGCTCGGTGATGTCGCTGGCGATGGAGACCGCGACCTGGAAGATCATCGGATAGCTGGACTTCAGCGACTTGGTCAGCGGATTGCGTGAGAAGGCCTGCTCCCGCGCCCGATGGACCAGATTCTGCACGTGCAGGCTCAGTCGCCGGATGAAGTCGGCGTGGGCGATGTCCACCAGATACTCCTCCGCGGCGTGGCCCACGGCGCGGATCACCGCCCGCTCCACCTCGGGGTCCAGCGGCACCTCGGTGCCCGCGCTGCCGTCCGAGGCGACCACCCGGGTCAGCACCAGCGAGGCCAGATGCTGCAGGTCGCCCTGGCCCAGACTCACTCCGAAGTGCTGGGAGGCCAGAGCCCCGACGACGCCGGCCAGCCGTTCCTGCTGGGCGCTGGGCTGCAGATGGGTCCCCTCCAGCGGGTGGCCGTGGCTGACCCGGTCGGCGGCGATGGCCACGTGCAGGACCACATCGGCGGAGGCGAACTCGTTGACGTAGTAGCCCTGCTCGGCCAGCTGGGCCGCCAGTTCTCGCTTGAACGGACCGAAGGCCTCCGCCTCCAGAGACCCCAGTCCCGCCGCACGGCGCAGGCCCTCGCCGTCGAAGGAGCCGTGCTCCATCTCTTCATGGGCGAGCTTCGAGACCAGCCGCCGCTGGGCGAGCTCATCGCCGACCAGCAGCGCACGCGCGCCTGAACGTTGGATGGTGTTGCCGGTGCCGGCCAGCAGCTCGCGGACCCGGACCAGATCGGCCTCCACCGTGGCCATGGAGACATAGAGGCGTTCGGCGGTGCGGCGCAGATCGATCCCGTTCTGCGCCTCGAGCAGCTCGTGCACCAGGCCGTGGAGCCGGTCCCGGGTCGAGGCGCGGCCGGAGTCGCTGCGCAGCGCTGCCAGTGCGGCCCGGTCCGCCCGGTATCCGGCGGGCCCGGATTCGATCAGCGCCGTCGGCAGGGCGGATGCCGAGTGCGCGACGGTCGAACGAGGTGCCGCGGAGTTTGAGGTGCTGGAGTCGGAAGAGGCCGGGTGAGGAGCAGCGGCCTGCGGTCCAGCGGCGGCGCGTGCATTGAGCTGAGCGATATAGGACCTGACGCTTCGCGGGGTGACGCCGAGCAGGTCAGCCAGCGAGCCTGCGGTGATCCACCCGGGCTCACGCAGGAGCAGGTTGATCAGCTGCTCCTGGCGTCTGCTCATCCGGTCCACGCTCAAACCTTACCGGCCGGCCACATCGGCCGGGCGATTCTTCCTCCCCGGCGGAAAGAACTCTCGGCCCCACGCCGGTGCAGTGTGCCCTGAATCACTGCACAATCGAGGAGGAAGGAGTGTGAGATCAATGGAGATCCTGGTGGTCTGTGGTGCTGGCGCGTCCAGCACCTTCGTGGCACAGCGTGTGAAGAAGGCGATGCGCCTGGCCGGCGTGCCCTACGCAGTGCGCGCAGGAAACCAGGCCTCCCTGCTGCATGATCTCGACTCCGCAGATCTGATCCTCCTGGGCCCGCATCTGGCGGACTCGCTGGAGGACATCCAAGGACTCACCGCGCCGGCAGGCACCGTGGTGAGACTGCTTCCGGCAGACATCTATACCGACCTCGAAGGCACCAGCGCCTTGGCGCTGATCCTCGAGGCCCTCCCCATGCCCGACGCGGCCGCCGCCGCATCAACCCGAAAGGGACTCTCATGAGCTCCACTCGCACTGTCACCGTCGCCTCCTCCCAGGGGCTGCACGCACGTCCGGCCAAGCTGTTCGTGGAGGCCGCCCAGGCCTCCGGCGCGCAGGTGACGATCGCCAAGGGTGAGAAGTCCGTCAACGCGGCCAGCATCCTCGGGGTGCTCTCCCTCGGCGTGGAGAAGAACGATCAGGTGGTGCTCACCGCCGAAGGCGGGAACGAGGAGCAGACCCTGGAGAGCCTGGAGCAGTTCCTGACCACCGACCACGACGAGGCCTCCTGATGCCGGAGCTCTCCGGAATCGGCGTCGGAAGGGGCATCGCCGCGGGACCCGTGGCCCGAATGTCCGCTCCGCCGCCGGCGCCCGCGGATGAAGCCTCCGCGCTCAGCGCCGACGCTGAGACGCAGCGGGTGCAGGTGGCAGTCGCCGAAGTGGCCGCCGAGCTCGAAGCCCGCGGCCGCACCGCCGGCGGCATGGCCCGCGACGTGCTCGAGGCTCAGGCCATGATGGCCCAGGACCCGACCCTGCACGACGCCGTGGCGACCCGGCTGAAGGCGGGCAAGACCGGCGAATACGCCGTGCACGAGGCCTTCGCCGAGTTCCGCGCCACGCTGGAGGCGCTCGGCGGCTATCTCGGCGAGCGCGCCTCGGACCTCTCCGACGTGTCCCAGCGCGTGATCGCCAGCCTGCGTGGGCTGCCCGCCCCGGGCATCCCGGACCCCGGACACCCGTTCATCCTGGTGGCCGAGGATCTGGCGCCGGCGGACACCGCGCTGCTGAACCTGGACCAGGTCCTCGCCCTGGTGACCATCCAGGGCGGACCGACCTCGCACACCGCGATCCTGGCGCGCGAGAAGTCCATCACCGCCATCGTCGGCGTCGCCGAGGCCGAGAGCCTTCTGGAGGGCCAGCAGGTGATCGTCGACGCCGGAGCCGGCGCGGTGATCGCTGATCCGACCCAGGAACAGCTCGACGAGGCCGAGGCCCGCCGCGCCGCGCATGCGGCGGAGGCCGTGGCACCGGTGACTCCGGGCGCCCTGGCAGACGGCACCGCGGTGCCGCTGCTGGCGAACCTCGGCTCGGCCAAGAGCGCGGCCAAGGCGGTGGCGCTGGGCGCCGAAGGTGTGGGGCTCTTCCGCACCGAGTTTCTCTTCCTCAGCGCCGACGAGGCGCCCTCGGTGGAAGAGCAGCGCGAGGCCTACCAGTCGGTGCTCGAGGCCTTCCCCGGCCAGAAGGTGGTGGTCCGAGCCCTCGACGCCGGCGCTGACAAGCCGCTGAGCTTCCTCAACGACGCGCCCGAGGAGAACCCGGCACTGGGTCTGCGCGGACTGCGCGCGCTGATGGCCAATGAGCAGATCCTCACGGACCAGCTCACCGCCCTGGCCCAGGCGCAGGAGAACACCGATGCCGACGTCTGGGTGATGGCTCCGATGGTCTCCACCGTGGAGGAGGCCGAAGCGTTCACGGCGCTGGCCAAGGAGCACGGTCTGCAGACGGCCGGGGTCATGGTGGAGGTCCCCTCGATCGCGCTGATGGCCGATGAGCTGCTCACACGCACCGACTTCGCCTCCATCGGCACCAACGACCTGACCCAGTACACGATGGCGGCCGACCGCCTGCTCGGTTCCGTGGCGTCCCTGCAGGATCCCTGGCACCCCGCGGTGCTGCGGCTGATCCGTGAAGTCGGCGCCGCCGGGATCGCTTCGAAGAAGCCCGTCGGAGTCTGTGGCGAGGCCGCCGCGGACCCGCTGCTCGCCGTCGTCCTGGTCGGACTCGGCGTGAACACGCTCTCGATGTCTCCGGCCGCGCTCGCAGATGTGCGGGCCGAGCTGAAGCTGCACACCTTGGAGGAGGCACGCTCCATCGCCGCCGCCGCGCTTGCTGCCGCCACCGCGGCGCAGGCGCGGGAAGCCGCACAGACCGCGGCGCAGAAGTCCTGAACCACGACTGAACAACTGAATCATCGCCTAAGTCGCTGAGACCGGCCCTCGTTCCAGGGCCGACACCTTTGACGCACCCGCAGGGGGCGTCTCACCATCACAAGAAAGAGGCCCCGTCATGACAACGGTGTCAGCTGAGACGAAGGATCGGGGCGGCACACGTGTGGCCGTCCAGCGATTCGGCTCATTCCTGTCGGGCATGATCATGCCCAACATCCCCGCCCTTATCGCCTGGGGCATCATCACCGCGCTGTTCATCGAGGTCGGTCCGTTCCCGAACGAGGCGCTCGCCTCGATCGTCGGTCCGATGATCCACTACCTGCTGCCGATCCTGATCGCCATGCAGGGTGGCCGGATGATCTACGACACGCGCGGTGCCGTCGTCGGCGCGATCGCCACCATGGGCGTCATCGCTGGCTCCGACTGGCTCGTCGCCCAGTTCAACGCGACCCTCCCAGAGGGTGCCGGCGAACTGGGGCAGGTCCACATGTTCATCGGTGCGATGATCATGGGTCCCCTGGGCGCCTACGCGATCAAGCAGCTCGACAAGCTGTGGGAGGGCAAGATCAAGTCCGGCTTCGAGATGCTGGTCAACATGTTCTCCGCAGGCATCGGCGGCTTCCTGCTGGCCCTCGCCGGCTTCTACTGGGTCGCTCCTGCGATCAACGCGCTGATGGATGTCATGGGCAACGCGGTGCGCTGGCTCATCGAGACCAATCTGCTGCCGCTGACCTCGGTCATCATCGAACCAGCGAAGGTCTTCTTCCTCAACAACGCCATCAACCACGGTGTGCTGACGCCCTTGGGCATCGCGGATGCGGCTGAGAACGGCCAGTCGATCCTGTTCCTGCTCGAGGCCAACCCGGGGCCCGGCTTCGGCGTCCTGCTGGCCTTCTCGATCTTCGGCACCGGCATTGCACGGGCCACCGCCCCCGGTGCTCTGCTCATCCAGTTCGTCGGCGGCATCCACGAGGTCTACTTCCCCTACGTGCTGATGAAGCCAGCGCTGCTGATCGCCATGATCGCCGGTGGCGCCACGGGCGTCGGCACCAACATGGTCTTCGAGTCGGGTCTGCGAGCGCCCGCCGCACCGGGTTCGATCATCGCGGTGGTGGCGCAGACCGCGCAGGGCTCCTACGTCGGGGTCATCCTCTCGGTGATCCTCTCGGCAACGGTGACCTTCTCGGTCGCTTCGGTCATCCTGCTCTCCAGCCGGAAGCGTGATCTTGCGGCGAATGAGGACAGCTTCGCGGCGGCCGTGGCGAAGACCGAGGCGAACAAGGGCAGGTCCTCCTCGCATCTGGCGAACCTCTCCGCCGCGACCCAGGTCCCGGCGCAGAAGATCACGAACATCATCTTCGCCTGCGACGCCGGCATGGGCTCCTCCGCGATGGGCGCCTCGGTGCTGCGCAAGAAGATCTCCGGGGCAGGCATCGAAGGCGTCACGGTCACCAACAAGGCCGTCGCCTCGCTGCCGGGGGACGCCGATCTGGTCATCACCCAGCAGCAGCTCACCGATCGGGCACGCGCCAAGGAGCCGCAGGCGGTGCACGTCTCGGTGGACAGCTTCATGAACGCCCCGGAGTACGACGACGTCGTCACGCTGATCCGGCAGAGCGAGGCCAGGTCCTCCGGACGGGATGCTGATGACGGCGTCGACTCGCACGAGTCCTCCGCCGGGGGAGTCGCCATGGACACCCGTGTGCGCAGCGACTCACAGATCCTGACCCGCTCGCAGGTCCGCATCCACACCGGCTCCGCCACCCAGGACGAGGCGCTCACCGAAGCGGCCGAGATCCTCGGCGCAGCCGGCGCGGTGACCGAGGAGTACCTCAGGGCCATGAAGGAGCGCGAGGCCACGGTCTCCACCTACATGGGCAACGAGCTGGCCATCCCACACGGCACCAACGACGCGAAGTCAGCTGTTCTGGCCTCGGCGCTCTCGGTGACCCGCTACGACGGCGGCGTGGACTGGGCCGGAGAGAAGGTCACCTTCGTGATCGGCATCGCCGGGGTCGGTGACGAGCACCTGGAGATCCTCTCCAAGATCGCTGAGCTCTTCTCCGACGACGCGGAGGTCGCCAAGCTCAAGCAGGCCTCCTCCGAGGAGGAGCTGTTGACGCTGCTCTCGGCGGTCAACGCCGGCTGAGCCTGGGCTGACACCGGTGCCCGCGGGCACCCGCTGAGCCGAAGGGGGGTGCGTCACACGGATCACCGGTGGCGCACCCCCTTCGCCGCTGCACACACCACATACATCTGAGCACTCAACCTTCGGGAGTCAACATGCTGGCAGTCCATTTCGGCGCGGGAAACATCGGCCGCGGCTTCGTAGGAACCCTGCTGCACGAGGGAGGCTATGAGGTGGTCTTCTCCGACGTCGCAGCACCCCTGGTGGACGCGCTCTCGGATGCGCGCAGCTACACCGTGCACGAGGTCGGAGCCGGTGGCGTCGACCGGGAGGTCACGAACTTCCGGGCACTGAACAGCACCGAGGACCCGCAGGCGGTGGCCGCAGAGGTCGCCTCCGCCGATGTGGTCACCACCGCCGTGGGACCTGCCATCTTGAAGTTCATCGCCCCGCATGTGCTCTCCGGCCTGCTGCAGCGCCCGGCCGAGGCCCAGCCGCTGCAGATCATGGCGTGCGAGAACGCCCTGGGCGCCACCGACACGCTGCGCGACCATGTGCAGGAGCTCGCCGGGGAGCAGTGGGAGATGCTCTCGGCCCGGGCAGTGTTCGCCAACACCGCGGTGGACCGGATCGTCCCGGGACAGCCCGTCGACGGAGGAGTCGACGTCACCGTGGAGCCGTTCTACGAATGGGCCATCGAAGCAGGACCCTTCGGTGAGGACCGGCCGAACATCCCGGGCGCCCACTTCGTGGACGACCTCGGCCCCTATATCGAGCGCAAGCTCTTCACCGTGAACACCGGCCACGCCGCCACCGCCTACCTGGGGTTCCGCGCGGGCCGCAGCACGATCGCCGAGGCGCTGACCGATGAGACGGTCTTCGCCGGAGTCCGTGCCGCCCTCGAGGAGACCTCGGCGCTGCTGGTGGACAAGCACGGCTTCGCCCCCGAGGAGATGGCCGCCTACCGAGCGACCATCCTGGAGCGCTTCCGCAACCCGGAGCTTCCAGACACCGTGGATCGGGTGGGGCGGCAGCCGCTGCGCAAGCTCTCCCGGCACGAACGCCTGATCGGGCCCGCCGTGGAGGCGGCGGAGCGCGGCCTGAGCGTGGAGGGGCTGCTCGCCGTCGTCGAGGCGGCGCTGCACTTCGAGTCGGCCGCCGATGAGCAGACCCAGCAGCTGCAGAAGCTGCTCACCGAGCTCGACGCCGACGCGCTGACCGCCCAGATCACCGGGCTGCAACCGGCAGATCCGCTCTACAGCAGAGTCCGCGAGCTGGTCACCGCCCGGCAGGGCTGACCACCCGCACCACCCCGGGGACTTCCCTCCACACGCTGACCACACCCGTTTGTCGCGATGCGGAGGATCTGCTGGGGGAGGATCAGTCGATGATGCTGGCCACGACCTGGCCGGCGGTCACGGTGGACCCGGCCTTGGCCTTGAGCCCCTTCAACCGGCCGGCCTTGTGCGCGGTGATGGGCTGCTCCATCTTCATCGCCTCCAGGACCAGCACCAGATCTCCTTCGGCGACCTTCGCGCCGTCCTTCGCGGCCACCTTCACGATCGTGCCCTGCATCGGTGAGGTCAGATCATCCCCAGAGACCGCCGCGGCGGAGGTGCTGCGCGCCTTGCGCCGCTTCTTGCCCCCGGCGGGCTTGCCGCCGAGCTTGCCGCCGGCCAGGGCCGCGGGCAGGTTCACCGTGATGCGCTTGCCGTTGACCTCCATCACCACCGACTCGCGCGGCTCCTCATGGTCGTGGGCCGGGTGGGCCATGAGCGCGTTGTACGGCGGGATCTGGTTGTTGAACTCGGTCTCGATCCACCGCGTGTGCACGCTGAAACTCTCCGCGGCGGGCGCCCGGCGTCGTGCCAGCCGCTCGGCGGCCTGGGAGACCGCGTTGCCGTGGCCTCCAGCTGCTCCTGTGCCTGAGGAGGTCTGGGTCGCGGCGGCAGGGACCAGCTCGGGGGCGAAGGCGATGTCTTCGAGCACCGCACGGTGGAAGGGCAGAACCGTGGGCATGCCTTCGACCTTCATCTCCTTCAGCGCGCGTCGGGCACGGCGCAGCGCCTGCTCGCGGGTGGCGCCGGTGATGATGACCTTGGCGATCATCGAATCGAAGGCTCCGGAGATCGTCTCCCCGGCGTGGACGCCGGAGTCCACCCGGACGCCGGGCCCGTGCGGAAGATCGAAGGTCTCCAGGGTGCCCGGTGCGGGCATGAAGTTGCGCCCCGGGTCCTCCCCGTTGATGCGGAACTCGATGCTGTGCCCGCGGATCTCCGGATCCTCGTAGCCCAGGCGCTCGCCCCGGGCGATCCGGAACTGCTCACGGACCAGGTCGATGCCGGTGACCTCCTCGGAGACCGGGTGCTCGACCTGCAGCCGGGTGTTGACCTCCAGGAAGCTGATGGTGCCGTCCTGACCGATGAGGAACTCACAGGTGCCGGCGCCCACATAGCCGGCCTCACGCATGATGGCCTTGGAGGACCGGTAGAGCTGCCGGTTCTGCGCCCGGGTCAGGAACGGCGCCGGGGCCTCCTCGACGAGCTTCTGGTTCCGCCGCTGCAGCGAGCAGTCCCGGGTGGAGACGACGACGACGTTGCCGTGTTCGTCCGCCAGGCACTGGGTCTCGACATGGCGCGGGGAGTCCAGGAAGCGTTCGATGAAACACTCGCCGCGACCGAAGGCGGAGACCGCCTCGCGCACCGCGGATTCGAAGAGCTCGGCTATCTCGTCATGTTCACGCACCACCTTGATGCCGCGGCCGCCGCCGCCGTAGGCGGCCTTGATGGCCAGCGGAAGTCCCTGCTTCTCGGCGAAGCGCATGACCTCTTTGGCGTCCTTGACCGGTTCCTTGGTGCCCGGCGCCAGCGGCGCACCCACCCGCTCGGCGAGCTGCCGCGCCGAGACCTTGTCTCCGAGGATGTCGATGGCCTTCGGCGAGGGCCCGATCCAGGTCAGCCCGGCGTCGATCACGGCCTGGGCGAACTCGGCGTTCTCGGAGAGGAACCCGTAGCCGGGATGCACGGCGTCGGCGCCGGTGGCCCGGGCCGCCGCGAGGATCTTCGGGATGCTCAGGTAGCTCTCGGCGGCTGTGGCGCCGCCGAGGGCGTAGGCCTCGTCGGCCATGCGCACATGCACCGAGTCACGGTCCGGGTCGGCATAGACGGCGACGGCGGCCAGCCCCTCGTCCTGGGCGGCGCGGATGACGCGCACGGCGATCTCGCCGCGGTTGGCGATCAGGACCTTGGTGAACTCGGTCATGGTTCCTCTCTCTGCTTTCGCTGTCGCCCACCGGTGAGGGTGGGTCTGCAGGCGCGGGAAGTGCCGCCCCTGGGAAGTCTCAGGTGTGGGTGGGCGCGGGCGGCGGGGACCACAGGTCGGTGATGGAATGCCCCAGCTCGGCGAGCATCGAGTGCAGCGCCGCGGGGGAGACCCCGATGACGGAGAGGTGGTCCCCCTCGATCGCCTCGATGAAGGCGGCGCCGCGGCCGTCGATGGTGAAGCCGCCGGCGCAGTTCAGCGGCTCGCCGGACTCGGCGTAGCGCTGGATCTCGGCGTCGGTGGGTTCACCGAAGCTGACTCGGGTGGAGACCGTGCGCTGGGCCCGGGTGCCGGTGGAGGCGTCGATCAGGGCGTGGCCGGTGTGCAGCACCCCGGTGCGTCCGCGCATCTGCTTCCAGCGCTGCACCGCGACATCGACCTCGAAGGGCTTCCCGTAGCTGGCGCCGTCGAGCTCGAAGACCGAGTCGCAGCCGAGCACCATCACCGAGGGTCGGCTGTTGATGCCGGGCAGATTCGCGACGGCGGCGGCCTTCAGGTCAGCGAGCAGCTGAGCCTCCATGGCCGGGGTGAGCTGATCGCCGTCGAGCTTCTCCTGGGCGGCGGCCACCGCGGCGGGCTCGTCGACATCGGAGACGCGGACTGTGAAGATCACGTCGGCCTGGGTCAGGATGCGGGCTCGGCTGGTCGAGGCGGAGCCGAGGATCAGGCGGGTCATCGCAGGCCCGCCGCATGCTTCCAGGAGTCCGGCCCGGGCCGACCCCACAGGCCGAGCCGACGGCGCCGCTGCAGGGTGCGGTCGCTGGGGCCGGCGCTGCCGGCCCCGTTGTGCTCGACCTCCGAGGCTCCGGCCAGGGTGCCCAGCACGGCGGTCACCGCGGCGAGCTCTTCATCGTTGAGAGTCCCTCCGGCCATCTGCAGGTCCGAGCCGTCCACGGCCTCGGCATCCTGCTCAGCCTCGGAGTCCTGCTCAGAGCCAGAGTCCGGCTCGGCCTCAACGGACGCATCAGACACGAGCGTCGCGGCAGGCTCGGCCGCGTCGGTGGAGACGCTCGCCGCGGCGTCGGCCTCGGGGAGCTGCTCGGTGCTCAGGATTGCGTGGGTCATGGTCTGAAGCCCTTCTAGAGCGGAATGTTTCCGTGCTTCTTGGCCGGCAGCGCCTCGCGCTTGTGCTGGGTGGCGCGCAGGGCGTTGGAGATCTGCCAGCGGGTCTCGGCAGGTTCGATCACCGCGTCGATGTAGCCGAGCTCAGCCGCCTGGTAGGGGTTCAGCAGCTCGGCCTCGTAGTCGGCGATCAGCGACTTCCGGCGTCCCTCCACGTCCCCGCCGGACTTCTCCACCGCGGCGAGGTCGCGCCGGTAGAGGATGTTCACCGCGCCCTGGGCCCCCATCACCCCGATCTGCGCGGTGGGCCAGGCCAGGTTCACATCGGCGCCGAGCTTCTTGGAGCCCATCACGATGTAGGCGCCGCCGAAGGCCTTGCGGGTGATCACCGTGATCTTCGGCACCGTCGCCTCGGCGTAGGCGTAGAGCAGCTTGGCGCCGCGCCGGATGATCCCGTTGAACTCCTGGTCGGTGCCGGGCAGGAAGCCCGGGACGTCGACCAGGGTCAGGATCGGGATGTTGAAGGAGTCGCAGAAGCGGACGAACCGGGCGGCCTTCTCGGAGGCGGCGATGTCCAGGGTGCCGGCGAACTGGGTGGGCTGGTTCGCGACCACGCCGACCGAGCGGCCCTCGACCCGGCCGAAGCCGATGGTGACGTTGGGGGCGTAGAGGCTCTGCAGCTCCAGGAAGTGGCCGTCATCGAGGATCTGTTCGATCAGGACGCGCATGTCATAGGGGGCGGAGGAGGAGTCCGGGATCAGCGCATTGAGCGCCTCGTCGCCGGTCTCGATCTTGGGCCGCTCCTCATGGTCCTCGATGGGGGCCTCCGCCAGGTTGTTCAGCGGGAGGAACTCCAGCAGCTCCTTGGCGAACTCCACGGCGTCGGCCTCGTCGGAGGCCATATAGGCCGCCGTTCCGGTGACCGTGGAGTGGGACCGGGCCCCGCCCAGGGTCTCCATGTCGACGTCCTCACCGGTGACGGACTTGATGACGTCGGGCCCGGTGATGAACATGTGGGAGGTCTTGTCCACCATGATCACGAAGTCGGTCAGCGCAGGGGAGTAGGCGGCGCCGCCGGCGGCAGGGCCCATGATCAGGGTGATCTGCGGTATCACTCCAGAAGAGTGGACGTTGTTCCGGAAGATGTCGGCGAACATCGCCAGCGAGGACACGCCCTCCTGGATGCGCGCCCCGCCGCCGTCGTTGATCCCGATCACCGGGCAGCCGTTGCGGGCGGCGAACTCCTGGACCTTGACGATCTTCTCCCCGTTGACCTTCGAGAGGGATCCGCCGAAGACCGTGAAGTCTTGGGAGTAGACGGCGACGAGGCGATCATCGATGGTGCCGTAGCCCGAGACCAGTCCGTCGCCCAGCGGATGGCGGGTCTCCATCCCGAAGGAGCTGGAGCGGTGCACCGCCATGGCGTCGAGCTCGACGAAGGAGTCGGGATCCAGGAGCATGTCGATGCGTTCGCGGGCGGTGTTCTTCCCGCGGCTGTGCTGCTTCGCGACGGCTTCCTCCCCGGCAGGGGCATGGGTCTTGTCGCGTCGCCGGCGGAAGTCGGCCAGCTTGCCGGCGGTGGTGGTGAGATCTGACGTCATGGCTGCGCGGTGGCACCTTTCCGATCGCAGGCTGGAGGAAGTCCACAATTCAGCGGCCAGTCTATCCACGGGTGGGGGCCGTTCCGCTGTGGACTCTCTACAAAAAGCCAGACGGGACTTGCATGCTTGGACGAAGCCAGACGCTTCCACCCATGGTTACTCACCGGTAGGGTGCTCCTATGACCCAGTTCACAACACCTGACACCGAACCTGCCGCGAAGACCAGTCCCGCCGCCGCCGGGGAACTCACCGGACGCACCGCGCTGATCTCCGGCGGATCCCGGGGCATCGGACACGCCATCGCCGTCGCACTGGCGGCCCGTGGAGCCAACGTGGCGCTGCTGGCCAAGACCGACACCCCGCATCCGAAGCTCGCCGGCACCGTGCACACCGCGGTGGAGGACATCCGGGCGGCCGGCGGTCAGGGACTGGCCGTGGTCGGCGACGTGCGCCGCGATGAGGACGTGCTCTCCGCCGTCGAGCAGACCGTGGAGGCCTTCGGCGGGATCGACATCGTCATCAACAACGCCTCGGCGATCGATCTCTCACCCACCGAGGTGCTGGACATGAAGCGCTACGACCTGATGCACGACATCAACGTCCGCGGCACCTTCCTGCTCTCGAAGACCGCCGCTCCGCACCTGCGCACCAGCGCCGCGAAGCACCGGGCCCCCGCCGACGGCACGGCCTCGGGGTCTGCGGCAGGAGCAGCGGCGGAGCCGGAATTCACCCCGCAGATCCTGACCCTCTCCCCGCCGCTGGCGCTGAGCGAGGCCGGCCTGGACCCGATCTGGCTCGGTCGGCATCTGGCCTACACGATGTCCAAGTACGGGATGTCGATGACCACCGTGGGTCTGGCCGCCGAGCTCGAGCCAGACGGCGTGGCGGTGAACTCGCTCTGGCCCGCCACCTATATCGACACCGCCGCGATCCGGAACCTGGCCGCGCTCGCCGGTGAGCAGGGCGAGACCATGATCCGCGGAGCCCGACGGGTGGACATCGTCGCCGACGCCGCCGTGGCCATGCTCTCCGGCCAGGTCACCACGGCCGCGCCCGATGGGAAGCTGCGCCCGATCAGCGGGGCCTTCCTCACCGACGAGCAGGTGCTGCGCCAGCTGGGCGTCGAGGACTTCACCGACTATGCGGTGGATCCCGAGGCCGAGCTGATCCCCGACGCCTTCCTCTGAGGGGTCCCCGCCGATCCCGTGGCCTAGCCTGGGCTCATGACTGCCGCGCTGCCACCACTCGATGAGGCCCTGCTCGCCCGACGCCTCCACACCGACGCCGGGGGAGCCTATGCCCGGATCCAGCGGATCGAGTCGGTCGGGTCCACCAACGAGTGGCTGAGTCAGGTGCTTGCCGAAGAGGCGCAGTCGCGACCGCAGCCGACACGGCAGGCGACGACGGCGTGGCCGCACCTCTCGGCGCTCACCGCGGAGGAGCAGACCGGTGGTCGGGGTCGACTGGGTCGGCTCTGGAGCTCACCGAAGGGGGCGTCGCTCTCGACCTCGATCGTGCTGCGCCCGCAGCTTGATCCCGCGCTTCTGGGCTGGGTCTCGATGCTCGCCGGTCGGGCGCTGGTGGACACGCTGCGTCAGGACTGCGGACTGGATGCCGAGGATCAGCGCGCGGTCCTGAAATGGCCCAACGATGTGCAGGTGACCCAGGCCTCCGGACCGGCGAAGAAGGTCAGCGGGATCCTGGCCACCGCGGTGCCGGGCGCCGTCGTGCTGGGGGTCGGGATCAACGTGCTGCTGACGCCTGAGCAGCTGCCCATCGAGAACTCCACCTCGGTGCTGATCGAGCTCAACCGCCGGGGCGCGGATGCGGAGATCGGATCAGGACCCGCCGCGGGCAGCCAGGAGCCGGGGCAGCTTCGCACCGAGCTGCTGTGCTGCTTCTTGGAACGCTTCGCGGAGCTGCTGGGCCGCATCGAGGACGCCGCACGGCAGGACCCCGCGACGGTGGACGAGGTGCTGATCAACACGATCGGTCAGGTGCTGACCACCCTTGGCCAGGAGGTCCGTGTGGAGCTCCCCGATGGCAGCGCCGAACGCGGGGTGGCGCAGCGGCTGAGCTCCCAGGGCGCGCTTCAGGTGGAGGTGATCGCGCGGCGCGCCGCCTCGGAGCGTGACTGGGAGCCCTGTGCGCCCGTGCTCAGAGCCTTCTCCGCCGGAGACGTGACCCATCTCCGGGCGGTCAGCGGCGGTGCCCAGCCACCCCCGGTAGACTGACACGGCAGATCGCATATGAACTTGCGCGCCCTGGCTAGGGGAGCGTGGACGAAGACCGGCAGGAGGCTGTGGCTCGCGATGAAGCTCAAGCTGGTCGACGGCGAGCAGGTGGTCATCCGCACCCGCGCCCACCACCGCGCGCTGCTCCCCGCGCTGCTGAACTTCCTCGTCACCGTGATGGTGATGAGCTTCCTGCTGGGTTACATCGCCCGCGCCGATCAGCCCGAGTTCGTCGAGCACTACCAGCACATCGGAGTCTTCGTGATCTGGGCCGGCGGGCTCCTCGCGCTCGCCTTCGGCACACTCAAGCCACTGCTGACCTGGGGCAACCGCATGACCTACCTGACCAGTCACCGCCTGGTGCAGAAGAACCTGCTCGGCGCCGCGCAGGCCAGCGTGGTGCCGCTGGGGCTGCTCTCCGAGGTGCAGCTGAAGCAGTCCCGCCTCCAGTCCACGTCAGCGGCGGGTGACCTGGTCCTGCTCCATGGGGCCTATGGTCAGCACCAGCGCACCCGGCTGAGCAACATGCCCGACGCCGCGCATTTCCAGACCGTCATCGCCGAGGAGCTGGGCGAATATCGCCGGCACGTCGCTGCCCAGTACGCGAGCCAGGCACCCGCTCCTGGAGGATACGGAGAAGCACACTATGCCTGAGCCCGGCACGCCGCCAGGACACGACCCCAGACCGGTCTACCTCGGCGGCGAAGACACCGACGCCTCGTGGCGGGCAGTGCGCTACACGCCCCCCGGTGCCAGCCGCGGCCTCGAGCTCAGCGGTGAGCCCTCCAGCCTCTCCCCGGAGGCCGCCGGCTCCGCCGAGGCGGCAGGAGCCGAGGGTCCGCCGCGCGAGGTGTCGGTCAACTACTCCTCCGCGGAGCTCGAGGCGGCCCGCCAGGACTGGTCTGACTTCCATTCCCCGCGGCTGCAGGGCCAGGTCCGCCAGACCGTTCTGCAGGAAGCCGGGGAAGGCCGCATCACCGCCGGCCCCGACGGCGCCGTGGGGGCCGAGGGGCTGGTCGATCGCAGCGCCGGCCTCGCCGCCCGGGAGGCGCAGACCGAGCGCGACACCGGCGCCGACGCAGATGACGGCGCCGGCGCCGCGGCACTCACCGGCCATGAACGCTCCCCGGAGACCGCAGCCATCCCGATCCCGAGCATGGAGCAGCGCGAATGGCACCGCACCATCCGTGAGCTCGAGCGCCGGCTGCTCGGGGCCGAACGCACCCTCACCTACCGCGAGATGGCTCATCAGCTGGGGGTCTCCACCCGCTCGGCCCGGCGGCTCTGGCGGGCGCTCGGCTTCCCCAACCTCGATGACGACGTCAAGGCCTTCACCGAGACCGACGTCGAGGCGCTGGCCACGATGATCGAGCTGGTCCGCGACGGTCACCTCAACGAGGAGACCGCGATCTCGATGACCCGATCGGTGGGCCAGATGACCGACCGCATGGTGGTCTGGCAGATCGAGGCCCTGGTGGAGGACAAGATCGCCAACGGCCAGCTCTCCGACGCGGTGGCGCGCACCCAGGTCGTGGAGACGCTGCCCAAGCTGATCGACCCGATCCAGAAGCTCATCGGCTACACCTGGCGCCGCCAGCTCTCGGCCGCCCTGCAGCGCCTCACCGTCCGGGTGGAATCGGGCCTGGCGGCCACCGAGCAGGGGCGCACCGGGGCCGAGGATGACGCCGCCCTGCCGCTGGCCCGCGCCGTCGGCTTCGCCGATCTGGTCTCCTACACCTCGCTGTCGCGGCAGATGAACGAGCGCACGCTGGCGCATATGGTGCAGCACTTCGAGTCGAAATGTGCCGAGATCATCTCCATCGGCGGAGGCCGGCTGGTCAAGACCGTCGGGGACGAGGTGCTCTACAACGCCGAGACGCCCGAAGCCGGCGCCGAGATCGCGCTGGCCCTGGCGGAGTCCATCGCCGCCGACGACGTCCTGCCCGAGGCGCGGGTCTCAGTGGTCTGGGGCCGTGTGCTCTCCCGGATGGGGGACATCTACGGACCCACCGTGAACCTCGCCGCCCGGCTGACCTCGCTCGCGGATCCGGGCATGATCCTGGTGGACCAGGTCACCGCCCAGACGCTGGATTCCGACCCGGATTACCTGCTGGTCCCGCAGCCTCCGCGGATCGTGCGCGGCTTCGGCGAGGTCCAGCCGTACATGCTGCTGCGCGGCCAGGGGGCCGGGATCCTCGCCGATAACCGCTGAAGCCCCGCCTGGGATCAGCGCTGGCGCAGTGCGAAACGCGCCACACCGTCCCCACATGGACCGGCACCGTGACAAGATGGTGATGTGGCAGCCAGCGCAGACAGTCCAGAGGAACCCCGGGAGCAGCCGGTCCAGCCCGCAGGCCTCTACCTCGACTACGGATACGGGTCCCACGTGGGCCTTCGCCGTGAACTCAACGAGGACTCCTCAGTGATCACCGACACGCTCTTCGCCGTGGCCGACGGCATGGGTGGACATGAGGCCGGAGAGGTCGCCTCGGCGCTGGCCGTGCAGACACTGGCCGATGGCTGGAACCAGGCCGAAGGACGAGTCGCCCGGGATCAGATCCAGACCTTCCTGGCCGAGGCGGACCAGCGGATCCGCGAGGCCACAGACTCCAAGGCCGGCACCACGGTCTCCGGGGCGCTGCTGGCGGACCAGGGAGAAGGCTTGAACTGGCTCGTCTTCAACATCGGCGACTCCCGCACCTACCTCTTCGAGGATTCCCGGCTGCAGCAGCTGAGCCGCGACCACTCCCAGGTCCAGGACATGTTCGAATCTGGGCTCATCACCGCGGAGGAGCTGCACAGCCACCCGCAGCGCAACGTCATCACCCGGGCCCTGGGTGCCGGCGACATGTGGGACGCGGACTACTTCAGCTCCCCGGTGCGTGCCGGTCAGCGACTGATGATCTGTTCCGACGGACTCAGTGGAGAGCTGAACGACTCCGAGATGGAACGCATCCTCGGCGCCGGGCGCAACGCCCAGGACACCGTGGATTGGCTGATCCACCAGGCACTGCGAGCCGGGGGACGTGACAACGTCACCGTCGTCGTCGTGGACGTCCAGGAGCAGGACGGTTGACCTTCTCCCGGCACGTTGACTAGCGTCAGCACCAGTCATCTGTTGCCACAGACCGCGTGCGCCGGACGGTGCAGGAGAACCTGCGCGACCTTCCTCGCACATAGGAAGGATCACCCATGCAGCTGTCGACTCTCCGGGGCGTCTACGAGGCCGAAGGCCCCTTCGCCACCGTCTACCTCGAAGCGCGTTCCCCGTCCGCCGAGGCCGCGAACGAGATCCGTCTGCGCTGGCACGACCTGCGCTCGCAGCTGGCTCATGCGGGCACTTCCGAGGCGGCCCTGACCTCTCTGGATGAGGCCCTCGCGAGCGCCAAGGCGCAGGAGGTCCAGGCCGAGGGTCGCGTGCTGGTGGCCGACAGGTCCCGCGTGGTGCTCGAAGAGCGCTTCGACGCCGCCCAGGAGACCGGGGATCTCGCCGTGCTCGCGGAGCCGCCTCGGCTTGGCGCCTATATCCGACATCGGCTCGCCGCGGCCCGGATGCTCGTGGCCATCGCTGATCAGAAGCAGGCCGTCATCCGCCGTCTCGTCGTCACAGGAGACGACCTGCTGGATGCCGGCTCCGAGGAGACGGTCCGGGGCAGCGTCGAATCGGTGCACAAGCCCCGTGAGGGCGCAATGAGCCACAAGCGGATCCAACGCTCAGCCGATGAGGCCGCTGCGCGGAACATCCGAGACATCGCCGCCGGCGTGGCGGAGATCGCCGACTCTTGGCGGCCCGACGTGATCGTCGTCGCCGGGGAGGTCCAGGGGCGCCGTGCACTGCATGAGGAGCTTCCGCATGCGCTGCGGAAGCTCACGGTGGAGGCCGAGACAGGCGGCGGCATCCCCTCGGGCAGCGCCGATGAGGGCACCGAAGAGGCGCTTCGCGAGGAGCTGTCCGTCATCGCTCGTCGCGTGGTGATCCGGCGCGCCGACGAACAGACCGAGCGCCTCGGGGAGGCCCGCGGAAAGGGGCGTTCTGCGGAGGACCCTGAGGCCATCCGGGCCGCCCTTCGACTCGGTGCCGTGGAGACCCTGCTGCTCCGGCCGCGTGAGCGCGATCCCGAAGAGGACGAGCTGCTCGCCGGAGCCGCCGGCGTCGGCGCGTCTGTGGGGATCCTCGGCACCCAGGCACAGGGGTCGGTCGCCGCGATCCTGCGCTATGAGGTGCCCGTCGAGGACCTCACCGACTGAGCCGTCGAACGGCTCCGCCCTCTGCGGAGGAGATCGCTCCGGCACGACGACGGCGCCCGCTCACCGATGAAGGTGGGCGGTCGCCGTCGTCGTGCCGGCCGATAGACTGGGCCGAGTTCATCCACCACCGATCCCCGAGGGAGCTGCATGTCTGAGATCTCGCGCGCAGACGTTGAGCATCTGGCAAGACTCGCGCATATCAGCATGACTGAGCAGGAGCTGGAGAAGATGGCGCAGGAGCTGGCCGTCATCGTGGACTCCGTGGCGACCGTCTCTGAGGCCGTCTCCGGCGAGGTCCCCGCCACCAGCCACCCGCTGCCGCTGACCAACGTCTTCCGCGAGGACGAGGTCGGCCATGTCTTCACCGCTGAACAGTCGCTGCTCAATGCACCTGACGCTCAAGCCGGCCGTTTCAAGGTCCCGGCGATCCTGGACGAGGAGTGACCCCCGATATGACCACCCACACCCATGAGCTGGTCCGGCTCACCGCCGCCGAGATGGCGGCGCAGCTGCGTGCCGGGGAGATCACCTCGGTGGCGCTGACCCAGGCGCACCTGGACCGGATCGCCGCCGTCGACGGCGGCGAGCGCGGCATCCACGCCTTCCTGCACGTCTCCGCCGAGGAGGCGCTGCGCACCGCGGCCGAGGTGGACGCGATCCGCGTCGCCGGCGGCGCCGAGGCCGAGGCCCTGCACCCGCTGGCCGGAGTGCCGATCGCGGTCAAGGACCTGATCGTCACCGAGGGGCAGCCCACCACCGCCGGTTCCAAGATGCTCGACGGCTGGATGAGCCCCTACGACGCCACCGTGGTGACCAAGCTGCGCGCCGCGAAGCTGCCCATCCTGGGCAAGACCAACCTGGACGAGTTTGCGATGGGCTCCTCCACCGAGCACTCCGCCTACGGGGTGACCCGCAACCCCTGGGACATCACCCGGATCCCCGGCGGCTCCGGCGGCGGCTCCGCGGCCGCGGTCGCCGCCTTCGAGGCGCCGCTGGCACTGGGCACCGACACCGGCGGTTCGATCCGCCAGCCCGGAGCCATGACCGGCACCGTGGGCGGCAAGCCCACCTATGGCGCGGTCTCGCGCTACGGGGCCATTGCGATGGCCTCCTCGCTGGACCAGATCGGCCCGGTGGCACGCACCACCGAAGACGCCGCGATGCTCCATGAGCTGATCGCCGGACACGACCCGAAGGACTCCACCTCGCTCACCGGGGAGGTCCCGGCCCTGGCCGAGACCGTCCGCGGCGCCGATGTGAAAGGCCTGCGGATCGGTGTGATCAAGCAGCTCCAGGGCGAGGGATATCAGGAGGGCGTGCTGGCCCGGTTCCACGAGGCGCTGGACGCGCTGCGCGCCGCCGGGGCCGAGATCGTGGAGGTCGACTGTCCCAGCTTCGAGTACGCGTTGGGCGCCTACTACCTGATCATGCCCTCGGAGGCCTCCTCCAACCTCGCGAAGTTCGACGGTGTGCGCTACGGCACCCGGGTCCTCCCCGAGGGCGGGCCGCTGACCATCGAACGGGTCATGGGCTCCACCCGCGCCGCCGGGTTCGGCGATGAGGTCAAACGACGCATCATCCTGGGCACCTACGCCCTCTCGGCCGGCTACTACGACGCCTACTACGGCTCCGCACAGAAGGTCCGCACGCTGATCCAGCAGGACTTCGACGCCGCCTTCACCGAGGCAGACGTGCTGATCTCCCCGACCTCGCCCACCGTGGCGTTCCCGCTGGGGGAGAAGGACGACGACCCGCTGGCGATGTACCTCAACGATGTGGCCACCATCCCCGCCAACCTCGCCGGGATCCCCGGACTCTCGGTGCCGGGCGGCCTCTCCGACGGGCTGCCGGTGGGCATCCAGTTCCTCGCCCCGATCCGCGAGGACGCCCGGGTCTACCGGGCCGGAGCGGCACTGGAGAAGCTGCTGGCACAGGACGCCGAACCATTCTGGGCCCAGGCCCCGGAGTTGGCTGAAGCGGCGGCTCACCCCGCCGGGAAGTGAAGGAAGAGATGACTGACACGCTGACCGACGCATCCCCGCTGAGCTTTGAAGAGGCGCTGGAGCAGTTCGACCCGGTGCTCGGCTTCGAGGTCCACGTGGAGCTCAACACCAAGACCAAGATGTTCTCCTCGGCGCCGAATGCCTTCGGCGACGAGCCCAACACCAACGTCAACGAGGTCTGCCTGGGACTGCCCGGCACCCTGCCGGTGGTCAACGGCAAGGCCGTGGAGTACGCGGTGAAGCTCGGCCTCGCGCTGAACTGTGAGATCGCCGAGTACTGCCGCTTCGCGCGCAAGCAGTACTTCTATCCGGACACTCCGAAGAACTGGCAGACCTCGCAGTACGACGAGCCGATCGCCTTCGACGGATACCTCGACATCGAGCTCGACGACGGCGAGATCTTCCGCGTGGAGATCGAACGCGCCCACATGGAGGAGGACGCAGGCAAGCTGACCCACGCCGGCACCTCCGGGCGCATCCAGGGCGCGGACTACTCCCTGGTGGACTACAACCGTTCCGGGATCCCGCTGGTGGAGATCGTCACCAAGCCCATCGTCGGCGCCGGCGCCCGAGGTCCGGAACTGGCTCGGGCCTACGTCTCCGCAGTGCGCGACATCGTCAAGGGCCTGGACATCTCGGATGCGAAGATGGAGCGCGGCAACGTCCGCTGCGACGCCAACGTCTCGATGATGCCCAAGGGCACCACGACCTTCGGCACTCGCTCAGAGACCAAGAACGTGAACTCGCTGCGCGCCGTCGAACACGCGGTCACCTTCGAGATGCGCCGCCACGCCGGAATCCTCGCCGCCGGCGGCACCATCGTGCAGGAGACCCGGCACTGGCAGGAGGGCACCCGCACCACCAGCTCGGGACGCCCGAAGTCCGACGCCGATGACTACCGCTACTTCCCGGAGCCGGACCTGGTCCCGATCGTCACCACCGCCGCCTGGGTCGAGGAGCTGCGCTCCCAGCTGCCCGAGCCGCCCGCCGATCGCAGGCGGCGGCTGCTCGCCGCCTGGGGCTTCTCGGAACAGGAGTTCCGTGACGTGGTCGCCGCCGGTCTGCTCGACGAGCTCGACGAGACCGTGGCCGCCGGGGTCGCCCCCGCCGTGGCACGGAAGTGGTGGATGGGTGAGATCTCCCGGCTGGCCAACGCCAGGGATCTCGAACCTGCCGCCCTGGGTGTCCAGCCCGCCACGATCAGCGCGCTGAACGCGCTGATCGAGCAGGGCCGGATCAATGACAAGATCGCCCGGCAGGTCCTGGAACATGTGATCGCCGGGGAGGGCGCCCCGGAGGAGATCGTCACCGCCCGCGGGCTGGAAGTCGTCTCCGACGACTCCGGTGCGCTGACCGCTGCGGTGGAGAAGGCCATGACGGAGAACCCCGACGTGGTGGAGAAGATCGCCGCCGGCAAGCTCAAAGCCATCGGGGCGCTCATCGGCCCGGTCATGAAAGAGACCCGCGGCCAGGCCGACGCCGGCAAGGTCCGCGAGATCGTGCTGGCCAAGCTGGGGATCGACGGCTGATCCACCCCGCGGCATCGCTGCCGCAACACGGCTGCACAGCCGACCGACGGCCCAGAATCTGCTCCCCGAGCATGAATCTGGGCCGTTTTTGTGTTCTATGGCACAATTCTCTCTTGTGCAATATTCCGCCACCTGGAAACATGCACGATACACATTCATTGCGTGTCGCAAACTGACGGAAACAGTCGGGGAGTAGATTATTGCGCAACCCGGGGCTGTACCCCGGAGCGCGAGGTCACACGCGCTTGCACCGATCATCGAATGAGGGAATGACATGAGCACCATGAGTGCATACGCCTTCTTGGCGGCAGCGGGGGAGGAAACCTCCAGGCTGCAGCAGACCGCCGACACCGTGGACGGCTACTTCGCCGGCGTCACAGAAGTCTTCGCAGGAATCATCTTCGCCACCATCCCGCTGGGCGGCTATGACGCGCCGGTCGTCGTGCTGTGGTCCATCCTGGCGGCCATCGGCTTCACGATCTACTTCGGCTTCGTGCAGTTTCGTACGCCGAAGGTCAGCTTCGAGGTGCTCCGCGGAAAGTGGACCACCGAGAAGGACCCCGGTGAGGTCTCCCACTTCCAGGCGCTGACCTCCGCGGTCTCCGCCACTGTCGGTCTCGGCAACATCGCAGGTGTGGCCGCCGCGGTCTCGCTGGGTGGCCCGGGCGCCACCTTCTGGATGATCATCGCCGGACTCTTCGGCATGTGCACCAAGTTCGTCGAGTGCACGGTGGGCGTCAAATATCGCTATATCGATGAGAACGGGATCGTCCACGGCGGACCCTTCCAGTACCTCAAGGTCGCCTACCGCCGGCTCGGTCGCATCCCCGTGGCCATCATCACTGGTCTCTTCGCGATCGCCATCATGCTCTTCGGCGTGGTCGGCGGCGGCATGTTCCAGTCGAACCAGGCCTTCGGCCAGCTGCGCGCCGCCACCGGCGGCGAGGAGGGCATCTTCGGCTCTGAGCTCGCGGCCCTGATCTTCGGCCTGGTGTTCGCCGGGCTCGTCGGCGTCGTCATCATCGGCGGCATCAAGTCCATCGGTGCGGTCACCGCCAAGCTGGTCCCCGCCATGGCCATCATCTACGTGCTGGCCTGCCTCATCGTCATCGCGGTGAACTTCGCCAACCTCGGCGAGGCCTTCGGCGCCATCATCAACGGCGCCTTCTCCCCGGAGGGCATCTCCGGCGGCGTGCTCGGCGTCATCATCATCGGTGTCACCCGTGCGGCGTTCTCGAACGAGGCCGGCATCGGTTCCGCGCCGATCGCCCACTCTGCAGTCCGGACCCGCCGCCCGATCTCCGAGGGATTCAACGCTGCTCTCGAGCCCTTCATCGACACGGTCGTCATCTGCACCATGACCGCCCTGGTCATCATCTTCGCCTGGACGCCTGAGTACCAGGAGGCACTGGATGCCGGCGGTGCCGAAAACCCGGTGGGCCTGACCTCCGCAGCCTTCGACTCCTTCCTGCCCGGCTTCAACATCGTGCTGACCATCGCAGTGCTGCTGTTCGCGTTCTCCACGCTGATCACCTGGTCCTACTACGGCATCCAGGCCTGGCGGCACCTCTTCGGCACGTCCAGGATCGGTGACAACATCTTCCGCACCATCGTGCTGACCCTGGTCGTCATCGGCTGCCTGGTCTCCACGCAGAACATCTTCGACTTCGCCGATTCGGCGCTGTTCATGTGCATCTTCATCAATGTCATCGGCCTGGTCATCCTGGCGCCGAAGGTCAAGGAAGAGATGAAGCAGTACCTGGCCGACCGCAAGGCTGGTCGTCTGCTGGAAGATCCGGAGCCGCTGCCCCACGAGCTGGCAGAGCGCCGCTGATTCCAACAGCTCTTCGCGGGACCTCGCAATGAGCGACGAAGCCCGGTGGTGCCTCTCGAGGGGAGAGGCGTCACCGGGCTTTCCCGTGCCAGGTGGGCGAAGGTCTTACCGCTCTGGGCCCTGCGCATGGGCCCTGCGGCGTCAGACCTCGCGCAGGAAGAACGGGAACCGTGCTGACTTCTCGGGCAGGAAGAAGTCCCGCTCGGGCATCGGACGGAACCCCTCGGAGCGGTAGAGGGCGTGTGCGGTGGTCATCGAGGTCAGGCTGCACAGGGTCAGCGCCTGGATCTCCGGCCGCGACTCGGCCAGCCCGATGATGTGGCGCACCATTGCCCGGGCGATGCCCCGACCCTGGTGCTCCGGAGCCACGGCGAGCATCCTGAACTCCATCTCACCCTCACGTGCCACCTCGGCCATCGGACCTCCGGCGTCGGTGACCGCCACCGCGGCTGCCACCGCGGCGCCGTCGTCGGTGGGGACCTCGGCGACCAGCACCTGGGAGCTTCGGGCGCGGGTCTCGACGTCGTTCAGGTGAGAGACGTAGGAGTCCCCAGCGGTCAGGAAGCCGCCGTCGACATAGGCGGCCACGGTCAGCTCCGCGATCCGGTCCCAGTCGGCGTGAGTGGCGGCGCGGATCCGCATCTGGGTCGAGTCCGTCTGAGCAGGACCCTCCTGCACGTGGGCGCTGTCCACAGTGCTCAGCTGGTCAGCGGAGCTGGGGAGAGCTCGCTGGGGTCGATGCCGATGTCTCCGATGACGCACCAGTCCGGGGTCTTGCTGCTGTCCGCCGCGAGCGGACGGCGCACGAACACTCCGGCCTCCTCGGCGATCAGCGCGCCGGCCGCCCAGTCGTGCTCCCAGATGCCGTACTCGGCGTAGGCGGTCTGGGTGCCGTCGGCCACCATGCAGATGTCCAGGGCGGCCGCACCCAGGCGGCGGATGTTGCCGAAGTGCGGGAGCATCGCGGTGACCGCCCGGGTCTGCTCGGCACGCCGGTCCGGGTCATAGCCGAAGCCGGTGGAGAGCAGGCCGGCGTCGAGCTCCCCGACCGGTCCGCCAAGCCGCGTCGGCTCGGAATCCCTGTAGGTGCTCCAGGCGCCGGCCCCGGCGCTGGCCCACCAGATCCGCGCGAGCGCCGGGGCGGCGACCACGCCGGCCAGCCAGCTGCCGTCGGGGCCCTGCAGGCCCACCGAGGTGCCGTAGTAGACGATCCCGCGGACGAAGTTCGTGGTGCCGTCCAACGGGTCGATGGACCAGCGGTAGCCGCTGGGCTGGGCCGGAGTGGTGGTGCCGTACTCCTCGCCGGAGACCTCGTCGGAGGGTCGGCGCCGGTTGATCACCTCACGCACCGCCTGCTCTGCGCGCCGGTCGAAATCGGTGACCAGGTCCGAGGCGGAGGACTTGGTCTCCACCCCGGAGTGCTCCTGACCCAGGATCAGCCCCGAGGGGGAGACCTCGTCGCGCTCGGCCAGGACGCCAGCGCCTGCGGCGGCGGCCTCGTGGGCGATCTCGAGCAGCTCGTGCAGCTTCTGCGGGTTCGGCTTCGTCATGCATCGTCCAATCCGTCGGGACCTTTGTTCAGCAGTACAGTGAACGCTTCTTCATCGAGCACCGGGACGCCCAGCGCCTCGGCCTTCTCCAGCTTGGTACCGGCGTTGGCTCCGGCCACCACGTAGTCGGTCTTCTTCGACACCGATCCGGCCGCGCGTCCGCCGCGGGTGATGATGGCCTCTTTGGACTCGTCCCGGGAGTAGCCCTCCAGGGATCCGGTCACGACCACGCTCAGGCCCTCCAGCGTGCGGGGGGCGGACTCGTCGATCTCATCGACCATCCGGACCCCTGCGGCGGCCCAGCGGTCCACCACCCGGCAGTGCCAGTCGGTGCTGAACCAGTCGGTGAGCGTGGACGCCATTCTCGGGCCGACCCCGTCGATCCCGGCGAGCTCCTCTTCGCTGGCGGCGCGGATCTTCGCCATCGAGCCGTAGGCGTTGGCCAGCGCGCGGGAGGCGCTGGGCCCGACGTGCCGGATCGAGAGTGCGACCAGCACCCGCCACAGCGGCTGGGCCTTGGCCTTCTCGAGCTCGGTGAAGAGCCCGACGGTGTTGGCCGTGGGCTCGGAGGCCTTCTTCACGGCCCCGTCCTTGGTCAGCTGCGCCTTGGTCCAGAAGTACAGCGAGGGCGCCCACTTCCCGGTGGACTCGCGCTGCCCGGTCTCGGGATTCCTGCGCCGGGTCTCCCGCCAGACGTAGACGTCCTTTAGATCCTCCACGCGCAGGTCGAAGAGTCCTGCCTCGCCGTGGAGCACCGGCTCCTGGGGTGCGGGGGCGCCGTCGTCGTCGAGGTCCAGACGGATGCCCGAGGCGTTCGTCTCGTCCCAGTCGATGAGCTCGGGGATGGGGCGGCGCAGATCCGGGTTGGTCAGCGCCAGCCCGGCCTCTTCGCCGAGCGCCTCGATGTCCAGGGCGCCGCGGGAGCCGATGTGGATGACCCGTTCGCTGACCTGGGCGGGGCAGCTCTCGGCGTTGGGGCAGCGGTAGTCGACGTCGCCCTCCCTGGCCGGGGCGAGCTCGGTGCCGCAGATCGGGCAGTGGGTGGGGAAGCTGAACTCGACCAGCTCATCCTCTCGGTTCCTCCGGGCAGGCAGCACCGGGCCCACCACTTCGGGGATGACGTCTCCGGCCTTGCGGACGATCACGTCGTCGCCGATGAGCACTCCTTTGGCCTTGACCACGTCGCGGTTGTGCAGCGTGGCGCGGGAGACGACCGAACCGGCGACCTTCTTGGGCTCAAGGATGGCGAAGGGGGTGACCCGGCCCGTGCGCCCGACATGGACCATGATGTCCAGCAGCCGGGTGTGCACCTCCTCGGGCGGGTATTTGTACGCCGCGGCCCAGCGCGGCACCCGGGAGGTGTGTCCCAGGCTGCGCTGTGCGGCGAAGTCGTCGACCTTGATGACGACCCCGTCGATCTCGTGGACCAGCGCGTGGCGCTTGGCCTGGTGGTCGTCGAGGTAAGCCTCGATCTGTGAGTAGTCAGCGAGCAGCTGGGTGTAGGGGCTGACCGGCAGACCCCAGGCGGCGAGCTGCTCGTAGGCGGCGTGCTGGCTGCCAGGTTCGAAGCCGGTGCGCGCGCCGATGCCGTGGACGAACATCGACAGCGGCCGCTCGGCGGTCTTCGCGGGATCCTTCTGCCGCAGCGACCCGGCGGCGGCGTTGCGCGGGTTCGCCAGCGGGGCCTTGCCGGCCTCGGCGAGCCGCTCGTTGAAGGCATGGAACTCCGCGGTGGGGATGAAGATCTCCCCGCGGACCTCCAGCTCCTCGGGGTGATCCTCCCCGGCGAGCTCCGCGGGGATGTCTGCGATGGTGAGCACGTTATGCGTGACGTCCTCCCCGGTGGTGCCGTCGCCGCGGGTGGCGGCGCGGATGAGCCTGCCCTTGCGGTAGAGCAGGTTGATGGCCAGACCATCGATCTTGACCTCGACCAGCCACTTCACGGTCTCCTCCGGGCGCTGGACCGCCAACGCGGCGCTGGCGCGGTCATACCAGGTGCGCAGCTCGGAAGGTGTGAAGACGTCTTCGAGGGAATAGAGCCGCTGCAGGTGCTTCACCGGAGAAAAGGCCTCGGCCGCCTCGCCGCCGACCTCCTGGGTGGGGGAGTCCGCCGCGATGATCTCGGGGTGCTCGGCCTCGATCTGCTCCAGGCGTTCGAAGAGGACGTCGAACTCGGCGTCGGAGATGATCGGCTCGTTGTCCTGGTAGTAGGCGATCCGGTGCTTGCGCACCTGACCGACCAGCTCCACATACTCCTCGCGCAGCGCATGGGAGGGGACGGCCTCGGAGGCGTCAACGGCGGGGTTCTCGGTTGATTCGCTCACTCGGATGAGTCTAGTCCTGACTAGGTTGGGGCACATGGTCTTCATCAAACACGCTCCTGCAGATCACCCCCAGGCCACCATGGTGGAAGCCGCCGGGCTGCGCTGGCGCACCCAGGCCGCCGACGACGGCGGGGCGCCGGTGGTGCCGGTCCTCGCGGCCTCGCCCGGGGCGGGTTCGGGGGCAGGATCTGATGCCGGGTCCGGATCGGCTCCGGCGTGCTGGACGACGCCGAGCCGCCCGCGCTGATCCATGGGGACCTCTGGGCCGGGAACGTGTTCTGGACCCCTGCCGCGGCGGGGGAGGTGCAGGAGGTGCAGTCGGTGCTCATCGATCCGGCGGCCCATGCCGGGCACAGGGAGACCGACATCGCGCTGCTGCACCTCTTCGGGTTCCCGCAGCTGGGCGAAGTGGTCAGCGGCTATCAGTCGCAGCACCCGCTGCGCCAGGGATGGCAGGAGCGGATCCCGCTGCATCAGTTCCTCTGCCTGGCCGCGCACTGGCTGCTGTTCGGGGCTGGCTATCGCGGACCGACGCTGAGCGCCGCGGGAACGGTGCTGCGGCTCTGAGCGGCTGGGCCACGGCTCGTTGCCAGCGGCCAGTGGGTCAGCGGCCAGTGGGTCAGCGGCCAGTGGGTCAGCGCTGCAGGGCGTCGCGCAGCGCCTCGACGGGTCCCCGGACCTGGTCGAAGGACTCATCGAAGACCTCAGCGGGCATCATGTACGGATCCACCACGTCGTCCTGTGCCGTGGGGGCCTGCGCGTGATCGCGCCGCCCGGCAACCAGCGGCACCAGAGCGGCGAGCTTCTCCGCCGCGGTCCCTGAGGCCGCCATAGCCTCGTCGAAGGTGGCCTCGTCCAGCGAATCCAGGAGTCGGACGAACTCGCGCAGGGTGAAGACCTTCTGGGCACTCTCGGGAACATCGGCGAGGATGTCGCGCACATGTCCGCGGGTGGCGGTGAGGACGAGATCGGCGCTGCGGATCATCTCGACGCTGAGCTGTTCGGCCTGGAAGTCTGCGGTGTCTGCCCCGTACTCGGCGAGCCGGTCCTTCATCTGGGCTTCCATGTCATCGCCCACGTGAGCGTGGGTGCCGGCCGAGCGGACCCCGATGCCGTCCTCGGCGGAGAAGACCTGGGCGAGCAGCCGATCCATGGCGGGGGAGCGGCAGATATTGCCGGTGCAGACGGCGAGCAGGGTGTAGGTCTCAGTCATAGCTTCCATCTGACCACACCCACCAGCGCCGGGCAGACCTAGACTCTTGATCGTGAAGCCAACGACGCCGGAGGTCTCCGGTCAGCAGCCAGCCAGCGCCACCGACCCTGCGCCCGCGACGGGAGCGCCGGTGCCGATGAGTCGTCGCTTCCTGGGCTGGGAGCTGGCGATCGTGCTGGGGCTCTCGCTGGGCCGCTCCGCGGTCTATGCGGTGCTGCAGCTGGCCGAGCGGCTGACCCTGGCGCCGCTGGCCGAGCAGAGCTCCACGGTGCAGACCTCTCGCTCCCGGGCGGAGTTCTTCGACCTCAGCTACCAGGTGCTGGACTCGCTGTTCGCGCTCTTCCCGGTGGTGCTGGTCTGCTATCTGTTCTTCCTGCAGGGGGTGAACCCGTTCCGGCGCTTCGGGCTGGATCTGCGCCGTCCCGGCCGGGACCTCGGCCTAGGGGTCGGACTGTTCCTGATCATCGGGCTGGGCACCCTGGTGGTCTACGGGGTGGGCCGGGCGGCAGGCATCACCACCGAGATCATTCCGGCCGACGTCGGAGAGCACTGGTGGACCACGCCGGTGCTGATCCTGGCGGCGCTGCGGCATTCGCTGTTGGAAGAGGTGATCATGATCGCCTACCTCTTCGACCGTGCTCGCCGGATCTGGCCTCGGGCGGGGATCTGGATGATCATCCTCGCCGCGGCCGCGCTGCGCGGGGCGTACCACCTCTATCAGGGCTTCGGCCCGGGCATCGGAAATCTCCTGATGGGGATCATCTTCGGCTGGCTCTACCACCGCTACGGCCGGGTCATGCCGCTGGTGATCGCACACCTGCTGCTCGACGTGGTGGCCTTCCTGGCGTTCCCGCTGGTGCTGCAGCTCGTCCAGCTCCAGTAGCGAGCCCGACCCGCAGCTGCCCCGACCCGCAGCCTCCGCGAACAGCAGCTGCCGCAGACGCAGGTGGGGCCCTGACCGCGAACGGTCAGGGCCCCACCTTGCGATGAGAGTCAGACGAGGTCAGTGATCGTCGTCCTCGTCCTTCTTCTCGACCACGAGGGTCTCGGTGGTCAGCACCAGGGCCGCGATGGAGGCGGCGTTCTGCAGAGCAGAGCGCGTGACCTTCACCGGGTCGATGACGCCGTCGGCGATCAGGTCGCCGTAGACACCGGTCTTGGCGTTGAAGCCGTGGTTCGGCGCCATCTCAGAGACCTTGGAGGCGACGACGAAGCCGTCTTCTCCGGCGTTCTGAGCGATCCAGCGCAGCGGCTGGACCAGCGCGCGGCGGACGATGCCCACAGCAGCTGCGGCATCCCCGGAGAGCGCCTTCACGTCCTCGTCCTCGTCCAGCACGGAGAGGGCGTTGATCAGCGCAGTGCCGCCGCCGGCCACGATGCCCTCTTCGAGAGCCGCACGGGTGGAGGAGACGGCATCTTCGATGCGGTGCTTGCGCTCCTTGAGCTCCACCTCGGTGGCCGCGCCGACCTTGATGACGCCGATGCCGCCGGAGAGCTTCGCCAGACGCTCCTGGAGCTTCTCACGGTCCCACTCGGAGTCAGAGGCGTCGGCCTGGGCCTTGATGGTGGCCGCGCGAGCGTCCACATCTTCCTTGGACCCGGCGCCGTCGACGAGGGTGGTCGCGTCCTTGGTCACGGTCACCCGACGTGCGGTGCCCAGTGATTCCAGATCCACCTGATCGAGCTTCAGGCCCAGATCAGGAGAGATGACCTGTCCACCGGTGAGCACGGCGATGTCCTCGAGCATGGCCTTGCGGCGGTCCCCGAAGCCGGGGGCCTTGACCGCGACCACGTTGAGCGTGCCGCGCAGCTTGTTGACCACCAGGGTGGAGAGGGCCTCGCCCTCGACGTCCTCGGCGATGATGAACAGCGGGCGCTTGGCCTGCAGGACCTTCTCCAGCACCGGCAGGAACTCTGCCATGTTGGAGATCTTGCCCTGGTTGATCAGGATCAGCGGATCCTCGAGGATCGCTTCCTGGCGCTCGGGGTCGGTGACGAAGTGCGGGGACAGGTAGCCCTTGTCGAACTGCATGCCCTCGGTGATCTCCAGCTCGGTGGAGGTCGAGGACCCCTCTTCGATGGTGATCACACCGTCGGTGCCCACGGCGTCGAATGCACGCGCCAGGAGTTCACCGACCTCGTCGTTCTGCGCGGAGATCGCGGCCACGTTGGCGACCTGCTGGCCCTCGACCTCGCGAGCGTTCTCGCGGAGTCGGCGGGTCACGGCGGCGACCGAGGTCTCGATGCCGCGCTTGATCTCACTCGGTGCCGCGCCGGCGGCCACATTGCGCAGGCCTTCCTTGACCAGAGCCTGGGCGAGGACCGTTGCGGTGGTGGTGCCGTCGCCTGCGACGTCGTTGGTCTTGGTGGCGACTTCCTTGGCCAGCTGCACGCCAAGGTTCTCGTACGGGTCTTCGACCTCCACCTCACGGGCGATGGTGACGCCGTCGTTGGTGATGGTCGGTGCGCCCCAGGACTTGTCCAGGACTACATTGCGGCCTTTCGGGCCGAGCGTGACCTTGACCGTGTCTGCAAGCTTATCGATGCCGGCTTCCAGAGCGCGGCGTGCAGCATCACTGAATTCAAGCTGCTTTGCCATGGGTTACTGCTCCTTTGAGAGTGTGAGAATCGGATCGTGATGAGGTCTGTGAAGAGCCTTCAGCAATCCGTTCTTACTTCTCGATGATGGCGAGGACGTCGCGGGCGTTGAGCACGAGGTACTCGTCGCCGCTGACCTTGACCTCGGTGCCGCCGAACTTGGAGTAGATGACGACGTCGCCCTCGGAGACGTCAACCGGGATGCGCTTGCCCTTTTCGTCGAAGCGACCTGGGCCCACGGCGACGACCTTGCCCTCCTGGGGCTTCTCCTTGGCGGTGTCGGGGATGACCAGACCGGAAGCGGTGGTCTGCTCTGCTTCCAGGGGGCGAACAACGATGCGATCCTCGAGAGGCTTGATAGAGACTGACACGTCAGTACTCTCCTTTGCGTGGTGTGGATTCGGTTTATCAGCACAGGCCCGTGCAGAGCCTCCCGGTGCTTCCGGGGTGCTCGACGAGCCGAAATCTGTCGCACGCCTTGGGAGTGGCCAACCGTCGTCGCGGTGCCGGATGGTGCCCCGTCAGGCTGATATCCGCGGGTTGACGACCCGCGGACAAGCTGGCACCCGAGGGTCTCGAGTGCTAGGTGAAACTTTATAGACGGGCTTAGCACTCGGTCAAGCAGAGTGCTAAGCCTTTGGCTCCGGGCGGACGTGGACGGGACGTAGACTTGTCGCTGAGCCACCCGCTTTTGACCCCGAGAGGCACCACCGTGACTGAAACTCATCAGCAGACGAGCGCGGCCGGCGCTGCGGAGCATGATCCCTTCGGCTTCGTCGGACTGACCTACGACGACGTCCTGCTGCTCCCCGGCGCGACCGACGTGATCCCCTCCGAAGCGGATACCGCGACTCGCTTCTCCCGCAACATCGTGCTGCAGTCCCCGGTGGCCTCGGCCGCGATGGACACCGTCACCGAGGCGCCGATGGCCATCGCCATGGCGCGCCAGGGCGGCATCGGGATCCTGCACCGGAACCTCTCCATCGAGGACCAGGCCCGGCAGGTGGACAAGGTCAAGCGCTCCGAGTCCGGCATGATCAGCGATCCGGTGACGATCACCCCGGACGCGACCATCGCCGACCTCGATGAGCTCTGTGCCCACTTCCGGGTCTCCGGGCTGCCGGTGGTCGACGGCGAGTCCAAGCTGCTGGGCATCATCACCAACCGCGACACCCGGTTCATCCCGCGCGAGCAGTACCTGACCACCAAGGTCTACGAGAAGATGACCCCGCAGCCGCTGATCACCGCCCATGTGGGGATTCCCAATGAAGAGGTGCTGCGGATCTTCTCCGAGCACCGGGTCGAGAAGCTGCCGCTGGTCGATGACCACGGCGTGCTCCAGGGCCTCATCACGATCAAGGACTTCGACAAGGCCGACCGCTACCCGCAGGCCACCAAGGATGAGGAGGGCCGGCTGCGCGTCGGCGCGGCCGTGGGCTTCTTCGGCGAGGGCTTCGAGCGCGCCATGACCCTGATCGACGCCGGGGTCGACGCCCTGGTCGTCGACACCGCCAACGGCCACACCCGCGGCGTGCTGGACATGATCGCGCGGCTCAAGGCGGAACCGGCCGCGGCCGGCGTGGACGTCATCGGCGGCCAGGCGGCCACCCGCGAGGCGGCCCAGGCGATCATCGACGCCGGAGCCGACGCGGTCAAGGTCGGCGTCGGACCGGGCTCCATCTGCACCACGCGCATCGTCGCCGGCGTCGGAGTTCCCCAGATCACCGCCATCTACGAAGCCTCAAAGGCCGCCATCCCCGCCGGCGTGCCGGTGATCGCCGACGGCGGCCTGCAGCACTCCGGGGACATCGGCAAGGCGCTGGTCGCCGGGGCCGACTCGGTGATGCTCGGGTCGCTGCTGGCAGGCTCCGCGGAGTCCCCCGGAGACCTCGTCTTCTACAACGGCAAGCAGTTCAAGGCCTACCGCGGCATGGGCTCCATGGGAGCGATGCAGACCCGAGGGAAGAACACCTCCTTCTCCAAGGACCGCTACTTCCAGGCCGACGTCCCCACCGACGAGAAGCTCATCCCCGAGGGCATCGAGGGGCAGGTGCCCTACCGCGGCCCGCTCGAGGTGGTGTTCCACCAGCTCACCGGCGGTCTGCGGCAGACCATGTTCTATGTGGGCGCGCACACCATCGATGAGTTGAAGTACAAGGGCAAGTTCGTGCGGATCACCTCCGCCGGACTCAAGGAATCGCACCCGCATGACATCATGATGACGGTGGAAGCGCCGAACTACCGGCGCTAGTAAAGGAGCAGCTTTGAGCAACGAGATCCCCATCGGCCTGGCCAAGAACGGCCGCCGAGCCTGGGCTCTGGACGATGTCGCCATCGTCCCGAACCGACGTACTCGCAGCCCCGCAGACGTGAGTCTGGACTGGCGCATCGACGCGTACACCTTCTCCATGCCAGTGATCGGCGCCCCGATGGACTCGGTGATGTCACCGGCCACGGCCATCGAGCTGGGCAAGCAGGGCGGCCTCGGTGTCCTCAACCTCGAGGGTCTGTGGACCCGTTATGAGGACCCGGAACCGGTGCTCGCCGAGATCGCAGCGCTGGGCGCCGACGAGGTCTCCGCGGACAACACCCGCCGGCTGCAGCAGCTCTATGCCGAGCCGATCAAGGCCGAGCTGATCACCGCACGGCTGGCCGAGATCCGCGAGGCCGGCGTCGTCGTGTCAGGCTCGCTGACTCCGCAGCGCACGCAGGAGTTCTACCGCACGGTCGTCGAGGCCGGTGTGGACATGTTCGTCATCCGCGGCACCACCGTCTCTGCCGAGCATGTCGCTCAGAACGGTGACCCGCTGAACCTCAAGGAGTTCATCTACGAGCTCGACGTGCCGGTCATCGTCGGCGGGGCCGCCGGGTACACCCCCGCGCTGCACCTGATGCGCACCGGTGCCGCCGGCGTGCTGGTGGGCTTCGGGGGCGGAGCAGCCACCACCACCCGCCGCGCCATGGGCATCCGGGTGCCGATGGCGACCGCCATCAGCGACATCGCCGCCGCACGCCGGGACTACCTGGATGAATCCGGCGGCCGCTACGTCCACGTCATCGCCGACGGCGGCATGGGCTCCTCCGGGGATCTGGTCAAGGCCCTCGCGATGGGCGCCGACGCCGTGATGCTCGGGACCACGCTGGCTCGCGCCGAAGAAGCTCCGGGTCAGGGCTGGCACTGGGGGCTCGAAGCCGTGCACCAGGACTTCCCGCGCGGACACCGCACCCGGGTCGGGACCGTGGCGCCGCTGCAGGAGGTGCTCTGGGGACCCGCCCACCACACCGACGGCTCCTCGAACCTGATGGGCGGCCTGCGCCACGCGATGGCCTCCACCGGCTACGTGGACCTGAAGTCCTTCCAGCGCGTGGACGCGATCGTCTCTCCGATGGGCCAGCAGACCCGCTGACCGCACGGCAGGCACGCCCCGTGCGCTCGCGCCGGGCCGCACTCGGTCTGTCGCAGGGCTGTCGGGGTGTCGCAGGGCTGTCGGGTGTCGCAGGGCTGAAGCTCCACGACATCGCACAGCGCCGCGATCTCTTCCGCGTCAGCTCAGCAGCCGCCGGACGCTTCCCCGGGACCGGAGGGGTCTCCGGGCTCCTGGTTCCGGGTGTACCGGTTCGCGGTGCAGCTGACCCCTTAATCCCCGGTGGTCTCGCCGCCGTCCAGCGGTGAGCTCGGCGCCCCCTGTGGCAGGGTCTCAGCGGCGCGGTGCACGTGGTCGGCGCCCCGACCTGCGCCCAGTGGCTCCGAGCCCATCGCGAATCCCAACGGGGTCCTGTGCACGGCGTGCTGCAGACCAGGAAGCCCGCAAGCGGAGATGGCCTGCGGCAATGAGGGGGGTCGCGTCGTTGCGCGACGTCGGTGGTTCGCCACGTATACCCCGGGGGGTATACTTGTCTTGTCGTCCACCCCACTGAAGGAGCCACCATGTGCCGAGCTGTGACCTGCAAGACCTGCGGAAAGACCACCTGGGCCGGATGCGGCCAACATGTGGATCAGGTGATGCGCGGGGTCAGCGCCACCCAGCGGTGCCCCGGACATGAGCCTGCCCCGTCCGGCGGGTTCTTCAGTCGGCTCTTCGGTCGCTGAGGCTTGCCAGCACGCCGACCCGGGAGGCCGACGTGGAGAACTACTTCGCCGCCCAGTCCGAGGTTGCCGTGATCACCTCGAATGAGCGTGATTCGGCATCCTGGGCGATCTCCGCACAGTCCTCGTCATCGGGGCAGGCGTAGGACCAGGACACCAGCGCTCGAGTGGCTGCCGCGAGATCTGCGGAGTAGGACGCCGGAACGTACTCCGGGAGGCCCTCCGTCTGATTGCGGACCCAATAGCTGTAGTCGGCCATCAGCGGCAGGCCCTCGGCAAAGAGATCGCGGCACTGGGGCTCATGGGCCACACAGCCGGCACCGGAGTACTCACGGTGCCATTCTTCGAGGTCGTCCAGGTATGAATCACGGGCCTCGGCCAGCCACGCGTCCTCCGGCGCGTCCGTCGCGGGGCTCTGTTCCGGCTCCGGCTCTGCCGTGACCGTTGGCATAGATGCTGACGCCTCGCTCGGCTCCACGGATTCCTCAGATGCTCCGGCGCAGCTGATCAGGGCCAGGGCTGCCAGGAAGCCGGTCCCGGCAACAACTGTCTTGTGCATGACCCCTCCAGGGGTGAGTGATGGTGCCCTCGGCAGAGGCCGCAGGCTGCGCATGCCAACGCTACCCTGGGCCCGAAGCTCACGGAGCCACCGGACACGAAGAAGCCCGTCAGCCTGGTTTATCAGGCTGACGGGCTTCTGTCGGCGGAGGATGGGGGATTTGAACCCCCGAGGGCGTGAACCCAACACGCGTTCCAAGCGTGCGCCATAGGCCGCTAGGCGAATCCTCCTGGCTGCGTCCCGCTGGCCTGCCTGATCGGCGCGGCCCTCGAGAGCAGACTTCATACTAGCGGAGAACCAGCGCAGAATGCACATCGAGCCCCCGTAGGATGGATCACTGCCAAGATCTGACCTGAGGAAAGGCGAGGACGATGCCCGCTGGACGCTACGCACCAAGCCCCTCGGGAGAGCTGCATCTGGGCAACCTGCGCACCGGGATGCTCGCCTGGCTCTTCGCGCGGTCCACCGAACGGGCCTTCCTGCTGCGCTTCGAAGATCTCGATCTTGCCCGCACGGTGGCGGGCTCCGAGGACCAGCAGTTCGATGACCTCCAGGCCATGGGGCTGACCTTCGACGCGCAGGATGGCGCCGATCGGACCCGTCAGTCCGAACGGATGGACCTCTACGGCGCAGCGATCGCGCAGCTGCAGCATGCCGAGCTGACCTATGAATGCTTCTGCTCGCGCCGCGAGATCCACGAGGCGGCGCGCGCCCCGCACGCGCCGACCGGAACCTATCCGGGCACCTGCCGCTACCTGAGCCAGGAGGAGCGGCGGCGCCGTCGAGCGGAGCGTCCCGCGGCGGTGCGGCTGCGCGCACCCCGCTCCGAGACCGGCGCGGCCACGCGGTTCTCCGTCGAAGACGTGCTGCTGGGCCGGATCACCACCGAGGTCGATGACTTCGTGGTCCAGCGCAACGACGGGACCCCGGCGTACAACCTCGCCGTGGTGGTCGATGATCATCTGACCGGGGTGGACCAGGTGGTGCGCGGCGACGACCTGGCGCCGTCTGCGCCGAGCCAGGCCTACCTGCGCGGACTGCTCTACGACCCGCAGGCAGCGGCGGAGGTCCAGTACGCCCATGTGCCGCTGGTGCTCAACGTCGAGGGCAGGCGCCTGGCCAAGCGGGACGGAGCCGTGACGCGGGCCGCCCTGCAGGAGCAGGGGATCGACGCCGCGGCCCTGCGCGACCTGCTGCTGATCTCGCTGGGACTCCCCGCCGGCCCCCTGGCTCAGGCGCTGGAGTCCTTCGACCCGAAGGCGCTGCCCGGCGACGCCTGGGTGTTCCAGCCGCCGAACAGCTGAAACACCCACACGCGGTGTCCCAGACCCGACACGTCAGACCCGGTGACCCCGGTCTGGGGCGCCGTCGAGGCTGCTCCGCTACGGGCGCAGCAAGATCTTGCCCCTGCGGCCCGGCACGAAGTTCGCCTGCGCCGCCTCGCGCACCTGATCGAAGGCATAGGTCGCCTCGGCGGTGAGCGAGAGGGTGCCGTCCGCGACTCGGGTGAGCAGCTCGGTGAACAGCTCGCCACGGCGCTGAGGCGCCAGATCGCCCATCACCCGGGAGCCCCAGAAGCCCTTGATCGTGACGTTCTTGAAGATGATGGCCCCGGAGTTCAGCGCCATCGTGCCTCCGGCCATGGCGCCGAAGATCACCAGCGTGGCATCCTCGCCGAGCTGGGAGAGCACCTGATTGCTGGCCTCCCCGCCCACCGAATCGATGCCCGCGACGATCTTCGCCCCACCGGTGACCTCTGCGACGCGGTCCTGCCATCCAGCGGACTCGGTGGAGACGACCCCGGTGATGCCCTGAGCGTCGAGCTCAGCAACACCCTCGTCGCGACGCACCAGGCCGAGCACGTTGATGCCCCGCGTCGGTGCCAGCTGGGCCAGCATCCGGCCCACCGCGCCGTTGGCCGCGTTCTGGATGATCCAGTCGCCCTCGTCCAGATCCAACCAGTCCAGCAGGGCGATGGTGGAGAAGGGCATCGAGACCAGCTGGGCGGCGACCTCATCGGCGGCGTCCTGATCCACCGGGATCAGGCCCGCGGCGGGGGCGATGAAGTACTCGGCCCAGGCACCGAAGACGCCGCCGGTGGCGACCCGCTGACCCACGGTGAGGTTCTCCACGCCCTGACCGAGGGCGTCGATGACGCCTACTGCCTCGGACCCGGTGCGGGCCGGCAGCTCCGGCTTGAAGCCGTAGGACCCGCGGATGGTCCAGAGGTCATGGTTGTGGATGGGGGAGAGCAAGGTCCGCACCCGGGCCTCTCCTGCACCGGGGTCCGGGGTGGGGACGTCTTCGACGTCGAGGACGTCCCAGGGCTCGCCGAATGTCTGTTGGGTGACTGCGCGCATGAAGTCCTACTTTCAATCAGAGGTATGCCGGCAGGAACAGGGGATCGAAGCCAGCTATTCCTGCACCGCCTGCTGTGACGGCTCCCACGTAGACTGGCGGCACCGTAGACCGTTGGCGGCCCAGCAGATCCACCCGCATCGCTGGAGCCGGCCACGACCAGAAGGCGAGACCCATGCCCGAAGAAGAGATGTCCGAAACCACGCAGGATGAGTCCCTCGAGAACTACACGATCGGTGACTATCTGCTGGACAGGTTGGCTGAGCTCGGCCTGACCGAGCTGTTCGGCGTTCCAGGAGACTTCAACCTCCATTTCCTGGACCACGTGGTGGCCCACCGCAGCATCCGCTGGGTCGGCTCCGCCAATGAGCTCAACGCCGGCTACAGCGCCGACGGCTATGCCCGCATCCGCGGCATCGGCGCCTTCCTGACCACCTATGGGGTCGGGGAGCTCTCCGCGATCAACGCCGTGGCCGGCTCCTACGCCGAATCCGTGCCGGTGGTCCAGATCGTCGGCGCACCGCCCAAGGAGACCCAGGCCTCGGGCCGCAAGATCCACCACTCGCTGGGCGACGGCGACTTCAAGCACTTCCTGCGGATGGCCGAAGAGGTCACCTGCGCCCACGCCGATCTCGACGCGCCCACCGCCACCTGGGAGATCGACCGGGTCCTGCGCGACGTCGTCTTCCGCCGTCGCCCCGGCTACCTCATGCTGGCCGCCGACGTCGCCGAGATCGCCGCCTACCCGCCCTCGGAGCCGCTGACCACCGATCTCCCGGTGACCACCCCGCGCGCCGTCGGCGCCTTCGAAGCGGCCGTGCGGCGCTTCCTGCCCGGGCGGCGCACCGCCGTGCTGGCCGATCTTCTCGTCCACCGGCTCGGCGCCACCGAGGAGCTGGCCTCCTTCCTCACGGATTCCCAGCTGCCCTTCGCCACGCTGGCCTGGGGCAAGACCCTGGTCGATGAATCGGACCCGAACTTCGTGGGCATCTACGCCGGTGCCGCCTCTCAGGATCGGGTGCGCGAGGTCATCGAGGGTGCCGATGCGCTGATCACCCTCGGGGTGGAATACACCGACAACACCACCGCCGGCTTCTCCATGGACCTCGACTCTGCCCGGATGATCGACGTCTCCCGCTTCGGCGCCCGGGTGGGCCATGAGGTCTTCACCCCGATCTCGCTGCAGGACGCGCTCGCAGTGCTGCACCGGGTGACCACCGAGCTCGACGACGTCGCCCCGATGCCCGCGGCGGAGGCTCCGGCCGCGGAGACGCCCCGGGAACCCTCCGAAGGTCCGCTGACCCAGGACGGCCTCTGGGCCGTGCTGGCCTCGCAGCTGGAATCGGCGAACATCGTCGCCGCGGACCAGGGGACCAGCTACTTCGGGATGGCCTCCCACCGGTTCCCGGCGAAGTCAACGTTCATCGGTCAGCCCATGTGGGGCTCCATCGGCTACACCCTGCCCGCGATCATCGGCGCCGGGCTCGCGGACCCCAGCCGTCGACCGGTGCTGCTGATCGGCGACGGCTCCGCCCAGCTGACCATCCAGGAGATGGGCGTGATGATCCGCGAGAAGCTGCCCGTGGTGGTGGTGCTGGTCAACAACGCCGGCTATACCGTGGAGCGGGCCATCCATGGGCCCGATGAGGTCTACAACGACATCGCCCCGTGGCGCTGGGAGCTGGTGCCCCGGCTCTTCGGAGCAGCGGAGGAGGACTACCTCTACCGCAGGGTCACCACCGAGGCAGAGCTGCTGGCGGCCTGCAGGGACACCATGAGCAACCGGGAGAAGCTGGTCTTCATCGAGGCGATCACCGACCGCGACGACATCCCACAGCTGCTCCAGGACGTGGCCGACGCGCTCAAGCGCTGAGCTCCATTGGCCTTCAAGCATGAGGCCGAGATACGATGAACCCCGGCCCCACGTGCGGTGCCATCCTGCTGAACTCCCCCAGGACCGGAAGGTAGCAAGGGTAAGCGGGCTCTGGCAGGTGCACGTGGGGCTCTTAATGTCTTCAGCCGCCTCATGCGGCCGGATCCGCCCCGCCGCGAATGTCTGCTGAGCCTTCAGGACCCGGCGAGCTTCTAGAATCGAACCCATGGATCACCGGCCCGCGAGCACGCGCACCCAGCGGCTTCTCATCTGGCTGGGCACCCTGACTGTGATCGGACTGATCAGCGGAGCCAGCTGGCTGATGATCAATGGGACGCTGCCACTGAGCGTCTTCGGCCGCGGTTCGATCACCGCGGCGGAACAGTGCCCCTCCGGCACGCAGCAGCCGGTGGTGCCCGAGCGGGTCCGGATCTCGGTGTTCAACACCACCAACGCGCCCGGTCTGGCCCATGAGGTGGCCGATGAGCTCAGCGATCGGAGCTTCCGGGTCGCAGAGGTCGACAACGACTACTTCGCCGACACGGGCTTCGCCGGGATCATCCGGGTGGGGGATCGGGGTCTGCGGCAGGCCTATACCCTGCAGCAGCACATCCCCGACACCATGGTGGACGTCGATGAGCGCGACGACTACAGCGTGGATCTGATCCTGGGGTCGGAGTTCGCGGTCCAGGACATGGAAGAGGCCGGGGACCTCGACATGGTCCCCGGCCTCCTGCGCTGCTCCGCAGACTGAGCAGCCTCAGCCGCAGCGGCTGTTCCTGTCCAGATCAGAGGAGCTCAGCCCGGTTCAGCTCAGCGTGCGTCCTTCCAGCGGCGGGCAGCGATGAAGCTGCGCACGCCCAGGACGATGTAGATCACCAGCACGATCACTGTGACCAGCGAGGAGATCACGGCTCCCGGGTTCTCAGACTCGCCGGCGAAGAGCTCGGGCAGGCTCATCAGCGGCATGATCATGCCGAAGGCGCCGAGCAGCGCGACCGCCAGGGCGATATGGACGCCGAGCTTGCGGTTCTTCATCGCGATGCCGCCGCTGATCAGCAGCAGCAGGCCCACCACCGAGGGGATCAGCGCCGTCATGCTGGCGAAGTCGGTGGCGACATAGCCGATGATGCCGATCACCACCAGCAGGCCGCCGACGATCAGGGTCAGTCGCGGCATCGGGCTCGCCGGAGCGGCAGGACCAGTCGTCGTGGAGGTCGTGGGTGTGAAGGGGTTCGTCATGGTGCTCCTCATCGGGTGATGTACGGCTGAAAACATCTGTCGTGCGTCTTCTACACAGTGTAGAAGATCAACTTCGGTCGAATCTTCCGACGTTTCTTCGATTGCGCAAAGAAACGCAGATCTTTGACGAGAAAACTCTGGCGTCAGGGCTTCACAGGGCGTGAACTGGTCTTGTCACCGAAACAAGGTCCACGATTCAAAGGAGATTCAGATGACCGAGACAATTGCCTCGCAGTCGCAGACCCAGAACTCACAGCCCCAGGGTGGGCTCAGCCCCGAGACCAAAGAGGTCTTCCAGCAGAAGGTCGACGCTCTGCAGCAGGACTGGGACACCAACCCGCGCTGGGAACAGACCACCCGCGACTACTCCGCAGCTGAGGTCATCAAGCTGCAGGGCAACGTCCAGGAGGAGCACACGCTGGCCAAGCGCGGTTCCGAGAAGCTCTGGAGCCAGCTCACCGCAGAGCACGCCGAGGGCAAGTACACGAACTCCCTGGGTGCGCTGACCGGCAATATGGCGGTCCAGCAGGTCAAGGCCGGCCTGCGCGCCATCTACCTCTCCGGCTGGCAGGTCGCCGGTGACGCGAACCTTTCGGGCCACACCTACCCGGATCAGTCGCTCTACCCGGCCAACTCGGTGCCCAGCGTGGTGCGCCGGATCAACAACGCCCTGCTCCGCGCGGACCAGATCGACTACCTCGAAGGCACCCGCACGGTCGAGGACTACATGGTCCCGATCATCGCCGACGCCGAGGCCGGATTCGGCGGCCCGCTGAACGCCTACGAGCTGATGAAGTCCATGATCGCCTCCGGCGCCGCCGGCGTGCACTGGGAAGATCAGCTCGCCTCGGAGAAGAAGTGTGGACACCTCGGCGGAAAGGTGCTGATCCCCACCGGTCAGCACGTGCGCACGCTGCAGTCGGCCCGGCTCGCCGCCGATGTGCACAACACCCCCAGCGTCGTCATCGCCCGCACCGACGCGGAGGCGGCCACGCTGATCACCTCGGACGTCGACGAGCGCGACCAGCCCTTCATCACCGGAGAGCGCACCGCCGAAGGCTTCTACAAGGTGCGCAACGGCATCGAACCCTGCATCGCCCGGGCCAAGGCCTACGCGCCCTACGCCGATCTGATCTGGATGGAGACCGGCACCCCGGACCTGGAGTACGCCAAGCAGTTCGCCGAGGCGGTCAAGGCCGAGTACCCGGACCAGATGCTGGCCTACAACTGCTCGCCCTCGTTCAACTGGAAGAAGCACCTCGACGACGAGACCATCGCGAAGTTCCAGCGTGAGCTGGGCGCCATGGGCTTCACCTTCCAGTTCATCACCCTGGCCGGCTTCCACGCGCTGAACTATTCGATGTTCGAGCTGGCGCGCGGTTACAAGGACAACCAGATGAAGGCCTATGTGGAGCTGCAGGAGAAGGAATTCGCCGCAGAGGCAGACGGCTACACCGCCACCAAGCACCAGCGCGAGGTCGGCACCGGATACTTCGATGCCATCTCCACCACGTTGAACCCCGAGTCCTCGACGGTGGCCTACAAGGGTTCCACCGAAGCAGGACAATTCCACTGATCCACCGGCATTGACAAAGGAGTCAGCCATGAACGCCCAGACCAGCACCTCTTTCCGCTCCAGCACCACATCCGGAAACGAGAGCATCACCGATCCGGCCGAGGCCACGTCGAGCAACGGCATCACGATCAACGGCATCACACTCAATGCGCCGCGGGCACCGCGGCAGAATGAGGTGTTCACCGCGGATGCGCTGACCTTCCTGAGCACCCTGCACCGCGAATTCGGCGCACGCATCGCCGAACTCGAGGCGCCGGAGCTGCAGCCGCAGCGGAACTTCGCGCCCAGCCCGGTGGGGCGGCGCGGAAGTGCGGAGGAGGCCGAGGCCTCCTGGAAGGCGCTGGTTGAGCGGTACCTGGTGGAACCACCTTCGGCCTTTGCGACACCCCGGCGACTGACCCGGTCCGAGGACCGGATCTTCTCCAAGGGGGAGGCGCTCTCGGCAGGACTGGTTGACTTCGCGCTGCACATCCAGCGGCGTGCGCGCCGTCTGGTCTCTGAAGGCAGGGCTCCGTTCATCTCGCTGCTCGGCATCGAGAGCGAGGATGAGCTGGAGATCTGGCAGGAGATGTTCACCCGGGCAGAGGAGCTGGTCGGCCTTCCGGCCGGCACCATCCGGGCGATCACCTTCAGCGCCTCAGAGGACGACGCCGGCGGTGCGATCCTGCTTCAGAAGCGGGCCCGCTGACCGGCGGCTGGCAGCTGCAGCACAGACGGAGACCCCCGGTCCCACATCCGAGTCCATGACTCGGAACGGGATCGGGGGTCTCTGTCATTGCGTCTGGATCACGCCCTGCTGATCAGCAGGCGGTGATCGGCAGACGGTGATCGGGAGGACCTGATCACCCTCGACAGATCACTCCTTGAGGGAGTCGATCATATCGGCGTTGTCTTCCATCCAGGCCTGAGCGGCTTCTTCCTCGTTGTCCGCGTACTCGTTGACCATCATGTCCTCGAGCTCGGCGTACTCCTCATCGGAGAGGGTGAAGCTGCCCATCCACTCGGCGACCTCGGGGAACTCGCTGGAGAACTCGGAGTTGGCGATGAAGTTCAGCGTCTCTGGCTCGCCCAGCGCACCCTCGGGATCTTCGAGATCCTTCAGGTCGAAGTTGCCGTAGGCGTAGAACGGACGCCACAGCGTCACGACGATGTCTTCCTCGTCATCGATGGCGGAGCCCAGCTCGGTCAGCATCGCCGCGGTGGAGGATTCCACGAGTTCGAAGTTCTCGTCGAGCCCATATGTCGGGAACACGTCATTGGCGGTGACTCCCATGTGGCCCGAACCTGGCTCGATGCCGATGACCTGACCGTTGAAGTCCTCGGCGTTGTCGGCAAGCTCTGCGATGGAGTCGATCTCGGTGTATTCGGGCACCGCCAGGGTCAGCACGGCGCCCTCGTAGTACGCGCCGAGATCCTCGAGATCGTCACCGTATTCGTCCATGTACTCAGCGTGGGTGACCTCGGGCCATGCGGACGGGTAGACGTCGATGTCGCCCTGGGCGACGCCGGTGTACAGCGGGGCGGCGTCGTTGATCTCTTCGATCTCGACGTCGTAGCCCTCGCCCTCGAGGATGCCCTGCCAGAGGTAGGCCATGCTCAGACCATCGGTCCAGCTGGGGATGATGCCCAGGGTGACGGTGCCGCCGGCCTCGGCCTCGTCCCCGTTCTCCGCGGCGTCGTCGCCGCCGCCGCAGGCGGTCAGCGCGAGGGCTGCCGCGGCGGTCACGCCGATGAACTTCGATGCTGTGCCAGTTCGTGTACTCATGATGTGCCTCAATCTGTTGTGTGCGGGTGCGATGCGGTCTCTGGTCTGTGTTCTCGGGTGGTGGCTTCGTCCAGCGGGCGAGGCCGGATCACGTGGTCTTGGCGGGGGCGGGCTCAGGGCTTCGTCGAGGACGGCCGCGACGAAGCAGCTTCGACATCCGTCCCACGGCCATGCCGCCGTGACCGATGGCGGAGGTGACGCGGTCCAGATAGATGGCCAGGACGACGACGGCGAGCCCGGCCTCGAACGCCAGGCCGATGTCCAGGCTGCCGATGGCTCGCATGACCTCGCCGCCGAGTCCGCCGGCCCCGACGAGGCCAGCGATGACGGCCATGGACAGCGCCAGCATGATGACCTGATTGACGCCGGCCATGATGGTCTTCAGCGCCAGCGGAAGCTGGATGCGCACCAAGATCTGCCCGGGCGTGCTGCCGAAGGCATGGCCCGCCTCGACCACCTCGGCGTCGACCCCCCGGATGCCCAGCTCGGTGAACCGCACCCCGGGAGGAAGCGCGAAGATGATGGTGGCGACGACACCGCTGGTGACGCCGATGCTGAACAGCGTCACCACGGGAACCAGCCAGACGAAGGCCGGCATGGTCTGCATCAGGTCCATCACCGGCCTGATCGCGCCGCTGACCCGGTCAGACCGGGCAGCCCAGATTCCGAGCGGGATCGCGATCACCAGGGCGATGGCGGCTGCCACTGCCACCAGGGCCAGCGTGGTCATGGCGTTCTCCCACTGATCGATGCTGATCACGAACACCAGCATCACGATCGAGAGGAGGCCCAGCTTCCAGTCCTTGACCAGCCACCCCAGGAGAGAGAACGCCACGGCGAGCAGGAGCGCATCCGGAGTGTTGAGCAGGTCGTCCAGGCCGCCGGTCAGAGTTGAGACGACTGTTCGGATCAGGTCGAACAGGGCGCCGAGGTTGTCGTTGACCCAGCCGAAGCCGGTCTCGATCCATTCGCCGACGTTCAGCCGGGGGACCCCGGCTCCTTCAGTCTCTTGAGCAGTGGTGATCATCGGGTGCCCACCGCCTCTGAGGCGTCATGGCCGGTGTATTTCGGCTCCGCCAGGGCGTTGAGCAGCGTCACGCGGGCGATGATCCCTTCAAGTCGGCCGGCGTCATCGATCACTGCCAGCCCTGCTTCGCTCTGCGCGGCCTGGGTCATCAGCTCGGCCAGCGGAGTCTCGGCATGCACCGAGGGGGCCGGCTGCAGCAGCCCGTCGAGCGTGTTCGCGCCCTGGGCCACTGCCGCGGCGACAGCATCTTCGTGCACGAAGCCGTGGAGCTTCTTTCCGCGGTCGACGACCGCCAGCACGTTGGTCTGGTGTTCGCGCATGAGCTTGTGTGCGGTGCGGGGCCCCTGTTCCGTGCCGAGCACCGCCACCGGAGGTTCCATGATGGCGCCGGCGGTGAGGACTCGGGTGCGATCCACGTCCTGGACGAACTGGGCGACGTAGTCGTTGGCCGGGTCGTTGAGGATCTGCTCAGAGGTCCCGATCTGCACTGTGCGTCCGTCGCGCATCATTGCGATCCGGTCGCCCAGCCGCATGGCTTCGTTGAGGTCATGGGTGATGAACAGGATGGTCTTGCCCAGCTGCTCCTGCAGCTCCACGAGCTGGTCCTGCATCTCTCGTCGGATGAGGGGATCCAGGGCGCTGAAGGCTTCATCCATGAGCATCACCTCGGTGCCGGCCGCCAGTGCGCGGGCCAGACCGACTCGCTGGCGCATGCCTCCGGAGAGCTCGTCCGGCATGGATCCGCCCCAGCCGGTGAGGCCCACCATGCGGAGGGCCTCTTCGGCCTTGCGTTCCCGGTCTGAGCGGTTGAGTCCCTGGACCTCGAGGGCGTAGGCCGCGTTCTGACCGACGGTGCGGTGGGGGAAGAGCGCGAAGTGCTGGAACACCATGGAGACCTTTTCACGGCGAACGCGGCGCAGATCCTTGGCGGAGAGCCGGGCGATGTCTTCACCGCCCACCTCGATGCTGCCGGCGGTCGCAGGCAGCAGACCGTTGACCATGCGGATCAGCGTGGATTTTCCGGAGCCGGAGAGGCCCATCACCACGAAGACCTCGCCCGGCTGCACGTCGAAGCTCGCGTCGATGACAGCGGCGGTGCCCAGGTCCGTGACGTCCTCGCGATCCGCGCCGCCCTTGATGCGTCGGACGATCTCCTCGGGGCGCTTGCCGAAGGCTTTGTAGACGTTCCGCGCTCGGACTGCAGGCTCGGCAGTACTGGAGTTCAAGATCATTCCTTCGTAGAAGTCGATGATTCTCGACCTTACCAAAAGCCGTATATCACCTGATTGTGACCTGTCAATGCTTGACTTCGTGCTGCAATTGTGGTGACCCGCCTCACGGTGAGCTCGGAGGTGCCAGTGGTGCGCGTCACCGGGCAGGCTTCGGTGGCGGGTATGCTTTTTTGATATGCGGACAGTACGAGAAACCTCAAACGTGAGGGAATCGTCGCAGCGCACCCAGCTTCGCTCCCTCGAGCGCGCCTCAGCAGCCTCCCAGGACGAGGGCTTCGACCTGATCGCGCTTGGCCGACGCGTGCGCCATCTGCGCAAGCAGGCCGGGATGACCCTTGATGCGCTCGCCGAGGCGCTGGGCACCGCGCCCAGTCAGCTCTCGCTGTTGGAGAACGGCCGCCGCGAGCCCAAGCTCTCCCAGCTGCAGCAGCTGGCCAAGGCGCTGGAGGTCAGCTTCGACGACCTCTTCGGCGCCGATCCGCCTTCGAAGCGCGCGGCACTGGAGATCGAGCTGGAGAAGGCGCAGCGGGGTCCGCTCTATGCGGCGCTGAACCTGCCCGCGGTGCGGATCAGCAACCGTCTGCCCATGGATGTCCTGGAATCGCTGGTCGCGCTCCAAGGTGAGCTGCGCCGTCGTCTCGAGGAGCAGGCCGCCACTCCGGAGGAGGCGCGGCGGGCCAATACGGAGCTGCGTGAGGAGATGCGCGCCAGGAACAACTACTACCCGGAGATCGAGGCGGCCGCCCAGGAGCTGCTGGACGCGGTGGATCACCGCGAAGGTCCGCTGTCCCACCATGTGGCCGCTGACATCGCCGCGCACCTCGGGTTCTCGCTGCGCTTCGTGAAGAACCTGCCCGAATCCACCCGCTCGGTGACGGATCAGAAGAACCGGATCATCTACCTGACCCAGGGAACCGCGCGGCAGTGGGACGCCCGCTCGGTGCTGCTCCAGGCGCTGGGCCACCAGGTGCTGGGTCACACCGAGCCGGAGGACTACTCCGAATTCCTGCGCCAGCGTGTCTACACCAACTATTTCGCGGCGAGCCTGTTGATGCCCCAGGCCACCACCGTGCGCTTCCTGAAGGAGTCCAAGTCGCGCAAGGAGATCGCCATCGAGGACCTGCGGGACGCCTTCGCCGTCTCCTATGAGTCTGCCGCCCACCGGTTCACCAATCTCGCCACCGAACACCTGGGGATCACGTGTCACTTCCAGAAGGTCCACGAGTCCGGGATCCTGCACAAGGCCTATGAGAACGACGGGGTCAACTTCCCGGCGGATCACTCCGGAGCCATCGAGGGTCAGACGATCTGCCGGCAGTGGACCTCGCGCCAGGTCTTCGAGGTCGATGACAAGTTCCGATCATTCCACCAGTACACCGACACCACGGTCGGAACGTTCTGGTGCACCGCGCGGACCGAGGCGCACTCCTCGGGGCTGTACTCGCTCTCCATCGGAGTGCCCTTCGAGCATGTGAAATGGTTCCGCGGCTCCGACACCACCTCGCGCTCATCCTCGCGCTGTCCTGACGATCCGACCTGCTGCCGGCAGCCCCCGGCGGAGCTCGCCGCCCGCTGGGAGGGACAGGCCTGGCCTGCCGCCCGCGCCAACAGCCACCTGCTCGCGGCCATGCCCCAGGGGGCCTTCCCCGGGGTGGACACCACCGAGGTCTACGAGTTCCTGGAACGCCACTCGCGTCAGGACTGAACACCACCAGGGCTGAATGCCGGCAGGACTGAGAAACCGGGCTGGCACCAGGATTCAGCACCAACTTCGCTCGGATTGTTGAACAATCCTGCGGAGTCAGGCATCCTTGACTCAGCTCACACTGAGACGTGGGCAACATCGGCTCGAGGAGGATCACGTGGCACAGATCGACCTGAACAGCGATGTCGGAGAGGCCTTCGGCAACTGGACCAGCGGAGACGACGCCGCCATCCTGCGCACCGTCTCCAGCGCGAACATCGCCTGCGGCTTCCACGCCGGGGACCCGCTGACCATCCGCGCCACCGCCACCGAGGCTGTGGCGAACGACGTCGTCATCGGCGCCCATATCGGCTACCGCGACCTCGCCGGCTTCGGCCGTCGGCACCTGGAATGTTCCCCCGACGAGCTCGCCGCCGATGTGCTCTACCAGCTCGGCGCCCTGGAAGGGATCGCCCTGGGGCTGGGGTCCCATATCCGCTACGTGAAGCCGCATGGCGCCCTCTACCACGCGATGATCTCCCACACCGGGCACGCCCATGCCGTCATCGACACCATCGCCGCCTATCGCGAGAGCACCGGACGCGACCTTCCGGTGCTGCTGCTGCCGGGATCAATCGCCCTGGACTATGCCGCCGAAGCCGGTCTGCGCGGAGTCTCCGAGGCCTTCGCCGATCGCAGCTACAACCCCGACGGCACGCTGGTCTCCCGGCGGGAGCCTGACGCGGTGCTCCACGACACCGAGCAGGTGGTCGAGAACATGCTGCGCCTGGCCGAGGAGTCCGTGCTGATCGCCCGCGACGGCACGCGCATCGAGACCCAGGCCGAATCCATCTGCACCCACGGCGACACTGCCGGCGCGGTGGCGATGGCGAAGGCGGTGCGGGCCGCCTTGGAGGGCGCCGGAGTCGAGATCCGCAGCTTCGCATGATCAGCACCATCCGAGAGGCTGGTCCCCGCGCGCTGCTGCTGGAGTTCGAGACCCTCGACCAGGTCCTGGCCTGCCATCAGCAGCTGCGCCGTGACCCGCTGCCCGGCCAGGTCGAGGCCGTGGCCGCGGCCCGCACCATCCTGCTGCGCTTCACCGCCCGGCCCGCCCTGCTGCAGGCCCGGACGCGTCTGCCCGGCCTTGAGCTCGGAGAATTCTCTGCCGCGGACTCCCGGCACGTGGAGCTGGAGGTCATCTACGACGGGGAAGACCTGGATGGTCTCGCCGCGAACCAACAGATGAGCGTCGAGGCGCTGATCAACTGGCACACCGAACAGTCCTGGACCGGAGCCTTCGGCGGCTTCGCCCCCGGATTCACCTACTGCGTGCCCAGCCCGGCTCCGGGTGAGGCGGCGCTCGGGGATCCTGGCCGCCCCGGCCCGTTGGACGTCCCGCGCCGCAGCAGCCCGCGCACCGCCGTGCCTGCTGGCGCCGTGGCCCTGGCCGGTGAGTTCTCCGCCGTGTACCCGCGGGTCTCCCCGGGCGGATGGCAGCTCATCGGACATACCCCGGCCACCCTGTGGGACCTCTCCCGCGAAGCCCACGGCGAGTCCCCGGCGCTGGTCAGCCCGGGGGACTCCGTGCGCTACAAGCCGGTGCGTGCCCGGTCGGTGACGACCACGTCCGCACGTCAGCCCGAGGAAGCACCCCAGCCCGAAACTGGGTCGTGGAGCTCGCGCGGCTCCGAGCCCGAGGACGAGGCCGCGCTCACCGTGCTCGACGCGGGTCTGCAGACCCTGATCCAGGATCTCGGCCGCAGCGGACTCAGTGACCTCGGAGTCTCCCGCGCAGGGGTCGCCGATGAGGCCGCCGCCCGCCAGGTGAACCGACTTCTCGGCAATGGTGCGCAGGCCGCGGTGCTCGAGGCGCTGCACGGGGGACTCACGCTTCAGGCCGAATCCACGGTGGTGCTCGCCGTCGCCGGCGCGCAGGTGCCGCTGACCGTCACCGGCCCGGACGGATCCAGCAGGCGCGCAGCGCTTCGCGCTCCCTTCGCCCTCGCCGCGGGGGAGACCCTGACTCTCGGGGCCCCCGAGCGTGGACTGCGCAGCGTGGTCGGCCTCCGTGGAGGCATCGCCGCCACGCCGGTGCTCGGCAGCGTCTCCGCCGACACCATGTCAGGGCTCGGCCCCGGTCCGCTCGCGGCCGGAGACCGGCTCCGCGCCGCCGGGGCCGCCACCGGCGCCGTCTCCGCGCCCCAGCTTGATCCGTCATCCGCTGATACGCCGACGGCTGAGACGCCGACCGCGCTGCGCTTCACCTATGGACCCCGCGCGGACTGGTTCAGCGCCGAGGAGGCCGCTCGGCTGGCCGACCAGCACTGGATCGTGTCCCAGTCCTCGAACCGGATCGGGATCCGGCTCGAGGTCCCCGAGCGCACCGAGGTCGCCAGAACCAGCGACGCCGCCCGGGACGCCGACGCGAAGACCACCGACGCGAAGACCACCGACGCGGAGGCCCCGCGTCCGCTGCGCCGGCTCAAGGAGGGCGAGCTTCCCAGTGAGGGAGTCGTCCGCGGCTCGCTGCAGATGCCGCCCGCGGGCACTCCGGTGCTCTTCCTCAACGACCATCCGGTCACCGGGGGATACCCGGTGATCGGGGTCGTCATCGACGAGGACCTGCCGCTTGCGGCGCAGCTCGCCCCCGGAGACCAGATCACCCTGGTCCCGGTGGACCCTGACACGCTGACCCCGCTGCCGCGGACCCATGCCCCGGCGGCCCCGCCGTCGCAGAGCCCCACGACCCCAGACGCCTGAGAGAAGACCTCACCATGAAGCGCATCCTCATCGCCAACCGCGGCGAGATCGCCGTCCGCATCATCCGCAGCGCCCGCGAATCCGGCTACACCGCCGCAGCGGTCTACGCCGACCAGGACGCCGATTCGCTCCACGTCCAGCTGGCCGACGAGGCCGTGGCGCTGCACGGCACCACCCCGGCGCAGACCTACCTGGATCAGCAGAAGCTGCTCGACGCCGCCCGCGAGGTCGATGCCGACGCGATCCACCCCGGCTACGGGTTCCTCTCCGAGAACGCCGACTTCGCCCGCGCCGTGATCGCGGCCGGACTGACCTGGATCGGTCCGAAGCCCGAGACCATCGAATCGCTCGGGAACAAGGTCACCGCCCGGGCGCTCGCGGTCAAGGTCGGCGCCCCGCTGGTGCCGGGCACCGATGGACCGGTCGCCGGTGGGGATGAGATCCGCGAGTTCGTCGCCGCGCACGGGTTGCCGGTGGCCATCAAGGCCGCCCACGGCGGCGGCGGGCGCGGCATGCGCATCGTTCGTGAGGCGTCCGAGATCGATGAGGCCTTCGCCTCTGCGGTGCGCGAGGCCGAATCCGCCTTCGGCCGCGGAGAATGCTTCGTGGAGAGGTTCCTGGACCGGCCCCGGCACGTAGAGGCCCAGGTCCTCGCGGACACGCAGGGCAACGTCGTCGTCGTCGGCACCCGGGACTGCTCGCTGCAGCGGCGCAACCAGAAGCTGGTGGAGGAAGCGCCGGCGCCGTTCCTCAGCGCCGACCAGCGTGCTGACATCCACCGCTCCGCCCGAGCGATCTGCGCCGAGGCCGGGTACGTCGGGGCCGGCACGGTGGAGTATTTGCTCAGCCCGGGCGAAGGGGACCAGCCCGGTCTGCTGAGCTTCCTGGAGGTCAACACCCGGCTGCAGGTGGAGCACCCGGTCACCGAGGAGACCTCCGGGGTGGATCTGGTGGCCGAACAGCTGCGCATCGCCGAGGGAGAACCGCTGCGATTCACCGAAGACCCGCAGCCGCGCGGCCACTCGGTGGAGTTCCGGCTCAACGCCGAGGAACCGGCCCAGGGATTCCTTCCCACCCCCGGCCCGGTGACGCTCTTCGCCCCACCCACCGGACCCGGCATCCGGGTGGACACCGGGGTGCGCAGCGGTGACGAGATCTCCGGCGCCTTCGATTCGATGCTTGCCAAGCTCGTGGTCACCGGCCCGGATCGCACCACCACGCTGCGCCGTGCGCGCATGGCGCTCGACGAGATGCGCATCGAAGGCCTGCCCACCGTGCTGCCCTTCCACCGCCAGGTGCTCGAGGCGGAGGACTTCCTCGCCGCCGACGGCCAGGCCAGCTTCCGGGTCCACACCCGCTGGATCGAGACCGAGTTCGAAGCCGCCTACGGCGAGTCCATGGTCGACTCCGAGCACCTTGCTGCAGCGCTGCGCCACCGCGAACACCGCATGCGCCGCACCACTGTGGAGATCGACGGCCGGGCGGTGAGCCTGGGGCTCCCTGCCGCCCTGCTCACCCTGCTCGGCAGCGGCACCGGAACAGGCGCCGGGACGACCACCGACGACGACGCTCCCACCACCCCCGCCGAGGCCGCGCCCGGCGCAGTGGTGACGAAGCTGGCCGGCAGCCTGGTCAGCTTCTCCGCCGTGGACGGTGCTGAGGTCTCCGCAGGGGATCCCCTCGCCGTGGTGGAGGCGATGAAGATGGAGTCCACCGTGGCAGCACCGCGCAGCGGGGTCTTCCGTCGGGAGGAGCTCGCCCCCGGCGCGGCGCTGCGGGCCGGCCAGGTGCTGGGTGTCATCGAGTGACCCGCGTGAAGCGAGGTTGAGGTGCGGGTTTCCCGTGTCCGCTAGATTGTTGTCATGACCGACGTGATGTGGAGCTCCTTGTCCGCCGAGGGACTCAGCGAGCATGCTCAGGTCCCGGAACGGGTGGCGGAGCTGCTGCGCGGGGCGATCTCGGCCGGTGCGATTCGTCCAGGCACCAAGCTTCCGGAGGTACAGCTGACCCGTCAGCTGGACATCTCGCGGCACACGCTGCGCAGCGGCTTCCAGATCCTGGCAGCTGAGGGTCTCGTGGAACGTCACCCCAACCGTGGGGTCTTCGTGCACCAGCCCACGGCCGCCGACATCGCCGAGGTCTACCGAGTCCGTCGGGTGCTGGAGGTCGGCGCGGTGCGCACCGCAGAGTTCCCCGCGGCGGAGCTGGAGCAGCTGCACCGAATCGTCTCAGCCGCGGAGGTGGCGCGCGAGCGCGGAGACATTCCCGCGATGGCCCAGGCCAATCAGGTCTTCCATCGGACCATCGCCGCCCAGGTTCGCAGCGCGATGCTCGATGCGCTCATGGAACAGGTGCTGGCGCGGATGCGTCTGGCCTTCCACGCCAAGTCCGAACAGCCCAGCTTTCATCACGCCTATATCGAGAGGAACCGCGAGCTGGCCCGGCTGCTCAGCCAGGGGGACCGGCGGGCCGCGGAGGCTCATCTGCTGGAATACCTCGACTCGGCCGAGGCTGAGCTGCTGGACCACCTGGGCAGCTGATCGGAGGAAGGTATCCGGGGGCCATGCTCGACCGAGTCCAGCCCCCAGATCCTTCAACGGTCTCCGGCTCCAGCTCCCAGCTCAGCTTCGCTGCCGATAGGGATCGTACTGCGGCTTCTGATACGCGAACTCCCCGCCCTGGCGTCCCCCGAAGGGCCGGCCGTGATCGGCGTACTCCTCGCGCAGGAACACCAGCCGCCACATGCCCAGGTCGATCCGCGACCCGGTGCGCAGCGTGACCGGCGCGCCGGGCTCGGCGCTGCGACTGCCGCCCATGGACCCATGGCGGACGATCACGTACTCATCGAACTCGTCATGGAGGATCTCGGCGTGGACCGGCTCCAGGCCCTTGAGCAACAGGTCCGAGGCTTCGTCGCTGCCGATCAGTGTGCGATCAGCCACCAGGTTGAACTCCAGCGGACCTGCGCCGGGCTGGTCGGTGCGGCTCATGATCAGCCGCGGACGTCCGGCCCCGCGGGGAGCGTGGGTGGTGGTGACCCGACGTCGGATTCTTCGGTTGAACGTCGGGGCCGGGGGCCACGGCGTCTCCGGAGGGATCAGCGACGATGAGCTCTGCGCGTCGCCTGAGCCGGTGCCGGCAAAGCGCGGCAGCGACTTCAGCGAACCCAGCCGAATGTGTTTCGAACGGGTGAGCGCCCGGCTCAGCACCGTGGTCTTCACCGCTCCCAGAGAGACGATCTCTCCTGCGGGACCGATCACGGAGAGCGTCAGATCGCGGGCCGCGAGCTGGCTCGCGAACACGTCGGCGGCTCGGGTGATCGAGCGCGGCATCCCGTCGAGCAGCGAGGAGTCCTCGGTGCGGACCTCGATGTGGCGGCCTGCCGCGGTGATGGTGGCGTTGATCGGTTCAGTCGGGGTGCCGTCTGCCCCGACCTGGGCGACGCTGAAGGCGAGGTCGATGTCTAGGCGCATGATGCCTCCTGCCTCAGTTGCAGTCGATCATCGGGAGCTCGCTTCGTCACTCGTGGTCACCCGCAGAGTCCCGTTGAACTTCCAGACCGCTCGTGGCGCATCCGGTCCGATGTCACGGGGGACCTCCACCGTCATGTCTTGGAGCGTGTAGTTCACCGCGGCGCCCCGGCCGGTGAGATAGGACCACATCTCTTGGCCCAGATCGGCCCAGTCGCCGATCTGGTGCGGCTCGTTTCCCTGCGGGTTCACGCTCTCGGTTCGGGTGCTCTCAGTCATGGCTGCGTCTCCTGAACAGTATCGGCGCCGCATCGCTGCGGCGCAGGTGGTGGGTGAGCTCTCGCTCACCGTCATCTTCACCCGGAGAAGCCGCTATTGGAAGACCTCGCGTGCCGCTGATCACACATTACGTCGTATTACGCAATGCTCAGTCGACGGGTTCGCGCTTGATCCCGACATAGACGGTGTTGGAGGAGGTCCTCCCGGTGAGGTGATTGGCGAACTCCACGACGTGGGCCTGGCAGTCATCGAAGACCGTCGAGAGCGTGACCATGAACTCCTCATCCGGCGGATCATCGGACCACAGCGTGAATACCCCGTGATCAGCGAGGTGCGCCGCCAGCGCGGTGAGCCCCTCGGTGGTGTAGAGGTCCGCGTGGCTCGGATCCAGCGTGTGCCGCGGGGAGTGGTCGACGTCGAGCAGGATCACGTCGTGGCGCTGCGCGTCCGGCGCCGGAGGCGTCCGCATCACGGCGAAGAAGTCATCCTGGCGCAGGGTGGTGCGCGCGTCCTCGACCAGCCGGCTCGAGACTGGCAGCAGCTTGCGCTGATGCCAGTCGATGACGGCCGGGAGCGCGTCGATGACCTCCAGCCGGTGGACCCGCTCATCAGCGAGCGCAGTGACCGCGGTGTAGCCCAGGCCGAGGCCGCCCACGACGACGTCGAGCTTGTCACCCGTCGCGGCGGCGAGGCCCAGAATCGACATCTGCTCCTCCGCCACGGTGAAGAGGCTCGACATGAGGAACTCCTCGCCGAGCTTCACCTCATAGATCTGCGTGCCCGTGCCGGGCTCGGTGCGCCGACGCAGCATCAGCTCACCCATCGGCGTCTGCTGCCAGTCAAGCTCTTCGAACCGTGCGATCATGCGGGTGCCTCTCCTCGATTGCCTGTCCATCCTACGCAGGGTGGGGGAGCGGCTTCAGGAGTCCTCGGTCGCGAACTGGGTCCGGTAGAGCTCGGCATAGCGCCCGTCGGCCGCGAGCAGCTCGGTGTGCGTGCCGCGCTCCACGATCATGCCTGCTTCGACCACGAGGATCGCGTCGGCGGCGCGCACGGTGGAGAGCCGGTGCGCGATCACCAGCGCGGTGCGGCCGACGAGCGCCTCGGTCAGCGCGGCCTGCACGGCGGCCTCGGAGGTGGAGTCCAGCGCGGCGGTGGCCTCGTCGAGGATGACCACCTGGGGCTGGGCCAGCAGCAGCCGGGCCAGAGTCATGCGCTGGCGCTCGCCGCCGGAGAGCCGGTAGCCGCGTTCCCCGACCACGGTGTCGAGCCCGTCGGGCATGGAGTGGACCACCGATTCCAGTCGGGCCCGGCGGATGGCGTCCCAGATCTGCTCATCGGTGGCGTCCGGGGCCGGCAGGGTGAGGTTGGCCCGGATGGTGTCGTGGAACAGGTGCCCGTCCTGGGTGACCACGCCCAGGGTGGCACGCAGCGAGGCGAACGTGGTGTCGCGCAGGTCCACCCCGGCCATCCGCACCGAGCCGGAGTCCACGTCGTAGAGCCGCGCGAGCAGTGCGGCGATGGTGGACTTGCCGGCCCCTGAGGAGCCCACGATGGCCACGGTCTGCCCGGGCTCCACGCGCAGGCTGATCCCATGGAGCACCTCTTCGCCGCCGCGCTGGTCCAGCGTGGCGACCTCTTCCAGGGAGGCGAGTGAGACCTTCTCCGCAGAGGGGTAGGAGAAGCTGACGTCGTCGAACTCGACGGCGGCTGGGCCATCGGGCAGCGGCTCGGCGTCTGGCTTCTCGGTGATCAGCGGTTTGAGGTCCAGGACCTCGAAGACCCGCTCGAAGCTGACCAGTGCGCTCATCACTTCCACCCGGGCGCTGGCCAGGGCGGTCAGCGGCGCGTAGAGGCGGGTGAGCAGCAGGGCCAGGGAGACCACGGCGCCGGCCTCGAGCTCTCCGACGATCGCGTAGAAGCCGCCCAGGCCGTAGACCAGCGCGAGGGCCAGCGCGGAGACCAGGGTGAGTGCGGTGATGAAGGTGGACTGCAGCATCGCGGTCTTGACCCCGATGTCCTGCACGCGGCGGGCGCGCCGCTCGAACTCTGCGGACTCCTCCTCGGGACGGCCGAAGAGCTTGATCAGCGTGGCGCCCGGAGCGGAGAAGCGTTCGGTCATCTGGGTGCCCATGGTGGCGTTGTGGTTCGCCGCCTCACGCTGGAGCCCGGCCAGCCGGCTGCCCATCAGACGGGCCGGCACCACGAACACCGGCAGCAGGACCAGGGCCAGCAGCGTGACCTGCCAGGACAGTGAGAGCATCGCGATGATGGTCAGGATGACCATCACCAGGTTCCCGACGACGCCGGAGAGGGTCCCGCTGAAGGCGCGCTGCGCACCGATGACATCGTTGTTCAGCCGGCTCACCAGTGCGCCGGTGCGGGTGCGGGTGAAGAAGGCGATCGGCATCTTCTGCACGTGATCGAACACGGCGGTGCGCAGATCCAGGATCAGGCCTTCACCGATCCGTGAGGAGAGCCAGCGGCTGAGGATGTTGAACCCGGCATCGGCCACGGCGATGATCGCGATCAGCACTGCCAGCCGGATCACGACCTCCACGGCGGCGGAGCCGGTGATCGCGTTGATGACCTGTCCGGCCAGCAGCGGGGTCGCCACGGCGAGCGCCGCGGTGACCACCGAGAGGATCAGGAACCAGATCAGCCGGGTGCGGTGGGGACGGGCGAACCGGCCGATGCGGCTCAGCGTCTCCCGGTTGAACGGCCGGTAGTCCTTCTTCGCGTGGGTCATGCTGTACAGCGAGCCCCATGCCGCGCGTTCCATGCTCACGCACAAACCCCCAAGATCTCCAGTGATGCCGCGCTGGCTGCAACGGCACCGTTGAGCCCACAAGCACCAACCGACGCAACGCTACTCGCATTCCGGAGGGCCCCCTCACCCCAGGTGAACCGACCCTTGAGGAGGATCTGGCTGCCGTCGCAGGGTCGTTGCCATGGGTTTCTGATGAGTCTGAGCGGATTCAGCGTCAGCCGGGGACCTGAGAATCCCCAGCGGATGAGACGACGCATGTGACAACCATGTAAAACGTGGGCGGATTGTTCCACAATCTCTTGCTTGGATTGTTGAACAACAGTACTGTGAGCGGTGATCCACGGAATAGACGTGCGTCACATGTGCACTGCGCACGGTGTCGGCTCCATTCCCCCTACTCACCCTCGGAGGGCTCCTGTGGCTGACGCCTCAACCCCCAGATCGTCTTCGGCGGATGCACCCCGCCATCCCAAGATCGAAGAAGACCCGCAGACCAATGGTGCCTCAGACATCGACGGCCCTCTGAGCGCCGGGCGCACGGAGTCCGACAGTCCGGAACCGAATGGTCCGATGCTGATCCGCACCCGCCGCACCGCGCTGCTCGGCGCGATGTTCCTGATGGCCACCAGCGCCGTCGGTCCGGGCTTCATCACCCAGACCGCGACCTTCACCTATCAGCTCGGCGCCGCCTTCGGCTTCGCCATTCTGATCTCGGTGCTGGTGGACATCGCGGTGCAGCTCAACGTCTGGCGGGTGCTCGGGGTCTCCGGGCTCTACGCCCAGACCCTGGGCAACCGCATCCTGCCCGGCCTGGGCTGGGCGCTCGCTGCGCTGATCTTCTTCGGCGGAATCGTCTTCAACATCGGCAACATCGCCGGTGCCGGCCTGGGCCTCAACGCGATGTCCGGCATGGACGCCCGCATCGGCGGCGGACTCTCCGTGATCCTCGCGCTGCTGATCTTCCTCTCCAAGAAGGCCGGCGTCGCGCTGGATCGGATCGTCGTCGCCTGTGGCGCGGTGCTGATCCTGCTGATGATCTTCATGGCCGTCACCACCGCCCCTCCGCTCGGTGAGGCGCTGCGCCAGACCTTCGTGCCGGACCAGGTGGAGTTCCTGGTGATCACCACGCTGATCGGCGGAACCGTCGGCGGCTACATCACCTATGCCGGCGCCCACCGGCTGATCGCCTCGGGCAACACCGGGGTCGAGAACGTCAAGGCGATCTCGCAGACCTCGGTGCTCGGGATCATGGTGGCCACCCTCATCCGCTTCCTGCTCTTCCTGGCCATCCTCGGGGTCGTCTCCACCGGTGTGGTCCTCGCCGAGGACAACGTTGCCGCCGATGCCTTCTCGGTGGCTCTCGGGGAGATCGGGCTGCGGGTCTTCGGCGCGGTCTTCTGGGTCGCCGCGATCACCTCGATCCTGGGCTGCACCTACACCACGGTGTCCTTCCTGACCACGAAGAACACCAAGGAGCGCACCAAGAACTGGTACTTCCTGGGCTTCCTGGTGATCACCACCGCCGTGTTCCTGATGCTGGGCCAGGCGCCCCAGACCCTGCTGATCATGGCCGGCGCCTTCAACGGCACCGTGCTTCCGCTGGGCTTCGCGGTGATCCTCTACGCCGCCTGGCGCCGCCGGGACCTGCTGCAGGGCTATAAGTACCCCAAGTGGCTGCTCATCCTCGGCTTCGTGGTCTGGCTGCTGACCATCTTCATGGGCTACAGCTCGCTGGGCGGTCTGGCCAGCCTCTGGACCGAAGGATGAGTCATCGCGCTGATCATTCCGGCCGTCGTCCTGGGCAGCGCCTCGCTCGAGAATCCGCCCGGGGTCACCGCTTCGCCGACGGCACGGTTCCTGAGTCGGGTCCTGGGCTGGAACAGCTGAGTCCCGCCGCGGCCCGGGCGCAGTTCCGCGCCGGGCTGCGGCGGCCCACCAGCGGGATCAGCCCGGGCTTCGCACAGGTGAACCTCCTGGCGCTGCCGCGAGAGCTGGCCTTCGACATGCTGCTCTTCGCCCAGCGCAACCCGAAGTCCTGCCCGGTCCTCGGCGTGTTCGAATCGGGCCAGTTCGACGACGCCGGCGCGGTGAGTCCGCTGCTGGCCCAGGGTGATCTGCGCACCGACATTCCCGCCTACCGGGTCTACCGCGACGGCGAGCTCATCGCCGAACCCGATGACGCCACCGAGCACTGGCGCGAGGATCTGGTCGCCTTCCTCATCGGGTGCAGCTTCACCTTCGAAACCCCGCTGCTCGACGCGGGGATACCGATAGCGCACATCGAGCAGGGCGTGAACGTGCCGATGTACAAGACCGCCATCCGCTGCGCACCGGCGGGCCGACTCAGCGGACCCCTGGTGGTCTCGATGCGCCCGCTGCCCGCAGACCTGATCGCCGACGCGGTGCGGATCACCTCACGCTATCCGGGCGTCCACGGCGCCCCGGTGCACATCGGCAGCCCCGCAGGCCTGGGGATCGCCGATCTCGGCGCCCCGGACTTCGGGGACCCGGTGGAGATCCCCGCCGGCTGGACTCCGGTCTTCTGGGCCTGCGGCGTCACCCCGCAGGCGGCGGTGATGGAGTCCAAGCCGGAGCTGGCGATCAGCCACGCCCCGGGGCACATGCTGATCACCGACCTGCCGAACGCGCAGCTTCAGGTGCCCTGAGGGCTGGGGATCACGCCGTCGTCGTCGGACTTTCTACCGTGCCCGGGGATCCGGCGCGCCACCCCCTGATGCACGTCATGGCGGCCGTGGACCAGCCAGTAGAGCACCAGGGAGAGCACGACGACCCCGGCGCACATCGCGTACATGAAGCGGTAGTCCGCATAGCTGACCAGGGGGCCCAGCAGCAGCGGGGAGAAGCCGAATCCGGCGTCGAGCATGATGAAGAAGGTCGAGATCCCGATGCTGGTGCGGTGCGCGGGCAGGTCTGAGGCGATGATCGCCTGGAGCACCGGCAGCAGCGAGCCGAAGCCGAACCCGGCCAGCACCCCGGCGGTGAGCAGCACCCCCTGGTTCGGCGTCCAGGCGAGCAGGCCCATGGCGATGATGTAGCAGATCACCGCCGGATAGACCGCCCAGTTGTCCCCGTAGCGGTCCTGGACCTTGCCCATGAAGAGCCTCGAGACCAGCACTGCGCCGGCATAGATGACGAAGAAGATCGAGGCCGCGTCGACCATGTCGAGGCTGCGTGCGTAGCCGTTGAGGAAGGTCATCACCGAGGCGAAGCCGATGCCCAGCAGCATCGCCACCAGGGAGATCTTGAAGGCTCGGGGCTCGATGATGTCCCGCGGGCGCAGGGTCAGCTTCTCGACCAGGCTGGTGCGCCAGGGCTTGTCCTCGGGCAGCCGCAGGAACAGCGAGAAGACCAGGGCGACCACCGAGACGATGGTGACCGCGACGAACATCGCCCAGAAGTCGTAGCGCTGGGTCAGCTGGATCGCGGCCAGCGGGCCGATGGCCGGGGGCAGCGAGTTCGCCAGCAGGTAGTAGCCGGCGCCCTCCCCGCGTCGGGTGCGCGGGATCATCGCGAAGACCCCGGCGTTGAGCGCGGTCTGCCCGAAGCCGAAGGAGATCCCGTGGACCGCGCGCAGCGCGATGAGCATCTCATAGCTGTCCACCACGAGGTAGGCCAGGCCGGCGAGCACGTAGACGACCAGACAGGCCAGCACGGTGCGGCGCCGGCCCAGGAAGTTCACGTACTTTCCGGCGAAGATCCGGGCCGCCAGCGCGCCCACCACGAAGGCGGAGGCGGCGAACCCGGCGGCGGTCTCTCCGGCGGAGAACTCCTCGGCGGCGTAGACCGCAAGACCGGTGACCAGCACGAAGAACACGATGGCCAGGAAGAGGTTGATCACGATCGCCAGCAGGAAGTCCTTGGTGAAGAGAGGCTCCTTCGGCGCAGCGGCAGTCTTCTTGGCGGCGATCACAGCCCGATTGTTTCATGGTCCGCCGGGGAAACGACCGCCGGGGCCAGTGTTCTCACCCATCGTCTGGATCAGGGGGATGACCACCCCGGTGTGGCACGCTGGGGGGATGATTCACAGCGTCCGGGAGATGGGGCAGCGGGCCCTCCTCATCGAGGTCACCGCAGAGAAGGACCGCCCCAGCCTGTTGGCGCATCTGGCCGAGCATCCCTTCACCGGCCAGCTCGACGCGATCCCCGGGGTCAAGACCGTCCTGGTGGACTTCCGTCGACGTCGCGACGCGCAGGCGGCGCTGAAGCAGGCGAAGCGGCTCAAGCTGCGACGGCGCAGATCCGGGGCTGCCGACGGCCCCGCCCGAAGGGACGCCGCCGGGAAGGACCCTGCCGGGACCTACGCGACTGCGGAGAACACCGCGCGGGAGCAGACCGGCGACGCGCGGCCTGAGGTCACGATCCCGCAGTCCTATGCCGAAGGTCTGCGGCTCGAGGAGCGCGAGGCCGTGCTGGAGGTGCTGCCGGCTGCAGCCTGTCAGGAGCCCGGCCAGACCCTGGTCCAGGACATGGGCCGCTACGGCTTCGGCGGCCTCGGCGTGGGCCGTGCAGGGCCGGCTGACTTCTCCGCCGCGCGCCAGGCGAACCGACTGATCGGCAATGACGACTCCGCCGCGGTCCTGGAGATCTGCGGGGGAGGGCTCAGCGTGCGCCTCTGCCAGACCTCGATCCTCGCCGTGACCGGCGCCGAGGTGTCCCTGGAGATCATCACGCAGGAACCGGTGCCGACCTCCCGCGGAGGCACCGAGGTGGCGCAGACCACCGAACGCAGCCGCACCGCCCCGGGCCGCGCCCCGTTCTGGGTCTTCCCCGGCGAGGTGCTGCACCTCGGACCGCCCCGGCGCGGGGTCTACAGCTACCTGGGCATCTCCGGCGGACTGGAGGCGCCCGTGGTCCTGGGCAGCGCCTCCACGGACACGGTGGCCGGCCTCGGCCCGGCCCCGGTGCAGGTGGGGGATCGTTTCGCGCTTGCCGGCGCGGCCTCGCGCTTCGTGGGCATCGCCTCCGTCGCGCCCACCCCGCTGCCGCTGCCGCAGGAGACCACGGTGCTGCGCTATGTGCCCGGGCCGCGGGTCGAATATTTCGGCACCCGCCGCGCCGGGGCCGCAGGACTCTCCCGACTGGAGGGTCAGCCCTGGGAGGTCATGACCGGATCCAGCCGGGCCAGCCTGGTGCTCGACGGCGACGATCCGCTCACTCGCACCCAGCCCGATGCCCTGCCGGCGGAACCGCTGATGCGCGGCGCCATCAGCATCGCCGAGTCCGGTCAGCCCATCGTGGCGCTGGCCGAACACCCGGTCACCAGCTCTGATCCGGTGCTGGGAGTCGTGGTGCGCGAGGATCTCTCGCTGGCGGCGCAGCTCTCGCCCGGTGCTGAGGTGCGGTTCCAGGCCGTGGACCCCGAGACGCTGGGTGCCCTCAGCACTCGATGAGATAATGGCCGACGTCGCGGTGCCCGGTGAGGTCACCATGTCAGCTTCCCCCCCCCACCTGTATGACCGAGGAGTCCATCATCTCTGCCGAGTCTTCCGCCTCCCAGACCAGCAACCAGGGCGACGTCGCGCCTGCGCAGCCGTGTGAAGGCTCCGCGTCGCCCATGGAGTCCCGCCGCACCTCGCTGCCGGGCAACCTGATCCGCGGCGCCATGATCGGTACCGTGGAGACCGTCCCGGGAGTCTCTGGAGGCACCGTGGCACTGGTGGTCGGAATCTACCGGCACCTCATCGATTCGGCCTCCCATGTGGTCTCCGCCGGGCGGGCGCTGATCAGCGGACCGGATCGGCGGGCAAGCTCCATGCAGCACCTGCGCCTGGTCGAGTGGAAGGTCATCATCCCGGTCATGATCGGGATGATCGTCGCCGTCTTCACCATTGCCGGTCCCATGTCGGACGCCGTGGAGGCCTACCCCGAGCTCACCCGGGCTGCGTTCTTCGGGATGGTGCTCGCCTCGATCTTCGTGCCGCTGCAGATGGCCTGGTTCGACCGTTCCGGCCCACTGAAGGCCTCGCATGTGCTTGCCGGCATCGCCGCCGCGGGGCTGACCTTCTGGCTGGTCTCGCTGCCACCTACCGCGGTGGAGCCCACCTGGTACGTGATCCTTCCGGCGGCGGCCATCGCCGTCTCGGCGCTGCTGCTGCCCGGGCTCTCCGGATCCTTCCTGCTGCTGACCTTCGGACTCTACGAGCCCACGCTGCGGGCCGCCGCCGATCGTGACCTCGCCTACCTGGGCATCTTCGCGCTGGGCCTCGCGCTCGGCGTGATCTCCATCGTGAAGGGTCTGAAGTGGCTGTTGGACCACCGTCACCGGATCACCATGGTGGTGCTCGCAGGGGTGATGCTCGGCGCGCTGCGCACGCTGTGGCCCTGGCAGGACGAGGGCCGCGGAATGTTGGCCCCGGGTGATGATCTCGGACAGGTGCTGCTGCTGGGAGCCGCAGGGTTCGCCGTGGTGCTGGTGCTGGTGCTGGTGGACTACCGGCTGGCCCAGCGCCAGGTGCGCTGACCATGGCGAGCGCGACGACGACGGCGCGCAATCAGTCACGGACGCTGCTGCTGGTCGCCGCGCTGCTGAATCTCGTCCCGCCGACCGCCTTCGCTCTGCCCGTGGTGCTCCAGGCCAGTCCGGAGCAGTTCAGCCTCGTGGCCGCGACGGGGTCCCTGGCCGCTGCGCTGTGCACGCTCTACGCGCTGCGCATGGCGGCGCTCCCGCGGAGGATCCGCATGCTCCTGGGTGGTGTGGCGGTGCTGGCCGCGGCGTTCTTCATCGGCGGCGATGCCGCGGTGCGTGCGATTCCCGCGGAGGGCATCGGGCCGGGACTGATCCCCTTCATGGGGATGCTGCTGCACCTCTGCGCGGCGGCCACCCTGTTCACTCTGGGGCTGGTGCACCCGCGTTCGAGAACTGCAGCCCGGCAGCACTGAGGGTAGGCAGCACTGCGGAAGGACGGGTCGACCCGGGAGGCCTCTGGGCTCGGGTCCTGCGGTGCAAGGTGGCGTGCTGGGCAGCGCCGCACTTTTCCGCTACCCGCAGATGTCCTGCCGCGGGGCCTGGTGGACAGCCGATGATCGTCGAATCCTGTGGATCAACACCGATGTGATCGTGCCCAGGGTCAGGGTCGCCATGAACAGCACGCCGACCGCGAGGAAGCCCCAGCCCACGCCGAAGGCGATGAACCCTGAGAGGGCAAGCTGGGAGGCTTGGGTCATGTCTGCGCCGTACACCTATGCCTCTTTCGTGGTGCTGTGGGGTGTGCCCAGGTGGGCCCAATCTCCGCTGGAGGAATTCAGCTTCTGCCAGACCGCACCGATGTAGGCGCTCTGCAGGATCAGCGCGTAGATCAGCTCGGGAATCACCATGGCCGCGAAGAGTCGTCGTCGCCAGGGCTGGTCCCAGACGGTGATCACGCGCTCCAGGGCGAACACTGCGCCGATGAGGAGCCAGAAGGGCTCCACCCCGAGGAAGCCGTTGACCGCATAGGAGACCGTCGTCAGCCCGATCAGGGTGCTCATCAGAATCACTGAGAGCGCGAGCATGACCTGTTGGTTGATGTAGCGCCTGGTCACGTGATTCCACCCCATCTCGGTGAAGTTCTGCAGGGCGCCGAGGTACCACCGACGACGCTGACGCCAGAGAGTCGGGATGTTCGGCATCGTCTCGGTGGTGCTCTGACACTCGACGGGGGACCGGACCTTCCAGCCGCAGGTCTTGAGCGTCATGGTCAGGCGCATGTCCTCGGTGATGGTCTGCTCGTCATAGATCGAGCCGAATCGCGACTCCACATCTATCAGGGCCTGCCAACGGATCAGGGCCGCGGTGCCCGACATGACGAAGGTCTTGCCCGTGCGCTCGATCTGCTCGGCATATCGGGTCCACTCGAGGAACTGGCAGAGCTCGAGATAGCCGGTGGGTGGGTCTGCGCGGAATACCGCCCCGACTCCGCCCACCTCGGGGTCCTCGAACTCTTGGAGTGCTCGTTCGATGAACCTCGGGACGATCTGGGTGTCTGCATCCATGATCAGCACGAGCCCTCGTCGCTCGAGCACGTCCAGCGCCTGGTTCAGAGCTCCAGCTTTGCGGGCCGTGTTGTCCAGGGTCTCCATGACGTCAACGCCGAATGCTTCGGCTATCTCCACCGTGTGATCGGTGGAACGATCGGAGACCACCAGAATCCGGTCGGGTGGGACCGTCTGGGCTCGCAGTGATGCGATGGTGGCAGGCAGGGCGCCAACCTCGTTGTGGGCAGGGATGACCGCGGTGACCTGCGGTCGGACAGGGGAGGACACAGAACGGGGTTTCCTTACTGCTGCCAGCCCGGGTCTGGTGCAAGGAGACCCGACTGGATGCGTTATATACTTCAACTTTGAAGTACTCTTCGAGATTAATCTAGCGCACTCTTCGCGTGTGTCCAGGGAACGTGATAAGAGTCACAGACGGGCATCGTCCCCGGTCAGGAGTGGTACCGGGGCGGAAGGCTGCCGCGAAGGTCCTGGATCGGGTGCCTCAGGGCTTGGTCCAGATGTGCAGCAGGTACCCATAGGACAGGCCCAGACGATCCGGATGGCTGCGCAGCCACTGCTCCGCGACGTCGGCTGGGAACTCCAGGTGTAGGACCCGCTCGAGGTCGCTTCGGCGGTGGAACTGCCAGCGACTCATCACGGCCGCGGTCCGTGCGCCCTTCTCCTGCCACCAGGTCGAGGGGTAGCTGTCCCGACCCTGTGCCGCGGCGGGCGCACTGGCGCGCAGCAGCGCCGCAAACTCGCCGAGCACATGGTCATTGTCGATCACCACCAGCTTGCCCCCGGGTCGCAGCACCCGGGCGACCTCCGCCAGCCCCGCCGAGGGATCGAAGAACTCGGAGGGAAAGAAGTAGGCGAAGCGGGCATGGACCACGTCGACGCTGGAATCGGCAAGCGGAATATGCTCGGCCGAGCCGTGAAAGACCTTGGCCCGTCGGCTGCGGGCCCGGGCCGTGTCCAGGAGACGCTCATCTGGTTCGATCCCGATGGTCTTCTCCGCCTCGGAGTACTTCGGCAGCCAGTAGCCTGCCCCGCAGCCGAGATCCACCAACACCTTGTGTCGCCAGTCCGCGGCCAGTCGCAGCGCCTCCCAGAGCGTCCCCTGCGGGTCGATCGCGCCGTTCTCAATCTCATAGCCCGCAGGGTCGCCGCTCTGGTTCGCTGCAGGGACGAAGTCGTTGAGCGTCATGACCTGATTCTCGCAGAGTCTGACGCGCTGACAAGGGGTATCTCCAAAAAATGAGGCCGGGAGGACAGACAAGTCGGGCCCTAGAGACTTCAACCCAGCACGGGGCTAAGCTTGAACCATGCCGCCGCGGCACCTGTCATCTTCGTTGCACCCTTTGGAGCTTTCTCTGCCCTTCACGGGCAGCTGGAAGGTGCAGAACAGTCCGGCCAGACGTGTCCCGAGCCACGGCACAGACCTCTTCGGGATCCGGTACGCCATCGACTTCGTCGCTGTGGACACGGACGGACGCACCGCCGGGTCGGTGAGTTGGCGCAGCGTGTTCGCCGCTGAGCAGCCGGAGCTGTTCTTCGCCTTCGGACAGGAGGTGTTGGCGCCGCGTGACGGCACCGTGCGGGTTATCCACGACGGCGAGGACGACCATGCGGCCAGGCGCTCCCAGCTCAGCCTGATCCCGTACCTGCTCGGACAGTCCTCCCGTGTCCGCGAGGGCCCGGTGGCAGTGGCGGGAAACCATGTGATCATCGAGGACCCGCGGAGCCGGTGCTTCATCGCCCTGGTGCACCTGCGGCGCGGATCGATCCGGGTCCACCCTGGGGAGCAGGTCAGCTCAGGCGAGATCCTCGCAGAATGCGGCAACAGTGGAAACTCCACCCAGCCGCATATCCATCTCCAGGCCATGGACAGCCTGGACCTGCACCGCGCCCACGGCGTCCCGATCGTGTTTCGCGGCTTCCACGAGCAGATCCGCAGCGGCGAAGCCGCGGTGATCTGGCACGGCGTTCCCGCGAATGCCTCCGTCGTCCAGCCGGTCCGGCCAGCCCGAGCCTGATGCTGATGCTGATGCTGATGCTGTGAGGAGGAGGCTATGCCGATGACCAAGCTGCAGCGCGACTGTGTGATCGCTGGAGGAGGCCCTGCCGGGCTGGTGCTGGGCTGCCTGCTCGCCCGCGCAGGGCTGGAGGTCACCGTGATCGAGAAGCACCCCGACTTCTTCCGCGACTTCCGCGGAGACACCGTCCACCCCTCCACGCTCACCCTCCTCGGCGAGCTCGGGCTGCGCGAGCAGTTCCTGGCCCTGCCCGTCAGCCGGTTCTCCACCCTCGATGCCGTCATCGAGGGCGAGCGTCTCACCCTGGTCGACTTCGGAGTGCTCCGCGGACCCGATGACTTTCTGGTCCTCGCCCCGCAGTGGGACTTCCTGGACTTCCTGGCCCGCGAGGCGAAGGCCTTCCCCGGCTTTGATCTGCGGATGCACACCGAGGCGACCAGTCTGATGCAGTCCGACGACGGTGCCGTCGTCGGACTGCGCGCCCGCTCGGCTGACGGTGAGCTCCAGATCCGGGCGAGACTCACGGTGGCCGCCGACGGACGGGCCTCGGTGCTGCGCGCAGCCGCCGGGCTCACCCCGGTGGAGTCAGGAGTGCCCATCGATGTGCTCTGGTTCAGCCTCCCGCAGCCCGCCGATCCGCCCCCGCCCACCCTGGGCCACCTCTCCTCGGCCGGGATGGTCCTGACCATCGATCGCGGGGAGACATACCAGTCGGGCCTGATCATCAAGAAGGGTGAATTCCGGGAGCTGCAGCAGGCCGGACTGGAGGAGTTCCGCGCCCGGCTGATCCAGGCGGCCCCGGTGCTGGATGAGGTGGTGCAGACCCTCACCGACTGGAAGCAGGTCAAGCTGCTGACGGTGCAGATCAACCGGCTCCACCGCTGGCACCGGCCGGGGTTCATCGCCATCGGGGATGCGGCCCACGCGATGTCCCCGATGTTCGGGGTGGGGGTGAACTATGCGATCCAGGATGCGGTGGCGCTGGCCAACGCGATCACCGCACAGCTGACGCAGGGGACCGTCCCGGAGCAGACGCTGGCAGCTGTGCAGGCCCGCCGGGAGCGGCCGGTGAAGCTCATGCAACGGATCCAGGGGCGCGGACATCGGGTGATCGCTCGCTCCACGACCGGGCGCCGGGTCATCCCGGCCCCGGCCGCGAAGCTGCTTCGCCTCTTCTCACCGGTGCTCCGCCGACTCACCGCGCGCGTCATCGGGGTGGGTCTGCTTCCGGAACACGTGCGCACCCCCAGCGCGGCACGACCCGGCGCGTCACCGGGCCCGATCCCGGGACCGGGCAGAGGATCGGGCGAACCAGGCCGAGTGAGCACATCGTGAAATGTGTCGGAAAACACCGCTGTGGCACAATGAGGACAAATTGAATCATCGCCACGTCCCCTGTGTGGGAGAGTCCGGCTGGCGCCCAGAGCAGTGCAGTCCCTGCACCCCTGGGCGCGGATCCGGCGCCGAAGGAGCAATATCCTCCCCGGGAACCTCTCAGGCACTCAGTACCGTGCAGGGGTGGCAACTCTGGAAAGCAGCACGTCAGGTCTACAACCCTGATGTGCTCACCGAAGGTGCAAGCCGGTTCTGCCCCCGTCTGACGGCGGCGGCCGGTGAATCTCTCAGGTCCATCACAGAGCGGGGGAGGAACCCGCGCCATCTCCATGCCTGGAAGGTTCCTCCATGACCGTCACATCTGTCCGTCGCAGCTCCACCCTCGCCCCCGATGCCACCGAGTTCTCCGCCCGGCACATCGGACCTACCTCCGCGACTGCGGCCACCATGCTGGGTGCCCTCGGCTATGACTCACTGGCCGACCTCGTCGACGCCGCGGTGCCCGAGGCGATCCGCCAGCCCGGACCGCTGAACCTTCCCGAGGCCCTCACCGAGGCCGAGACGCTGCAGGCGCTGCGCGGCTACGCCGAGAAGAACCAGCCGCACACCCAGATGATCGGGCAGGGCTTCTACGACACCCACACCCCGCAGGTGATCCTGCGCAACGTGCTGCAGAACCCCGCCTGGTACACCGCCTACACGCCTTATCAGCCGGAGATCTCCCAGGGCCGGCTTGAGGCGCTGCTGAACTTCCAGACCATGGTCGCTGACCTGACCGGCCTCGACATCGCCAACGCGTCGCTGCTGGACGAGGCCTCCGCCGTGGCCGAGGCCATCCTGCTGATGCGCCGCGGCAACAAGAAGCGCGCCACCGCGAAGATCGTGCTCGACGCCGACATCTTCCCGCAGACCCGCGCCGTGGTCGCCGGCCGGGCCGACGCGCTGGGCATCGAGATCGAGACCGTCGACATCGCCGCCGAGGGGCTGCCCGCCGGTGAGATCTGCGGACTGGTGCTGCAGCAGCCGGCCAACTCCGGCGCCGTGGTCGACCACCGCAAGGTCATCGCTGAAGCCAAGGAGCGCGGGGCGATGGTCACCATCGCTGCGGATCTGCTTGCGCTGACCCTGATCACCTCACCCGGCGAGCAGGGCGCCGACATCGCCGTGGGCAGCTCCCAGCGCTTCGGGGTCCCGCTGTTCTTCGGCGGACCCCACGCGGCCTTCATGGCCGTGAAGTCCGGGCTGCAGCGCCAGCTCCCCGGCCGGCTCGTCGGAGTCTCCAAGGACGCCGAGGGCCGCCCCGCCTACCGGCTCGCCCTGCAGACCCGCGAGCAGCACATCCGCCGCGAGAAGGCCACCTCGAACATCTGCACCGCCCAGGCGCTGCTGGCCGTGGCGGCCTCGATGTACGCCGTCTACCACGGCCCCGAAGGCCTCACCCGGATCGCCGAGCGGGTGCACGGATCCGCCCGCACCCTGGCCGCCGTGCTGCGTGAGGCCGGCCATGAGCTGATCGCCGAATCCTTCTTCGACACCATCCAGGTCCGGCTGGCCTCCCACGAAGCCGCCGAGGATGTCATCGCCGCCGCCGAGGCCGCAGGGGTCAACCTGCGCCGCGTCAACCAGGACGTCGTCGGGATCTCCACCGATGAGACGACGACGACCGCGCAGCTCGCCGCCGTCGCCCAGGCCTTCGGCGTCAAGGATGTCGCAGCGCTCCCCGAGCAGCTCGGGTCCTCCAGGCAGGAGCAGGACTACGCCTTTCCGGCGCAGCTGACCCGCACCTCGGAGTTCATGACCCACCCGATCTTCCACGAGATCCGCTCCGAGACGCAGATGATGCGCTACCTGCGTCGGCTCTCCGACCGCGACCTCGCCCTTGACCGGACCATGATCCCGCTGGGCTCGTGCACCATGAAGCTCAACGCCGCCACCGAGATGGAAGCCATCTCCTGGCCCGAGTTCGCGGGGATCCACCCCTATGCCCCGGCCCCGCAGACCACCGGCTGGCGCGAGATGATCGCAGACCTCGAGTCCCGGCTCGCCGAGGTCACCGGATACGCGGCGGTCTCGATCCAGCCCAACGCCGGCTCCCAGGGCGAATACGCCGGACTGCTGGCCATCCGGCAGTACCACCTCGCCCAGGGCGACTCCGCCCGGGACATCTGCCTGATCCCGGCCTCGGCCCACGGCACCAACGCCTCCTCGGCGGTGCTGGCCGGACTGCAGGTCGTCGTCGTCGCCACCGCAGAGGACGGCACCATCGACATGTCCGACATGGAGGCCAAGATCGCCGCGCACCCAGACCGGATCGCCGCGATCATGCTCACCTACCCCTCAACCCACGGGGTCTACGAGACCGAGGTGCGCGAGGTCTGCGCGAAGATCCATGCCACCGGCGGACAGGTCTACATCGACGGCGCGAACCTCAACGCCCTGGTCGGCCTCGCCCAGCCCGGCGAGTTCGGCGGCGACGTCTCCCACCTGAATCTGCACAAGACCTTCTGCATCCCGCACGGCGGCGGCGGACCCGGCGTCGGCCCGGTGGCCGTGGCCGAACACCTCCAGCCCTTCCTGCCCAGCACCTCCGTCGGTGCCTCCTGGGCCACCGGGGAGCATGAGGGAGAAGGCCGCGACGGCGCCCCGGTCACCGCCACCCCCTTCGGCTCCGCCGGGGTGCTGCCGATCTCCTGGGCCTACCTGGCGATGATGGGCTCCGAGGGACTGACCAGCGCCACCGCCCATGCGCTGCTGAGCGCGAACTACATCGCCGCGAAGCTGAAGGAGCACTTCCCGATCCTCTACACCGGGGAGCACGGGCTGATCGCCCATGAATGCATCCTGGACCTGCGCGAGCTCACCAAGGCCTCAGGAATCACCGCCGAGGATGTCTGCAAGCGCCTCATCGACTACGGCTTCCACGCGCCCACCCTGGCCTTCCCGGTGAACGGGACGCTGATGGTGGAGCCCACCGAGTCTGAGGACCTGGCAGAGATCGACCGGTTCATCGCCGCGATGATCGGAGTGCGCGCCGAGATCCAGGACCTCGTCGAGCAGAAGATCAGCGCGGCGGAGTCCCCGCTGCGCCTGGCACCGCACCCGGCCGCCGTCGTCGCCGGTGACGCGTGGGACCGGGCCTATCCGCGCGAGCAGGCGGCCTTCCCGGTCAAGAACCTGCTTCAGGACAAATACTTCCCTCCGGTGAGCCGGATCGACGGCGCCCACGGCGACCGCAACCTGATCTGTTCCTGCCCCCCGCCGGAGGCCTTCGAACTCGAGGAGAGCACCGCATGAGAGAGACCGCGCTTACTGCCGCCCACGCCGAGCTGGGTGCCAGCTTCACCGACTTCGGCGGCTGGAAGATGCCGCTGAAGTACACCTCCGAGTTGGAGGAGCACCATGCGGTGCGCACCACCGCCGGGCTCTTCGACCTCTCCCACATGGGAGAGATCCGGATCATCGGGCCCGACGCCGCCACCTTCCTGAACACCGCGCTGGTGGGCAACCTCGCGGCGGTGAAGATCGGCAAGGCGAAGTACTCGCTGATCTGCCGCGAGGACGGAGGGATCCTCGATGACCTGATCGCCTACCGGATCGATGAGAACGAGTTCCTGCTGGTCCCCAACGCGTCGAACCGTGAAGTGGTCGCGGCGGCGCTCACCGAGCGTGCTGCGGCTGGCACAGGTGCTGGGGGGACAGGCTTCGACGTCGAGGTCTGGGACGAATCGGAAGGCATCAGCCTGATCGCGGTCCAGGGACCTGCCGCGCAGAAGATCATCAGCTCCGTGGTGCGCGCCAATGAGACCTTCCTGGTCGACGAGCTCAGCTACTACGCGTTCACCACCGTGAGCATCGGCGGCGACGAGATCCTGCTCGCCCGCACCGGCTACACCGGGGAGGACGGGTTCGAGCTGTTCCTGCCCAATGAGAAAGCCCACGCCCTGTGGCTGGCGCTGTTGGAGGCCGGGTCCGACGACGGCCTGGTCCCCTGCGGGTTGGCCTGCCGAGACTCGCTGCGCCTCGAGGCCGGCATGCCGCTCTACGGCAACGAGCTCTCCACCGAACGGGTCAGCTTCGAAGCCGGACTGCCGGTGGTCTCCTTCACGAAGGCGGAGAACTTCACCGGACGCGCCGCCCTCGAGGCTGCCAAGGCGGCGGGTCGCGGAAAGACCTCGGGTCAGCGGCTCGTCGGGCTCAAGGGCCTCGGCAAGCGCGCCGGCCGCGGCGGCTACCCGGTGCTCGCCGTCGAGGGGGACAACCCCGGTGAGACCGTGGGGGCGGTGACCTCCGGGCTGCCCAGCCCGACCCTGGGCCATCCGATCGCGATGGCCTATGTCGACATCGCCCACACCGAACCGGGCACGCGGCTCGACGTCGATCTGCGTGGAAAGCCGCAGCCCTTCGAAGTGGTCCCGCTGCCCTTCTACCGCCGCGCACGCTGACCGGGACAGGATTCGAGACACTCCATGACCATCAGCATCTTTGATCTGCTCCGGGTCGGCATCGGTCCCTCCTCCTCGCACACGGTGGGGCCGATGCGCGCCGCCCGGCGCTTCGTGACCGAGCAGCTGGGAAGTCCCGAGGTGCTGGCCCGGACCGAGTCGGTGCAGGTGGACCTCTACGGCTCGCTCTCGGCCACCGGACGCGGCCACGGCACCTTCACCGCGGTGCTGCTGGGCCTGGAGGGGTGGGACCCGGAGACCATCCTGCCGGACCAGGTCGACTCCCGACTGGCTGCCATGGAGGTCTCCGGCACGGTGCAGCTGGCCGCCCAGTGCGAAGACGACGGTGCTCCGAGCGATCCGGACGGCGCCCACGGGGACGCCCACAGCGCCGGCAAGGAGATCCCGCTGCGGGTGGAGGACTTCATCCAGCGCCCGCTCACCGTCATGGACCGGCATACCAACGCGATGACGCTCACCGCGCTCGACGCCGCCGGAGAGCAGGTGGCCAAGGAGATCTATTACTCCATCGGGGGAGGGTTCGTGCTCTCAGAATCCGATGCGGTGGCCTCCGACGCGTCGCTGGGACAGGCGCTGGCCACCCCGGACGCCGAGGTGCCCTACCCCTTCATCACGGCCGCCCAGCTCATGGAGCACTGCGCCCGCTCAGGCCTGCCGGTCTCCCGGGTGATGCTGGCCAATGAGCGCGCCCTGCACCGCGCCCGCCACGGCGGCACCGAGGAGGAAGCCGAAGCCGAGATCACCGGTAAGGTGCTGCACCTCTGGCAGGTCATGGAGGACTGCAAGAACAGCGCCCTGGAGCGCGAGGGGCACCTGCCCGGGGGGCTGAAGGTCCGGCGTCGTGCCCCTGACTGGCACGCACGGATGTGGAAGGACGATCCAGGCCGCACCCACGCCTATTGGCAGGAGTGGGTGAACCTGGTCGCGCTGGCGGTCAACGAGGAGAACGCCTCCGGGGGACGGGTGGTCACCGCGCCCACCAACGGTGCTGCCGGAATCATCCCTGCCGTGGGCTTCTACGCCACCCATTACGGGCCCGGCGCCAGCTACGCGGGGGAGGAGGACCGTGAGGACATCGCCGTGCGGTTCCTGCTCACCGCCGCCGCCGTCGGGGTGCTCTACAAGGAGCAGGCCTCGATCTCCGGCGCCGAGGTCGGCTGCCAGGGGGAGGTCGGCTCGGCCTCCTCGATGGCGGCCGCCGGGCTCTGCGAGGTCCTGGGCGGCACTGCCAAACAGGTGGAGAACGCCGCCGAGATCGCGATGGAGCACAACCTCGGGCTCACCTGCGATCCGATCGGCGGACTGGTGCAGGTGCCGTGCATCGAGCGCAACGCCATGGCCGCGACCAAGGCCGTCAACGCCGCGCGGATGGCGCTGATGGGCGACGGCGAGCACCGGGTCTCGCTGGACGAGGTCATCGTGACGATGCGCGAGACCGGCAAGGACATGTCCTCGAAGTACAAGGAGACCGCCCTGGGCGGACTCGCGGTCAACGTCGTCGAGTGTTGAGCGCTGGACGTCGAATGCGCAGTGCCGAGCGCCGTATCGTGGGCGCCGAGCGCGTGTCCTAGGCGAAGGCTGAGTACCCGGTCAGGTCGCGCCCGATGATCAGGCTCTGCACGGATTCGGTGCCCTCATAGGTGTGGATCGCCTCGATATCTGCCATGTGGCGCGGCACCTTGTTCTTCAGCAGGATCCCGTTGCCGCCGAGCATGTCGCGGGCGACCTGGGCGATCGCCCGAGCCTTCCGGGTGTTGTGATACTTCGCCAGGGAGGCCTGCGGGCCGGTGAGCGTGCCGGCCATATCCCGCTCGGTGACCGCCCGGACGTGCAGCTGCATGGAGGTGAGCTCCGAGACCATCCAGGTCAGCCGCTCCTGCACCAGCTGGAAGCTCGCCAGCGGACGGCTGAACTGCTCACGCTGCTTCGAATAGCTCAGCGCCGCCTCCACCAGCGCAGAGGCATGCCCGACGGCGGACCAGGCTACTCCCAGCCGGGTCGCGAAGAGCACCTTGGAGGCGTCCTTGAAGGTCTTTGAACCCGGCAGTACGGCGTGGGCGGGGACCTCGACGTCCTCGTACTGGATCAGCGCCTGGTGGATCGCGCGCAGCGAGGCCTTGCCCTGGATGACCTCGGCCCGATAGCCGCGGGTGTCCTGGTCGATCAGGAAGCAGCGGACGTTGCCGTCGTGGATGCCGCCGGCGACTCGGGCCCAGGTGAACGTCAGGCCGCCCGAGGCGCCGTTGCCGATCCACTTCTTGGCGCCGTTGATGACGTAGTAGCCGGAGTCCTCGTCGCCGACCAGCCGGGCGGTGGTCTCCAGCGAGACCGAGTCCGAGCCGTGCGTGGGCTCGGTGAGGGCGAAGGAGCCCAGCGTCTCGGCCGTGGCCAGTTTGGTGAGATGCTCAGCCTTCTGGTCTGCCGAACCGAAGTACGCCAGGGTGCGCAGCGCGAGCCCGCCCTGCACCGCCAGGGCCGTGCCCAGGGAGCCATCGGCACGGGAGGTCTCCATGTTCACCAGGCCCGCGGCCATCGGGGAGAGCGTCTCCATCGAGGCTTCGGAGACGTCGACGCCGTCGGTCAGCAGACCCAGGCCGCCAGCCTTGCGGACCAGGTCAACCGGGTACTCAGCGTGTTCCCAGTGCTGCGCCATCCGCGTCTCCAGTCCGGTGGAGAACTCACGGGCGCGAGTCCACCACTGCCGGTCTGCCGCGGGGAGGTCGTCGAAGACGCCGTAGTAGTCGAGGTCCTGCGCGGTGGAGACGTCGTAGATCGGATCAACGGAAGCATCGGGAGCATGATGTGTCATGGCACACATGTTACTTGATAGTCACAAGGTGGGGGAGCTTTGGTTTCACCTGCAAACTGTGGACAAAAGTCCACTAGTCAGAAGACGGGCACTCCCCAATACTTATAAGTGGACGTGCATCAGTGGTGCACGATTCAGGGGAGATGACATCGGCCTTGAGGTGTTCCGAGTTACGGTGCAAGGGTTCGGAGCAGGACCTCGGCGGATGTTAATGCTCGGGCGGTGGGAACGGCACCGCCCGAGCCTCTCTGTGTCCGGGGTCTTTTCGCCCTATGAGCAGCGGGACGATCGATCGGTCAGCGAAGCAGCCGCATCTGGATTCCGGTGACCTGCACACTCCAGATGCCAGCAGCTGGAGCTCCGGCATCCACGGTGCCTCCGAAGGTTGCCGCGCGGTCCTCCATGCTGATAAGCCCAGTCCCCGAGGAAGGGTGTTTGACTGCCGGTGTCTGGGTGTCGTCAGTGCGGTTCGTCACTGCCATATTCACGGTGTCGGTCTTGACCTCGATCTCGATGGTGCAGTCACTGGTGGCGTGTCCCTTGGCTCCATGCTTGACCACATTGGTGGTGGATTCCTGAAGAATTCTGTAGAGGCAGGCCTCCACGGACTGTGAGAGCGAGCTCAGATCTCCGTGGACCGCAGTGTCAACTTTGAACCCCAGATCCTCAAGGCGCTCGGTGAAGCGCTGAAGACCTGACTCTAGGTCCAGCTCCGGGGCGTCCCCCGGGCCCGCCTCGATGATGTTTTCGCGCTGGAGCACCTGCAGCACGCGGCGAAGGTCGTGGAGCGCTGCGCTGGCGGAGGTTGAGATCTGGGTCAGTGCTGCCGCACGGGATTCGGCGGTGCCTGTTGCGGCTGCCACCTGCGTCTGCATCGAGATTACCGTGAGGTCGTGCGCCAGGATGTCATGAAGATCTCGGGCGATGGACCTGCGCTCAGCATCCAATGCATCTTGATGTGCGGAGCGCAATTGTTCCAGCTCTGCTCTGGCTTCCAGGCGCGTAGCCAGCTGCCGTCTAGTTGCGCGCCCGATCAGGTAAGACGTGACCATTGTGCCGCCTGCGGAGATTCCGAACCCTGCGGCCAACACCGGGTCCTCCTGGATCATGCCCACATTCATCGCGAGGATCAATGCAAGAACCAGGTACAGCCGACGCAGCCACTGGGCGCAGTACATCGCGGTGAGTCCACAGAAGAGAATCACCAGCAGTAGGGTGCCGATCTGGAAGCTCATCTGTGTCCCGATAAGCGCTCCGATGAGGGCCGCCATCGCGCCCATGCCCGGGTGTAGCCAGAAGAGCGATACCGACAGGATCCACATGAGGTAGACGGCCAGCAGGGTCGCGCTGAAGTCCAGGTTGAGAATCAGGGCCAGTGACAGGTCGGCGAGAATGGCACCGATGGTTGTCAGCGTAAGAACATTTAGGACTCTGCGGCTGGGAGTCACATCGCTCGAAAAGGTCACTCTCAATGATATGTCACCGACTTGATGGCCAGTCAGTTATCAGCACCCGGAGGCCCTCGGGAAGGCGCGGCAGAAGAAAGTCTGCATAAAGCTGCCAACTTCAAAATTGGCAAGATCCAAAAATGTGATAATAGCTGTGAAAAGAAGGGCTGAAATAGCTGCGATTCGGTATGCAAACAAAGTGATAGCCATGTTGTTGTTCTCTTTCGATATATGTTTCAACTGGATAAGCGTGTATTGTTATATTAACCTCTGTCTAAATTCAGTGATAGTAGACTAAAGTAGCTAATTCCTTGGCTAGGCATCAGTTCTTGTGTGATATCGACTAGATGTGCTCGGGCCGTCTATTCCAGGAACTTCGGATAATCTGGAGAACCGCGCCGAGTCCATAGGCCGAGGAAGAAACGGGTTCAACCATGCTCCGTCTTGTTGTTGCAGACGACCATCCGATCATGCGCGCAGCATTGCGCGCCTACGTGGATTCGGCTCCCGATATGGAATGCATCGGGGAGGCTGCGAACGGGCTCGAGGTCATCGAGCTGGTTCGTGAGACCAAGCCCGACGTCGTCATCATGGATCTAAAGATGCCCAAGATGGGCGGTGTCGAGGCGACGGCTGAGGTGATGACGATTGCCCCCAACACCTCAGTGCTCGCGGTCACCACGTTCAGCTCCGAAGGCCACGCACTACAGGCGCTCAATGCGGGGGCCAAGGGTTACATCGTGAAGGACGCCACGGCAGAACAGGTCTTGGACGCGGTCCGGCAAGTCCACTCTAGTTCGGTGCCGATCTCGCCGGACATAGCACGACGACTTGAATTTAACCCGATCAATGAGGCGGAGGAGTTCTCCCTGGCGCTCGCAGGATCGGACTACCTGCCGCGGACACCACCACGAGAGACAGAAGTCCTGAGTCTCTTGGCGCGGGGATACAGCAATCGAGAGATCGCAACGCGGATGGTCCTGACCGAGGGTGCGGTCAAGGCACACCTTGGTCGGCTCTGCGTCCGGTTCGGCGTGAGGGACCGCGTCCAGCTGCTCATCCGCGCCACGCAGCTGGGCCTCATCGAGCCGCAGCTAGAAGATGGTCGAGAAGAGTAGACCGCTGGCTGAGCGAAGCTCCGTCCGCCCCCGTCAGCCGCGCAGGCCGCCCTGCCACAGTGCATCGAACGGGGTATTCCCGGCGACCCGCTGACGAATGCCTGCAGTGACGAACTCCTTGGCCCGGCGCGCGGCGTCTCGGACGGAGCTGCCCTTGGCCAGTTCGGCGGTGACCGCGGCCGCCAAGGAGCAGCCTGCGCCGGAGACCGCGTGCTCACCGATCTTGGGCGCGCTGAGCACCTCGATGCCGTCTGCGTCGACGAAGACGTCCACCGCCTCGGGTCCGGCGAGTCGGACTCCGCCCTTGGCGAGCACGGCAGCGCCGGAGAGTCGATGGATCTCCGCCGCGGCGGCCTGCAGGTCGTCCAGGGTCTCGACCTTCATCCCGGAGAGCTGTTCGGTCTCGAAGTGGTTGGGGGTGACGAAGGTGGCGAGTGGGAGCAGCTCGGCCTTCAGCGCCTCGTCGGTGTCCTGCGCGTGACCGGGCTCCTGGCCCTTGCAGATCAGCACCGGATCCAGCACCAGGTGCTTCGGCCTTCGCGCGGTGATCGCGGCGGCCACGGTGGAGATCGTGGCGGGGGAGCCCATCATCCCGAGCTTGACGGTGTCGAGCACCTCGGGCCCGTAGTTGCCGAAGATCGCTTCGATCTGGTCCTCGATCACCTGGGACTCGACCGGGACGAAGCGATGGTTCCACTCATCACCCGGATTGAAGGACACGATGCAGGTCAGCGCCACCATGCCGAACGTACCGAGCTCCTGGAAGGTCTTCAGATCCGCCTGCGCCCCGGCGCCGCCGGTGGCTTCCGAACCCGCGATGCTCAGCGTCATCGCGGGAGATGAAGTGGTCTCAGGCATGCTCAGCGTCCTTCGGTTCGGGGGTCGCAGCGGGGTCGGGCTCTTCAGCAGGGTTCTCCACGCGGGCCAGCGGCTGCGCCATCCAGCGACCGATCCCGAGCAGGATGCCGGCGGGGAAGCCGATCAGCGGGATGAGCATCGGGATCAGTCCTCCGGCCCCGACCACGAGCACGACAGGACCATAGAGGAGCCCCACGAGGACGTAGCCGAGGATATGCACGGTGGGGCGCACCTGGTGTCGGTAGAGCCAGCTCACCAGCAGGGTCCCGGGAATGCCGACGACGACGGCCGCCGCGGCGATCAGCGGAATTAGCGGGGCGAGGAAGCCGTCTTCGTTCAGGCCGGGGATGAGGCCCAGTGCGAGCAGCAGGCCGCCCATGACCGCTGTGGGGACAAGCCAGGAGACGATCCACCCTGCGGCTCCGAGCCGCAGCACCGGACGCGCTGCGGTGTCCTGCTTGCGGGGCGGCCTTCTGCGGCGGACGGGCTTCTCTGGGGCGGGAGTGGTCATTGGCCTGATTCTACCGGCCGGAGCTGGTGTGGCTCAGCCGGTGTGACCCAGATGGGCCAGGGCCTGGCGGATCAGCTTCTCGCGGCCGCCGAGGAACTCCGCCTGCACATCGGGGCTGAGCACCTGATCCGGTGTCATCCAACTCAGCTCCAGGGCGTCCTGGCGCGGTGAGCATTCCCCGGAGACGGGCACGATATAGGCCATCGAAACCGCATGCTGCCGGTCATCGACCAACCCGGTCTCAGAGGGGTAGGGAAAGTATTCGGCCACGGCGAACGGCACCGGCGAAGCGGGGATCTGTGGCATCACCATCGATCCCAGGTCCTTCTCGATGTTGCGCAGCAGAGCCGCCCTGATGGTCTCGCGGTAGATCACACGTCCGGAGACCACGGTGCGGTAGAAATGCCCCTCGGCGTCTGCGGTGTAGAGAAGACCCAGCTCGGTGATGCAGCCGAGGGGATCCAGTCGAACTGGGATCGCTTCGACGTAGACCATGGGGAGCCGTCGTCGTGCCTCGTAGAGGTCATCCTCGTTCAACCATCCGGGGTTCGGATCTGGGGTTCGAATGCTCATGGTCCCATCATGCACCACAACGGAGCCCGAGGCCGGTCAGGGCTCAGTGCCGGGTCATTCCGCGTTGGCGATGTCCACCACGAGCCGGGTCGGCTCCTCGAGCAGCTGCATCTGGAACGGCCGTTCCTGGTCCAGGCCGATCAGGTACTGGGAGTGGGCTTCAAATGGTCCTTGGATGAAGATCTCCTCGAAGGCTCCGCCGCGATCGCGTTCGTAGTACTCCTGGGCGGGAAGCTCGTCTTCTGGCTCGTCCTCCGGAGCCCACGAGGGTCCGTTGACGTTGATCTCGAGAATGTGTTCGCCGGCTACCTCGATGGGTTCGCCGCGGCCCAGTTCGGCCGCGGCATCTGTGTACTCTCCGCGCCAGCTGGGGGTGCCGTCCCCGGAGTACTCGAAGACCACACGGTCGTATCCCTCATGGACACCGGAGCGGATCTCCACCAGATGATTGGGCTCCTCGCCGCGGGTGAACTCCCCGGGGAAGCCGTCAGACTCCTGGGCGTCGGTGCTGAAGTCCGCTGAGGCGGCGTCGTCGCCCTGGTCCTGATCCTCGTCTTCGGGTGCCGCGGAGGCCCCGGACTCGTCAGGCTGCTCAGACTCTCCAGGATCTTCAGACTCGGACGCCGGGTCCGGCTCTTCCGAGTCCTGCGCGCCCTCGGTGTCCTCAGTGGGCTGCTCGGAGGCGGCGTCCTCGGCGGGGGCGGGGTCCTGGCCCTCCTCCGGGGAGCCGCAGGAGGCGAGCAGCAACAGCATGGCTGCTCCGAGTGCGGTGATCTGGCTTCTGTGCGGGTGCCTCATCGTGCCTCCTGTGCGGTGGTCCAACCGGGGCTGGTTCAGATGATGTCTTCGAGCGGACGCCCCATGGCGGCGCGACGCTCCGCGTGGTTGATCTTGTGCCGGCGGGATTCGGTCGCGAGGATGACCACGAAGGCTCCCATCGCGGCGGAGATGGCGACCCACACGGAGGTGACGTCTGAGAGCAGCCGGGGGAAGATCAGCCAGAACATGCCCCAGCCCATGCCGAGGGCGACCGCGATCCTGCCGCGTTCGGTCATCGCGTAGTAGGCGGCGGCCCAGATGCAGATGCCCAGGCCGAGCAGCGCCCAGAGCACCGCAGGGATGCCGGGGACGCGCCATCCCATGGCGGTCAGCCAGATGGAGAGCGAAGACATCGCTGCGACCATCGCCCAGCCGGTGAAGAGACCGGTGGTGGTATCGGAGAATCGACGTTCCAGACCGGTGCGGGCGGTGCGGAAGGTGAACTGTCTGATCGCGTCGATCAGCGCCAATGCCGCAGCGAGGGAAGCCAGCGCCGCGAGGGTGAGCATTCCGTGGTGGATGCTGGCCGTCCAGATGAGCATGAACAGCGACGCCGAGCCGACCTGCCAGCCAGAGCGGCGCTGCCGTGGGGTGGAGATCTGGGTGGTGGTCCACTGGTGGACCGCGTGGGCCAGCAGGCCCAGCACGATGATGGGCCAGAGCCAGTAGAAGTTCGCGTTCGGGGAGAGCAGCGCCTGTCCGCCGGAGTACCAGCCGCCGGCGAGCTCATCGAGCCCATTGCCGCCCAGGATGGCGGGGGAGCCGGGGAAGATGCCGAACATCCAGATCAGCGAGACCAGGGCTGCCAGGGCGCCCAGGGTGACAAAGATCTGTCGGTAGAGGTCGCTGCGCACCGGCGCGGGGTCGGGGTCCCTGGAGGGCATGTTGTAGGGCGGGATGTAGGTGAAGAGGTCTTCTTCGTCATCGGCGGACTCGATGTAGTCCCGGCCGGTGGGCCGGTGGTTCATCGCGGTGGCCGCCTCGATGGCTGCGGCCTTCTCCAGGATGACGTCGCGCTGCCGCTGCTCATCCAGGGCGCGGCGAGGCCGGGGCAGGCTCAGCGGGGACGACTCCGGCCCCCGGGCGGCGCTGCCGAGGGCAGAGCCGGAGTGGTCCACGCCGTTGGAGGGTGCTGCCGCGGGGCGTGTGGCAGGCGGGCTCTGCGCGGCGCCCGCGGTGGACTGGCCCGATGCGGGTCGGCCGTTCTTCCTGCCGTTCCTGCTGCGCTGCTCGTCAGGACCGGGCTGATCCTGCGGGGCGGACCGGCGGAAGGCGGCGCCGACGCGGCGGGCGGCGCCCAGGAACTTCTCGTCAAGGTCGTCGAAGAAGCTGCTGAGGTCGGTCTCAGGAGCGCTGGCCTTCGACGGCGCGGGCCGCGCCGGCGTGGGGCGGCTCCAGCGCACCGAGGGTGCGGAAGGTGCAGGGGTCGGCGACTGGGCAGCGGCCGGTGTTGAATCTCCGGCCGGTGTGGAGTCTTCGGCGGGCGTGGTGTCTGAGCCGGACACAGAGTCTGCGGCAGGCGAAGAGTCTCCAGCAGGCGCGGAGCTCTCGGCGGGCGCTGAAGCGTCAGCAGGGGCCGCTGAGGCGGTGGCGGGATCCTGCTTCCGGGCAGGATCTGCGCGCTCGGCCGAGGTGTCCTCGGCGGAGCTGTCCTCGGTGGACGCAGGCGAGATCTCGGTGTCCGCGCCGGATTTCTCGGCGACGGTGAGCGTCTCGGCGGACTCGTCCTGGGACTTCTCGGTCAAGCCCGGGTTCCCCCCTCTAGGTCATGGCTGGCATATGCAGTAGCTGTCGGAGCGTGGTGCCCGGACATCGTCGCTGGTCAAGCGGCTGCCGACTCTCTTCTGGACCCCCGACGCGAACGCTGTCGGGTGATCAGCACGGTGATCCCCAACCCCACCAGGGTACCCACAACGATCGCGGCCGCCGTGCTAGCCCAGGGTGGGAGCCCTGTAGTTGTTCCCGTAATGTAACCTAACCCGACCAGCCACAGGCTCCACGTGAGTGAGCCCAGCAGGCACAGCGCCACGATGGAGCGGCCGCCGAGACGCATGATCCCGGCCGTTGCCATCGAGGCGGAGCGGCCCCCCGGAATCCCGCGGATGAGGAGCAGGCCCGCCCAGGTGGAGGCGCCGCCGGCGCGCAGCGAGATGCGCAGCATCTTCCGGTGCAGCCGACGTCCCCACCTCCAGCGGTAGAGCAGCCGGATGAGCTTGTAGCGGAAGAGCAGGTAGACCCCGATGTCGCCGATGAGGCAGCCGATGAAGGTCACGGCGAGGACCAGCAGCAGCGGGAAGATCTCCTCGGCGGCCATCGTGCCTGAGGCGATCACCATGACCTCGGAGGGAAACGGCGGCACGATCGCGGTGAACGCCACCGCCACTGCCATGAACAGGAAGTAGTAGAGCCCCCACTCCTGATAGAGCGCCGGATCGCCGAGGTCACTGATGCCGAAGGCGATCGCGGGATTGGTCACTGCGGGGTCTCCTGAAGGGTTCGAGACGAGATGAAGCTGCGTGGCACCCCGGTCATCGGGTCGGTGAAGGCGAGTGTCTTGGCCAGCAGCTGGAGCGGCTTGTCGAACTCATCAGGGGCGTCATCGAGAAGTTCGGGATAGAAACGATCATTCAGAATACCGAGACCGAGAAGTGCCATGTGAATGCGCAGCTGGTGAGTCTTTCCGGTGTGTGGATTGAGCCGGAAGTGGCCGACGTCGTGCCCTGAGCGGCTGCGTCCGGTGGAGAGCAGCTCGATCTGGGAGGAGGAGTTCGCACCGGGGATGGCCTCGGTTCGGCGCTTGCCCTGCCGGGCTGTGCGGTCATGCGGGCGCTTGCCGGAGTGTTCCGGGGCGTATGAGGCCAGTTGGGAGACCACCACGCCCTTGGTCTTCTCGATCTTGTTGCGCACGGTGAGCGGGAACCGCGAGGCCATGGTCTCGGGGCTCATCCCCGCCGGGGTGGCGCTGACGCATTCGTAGGACTTCTCCACCACGCGGTTCTCGAAGAGCAGCTGATACGCCCCCCGGGTGTCGGGCTGTTTGGAGAACAGCACGACGCCGGCCGTGCCCCGGTCCAGCCGATGGATCGGCACCAGGTCCGGGAGGTTGAGCGTGTTCCGCAGCCGTACCAGCAGCGATTCCTGGACATAGCGGCCTGCCGGGGTGGTGGGCAGGAAGTGTGGCTTGTCCACCACCACCAGGTGTTCATCCTCATGGATGAGCTCCTCGGTCACCGGCAGCGGGATCTCCTGGCTGACCGAGCGGTAGTACCAGAGGAACTCGAGGTCGCCCAGCGGGGTGGACGTGCTCAGCGGCGCCCCGTGGACGTCGACGACGTCGCCGTCATCGAAGCGCCGGGTGATCCCGCCATGGTCGATGTGTCCGAAGGTCTCCAGCACGTAGTCATGGACGGTGTGCCAGGGCCCGTTCAGCGGGACCCGCAGGCGCGTGGCATTGACGCCGTTGCGCACGGGGAGAGGAGACTTCTGCGTCACAGGTCAGTTTCTGGGCAGGTCAGCGAGCCGGGGCGGCTCAGCCCCAGACCGGCGCCTCGGCGCGGGCGGTGGGCTCGGGCTGCCCCAGGGGCTGGTTGACCTGCCAGGACATGCCGAAGCGGTCCTTGATCCAGGCGAAGTTCGTGGCGAAGTCGTAGTCGTCGGGCTCCATGAGGAACTCTCCGCCCGGGGCCAGGCTGTCCACGATCTGATGGAACTCCGCCGCGGAGTCCACGACCACGGCCACGGAGATCGAGGGGGTGAAGCTGAACTGATGCTTCATCAGGCTGTCCTGGATCATCAGCACCTGCCCGCCGATCCTCAGCTGCGCGGTGGCGACCAGCGGGACTGGAACGGTGATGACCTCTTCGTGATCAGAGGCGTCCTGGGCATGCTTGACCGTGATCAGCGTCGTGTCGGTCGACTCAGCCTCGGTCTGCTCAGCCTCGGTGGACTCAGGCTGGGTCGGCTCGGTCTCCTTCACGGCGTCCGAACCTTTCCCGCCGTCGGAGTCCTCTGGGACTTCGGTGTCGGCAGGGTCCACGGGCTCAGCGGAGGGCCGCGGGGTGGGGTCGTAGATCTCGGTGCCCGCGGGGTGGTGCACGATCTCCAGCAGCTCAGCGTCAGGGAAGACGTCGAGGTAGTGGTCGATCGCTTCTTGGGCCTGACCCTGGAACATCAGAAACGGAATGCAAAGAGTCATGACTTCACCCTAGCCGGAAATCCTGTGTTCTCTATGACTGCGCGCTGCGCGGGTGAGGCGTCATGGCAGTGATCCGATGCGGCGATCATGGCGCGAATCTCAGCCCGGAGGGCGAGGAGTTGAAGCCGGCGTCGCGCAGCAGCTGTCCCAGCGGGTGGGTCAGGATCCGGTCTCCGTTGACCCGTTCCACCGCGATCCGTCCGGTCTTGGCCGCGCGCAGGGCCGGCACCAGCGCCCGGGAGATCAGGTCCATGGTGGATTCGTCCTCGGTGAAGAGCAGCAGGGTGCGGCCTCCGCGCTCCATGTAGAGCACCAGCCGCCCGCGGTAGATCACCACGACGGCGCCGGCCTTGCGTCCAGGTCGGTGCGTGGAGCTCTCCAGCTCCGGCCAGTCCAGGGCCGCCCCGTAGGGATTCGCCGGGTCGGTGGCGGCGAGCACCACCGCAGCATCCTGCTTCTTCCCGCCGCCCGATGTGCTCGAGCCGGAGGCTCCCGTCCTGGGCGTCCCGGTGCCTGATTCGGCGCCGGCCTGTTCGGCGGCGTCCTCGAGGCGTTCGGAGATCCAGCGCAGCTGATCGATCGTCGCCGAGGAGGTGAACTGGGCGGCGCCGAGCTGTTCGATGAAGTATCCGCGCCGGATCTGCCCGGAGTCCTCGGCCGCGGAGAGCACCTTGTAGACCGCCGCGAAGCCGCCCTTTGCGGAGGCGCCCAGACCTGACTGCTGCTCGGACATCACCGAGCCGCGGGTGACCACCCCGTAGCGGTCCAGCAGGATCTCGGCGCGGGTGTGCGCGGCGACGGTGGCATCCACCGAACCGTTCGGGACGAGCTGCCAGCGGCCGCCCGCGCCGCCGCCGGTGGGTCCGGAGGCGGCGTTCCCGGCGATCCGGGTGCGGTGTGATTCGGTGGCCCGGCGCAGCGCCATCCGCCGTGAGGTGTGCCTCGGTCGCGCCGGTGTGGGCTGCTTCTTGTGCGCGGTGGTCCCGGTGGACATGAATCTGCGCAGCGCGGCGAAGCTGTCGGGGGCGACCCGTCCCGCCCAGAACAGCTCCCAGAGCGCGTTCTTGGTGCTCTCCCGGGAGCCTGTGAGGTCGGGGTCGAGCTGGTCGTGCAGCGCCTCGATGAACCAGGCGCCGCCGCGGGCCAGGATCTCGAGGATCGACTCCTGCAGCGCGGTGGGGGTGAAGTCTTCTCCGTTGCTGCCCAGCCCGGTGCTGCCCGGCTGGTTCAGCAGCGTCTCGGCGTCCTCCCGCGGGTAGAAGGCCAGCCAGCCGTCATGCCCGCTCAGCGCCCCCTTGCCCACGGCGAGGAACTCCCCGGCGGAGAGCAGCTCGTCGAGCATCCCCGGCCGGTAGTCGGGGATCCGCGCCGGGAGGATATAGGACTCCCAGGCGCTGGCCGGCGCGGCTGCACCGGAGAGCTGGGCCAGCGATTCCGCCACGGCGGAGACCCCCGAGGAGGAGGAGCCTTTCCCGCGGGCCGCGGTGATGCCCTGCCATTCGAGCAGGAACTGGGCGTAGGCGGGGGTGGGCACCGGCTCCACCTGGGCGCGCAGGGCGGCCAGGGAGCGGCGTCGGATCCTGCGCAGCATCTCGGCATCGCAGTACTCCACCGTGCCGGGCCGGGCATCGGCGGGGATCACCCGGTCGGGTCGGAACAGTCCCTCCACCACCCGGTGCTCGCGCACCAGCCGGGTCAGCGTGTCCACGACGACGGCGCGGCTGAGTCCCAGCTCGGCCGCCGCCTCCTCCACCAGGAAGGGTCCGTGGGTGCGGGCATAGCGCCCGACGAGATCGCCGAGCGGATCCTCGACCGGGTCCAGGAAGGCGTAGGGGATGCCGACCGGGATGGGCGTGCCCAGACCGTCGCGCAGCCGTGAGGCGTCCTCGATCGCGGCGTAGCGCTCCTCAACCTGATCCTGCTCGCCGTCGGCGCCGGACTCTGGAGAGGTGCCGGTGCGCCACATCACCCGGAAGGCGCGCTGATTCGAGACCAGGGCCTCGGCATGGTGCTTCGCGGGCTCACCGTCTTCGAGCCGGGCGGCGAGCTGCTCTTCGGTCAGCGGGCCGAGCAGGCGCAGCAGGTCCGCGACGCCCTCTTCGCCGCGCAGGTGCCGGGAGGGGAGCAGCCGCTGGGCGTAGGCCTCGGAGTCGGCGATGATCGCGGCGTCGAGGAACTCACGCAGCTCCACCCGGCCCAGCAGCTCACCCAGCAGGGCCGGGTCCACCGAGAGCGCGGCGGCCCGGCGTTCGGCCAGCGGGGAGTCCCCCTCGTAGAGGAACTGCGCGATGTAGCCGAAGAGGATGGACTGGGCGAAGGGGGAGGGCTTCGAGGTGGTCGTCTCCACGATCTTGAGCCTGCGCTGGGTGATGCTGCGCAGCAGCTCCAGCAGGGCCGGCATGTCGTAGACGTCCTGCAGGACCTCCCGCATGGCCTCCATGATCACCGGGAAGTCAGGGTAGCCCGAGGCGACCTCCAGCAGCTGGGAGGATCGTTGGCGCTGCTGCCACAGCGGAGTGCGCTGTCCGGGGTTCTGCTTGGGCAGCAGCAGGGCCCGGGCGGCTGCCTCGCGGAACCGGCCGGCGAACAGCGCAGAGGAGCTGACCTGGCCGGTGACCAGATCCTCAAGCTCGTCGGGGTCGAAGACGAAGAGCTCCGCGCCGGGCGGGTCTTCGTCCATCATCGGGACGCGCAGCACGATCCCGTCGTCGCTGGCCATGGCCGAGCCGTCCAGGCCGAACCGGTCGTGCAGGCGTTCACCGACCGCCAGCGCCCAGGGGGCGTGGACCTGCAGTCCGTAGGGCGAGAGCAGCACGATCCGCCAGTCACCGAGCTCGTCCTTGGTCTGTTCCACCACCAGGGTGGTGTCGCTGGGGAGCACCCCGGCGGCCTCCTGCTGTTCGGTGAAGTAGCGCAGCAGGTTCTGCTGCGCCCAGGTGTCCATGCCCAGCGCGGTGAGCCGCTCGGCGGTGGGCTCTGCGGCGCCGGCGTGGACCTCCCGGGTGAACCGGCCCAGCGCGCGGCCGAGCTCGGCGGGACGGCCGAAGCCGTCGCCGCGCCAGAAGGGCAGCGAGGCGGGCTGCCCGAAGGCCGGGACGACGAGCACCCGGTCGAAGGTGATCTCCTGGATCCGCCAGCTGGTGGCGCCCAGCGCGAAGACGTCGCCGACCCGGGACTCGTAGACCATCTCTTCATCGAGCTCACCGACCCGGCGGCCGCCGGAGCGGGCCGATCCGGAGTCTTCTCCGCCGGCGAGGTAGACCCCGAAGAGCCCGCGGTCGGGAATGGTGCCGCCGGAGGTGACCGCGATCCGCTGTGCGCCGGGGCGCCCGCTGATCGTGCCCGCGTCGCGGTCCCAGATCACTCGGGGGCGCAGCTCGGCGAACCGGTCGGAGGGGTATTTGCCGGCGAGCAGGTCCAGGGTGGCCTCATAGGCCGAGCGCGGCAGCGTGGCGAAGGGGGCGCTGCGGCGCAGCGTCTCGAACCAGGACTCCACATCCAGCGGGTCCATCGCGGCGGCGGCCACCGTCTGCTGGGCAAGGATGTCCAGCGGGTTGCGCGGGATGTGCAGGGCCTCGATCTGCCCGGCGAGCATCCGCTCGACGATCACGGCGGTGCTCACCAGGTCCCCGCGGTGCTTGGGGAAGAACCAGCCGACCGAGACCTCACCCACCTGGTGCCCGGCCCGGCCGATGCGCTGGAGCCCGGCGGAGACCGCGAAGGGGGCCTCCACCTGGACGACCAGGTCCACGGCGCCCATGTCGATGCCGAGCTCGAGGGAGGAGGTGGCGACCACACAGCGCAGCTGGCCTGATTTCAGCGCCTCTTCGGTGAGCTTGCGCTGTTCCTTCGAGACCGAGCCGTGGTGTGAACGGGCCAGCGGTGCGGGCTCGCCCGCGTCCCCGTCATCCCCGGGGGCGGATGCGGCGGCGTCGTCGGTGTTCTGAGCGGTGGGCGCCTGGCGTTCGGACCAGATCTCGTTGATCCGCCCGGTGAGCTTCTCCGCGAGCCGACGAGAGTTCACGAACACGATGGTGGAGCGGTTCTCGGTGACCAGATCCACGACCCGGTGCTCCACGTGCGGCCAGATGCTGGGCTGCAGCGGCTGGTCGCTGAGCAGCGCGTCGTCGGGCGGGAAGTCGATTGCAGGAGTGCGCGCAGGGATGCCGGCCGCGGCGTCGGGGTCTCCGCTGCCGTTCGAGGCGGCGGCGAACGGGGTCGCGCTCTCGGGCGGGGCGGTGCTGGGGGAGGCCAGGTCCTCCACCGGGACCGAGACGGTGATGTCCCATTTCTTCTCCGACTTCGGTGCGACGATCTCCACCGTCGCCGAGCCGCCCAGGAAGCGGGCCACCTCCTCGCGGGGTTCCACCGTGGCGGAGAGCCCGATCCGCTGGGCCGGGGCTGCCAGCAGGTTGTTCAGCCGCTCCAGCGAGACCGCCAGATGGGCGCCGCGCTTGGTGCCGGCCAGGGCGTGGACCTCATCGATGATCACGGTCTTGATCCCGGTCAGCGTGCTCCGGGCCTGGGAGGTGAGCATCAGGTAGAGCGATTCTGGGGTGGTGATCAGGATCTGCGGGGGCTTCCGAACCAGGTCCCGACGCTCCTTGGGCGTGGAGTCGCCGGTGCGCACCCCGACGGTGATCTCCGGCGGCTCGTCCGCGGCGCCCTCGGCGGCGAGGCGGCGGGCGGTGTGCGCGATCCCGACCAGCGGGCTGCGCAGGTTGCGTTCGATGTCCACGCCGAGCGCCTTCAGAGGCGAGATGTAGAGCACCGAGGTGCCCGCGGTGGGTGCGGCGAAGAGCTGGTCGATCGACCAGAGGAAGGCCGAGAGCGTCTTGCCCGAGCCGGTGGGCGCGACCACAAGCGCGTTCTTGCCCTGCGCCACGGCAGCCCAGGCGCCAGCCTGCGCGGCGGTGGGTGCACCGAAGGATGCTTGGAACCAGCGCCGGGTCGGCTCGGTGAAAGGTTCCAGGGCGGTCATGGTCTTACTCTAGAGGCCGCCACGGACATCCATAGACGCATCTCACCCCTCATGAATCGGGCGGGATGAGGTGGAATGCGCGCTCGCCGGAGTCGTCATCCTGACGCGAAACGCCGACGATCCGTCAGACGCCGCGGTTGATGGAGTGGGCGTTCGAAACCCGCACCTTCCGCGAGATGGGCTTACATGGCAAGACCGAGGGGTCCCGCGGTGTCGATGAGGCGTTCGCGAGCCGGTGGGGGCGAAGCATCGGCGTGGAGATCATGGGACGACACAAGTTCGGCCCGCAGCGCGGCCCATGGGCGGATGAGGAATGGAAGGGCTGGTGGGGCGATGACCCGGTCTTCCACACCCCCGTGGTGGTGCTGACCCACCACCCGCGGCCGATGCTCGAGATGGCAGGCGGCACGACCTTCCATTTCTTGGATACCGACCCGGTCTCCGCACTGGATCACGCGCGCGATCTCGCCGGAGGCCTTGACGTGCGGATCGGCGGCGGGGTGGCCACGCTGCGGCAGTTCCTCGAGGCGGATCTGATCGACTACATGCACCTGGTCTTCACCCGCCGCACCGGGTGATCTTCATCGCCACGGCCAGCGGCTCAGCGGGCGAAGCGCAGGATGTCCTCGCGGCGCAGCGGGCGGTTGAACAGAGGCCCGTCGGGCTCCATGATCCGTCCCGCGGCCAGCGCGCCGAGGGAGACCGGATCGAAACCGATGCGGTCCAGCAGTCCCATGACCAGTCCGCGGGCGGCGTCGTCATCTCCGGCGACGGCGAGCGCTCGGCGCTGGGACAGCTCGGCGGCGGGCCGGGCGGCGTCGTCGATATCGGCGTGGGCGATGTGGTTCAGCGCCTTGATCACCCGCGCGGAGCCGAACCGTCCGGCCAGTGCCATGGAGGTCGGCAGCTGTTCATCCACCGCGGCCTGCAGCCAGCCCGGGAGCAGCTCGTCCTGCCAGGTGTTGGTCGCGTCGATCAGCACGGTGCCGACCACCCAGTCCGGGTCCACCTCATCGAGCTCCTCCTGCGGGACCGCGAGGATGACGATCCCGCTGGAATCCCGGGCACGCGCGGCGATGTCCGCACCTACCACCGGGACTGCACCGGGGGCGTAGATCTTGAGGTGATGCTGCAGCGCTCGGGGCGGGCGGGTGGAGGCGATGTCCACAGCGACCCCGGCGCGCAGCAGGGCCCGGGCGAAGGCGGTGCCGGCTCGGCCGGCCCCGAGGATGCCGACAACGGGTCGGGTGGTCTCCGAGGCTGCGGCCGCCGTGGGTTCGGGGTAAGGCTCCGCGGCGGGTGCAGACCGCTCAGACATGGTGATACGCCCGCCCTCCGGAGATCTCCTGGGCGCGGTAGACCTGCTCGGCGAGCAGCATCCGGACCAGCTGGTGCGGGAAGACGAGCTTGGAGAGCGACCAGACGAAGTCGGCGCGGTGCTGCAGCTCATCGGTGACACCATAGGCCCCGCCGATGATCACCACGACGTGCTGCCCATTGTCGAAGCTGGCCTGGAGATGCTCGGCCAGGCCCGTCGAGCTGATGTTCTTGCCGCGCTCATCGAGCAGGATGACGTGATCCTTGGTCTTCAGCGCGGCGAGGATCCGTTCGGACTCCTCCTGGCGGGCTGCATCATGCTCGCGGGAGGAATGCGGAAGCAGCTTCCAGTCCAGGTCATACGGCTTGCGGAGCCGCCTGGTGTAGCGCTCGATCCCCTCCGCGGCCCACTTCTCATGCTTCTTGCCGATGGCCAGGGCAGTGATGCTCATGGGTCTGAGACTACCGGCAAGCCTAGGATGGAGCCCATGCCTGCTCAGTTTCACGCTGCCCCCGTGGCCCAGATGGATCCCGTCTCGCTCTACCTCATCCTGAAGCTGCGCACCGATGCCTTCGTGGTCGAGCAGCAGTGCCCGTACCCGGAGCTCGACGGTCGAGACCTGGAGCCCGGTGCGGTGATGTTCTGGGCGGTCAACGGCACCTCGGGCGAGGAGTCCGGAGACGACGCCGCGCCCACCGCCACGCTGCGGATCCTCCACGAGTCGGCGGGCTTCCGGATCGGGCGTGTGGTGGCGGCCCCTGACGCGCGCGGGACCGGAGTGGCCCGTGGGCTGATGAAGCGCGCGCTGGAGTTCTGCGCCGGGCAGTCAGCTGAATCGCAGGTCGTGCTCGACGCCCAGGCGCCGCTGCAGGGCTGGTATGAGGCCTTCGGCTTCGTCCGGTCCGGGGAGCAGTTCCTGGAAGACGGGATTCCCCACGTGCCGATGCGTCGAGGCTGACGTTCAGGTCTTGGAAGTTCCCAGGGTCTGACTTCCCTCAGGCTTCATGATGTTTCAGAAGCGGCGGCGGATGCGGCCTGCCGCGGTGGCGACCACGAAGATCGCAAGCCAAGAGACCAGATACCAGCCGGGGCCCAGCTGGAGGTCAGACGGCGCGAGGTACATCCAGGCGATGAGCGGGATGCCCATGATCGCGACCGCACTCTGCCAGCTGGTCCAGAACTTGCCGCTGGAGGCCCACTCGACGGTGGATGGATCAGCGGTGAAGTGTTCCACGCGTTCATACTCGCTGGACCTGGAGCTTTTCGCCATGACAGCACGATAGCGCCTCAGCCGTTGGCCTCGCATCCATAACCGTCGCCATCGCCGTCCAGACCATGCGGGTCGGCACCGATGACTCGGACCGGGAAGTCCAGATCGCCACAGTTGATGTCCGGCGGGTAGACCGGGATGCAGGGCGTGTAGTTGGGATCGCAGTTTCCGCCCTGCTGGCCGGACGGTGGAACCGGGGCGGGCTCGGGGGCGCAGGTCTGCAGCGGGGCGCCGTCGTCGGCCGCGATGTAACCCGGTTCCCGGGTGTGGAAGCCATAGCCGTCCCGGGAGTCATACCGGGCGACCGCGAGGCCCTCCTCGATCAGGGTCTTGCCCGCGTCGGTCCCTCCGACGTCCACGTAGCGCAGGATTCGGTCATAGCGATCGGTGTCCTCACCATCGCGGGTCAGTGTGACGGTCCTGCCCAGCACCAGCTCGCTCATCCGGGTGGATGCGGTGTCGAAATGGCACTCGCCACGTTCAGGAGTGTCAATCCCGCTCACCCTGACAGTGTCCCCGGAGTCCAGCTCCACGGTGTCTCCGTCGATGATGCGCACGACGACGGCGGTGTGCTCGTTCGGATCAGCGGTGGGGGTGGGCGTCGGAGTGGGGGAAGGCGAAGGAGTCGGCGTCGGACTTGGGGTCGGAGTCGGAGATGTCGAGGGCGTCTCGGACTTGGAGGGCTCCTCCGAAGGCTCGTCGGTCTCCTCAGGTTCCGCAGGGTCCTCAGACTCCTCGACGACGAGCTCCTGCTCCTCCGTCGCGGCGGCGCGTTCTTCAACCTCGTTGGGGTTCACCATGAATGCGACGAGGCCGATGATCATCAGCAGAACGAACAGCGCGATGAATCCGCCACAGCCGATGGTCGCAATGCGGAGGATGATCGGCCAGCGCTGGAACTTCTGCCAGGCCGTGAGCTTCTCTGCACCCACGCCAGGAGGGTTGCTGGGCAGGGGGTATTGCCCCGGGAAGCGCTGCGACATCGATTGAACCTCATCTGGTGCGGGCGAGAGACCCGTGCGGAGAGCGCGGCTCCCGCACCACAGTAGGTGCCCGTGGGGTGATAGATGCCGAGACGCGCCTGCAGGCAAGGCCGATGAATAAACGCGGTGAAACCGCCTACGCCACGAGGAGGCAGTGCGAGACCATCGAAGAGTCCACCCGGTTCCTGGTGGCGAAGAACCAGAGAGAGGCCACCCGATGAGACTGTCTCCAGAGTCCACCGACGTCGTCGAGCAGACTGCGGGCGTCGTCGCCGAGCATGCCGAAGCCATCAGCACGCTCTTCTACGCGGACATGTTCGAGGCCCACCCCGAGCTGTTCAACGTGTTCAACCGGGCGAACCAGGCGATCGGTGAGCAGCCGAAGGCGCTCGCGGCGTCGGTCGTGGCGTTCGCGGTGCATCTGATCGACCCCGACGCGCCGGACTTCACGCCGGTGATGCGGCGCATCGCCCATAAGCATGTCTCACTCGGCATCCAGGCGTCCGAGTATCTGGTCGTCGGCCGGTACCTGCTCGCTGCGGTGAAGAAGGTGCTCGGTGACGCGATCACCCCCGAGGTTGCGTCCGCATGGGACGAGGTCTATTGGCTCTTCGCTACGGCCCTGATCGCTGAAGAGGGCAAGCTCTACGCCGAGGGCGGCACAGATCCTGATCACCCATGGGGCAGATATCGGGTCGTGGAGCGTTTCGAGGAGTCCGGAGAGGTGTTCTCTCTGCTGCTTGCCCCGGTGGACGGCCAGGTGCCAGCGCATCGGACGGGACAGTATGTCGCGATCGCTGTGGATCTTCCGGACGGGCTGCGTCAGCCGCGGCAGTACACGATCTCATCGGGTCCGCGCGGCGATTCCCTGCGCGTGACGATCAAGCGGGTCCGTGGCGTCGACGGGATGCCCGACGGGCAGGTCTCGGGCTGGCTGTACGAGAACGCCCAGCCGGGCACGATCCTCGATGTGTCACAGCCCGCGGGCGACGTGGTGCTCGATGAGACCGATGTTCCGCTGGTGCTGGTCTCTGCGGGAATCGGCATCACCCCGGTGGCGGCCATCATGGAAGACCTCTCGCGTCGGCAGCCGGAGCGCACGGTCCGGCTCTTCCACGCCGACAAGTCGCATGCGCACCACGCGCTCTACGACGGACTCCGTCGGCAGGTGCTTGCGATGCCGGATGCTCGTGCCCAGAACTGGTACGAGAAGGACGCGGAGATCGCGCCGACCCTGCATCCGGCAAAGTCGGGATTCATGAACCTCTCCGACGTGGAGCTTCCCGAGGAGGCGCAGGTGTTCATGTGTGGACCGCTGCCCTTCATGCAGAGCGCGCGGCGCTCGCTGATCGACCAGGGCGTGCCGAGCGAGAACATCCACTACGAGGTGTTCGGCCCGGACCTCTGGGCACAGCAGCCCGCATAGCCTCCCCCGGAGGCGGGTGGGGTGTGGTCACAGCACGCTGGATCTCCAAGGCTCTCATCGGCCGAATGATCCAGTGTGCGCTTTGCCCGCACCGCGCCCTGCTCGAGTGCTGCATCGTCGCAGTCGCCGTCAAGACCGCCGGGCTGAGTGGAGCGGGCCGCTTCCCCTTTGAGAGCAAGCACGATCACACACCGTTTCGGACTGAGGAAGGGATGCAGACGGCGCAGCTCCAGTGGGCCGGAGACCTGCGCGAGCTGGTCCCGGACGAGCTTCGCGTGCACAGAGCAGACGAGCGGCCGCTCTTCGTCGATCATCTCCTCATAGAGGCAGGGCAGCAGCCCGACTGTGAGTTCCTGTTCGTCAAGCTCAGGCTCCATGCCGGCATCCTCCAGATGCTCGTACAGGGCATCGAGCTGGTGCACCGCTTTCGTCCCGAGTGAGTCGCTGTGGTCGAGTTCAGGGGCGAGGTCGCGAAGCAGGTCGCCCCGCGCTCTGGCTGCAGCTGCTCGTCGTTCGGCCGCCTGGCTGTGTTCGATCCGCTGGACGGGGGAGTACCCGTGCGGCGGGCGGCCTCGACGGCCGGTGTCCACGGGGGCGCTCGCGATCAGTCCCTCGTCCTCGAGCACGCGCAGATGGTCTCGTGCAGTGCTGACTGGGACGCAGGCTTCCTCAGCGAGCTCCTGCAGCCTGCGGCCGGGGACCCGCTGGACCGCATGGAGCAGTCGCAGTCGACTCTTCTGCGTGAGTCCCCGATAGTCATCCACTCGCCGAGGCATAACTTCCAGGATACGTATCGCGGCCACAGAATCGAAGACCACGTCCTGCCGGCCTCTACCCGTTCTACCGGCGCTTCGGCGGTGCCGCCAGGCCGCAGAAGCACCTTGAGGGCGCTGGGGGTGCAGAAAACCCCGCCGGCTGCATGACTGCAGATCAGCGGGGCTCTCGGTTGGCGGTGACGGTGGGATTTGAACCCACGGTGCGGGGTAACCGCACACAGCATTTCGAGTGCTGCACCTTCGGCCGCTCGGACACGTCACCAGGCCCGTTGAGTATACGCAAACATCTCGCGCTCACCCAAAAGCACCCACGGCGAGCACGGTCTCAACAGGTCAGCTCAGCCCTGGAACAGGGCGTGCACCTCGCCGCAGAGCAGGCGTCCGCCAAGCCCTCCGATCTCCAAGACGACTGCGGCGCCGGCCACCTGACAGTCAAGCTGGCCGATAAGCTCCCGGGTCGCTGCCAGGGTGCCGCCGGTGGCCAGCACGTCATCGACGATCAGCACCCGGTGCTCGGGCTTGAGCACATCGGGAGCCTCGATCACCGCGGTGCCGTACTCCAGCGTGTACTCCACCCGCCCGGCAGGTGCCGGCAGCTTCCCTGCCTTGCGGATGGGCATGAATCCGGTGCCGGTCAGCGCGGCGATCATCCCTGCCAGGGTGAACCCGCGGGCCTCGATCCCGGCGACCATGTCGAAGCTCCCGGCGAAGGGGGCCAGCAGGCCCTCGGCCACCGTGCGCAGCGCGGCCGGATCCGCAAGCACGGGGGAGATGTCCTGGAAGAGGATGCCTGGTTCGGGGAAGTCGGGGGTGACTGCGAAGAGCGACTGCGCATGGGCCAGCCGCTCGGGCGAGGGCGCGGAGAGCTGTGGTGAGGAAAGTGTGGACACGACCGCAAGCCTATCTGCGGAACTGCTCGAAGAACGCGCGCAGCTGGTCGGCGCACTCCTCGGCGCGCACCCCAGGATGGACCTCCACCCAGTGGTTCAGCCGGGGCTCGCGCAGAATGTCGAACACCGATCCCGCAGCCCCGGCCTTCTCATCCCAGGCGCCGAAGATCACGTGCCCGATCCGAGACTGATAGACCGCTCCGGCGCACATCGGGCACGGCTCCAGGGTCACCGCGAGCACGCAGCCGTCCAGCCGCCAGCTCCCCAGACTCGCCGCGGCGGCCCGCAGGGCGGTGATCTCCGCATGACCGGCCGGGTCGTCGTCGCGCTCTCGGGTGTTGAAGCCCTCGCCGAGCACCTCACCGGCAGCGGAGAAGACGACGGCGCCCACCGGCACGTCCGCGGATGAGGTCGCCTCGGAAGCCAGCTCCAGACAGCGCCCGATGGCCTTCTCCTGATCGGCCCGCGCCCGTGGGGACCACGCTGAAGAATCAATGGACTCAGCGGGGGCCGCTTGTGGCTTGGGCGGGATGTTCTCGGTCACAGCACCAGCCTATGGGGCCGATGCCAGCGGTGCTCGACTCGCGGGACCTCGGTCAGATCGATCGGCGCGGTTCCCGCCGCGAGAGACGCGGATGCAGAGCCCCGTGGCGATGATAAGGGCGACCATGAAGACTGCAGCGGCTGCTCGAACGCTGACCCCCGAAGGGGTGGCTGCCGCTGCGGGCACCGACGGCCGGCTCCCGCGGGCGTGCTGGTAGTTTTGACACTATGCGCGTACAGGTTGTGGAACACCCACTGATCTCCCATAAACTCACCCAGCTGCGACGGGTGGAGACCGCTTCGAACCAGTTCCGCGAACTGACTCGCGAGCTGGTCATGCTGCTCTCCTATGAGGCCAGTGGTTCCATCGCCACCGAGTCGGTGGAGATCCAGACCCCGGTGGCCACGATGACCGGCACCCAGCTGGCGGACCCCAAGCCCCTGGTGGTCCCGATCCTGCGCGCCGGACTGGGGATGCTGGATGGGATGACCGCCATGGTCCCCACCGCAGAGGTCGGATTCCTCGGGATGGCCCGGAACGAAGAGACCCTGGACATCATCACCTACGCCGAGCGGCTTCCGGAAGACCTCACCGGGCGCCACGTCTTCGTGCTGGACCCGATGCTCGCCACCGGCGGCACCCTCGCCGAGGCCATCCGTTTCCTGAAGAAGGCCAACGCCGCGAAGATCACCTGCATCTGCCTGCTGGCGGCCCCCGAGGGGATCGAGCGGCTGCGCGAAAAGGTGGGCGACATCGAGGTGGAGCTCTACCTCGCCGCCATCGACGAGAAGCTCAACGAGAAGTCCTACATCGTGCCCGGTCTCGGCGACGCCGGCGACCGCCTCTACGGCCTCGCTCAGTAGGCCCAGCACCCTCTGCTGGCGACGCCGCCCGCAGGCCTGTTGCATGTGAGGCGAAGCCGGTCAACGCCCCCATCCGTTGAAATAGTGTGATCCCGGTCACAAAAAGGTCACTCCATCTCATTATGTGGAAGATCGCCCCTTTTGTTACTTGCGGATTCCAAATGTGACGGACACCCTGTAATGGATACCACCGTCCACCTGCAGCGGGGGAGTTGCCACCAATGTCCGCACACCTGAGTCAGCCACAGAATCCCGGCTACGTCCATGTCTCGGTGCGCAACGCCGCTCGCCGTGCCGAGATGGCCCGCCGAATCCGCGCTGCCAACGCCAGCGACGAAACCAGCGGCGCGCATCCGCGCACCGCACCCGTGCCGGTGGTCGCCCAGAACGGTGGAGGGCCGCAGATGGTCCAGCCCGATATCGTGACCCGCGGCTTCGTCGTCTACGTCGGCCTCGACGAGGATGCCGCCAGTGCGGCCGGGACCTCGCTGCACAAGATCGCCACCGAGCTGCGCGACTACGTGGAGCACATCGCCGCCGATGCGCAGGTGCACATCGCCATGGCCTTGGCGTCGGCGGCCCACGAGGGCAGCGATCTGGAGGTCGTGCGGCAGGCGCTGGGCGATCCCACCGTCACCCACCGCGGCGTCGAGGTCCCCATCAGCACCCCGCCGGCGCCCACCAGCTCCGGCGTGCTGATCGACCTGTCCCGTCGGGAGGTCCGCCTCGACGGCGAGGGTCTGAATCTGACCTTCAAGGAGTTCGAGCTGCTGAACTACCTGGTGGACAACGGATCTCGCACCGTGGGACGCGAGGAGCTGCTCAAGACCCTGTGGCGCAACGTGGACCCGGACCAGATGCCCAACGAGCGCACCATCGACGTGCACATCCGCCGGCTGCGCTCCAAGCTGGGGCGCCTTGCCAATACGGTGCGCACGGTCCGCGGACAGGGCTACCGCTTCTACGAGCACCCTGAGGTCACCGTCTGGGCAGCCCCCGAATACTCGATCTGAGTCCTGGATGCCTGAACTGCTGATCCTGCGCCACGGTGAATCCGGGCATTCCTTCTCAGGGGACGACCACGGCCGCACCCTGACCCGTCACGGGCAGGAACAGGCGCGTGCCGTCGGGCGCTGGCTGGTGAGTTCGGGGAACCTGCCGGACAACACGGTCTGCTCGGACTCGATGCGCACCCGGCAGACCTGCATCTGGGTCAATCATGAGCTGGGTGAGAAGGCTCCGACGCCGTACCTGGACTCGCGGCTCTACCTCGCGGCGCCGCGCTCGATGCTCTCGATCATCAACGAGGTGCCCGAGACGGTGCGCACGCTGCTGGTGGTCGCCCACATGCCGGGAGTCCAGGAGCTCAGCATGGACCTGGCCTCGGCGCGCTCCCAGGAGGACCCGGTGATCCAGATGGCCGGTTCCTGGCCGCCTGCCGGGCTCGCCCGGTTCCAGGTGCACAAGCCCTGGGCCGAGCTCGACGGCCGCGACGCCGAGCTCACGGACTTCTTCACCGCCGGCTGAGTCAGCCTGCCGGTCGGATCAGTCTGCCTCCTCCAGCAGCTGCACCAGCGTCTCCAGTGCCTGCTCCGCGCCCTCGCCGTGGGCTCGCAGGACCACCTGATCCCCGTGTGCCACATCGAGGCTCATCACGCCCAGCAGGCTGTCCGCCTGTGCGGACATCCCTGGCTCGGCGGCCTTCGCGATCTCCACGGAGACCGGCTGTCCCGCAGCTGCAGACGCGAAGGCCGCGGCAGGCCGGGCGTGGAGCCCGGCCGCCGCGGCGATCACCGCAGTGCGTTCAATCATGCAGCAGAGGTTACACTCTTCCGCACCCAGCGCTTCAGCGCGATCACCGTCAGCGCGGTGACGACGGCGCCGACCATCACGGAGAGCAGGAAGAGCCAGAAGCTCTCGATGGCGAACGGCACGAAGATGCCGCCGTGGGGCGCATAGGAGGTGACCCCGAAGGCCATGGTCATCGCGCCGGTCACGGCGCCGCCGACCATCGAGGCCGGCAGCACCCGCAGCGGGTCAGCCGCGGCGAACGGGATGGCGCCCTCGGAGATGAACGCCGCGCCGAGCAGCACGGCGGTCTTGCCGTTCTCCCGCTCGGCGGCGCTGAACAGGCGAGCGTCGATGAACGTGGCGAACGCCATGCCCAGCGGCGGGACCATGCCGGCGGCCATGACCGTGGCCATGATCATCAGCGGTCCGGTGTTGCCCTCGGCGACTGCTGCCGAGAGGCCGGCCACGGCGAAGGAGTAGGCGACCTTGTTGACCGGTCCGCCGAGGTCGAAGCACATCATCAGACCCAGCACGATGCCCAGGACGATGGCGGCGGAGCCGGTCATCCCGGAGAGCCAGTTCTCCAGGCCGGAGGTCAGTGCGGCGATGGGACCGCCGAGCACCAGCAGCATCAGGCCGCCGGCGACCAGCGAGGCCACCAGCGGAATGATCACCACGGGCATCAGGCCGGCCAGCCAGCGCGGCACGCTGAGCCTGCGGAACCACAGGGCCACCGCACCGGCGAGGACACCGCCGACGATGCCACCGATGAATCCAGCGTCCATGGTCAGCGCGATCGCGCCGGCGGTGAAGCCGGGGGCGATGCCGGGGCGATCGGCCATGCCGAACGCGATGTAGCCGGCCAGTGCGGGAACCAGGAAGCCCATGGCCGCCCCGCCGATGGTGAAGAACACCGCGCCGAGGTATCCGCCCAATGCGCCGAATCCGAGGAACTCCTCGGGCAGCTGGTCAGGGGTGGGAAGGTTCCACAAGGAGTTCCCCAGCGCCACATCTTCGGCGACCTCGGTGATGTTGTAGCCGCCGAGCAGGAACCCCAGCGCGATCAACAGGCCGCCGGCGGCCACGAAGGGGATCATGTAGCTGACGCCGGTCATCAGGACCCGCTGGGTGGCGCGGCCGAAGCCTTCGCGCTCCCCACTGGCAGCGGTGCTGCCATCGGAGTCTCCGGACCCGCCGGAGGCGACGACGGTCGCGTCCGGGTCCTTCGCCGCGGCCAGCGCCTCGGCGATCATCTTGTCCGGCTCATCGATGCCGCGCTTGACCCGCGAGGTGATGACCGGCTTGCCGGCGAAGCGGTGCCGATCGCGGACGTCGACGTCGGTGGCGAAGATGACGGCGTCCGCGGCGGCGATGGTCTCGGCTCCCAGCGGGGTCGCGCCGGAGGAGCCCTGGGTCTCCACCTGGATCTCCACGCCTGCTTCCTTGGCGGCCTTCTTCAGCGAGTCGGCTGCCATGTAGGTGTGGGCGATGCCGGTGGGGCATGCGGTGACGGCGACGAGGCGACCGACCGTCGTCGCGGTCTGGCTGGTGCCTTCACCGTCCCCTGCGGGTGCACCGGAGCCGCGGCTGCCGGCGTTGGCGGTGACCGGGGCCGGCTGGACCGCCTCGGCGACCAGGTCGACCACGCGCTGCTCGGTCTCGGCGCTGCGCAGATCCGCGAGGAACTCGTCGTTGATCAGCGAGGTCGCCAGCGCGGAGAGGATCTTCAGGTGAGCCTGGTCCGCGCCGTCGGGGGCGGCGATCATGAAGACCAGGTCCGCCGGGCCGTCGGTGGAGCCGAAGTCCACCGGCTGGGCCAGGCGGGCGAAGGCCAGCGTGGCCTCGGTGACGGCACCGGTGCGGCAGTGCGGGATGGCGATGCCACCAGGCATGCCGGTCTCGGAGGTCTCCTCGCGAGCCCAGACGTCGGCGGCGAGCTCAGCTGCGGCGACACTGCGTCCGGCAGAGCCGACGAGTTCGGCGAGGGCATCGATAACCTCGCGCTTGTTGCCGGCGGTGAGCTTGTCGAGGCTCACCAGCCCCGGCGTGATGATCGTATTCATGATGTCTCCACATTCACGGTAGTGGTCGTGCTTGGATTGAGGGTGAGGTGTTCGGTGCTGAGTGCTTCGGTGCTGAGTGCTGAGGTGCTGAGGTGCTGCGGCGTCGGCATGATGGAGCCGGGCAGTTCCGCCGCGGCTCGTCCCATGGCCATGGCGTGCTTGAGTGAATCGGTCTCCGAGGCGCCGGACTGGGCTGCGGCGATGAACCCCGCGAGCGAGGCATCACCGGCTCCCACGGTGGAACGCGGCACGATCGCCGGGCCCCAGGCGCGCAGCGCGGCGGGCTCGCCGTCGCTCGGCGCGGTCTTCAGGTTGGGGATGAACACTGCGCCATGGGCGCCCAGGGTGACCAGTGCGGCGCGTGCTCCGTGGTGCTGCAGCTCGGTGGCGAGCTGCACGGCACGGGCGGGGTCGGTCTCGAGCTCATCGGCCAGACGCTGAGCCGTGTCAGGATCGGTGGCGGCCGAACCGGTGAAGGCGGCGTGCAGCTCGAGCAGCTCCTCGGCATTGGGCTTGATCAGGTCTGGCGCCGCGGGCAGAGCGGCGGCCATCGGCTCCCCTGAGGTGTCCAGCGCGATCTTCGGCGCCTGTTCCCCGAAGGTCCGCCGCAGCGCGGTGATGGCCTGGGCGTAGAAGTCCACCGGGACTCCGGGCGGGAGCGACCCGGCCAGCGCCACCCAGGAGGCGCCCTCCGAGGCCTGAAGCAGCAGCTGCAGCAGGGCCCCGGTGAGCGCGGCGTCGAACGCCGGTCCCGGTTCGTTGATCTTGGTGGTGACCCCCTGTGGGTCGGTGATCGCGGTGTTGGTGCGCAGCGGTGCGCCCAGCGGCAGCGCCCGGGCCTCCACGCCGAGCTCCTGCAGGGCGAGCAGCACCGGATCCCCGGGGTCACCGGGAAGCACCGCCAGTGACCGGGTGCCGGCGGCGGTGAGCGCCCGAGAGATGTTGACGCCCTTGCCGCCGGGTTCGGCGGTGTGGCCGATCGCGCGCTGGACCGCGCCGGTGCGCAGCGGGGCGTCGAGCTCGAGCGTCTTGTCCAGACTCGGATTGGGAGTGAAGGTGACGATCATGGGGCGACCGCCACGATCACTCGGACGTCGGCCTCGTCCAGCGCGTGGGCCAGCTCAGGGTGCGGTGCGGCATCGGTGATCAGCACATCGATCTCCTCAAGGGTTGCGAACTGTACGAGGGTGCGTTGACCGAGCTTGCTGGAATCTGCCAGCAGGACCACCTGGCGCGCGGCGTGGACCAGGCCCGACTTCACCGCGGCCTCAGCGGTGTCTGGGGTGGACAGACCGAAGCCCGCATCCACCCCATTGGTGCCGATGAACGCCACATCGGCCTGGCGGCGAGACAGGGTGGCCACGGCCTGCGCCCCCACCACGGTGCCGGTGATCCCGCGGACCTTGCCGCCGAGCACCTCCACGTCCAGGGAGCTGACCTCGGCGAGCTTCTGCGCGATCGGGACCGAGCTGGTGGTCACGAACCGGGTGTGGCGCTGCTCCTCGCCGGCGCCGAGCAGCTCGGCGAGCGCCTCAGTGGTGGTTCCGGCGTCGAGCAGCACGGAGGCATCGGGGGAGGAGGGCACGAAGCTCATCGCCTCACGGGCGATCACGCGCTTCTGCTGCGAGTGCTCGCTCTGCCGCTGACGCAGCGAGGTCTCGCGCCGGGAGGGTGCGGAGCTGACGACGGCGCCGCCGTGGACCCGCTGCAATGAGCCTGCGGTCTCAAGCAGGTCCAGGTCGCGGCGGACGGTCTCTCTGGTCACTTTCAGGTCGCGGGCGATCTCCTGGACCGTGATCGTGCCGGTGAGGCGCAATCGGTCGAGAATCCGCTCGTGCCGCTCGGGGGCGAGCAACGTCATGCTGAGCTCCTTTTCAGTGACCCAGACCACTTTTGTGTGGGTTTAGACACACTTTATCTGTGTTTGCCTGTGTATGCAACAGGTTTCGTCCGACTCACAGCAGGCACCTGCCGGTGTTCGGCGTGTCGCGGACCACCCGAGGGGATGGGTCGCGGTGATTGGATGCGCCAAAAAAATGATCTCAATGTGAAAACAATCCCTACAAAAATTTCGAAATTCGACGTAACCTTGTGCCATGGCTCATGCACACGAAGCCACCAGCAGCGGCGTCCCAGGCGTGCTGGTCGGTATTGACGGGTCGGCGGGCAGCGAGCGCGCCTTCAAAGTGGGACTGATGATCGCAAAGCAGCGCCAATGGCCGCTGCGTCTTATCGGAACATTCATTCGACCAGTCGTGACCGACGACTATTACGTGCGGCAGCTGGATCAGTACCGCTCCGAGGCCGCCAATACGGTGCAGGACCTCCTCGACACGTACTCGGCCCGAGCGGCCGAGGCAGGAGTCGAGGTCAGCACCCGCACCGCTGAGGGTGACGCCGGAGCAACTCTGGTGGATGAGAGCAGCGAGGCCCGCATCGCCGTCGTCGGCAAACGTGGCCGCAACCGGTTCGCCGGACGGTTCCTCGGCAGCGTCTCCGCGAAGCTGACCGCACACGCGCACTGCCCCACCCTGGTGGTCCCGGAGCGGTGGGTGTCCGACTCTGAGACGGAGCTGCTCGCCCCGCATCAGGACCGCCCGGGCGCCGAGGCGGCCCACGAGGAGCCGGTGACCCTGATGGAGGAATCGGCTGCCCGGGAACACACCCGCCGGTCCTTCGCGAACGTCACCGACGAGCTCAACTTCGACTCCGAGATCGTGGTCGGCGTCGACGTCGGAGACCGCGCCGCCGACGTCGTGCACCTGGCGGCTGAGGCCGCGGAGCTGGTCAACAGTCCGCTCACCCTGGTCTCGGCGGCACCGCTGAATGCTCAGGGGCACTGGTATCCCAACACCGTGGAGCACAACCTCGAGCTGCCCAATCTGCGCCGGCGCTACACCGATCACCTCGAGGCGATGACCCAGGAGGTGGCGGCGAAGTCCACCGGGGTTCCGGTGCGCTGGCAGTTCTTCGACGGCTCACCCGCCGGGGTGCTCTCCGAGGCCTCGCGCACCGCGGCGCTGCTGGTGATCGGCACTCGAGGGCATGGCGGGTTCGCCGGGCTGCTGCTGGGTTCGGTGAGTCAGGCGGTGCTGAACCGGGCGGTCTGCCCGGTCCTGGTGATTCCCACGCAGAAGCCGCACAAGCTGCGCAAGCACTGAAGGTCTGCGTCTGAAGGGTCCCTGGTCAGAAGGTGAGCACCAGGGACCCTGAGACGCGACTGCGGCGAAGGTCCTCCAGCGCGACGGGCAGTTCATCGAACGGGTAGGGCGTCACCTCGGCCTGGATGCCGAGTCGCTGGGCCAGACGCAGGAACTCGATGCCGTCCGCACGGGTGTTGGCCGTGACGCTGCGGAGATCCCGTTCATAGAAGAGGTGCTCCTGATACGGCATCCGCGGGAGATCGCTCATGTGGATGCCGGCGATGGTGACGGTGCCGCCCCGCGTCGTCGCCTTCAACGCGGCCGGCACCAGATCCCCTGCCGGGGCGAAGATGATCGCGGCGTCCAGGGGTTCCGGCGGTTCGCCGAAGGCATCGCTGACGAAGTCCACCCCTAGGCGGCGGGCCAGCCTGCGGTTCGTCTCCCCGCGGGTCATCACGCAGACCTGTGCGCCGGCCGCCATTGCGAGCTGCGCGGTCAGGTGCCCGCTGGAGCCGAAGCCGTAGATCCCGAGCCTGCCTCCAGGAGGAAGCATGCTGCGGGTGAGGGCTCGGTAGCCGATGATCCCGGCGCAGAGCAGCGGAGCGGTCTGGACTGGATCGACCCTCGGGTCCAGGGGGTAGGCGAAACTGGCCGGGACGGTCGCATACTCGGCGAAGCCTCCGTCGGCGTCCCACCCGGTGTAGAGCGAATCGGGACAGAGGTTCTCGCGGCCGGCCCTGCACCAGGCGCAGATGCCGCAGGTGCGGCGAAGCCAGGCGGCGCCGACTCGATCACCGAGCTCGATCCGCCGCACCGCCGATCCGCGCGCCTCCACGATCCCGATGATCTGATGCCCCGGCACGACATCGGCGCGGCGCGGCGGGAGCTCATGATCGATCACGTGCAGATCGGTCCGGCACACTCCGCAGGCCTCTACGCGCAGCAGCACCTCATCGGGCTCAGGGGTGGGCACCGGCATCTGGGCGCATTCCAGGGTGGAGCTGATCGAGCTGCTTCGCCAGGTCTTCATAGCGCGCCTAGACCCAGTCGGTCCAGGTCGACGGGTCGGTCCGGGTGCGTTCCGGGGCGGGGCCGGTGTCACTGACGGAATCCCGCTCGGGTTCAACCGGCCCCTGATCGAGCCGGAACGGCGGGTATTCATCACGCATCAGCAGCACATAGGCGGCGACCCGATGGCCCCACCGGTTCAGCCCCATCACGAAGTCGAAGATGCCGGAGCGATAACGCCCGGTGAAGAGCAGGATGATGACGGTGATCAGCAGCAGCAGGCCCAGCAGCGAGAAGCCGCCGCCGGGGCCGGTGGTCTGGCCGGTCGCGCTGCCGGTCTCGTCCCAGCTGCTCTGCCAGCCGGTGCCCGAGGGACTGGTGAAGATCCCGATCAGCAGCAGGTGCGGGAGCGCCAGCAACCAGGACTTCACCAGCACCAGCCCGTTGGTCAGCCGCTCCGGGTAGGCGATGCTCAGATCCGCCGGGTAGTTCGCATGGGCCAGCGTGAACGGAGGGTAGCGGTCCGTCGCCAGTGCTGAGTAGCCGTAGAACGCCACGCGCCAGGACCAGCGCAATACGCCCACGTTGAAGCAGAACCACGCCCGGGGGTACCGCCCGGTGAAGAGGATGACCACCCCCGCGGCGATGGTGGTCACGAAGGCGGTGAGCCAGAGCAGGGCCAGCACGAGGTAGTGCGGGATCGCCAGCAGCCACTTCACCAGCCACAGACCGCGGGAGGGTGCGTCGAGGTATCCGGTGAGCCGGACCGGATAGACCGGAGTCATCCGCGCTGGGCCGGCGCCGCCCGGGACGCCCTCGATCGGGCCCGCGTCCCCGCGTGCGGCGGTCATCCGCTGAGGGTCGATGTCGCGGCCGAGCCCGGCCGCGCCGAAGAGCAGGGCGACGACGCCGATCACGAATGCCGCCGCGCCGATGATCAACAGCGTGGGGATCGTGTCCTGCAGCTGTTCCCACCACTCCGCGGCCTGCTGCGTATCCCATTCGGTCATGTAGTCGACCCGGTAGTACGGTCTGAACTTCCATTCACCCGGTTCCGGGACCAGACTCGCCACCGCCGCGGCAAGCAGCAGGGTGCTGCCTGCGCCGTGCAGGAGCGCGCCGACGATGAGCAGAACCCATTGCCCCGGTCTCATCTTGGCGGAAGTGGGTGAGTCCTGGGTCGGCGCGGGCGAAGGTGTCTCTGCCATCACAAGCTCTCTCGGCTGGATCTCCCAATGGATCTCATCCAAGGATAGGGCTGGGAAAACGCCAGGGGAACCCTTGGAATCAGGCCAATGTCTGCTCCACGAGGTGACCTTCCCTGGAGACAGAGGCGACCTTGCCATGTTCTGCCAGAGCCTTGATGTTGCGCAGCATCTCTTTGCTCATCACGAAGCTGATGGGTTCGATCAGGTGACGGGAGCCGAAGATCCGCTCCGGCAGGGAGTGTGCCCTGGCGTAGCTGAGCCGCTCGATCAGACGCGTGCCGCCGTCGGGGTCCGGCCGCAGATGCAGGGACCAGATTCCCGCCACCGCCGCGGAGGTCTCTGGGGTGGAGGATCCGGCGATCCGGGAGTCCGCGACCAGGACCAGGTCAGCGACAGGTTCGACTCGTGCCACTCGCATGGCCACCTGCGGTGCCAGCCGGACCTCCCCGGCGGCCGCGATGTCCTGGTGCTCGGGAAGTACCTGGTCGACGTTGTGGATCTGACACCCGATGAGGTTCTCCAGCCGTTCGAAGCTGTAAAACCCGCCGCGGCCCTGTCCGAGCTGCGCCACCCAGGGCCAGATCTGCGCGGGGGAGGCGACGATGGTCACGGCATGGGTCGCGGTCCATGCCGGATCCGGGAGCAGCTCACTGCCGGGCCAGTCGGCCTCGACCTCGGCGCGGGCGGCACCCCAGCCCATCCTGCGCTGGCGCAGCAGCGGCCCGGTCACCAGATGCCCCAGAATGCGGACACCGGCGAGGCCATTGGCCAACCATCCTCGTCCCACAGTGGTCATGGCGGAACCTCGATCCCGGGAGAGACGCTCGGAGCTGATCGGCTTGCGGCGAGACTAATCACCCGGTGGCCCAGCTTCAAGGGCTGAGTGGCTTCCAAGGCTGACCTGCGTCAAGGGTTATAGGAACAAATGTGTGTACAGCACGGCCCTGGATCCCTGACCTGACGCCGATGTAGAGGGTTTCACATGCTTTGAAAGCATGTGCTGTGACTCCTCCCTCGAATCAGCCGGTCTGTGGTGT